>JBKHKD010000022.1:0-45022 GCA_046537785.1 Actinomycetota bacterium
GTGGCGTTCGGTGTTGGACTCGCCGTACTTCTCGCATCGACGTTGTTGACGTGACAGGCGATGATGTCTCAACGAGGCTGGATCAGGCCCTCAGCCGGCCGCCTTGGTTTCGGCCAACTCCTCTCTGACCCTCCTCAGCTCCTCTTCCAGATACGCCAAATGATCCTCGAGTTCTTGGCGGTCTCGTCGCCGTCTCGGCAGTGGGGGACCAATCGCGGTTTGTTCGTACCACCAACGTGGGGGGCCGCACCATGGTCCGTGGTGCCAGTGTGAGCAACAACTCATCTTCACACCTCCTGCTTGCGAACCTATTGAGGAGACTCGTTTTTCAATAGGGCCAAAGTTCCCACACTGTGTCGCCATCAGCCAGGACCGCCTGGTCGGAAGCCGCAACGTTCCGACGTCCGATCACCCGGTCGATAGGGGACGTAAGCCTCTGGCATCGTTTTTCGGATGGACCGATGCTCGAGGGAGTGAAAGGAGTGTCCCATGACCGGCACTACACCTCAGGAAGTCCAGAAGTCACTTGAGGCCCTTGACCGGGGAACTCTCCGCGAGATGGTCTACCAGGTGGCTCAAAGTCACATTAGGGTCTGTGAGCTCACCTCACGGGTTGGCGACTGCGCTCACATCGGTCGTGACGAGATAAGGGAAAGAGTCGAGGACCTCGAACTCGACCAGATGACTGCCATTCTCGCCCCGACTGCATGGATGGCCGTCGACCTTCATCGACGGATTGGCACCTGATGGATGACACGGAGCACACAACAAGACCTGGAAGTGCCGAGGAAGTTCACACTCCGGCGATAGGAGCGGTATTCGCACATCGTTCCGAGGCCGAGGCAGCTGTCGAAGATCT
Organism: Actinomycetota bacterium; assembly: GCA_046537785.1. Lineage (GTDB taxonomy): Bacteria > Actinomycetota > Acidimicrobiia > Spongiisociales > ZC4RG35 > JANQRA01. The sequence continues at coordinate 860 of JBKHKD010000022.1, forward strand.
GCGGCGCTCGGGATTGGCGGACGAGCATCTCGGGGTGGCCATGCACGAGCCTGGCGACGTCGTGTTCGAAGCGAACCTCGAAGAGGAGGTGACGCACAAGCTGGAATTCGGTGTCGCCGTGGGTGCACCAATAGGTGCCATCGCAGGCATGACCGTGCTTGCGCTCATAGTCCCCGGGATAGGAACCCTGGGAGTAGGCGGCATTCTGGCTGCTGGAGCTGCAACCGGTGCGCTGGCAGGAGGCTTCTGGGGAGCCTACCTCGGCCTCAAGTCAGAGGAGCCTGTCGAGGCGGACATGTGGGACTGGGAGCGGGTCCGGCTCCAAGAGGGGGAAGTGATGGTGGTCGTCGATCAGCATGGCCATCCCGAAGACGTGCAGACGATCCTGGAGCGCCATGGGGGTCGACTCGTGGCCAAGCCCGACCACCCAACGCTGCGGAATCACTGACCAGGGAGTCTGAAAGGTATCGAGATGCGCGAAGCTGATTACGACATGGACGAAGAACAGCACTCGACAACCCCTGAGACGGAGCAGGCCATCGACTATGACACCGACCAGGTCGATGTTCGCGATGAGGCGGCCGAGACTGAGCCTCTGGACGACGGCGATCCCGGCGACGAGGCCCGGCTTATCGACAACGCGGGGTTAGACAATTTGCTGGACGAATTCGTCGACATGGTCAACGGGCGCGATCTGGATGGTCTCAGCGATCTCATGGCTTCCGACGCCCAGTCCGACTTCCTCGGCGCGACTTCGCGTGAGACGGTGGTGGACGGTCTCAACGATCTGTTCTTGCGGAACTCCAATCTCCTCGCCACCCGTGGAGACCGCGGTTCGGAGCCGATCGTCGCGCTATGGGTCTTCGACTTCGAAGGAGATCGCTTCGATTGGTCCGGCTATGTGACTCTCGACGTCGACGACTCCGAGGACGCTCTCATCACGGGCATCACCTTTGTCGACGACATCTCCGAGACAGACGACCTGGTGGTCGAAACCCCCGATCGAGCCGAACTACCTGAATGGGAGGACTGGACCGAGCTCGACGAGGGCTGACCGAAACGGGAGATCAGAGACGTGTTTCGCAAACGAGCTGAGCAGATCAGTCCCGTGGGTAGAGGATCATCTGGGTGGCCCGGAAGTAGGCCAGTTTCTTGCCCGTCTCCTCGGCACTGACCTCGACGTCCCACACCTGGGTGGTGCGACCCCCGTGGATCATCCAGGCCTCGGCCATCATGGCACCTTCCAGCAATGTGCCGGTGAAGTTCGACTTCAACTCAATGGTGGTGAACCCGGTCGCGCCGTCGGGAAAGTTGCCGACACACCCGAAACCGGCTGCGGTGTCGGCGAGGGTGATCACCGCTCCGGCATGCAGATATCCGTTCGGGGCGAGGTGGAAGGGCTTGACCTCACAGCGCATTCGCGCCGAGTCCTCACCGATCTCGATCAGCTCCAGCCCCATGTGACCGGGCAGCGTGGTCTCGCTCGCCTGACGCAGCAGATCCGCCACGACATTCCGATCGGTCTCCTCGTACATAATGATTTGGCGACGTTAACGCCGGGTTGGTGGTCCGTGCTTCCGGTCGAATAGGTTGGCGTCTACCGCGAAACACAGGAGTAGATCCAGACATGCCCACCCCACACATCTCAGCCTCCCCCGGAGACTTCGCCCCCTCGATCCTTCTGCCCGGGGATCCGCTGCGGGCCAAGCACATCGCCGACAACTTCCTCGACGACGTCAGCCAGGTGAACGAAGTCCGCAACATGCTGGGCTACACGGGCTCCTATCAGGGCGTCCCCGTGTCGGTCATGGGGACTGGAATGGGCATCCCCTCGGCGTCGATCTACGCCACCGAGCTGGTCAACGAGTACGGCGTGGAGCGTCTCATCAGGGTCGGCTCCTGCGGGGCGGTGACCCAGAGTGTCGAGGTGCGCGACGTGATCCTTGCCATTGGAGCCTGCACCGATTCGCTGGTCAACAGGACCCGCTACGGCGGCCTCGATTTCGCCGCGGTTGCCGACTTCTGGCTCCTGAGGGCCGCCGCCGATGCGGCTAGCGCGAAGGGGATCGACGTGAAGGTGGGCAACGTCCACTCCGCCGATCTCTTCTACAACCCGGACCCAGAGGCCTTCAACCGGATGGAGGCCATGGGTGTGCTGGCGGTAGAGATGGAGGCGGCGGGCCTCTACGGCGTGGCGGCGGAGCACGGCGCCCGCGCCCTCACCATCTGCACCGTGTCCGACCACGTCCGTACCGGTGAGGCAACCTCATCGGAGGAGCGGCAGACCTCCTTCAACGAGATGGTGGACATCGCCCTTGAAGCCGTGAAGGCCGACGTCGGGAGCTGAGCCAACTCTTCGAGCACTACGAGTAGCCGGGGTGCCGTAATGGGTGTTTACATGGTTGCTCATTACGCTAAGGTGCCCCGCTCATGTCCGTGGACCGCGCCACCGTCAAAAGGGGTATCACCGACGCCCTGCCCTTGTTCGTTCCTGCGGTGCCGTTCGCCCTGGTCATCGGGCTGGCGATCGTGGAGGGCGGGATCAACCCGCTTGCCGGCTGGTCGGGGTCGTGGCTGATATTTGGCGGGGCGGCCCAGCTCACCCTGGTGTCGCTCCTGGGCTCGGGAGCCGCTGCCGTGGCGGCCACCACGGCGGCACTGGTCGTCAACGCCCGTCACCTCATGTACTCGGCCGCCCTCGCCCCCACCTATCAGAAGCAACCGGCATGGTTCCGCTGGCTCGGCCCCTACTTCCTCATCGACCAGATGTTCGCCCTCGTCAGCCTGGAGACCGACACTGAGCCCGAGACTTTCCGCAGGTACTACCTCGCGGCCGGGATGACCTTCTGGACCCTGTGGCAGATCACCACCGCCTTGGGTCTCGCCATCGGCCCGGTGATTCCCGAGGAGTGGAATCTTGCCTTTGCGGTGCCGCTCCTCTTCATCGGTCTGATCGTCCTCGGTATCGACCGGTCGTCCAAGGTTGTGGCCGCCCTTGTCGGAGCGGGTGTCGCCTATATGTTCGCCGGTCTCCCCAACAGGTCCGGTCTCCTCGTCGGGGGCCTGGTCGGGATCATCGCGGGAACGATCGCAGAGAGGATGCGGCGATGATCACCTTCCTTTCCACCGTGGTTGCCGGCGTCGGCACCTACCTGAGCCGCTCTATCTTCATTCTCGCCCTGGCGAGGAGGCGGATACCGGACAACATTCGGCTCGCCCTCGAGTTCGTCGCCCCCGCTGTGCTCGGCGCACTGGTCATCACCCTTCTCATCGATGATTCGGGATCGGTAGCGATCGGGATTCCCGAGGTGTCGGCTCTGGCAGTTGGGGGAGCGACCACCTACAAGACGCGCAACCACATACTGACGTTGGTGCTCGGCATGACCGTCTACTGGGTGGTGCGGGCGCTGGTGTGACCAAGTGCACCAAGAAGAAGGGAGACCCGGATTAGCGGGTCTCCCTTCCGACTCCGCCCGCCAGCTAGCGGGTCTGGTGAGACGGGCCTAGCCGAACAACTGGTCGATCCAGCCGGCTTCTAGGGCCACGATGAGGATCGACAGCACCCACAGGACGGGGTGGATCTCCTTGATCCTGCCGGTGATCGCCATCAGGACCGTGTGGGCCACGAGGGCGAGGCTGATGCCGAAGGTGATCGAGTAGGTGAACGGCATTCCCACGATGGCGAGGAAGGCCGGAACCGACTTGGAATAGTCGGACCAATCGATCTTGACGGCTCCGGTCATCATCATGGCGCCGATGATGATGAGGGCTGCCGAGGTGGCCACGGTCGGAATCGCCTGCGCCAGCGGCGAGGCGAACATCGCCAGGAGGAACAATCCGGCGACCACCAGTCCGGTGAGTCCGGTCTTGCCCCCTTCCTCGACACCAGCGGCCGACTCGATGTAGGTGGTGGTGCTGGAGGTACCCAGTGCCGCACCGATGGCGGTGGCGGTGCCGTCAGCGGCGAAGGCCGCCTTGGGCGCCTCGATGTTGCCCTCGTCGTCGAGCATCCCGGCCTTCTCCGTGAGACCGATGAGGGTCCCCGCCGTGTCGAAGAAATCGACGAACAGGAACGTGAACACCACGCTCACGACGCCAAGACCCAGGGCAGCGCCCAGATCCATGGCGAAGAAGAGGTCGGTTGGGGCGGTGAAGCCGAAGAACCCGGCATCGAAGCCAGCGAACGACTCGAGAGCGTCGCCGCCGTAGTTGTAGGCGTCGGTGCCGACCACGATCACGAAGATGGTGGTGAGCAGGATGCCGATGAGGATGGCTCCTTTGATTCTCCGGGCGAGCAAGGCGCCAGTGATCACAAGACCGCCCAGGGCGATCCAGGGCAGTGGAGTGGTGAAGTCGCCAACCGAGACGAAGGTGTCGGGGTTGTCCTGGATGAACCCGGCTCCCACGAACCCGATGATGGCCAGGAACGCGCCGATGCCGGCGGTGATGGCGTGCTTGAGATGGAGCGGAATCGAGTTGAGCACGTACTCCCGCAGACCGGTGAGCGCCACGATCAGGAACAGGATGCCCGAGATGAACACCGCGCCGAGTGCCGTCTGCCACTCGATTCCCAACCCCAGGACCACCGTGAAGGTGAAGTAGGCGTTGAGACCCATCCCCGGGGCGAGGGCGAATGGGAGGTTGGCCCACAGCGCCATGATTAGGGTCCCTGCCGCGGCCGCCAGGGCGGTGACGGTCAACAGTTGGGGGAATGCCCCATCGAAATCGATGGCGGTAGACAGAATCGCGGGGTTGACGAAGATGATGTAGGCCATCGCCAGGAACGTGGTCACGCCGGCGCGGACCTCCTGGCCTACTGACGACCCTCTCTCGGTTATCCGGAAGTACCCGTCGAGCCCGCCCCCGCCACTCGCTGTCCGCGACGTCTCGGTGGTGGCCATGCGTGTGCTCCTCCCTTGTCGGTGATGGCTGCGGGCAGTAAACCACGCTGACTTCGAGGATGTTTCCGGGACCGGGGGTTGATTTGTCGTGATTTCCGTCGAGGAGTTGACATTTCAGAGATTTCAGTAGATACTGAACTGTTTGAAATCACAGAGCCCAAGCCCAGAACAACACGAGTTCATCGAGCTGATGGGAAGATGGTGGGAGTCGACCACCGGTGGTCGTGCGGCCGGCCGAATTCTCGGCTGGCTCATGATCTGTGAGCCACCCCACCAGTCGTCTAGCGAGCTCGTCGAGGCACTCGAGGTGAGTGTTGGAACCGTGTCGACCCAGATCAGGGTGTTGGAGAGGATTCAGTTCGTCGAGCGGATCACGTTCCCCGGCGACCGGGTTACCTACTACCAGCTCAAGCCCGACGTCTGGATCGGCGTAATGATGTCCGAGCCCGAGCACATCAGGAGGATGATGGAGTTGTCGGAAGCCGCCTCCGATCTCATCCCCGAGACGCGACCGGATCGGGTAACCGACATGGGGCTCATCGCCCGGTTCCTGCTCGACCGATGGCCCTCACTGATGGACGAACTAACCCAGGAACTCGAGAAAGAGAGAGAAGAATGACCAATGCCGCGATCCTCACCGAGGGTCTGACCAAGCATTACGGGGACGTGAGGGCACTCGTCGACCTCGACCTCGAGGTGACGATGGGAGAAGTCTTCGGCTTCCTCGGCCCCAACGGGGCCGGCAAAACCACCATGATCCGCTCGGTCCTCGACCTCATCCACCCGACGTCGGGAAAGGCCACGGTCCTCGGGCTCGACTCCCATGAAGATTCTGTCGAGATCCGTCGGCACATCGGTTATCTGCCATCGGACCTATCTATGTACCCCGACCTGACGGGGAAGGACATGATCACCTACTTCGCCAACCTACGCGGCGGGGTCGACCGCGCCTACGTGGACGAGCTGAGCGACCGTCTCCAGGCCGATCTCGGCAAGAAGGTCGGTGATCTCTCATCGGGCAACCGACAGAAAGTGGGTCTCATCCTCACCTTCATGAGTAAACCGCAGCTGATCATCATGGACGAGCCGAGCACGGGTCTCGACCCGCTAGTCCAGAGGGAGTTCCAGGCGATGATGCGGGAAGTGGCCGCGGAAGGCCGGAGCGTCTTCCTCTCCAGCCACACGCTGTCAGAAGTGCAGCGCGTCGCCGATCGGGTTGGCATCATCCGCAACGGACACCTCGTCGACGTCGAGTCCGTCGATGATCTCCGCTCCAAGGCCATCCGCACCGTGGAGCTCCACTTCGACTCGCCGGCGCGGGCTTCGCTGTTCGAGAGCGTCCCGGGGGTGCGTGAGGTCAAGGCGACCGACCACCATGTCACCCTGTCGTTCGACGGGAAGATGGACGCCCTGCTGCGCACTGCCACGCAGCACTACACGCTCGTCGACGTCAACACCCACGAGGCGGACCTCGAAGAGATCTTCCTCGAGTACTACCGGGAAGGCATCGCGGTCTGATGCTCGCCAACGTTTTCTCCAAGACCGTCCGGGACCGCACCCTCGGCATGGTCATCGGGGCGATGAGTCTTGGAGTCCTGCTCGTGTTCGGCATGGCCGTCTACCGCGACATCGACATCAGCTTCTACCAGCAGCTCCCCCAGGCGATCCTGGAGCTCATGGGGGTCCCCGCCGAGGGCGGCGTGGCCGGTCTCGCCTTTGGGGCCATGTACGACTTCATGGGAGCCTTCGTCCTGGCCGGTCTCGCGGTCAGCATGGGAGCAGCCGCCATCGCCGGCGAGGAGCAGGACGGCACGATGAGCCTCTTGCTCGGCAACCCCGTCAGCAGACACGGCGTGGTCCTTTCCAAGGCGCTCTCCATGGTGGCCGTTACCGGGCTCGGTGCCCTGATCCTCTGGGGTTGGGGAGTCCTCTCGCCGCTGTGGCTGGATATCGACCTCACCGGCCTGCATGTGCCGGAACTGATCCTGGCACTGTTCCTCAACGCCCTGGTCTATGGATTCCTGGCACTCGCCATCGGGTCATGGAGCGGGAACCGGGGTGCGGCTTCGGGAGCCGCCGTTGCCCTGATGGTCGTCGGCTATCTCGCCGCCTCCCTGTTCCCCCTCATCGAAGGTCTCGAACGGGTGGGACAGGCCTTTCCCTGGCACTACTACAGCTCGAGTCAGCCCGTGATCAACGGCGCCGATTGGGGGCACCTGTCGGTGCTCGCCGGTCTGAGCATCGTCTTCTTTGTTTTCGCCTACGCGGGCATCAACCGTCGTGACCTCAAAGAGAAGAGTGCCGGAATGACAGTGTACGACCGGCTCAGGGCGCATCCGCGAACACAAAAGATGATGGAGCGTCTCGCCGGGTCGGCTCGGGTGTCCCGCATCTCCATCAAGACCACCTCGGAGTTCCAGGGAGTGCTCGTGATCACCTCGGCGATCATGTTCTCCATGGGGTTGATGATGGGACCGTTGTATTCGTTGGTGCCCGCTGACATCGTCGACTTCTTCTCCGACTTCCCCGATGCCCTCATCGCCATGATCGGCGGTGCGGACATGTCCACCGCCACCGGCTTCCTCCAGGCGGAGCTGTTTGCTCTGACCGGACCGATCGCGGGCATCGTCCTAACCGTCGTCATGGGCGCCCGGGCGCTCGCCGGCGAAGAGGAGAAGCACACCATGGGGCTGCTTCTCAGCAATCCGGTGTCACGGTCGGAGGTCGTCATGGAGAAGACGATCGCCATGGTGCTCTACGCCATCGCGTTCGGAGTCGCCACCTTCCTGGGGACAGCAGGCGGCGTGCTCCTCAGTGGCATCGACGTGACCGTTCGAGGAGTGGCCGCTACATCTGCTCTCCTGGTGCTGATGGCCCTCGTCTTCGGGGGCATCGCCCTCGCCGTTGGCGCCGCCACCGGCCGGGTCAGACTCGCCTCGGCCGTCTCGGCAGCAGTCGCTGTTGTGGCCTACTTCGTCTGGTCGTTCTTCCCGCTGTCAGAGGCGTTCGAGGGCTGGGCGGTCATCTCGCCCTTCGAGTACTTCCTGGGAAGCGATCCGCTCAGCAACGGCATGGCCTGGGGCGACGCCGTAGTCCTGGCAACGGTCTTCGTCGTCCTCGTGGCGGTCTCGGTCCCGTTGTTCGAACGGCGTGATCTCAGGGGTTAGTTCGATTGGAGATCCGGTGCGCGTCTCGGATACCGTGGACCCATGACTGAGTTCTTCATCAGTGCCCACATGTGGTGGCAGTACGTCGTTCTGATTGCGGTCGTCGTGTCGCTCTTCTTTGCCTTCCGTAACGCAATGATGGACTCCACCGCTGAGACCGTCTACCGGGTCACCGCGGTGACGGTGGATATCCAGGTCGCCCTGGGACTCGTCATCTGGCTCGCCGAATCCGGTTGGAGTCTCGACTTCATGCAGGGATGGCTGCACCCCATTCTCGGCCTCGCCGCCCTGGGTGTCCTCCATGCCTTCGTCGGCAAGGCTCGAAAGGGTCATCCTGAGATGGCCAACCGCACTGTGCGTATCGGTCTCATCATCGCCATCGTCCTCGTGGTGGCGGCGATCGGGATCGCCGAGATGGCCTGAGGCAAACCCGGGCGGTAGGTTGCCTCCTTCCGAAAGAAGGAGTACATCATCTCGGATCCCAAGAAATACCTGAGCACCGATCGGCTGCACATCGCCTATATCGAGTCCGGTCCCGCGAATGGCGTTCCGGTTTTGATGATCCATGGAAACCTCGCCACCGGTCGGTTCTATGAGCACGTAATGGAGGTGGCCCCGGACGGTTACCGGTTCATCGCCCCCGACATGAGGGGTTTCGGCGATACCGAGCCACTGCCCATCGATGCAACGAGGGGTCTGCGTGACTGGGCCGACGACGCCCACAGCCTGGTCGAGGCGCTGGGAGTGGAAGAGCCGCTCCATCTCGTGGGCTGGTCGACCGGCGGTGCCGCCGTGGCCCACTACGCGATGGACCGACCCGAGCGGGTGGCCTCGATCACACTGATCGATCCCGTCTCCCCGTACGGTTTCGGAGGAACCAAGGATGTGGAGGGGACCCCGACCTTCGACGACTGGGCCGGATCGGGTGGGGGTACCGGTAACCCGGAGGTCGCTGAGCGCATCGCCAACAATGATCGCTCCGACGAGTCTCAGGTGTCCCCGCGCAATGTCATCAACAGCGCCTATTGGTCCACCGATCATCGCGAACCGACCGACCGCGAGGACCTGCTGGTCGACGAGGTACTGAAGTCGGTCACGGGCGCCGACGGTTATCCGGGAGACCTGACTCAATCCGACAACTGGCCCGGAGTCGCGCCCGGAACACGGGGCATTCTCAACGCCCTCTCCGGGAAGTACTGCAACTGGTCTGACATCGTCGACATCGACCCCAAGCCGCCAATCCTGTGGACCCACGGCACCGCCGACGTCATCATCTCCGACAACTCTGTTTGGGATCTGGCGACCCTCGGTCAGATGGGCGTTGTTCCCGGATGGCCCGGCCCCGAAGTAGTGCCACCTCAGCCGATGGTCGCCCAGATCCGCTCCGTGCTCGAGGAGTACCAGAACGCAGGTGGTGACGTTCGCTTCGAGATGATCGAAGGCGCTGGACACGGACCCCATGTCGACCACGCCGAGGAGTGGAACCGCATCTTCTTCGGTTTCCTGAACGACCAGGGCTGATAGCGGTCCCGCACGCGACCGCGCTGAGGTAGGGGGTCGAGCGCTACCGTCGCCGACCGTGTTCACCGCAGGCGGTCTCGTTGCCGGAGGAATCGCGGCTTTCATCGTCGGACTTTCCAAAACCGGTTTGCCCGGTGTCTCCCTGGCTGCGGTCCCCCTGATCGCCCTCGTCGTCGATGGTCGGCTGATCCCTGGCGCCACGCTCCCTCTTCTAATCTTCGCCGACCTGTTCGCCATCTACTGGTACCGCAGATTTGCCCGCTGGGATCTCCTGCGTGGTCTCACGCCATCGATCGGTGCCGGTTTCCTGCTCGGCATCGGATTCTTCGTGGTGGTAGGCGCCGCCACGGAGCAGCTGGAGCGGTCGATCGGGATCATCCTCCTCGCCATCGTTCTTCTCCAGATCTGGCAGATGTTTCGAGAGGCGACCCCGAATCTGGGGCGGGTGGCCATCGTCGGGTTCGGCGCCGGCGGCGGCTTCACCACATTCGTCGCCAATGCGGCCGGACCGGTAATCAACACCTACCTGGCCGCCCTGCGGCTTCCCAAGAGCGAGTTGTTGGGGACTGCGGCGTGGCTCTACTTCGTGGTGAACCTGGCGAAGATCCCCTTCTATCTCGCCCTTGGCATCTGGTCCGACGGCGGAGTCTTCTTTACCGTTGACAGCCTGCTGTGGAACCTCGCCCTGGTTCCAGGGATCCTGTTCGGGGTGGTGATCGGCCGCCAGATCTACCACCGCATCCCCCAGCGGGAGTTCCTGCTCGCGGTCCTTCTTCTCTCCGCGATCGGTGCGTTGGTTCTAGTTTTCTGAGACAGGGGGACTCAGGGCAGCGGGGTCCCTTGGTGGAAGCGGAGTCGCCAACCCTCATTCGTGTTCACCCAGAGCGAAGTGCGGTGGGCGCGGCGCTCGACACCATCGGTCGTGTCGTGGCTGACATAGCGTGGCATGGCCACGTCTTCGTCGATCAGCTCCAGGCGGTAGTCCTCGAGAGGCAGGTGGGCCTCGCACTGTCTGGGCCGGGATGCTTCGATTATCCCCTCCCTCGTGTAAGTGCTGCCTGACATGCCGACCTCGGCGAAATCGGGATGAAGCATGCGATCCATCCAGTCCCTGTTGAAGCGGGTGTCCCGCCACATGCCTTCTTCGAGATGTGCCAGGTAGGGGCCGGTGCTGACCACCGCCGAGGTGGGGAGCGGCCCATAGACGTGAGGGAACTCCTCGCCCTCGCCGTACAGGTCCTCGTAGACGAGAGCCTCGAGGTCCAGTTGGTCGGGATCGATCGTGAGCAGAATCAGCCTGTTGTGGTCGAGGTACCTCTCCCTGGCGACGACGGGAAGCTGGTCGGCGGTCGAGCAATGAACGAAACCCTCCTCGTCGACACTCGGAGGGCTGTAGGTGTCGGTGCTACGTGCCCAATCGGCGGGCTCGGCGAGATGGAAGATGTGGATTGTCAACCGCTCATTTCCGCCATCCGGCGTCGGATCTCTTCTTCTGAGACGTCCTCGATGTGGGTGGAGATCCACCACTGATTGCCCTGGCTGTCGAGGACTCCTCCGGTCCGGTCCCCGTAGAACTGGTCCGTCGGCTCTCGCAGGGGGGTGGCGCCATGCTCCACCGCGCTGGCGAAGGTGGTGTCGACGTCTTCTACGTAGACGTTCATGATGAATGGGAAGGCCGGGAAGTCCTCACTGGCCGAAGCCACCATCACGATCGAGTCGCTGATGAACAACTCCGCGTGGTGGACGAATCCGTCGTCTTCGTAGATCTCTTTGACGTCCGCTCCGAAGACGTCGACCAGGAAGTCGATCGTCGCATGTGCGTCCTCGACGATCGTCTGCGGGGTGAGAGTGTGGTAGCCCTCGGGTGGGTTCTTGAGCATTAAGTGTCCTCCTATACCCAAGAATCTACCCGTTGTATCAGTCGTCCACCTCGACGATTGTCAGCATGCGATCTGAAGACTCCTTGGCGATGTCCACGATCGCCTGATACTCGTCCGATTCGTATGCCTGGACTGCCTGTTCGTAGGTGGGATAGCGGACCAGGACATTACGGGGATATTCCCGGCCCTCCTTGTGCGCATAGCGCCCTCCCCGGGCGATGAATTCACCGCCGTACTGCTTGGCCACCTCGGTCGAGCCCTTGATGTACTCTGCGTACCTGTCGTCGTCCTTCACATCGATGTGGACGACCCACATTCCGGCCATGTCCGTCTCCTGGTCGCTGACTTGCTGGGACGGTAATCGGCCTTTGGCTGGTGTCTCTTAGCCGTGGTGGACCGCCTCGACAACCGGCTTCATCGCCTCTATCGCCTCGGGCCTCTTCGGCCACACATCGCATCTGATCTCGGCGACCCCCAGCTCGGCAATGCCGAGCAGATACCCGGCGATCGCCTCATTGCTGCCGGTGACGGCCTTCTCCACAGGAAAGTCGGAGTCGATGGCCCGCTGGTGGAAGGCTTCGGGGACCACGGTGTAGAGATCGAGAGTCCGTTCCAGCGTCTCCGGATCCCGGTCGAATTCCTCGCATGCCTCGTCAAGCTGTTCAATTAGGGGACGAAGCCGGGTGTGTGCCTCTTCCACCGTCTCGTTTCCACCCCACCAGTTCCAGGCGTCGCCGTAACGAGCAGCGAGGCGCAGCATTTTGGGGCCACCGGCGGCGATGTTGATCGGCGGTCCCTGGTGCCGGGGGCCGCGGAGGACCATCTCGGCCTGTTTCGCGGTGTAGTACTCGCCCTCGAAGTCGACCTCCCCGTCTTTCAGGAATCCGTGGATGATCTGGATCGCCTCGGCGAACCTGGAGTATCTGTGGTCGGTGGGAAACCCGAATGCCTCGTAGTCGGAGTCGGGAGTGTTGCCGGCGCCGATTCCCAGGACGTAGCGGCCTCCGGAGATCTCGTCGATCGTCTCAGCCATCTTCGCTGTGAGCGCCGGTGACCGGTAAGGGGAGTTGACCACGGACTGGCCGAAGTCGATCTTCTCCGTGGTCGCTGCCAGTGCTGCCGCGATCGACATCGACTCCCACAGCCCGTTGGTCGCGTCCTCGGTTCGATAGAGAAGACCGTCTTCGAAGACGAACATGTCGAAACCCGCCAGCTCCGCTGCCACAGCCCGTTCGTGGGTCGACATCCAGGTCGGGGCGGGTTTGTCTCCGCCCGGGCGTCCATTGAGCTGGTTGATGAGTCCGATGCGCATGGGGCGACCCTAGATGTGAGCGTATGGTTCACCATTCCGGGAAGCCAGCGAAGACCTGAGGATGAGGCGTGTCCGAGGAATTGAGCAGCCGACGGCACGAGTGGGTCGATCCGGCTCATCTCACCGAGCAGTTCCGGAGAATGTCCGTCATGGAGTTCTTCTCGGCCTGGAAGGATGGCCACGTCGTTCCTCCTATCGCTGCAACCCTTGGTTTTCGCCTGACGGCCTTCGACGAGGGGAAGTGTCGAGATCACGTGTGACCCGGAGGAGTTCCATTACAACCCGTACGGAATGGTGCATGGAGGTTTGGCCGCCACGCTTCTCGACACCGCGACAGGATGCGCGATCCACACTCTCCTGCCGGGCTGGAGTCGGCTACGCCCCTCTCGACCTCCATGTCACCTATCTGCGTCCGATCACGACTCACGGGCCTCTCTACCTGTGGCACGGTGACGTCGCACGACGCAGAGTGGCGGTCGCAACTGCAGAGGTTCTGGGTCAGGATCGGCGTGGCCTGTTCCGCTGTCGGTGCTCACTTAGCCTCGGCGTGCCCTGCGGTCCTCCTCGAAGGGTGGCCAAAAGGTCAGCCTGATGAAGGCCACCAGATACAGAAGGAGGGCGACTAATGCCAGCCAACCAGTGGCCGATCCGTCATCCATCTGGAGTCGAAGGAGCACCGAAGAGGTGATGACCGCATTGCCGAAGTTCCCCACCACGATCGGGCGTCCGTAGACACCTCCGTAGACGGCGCCGCGCCCTGCCCAGTTCAGCATGGCAAACGCGAGCTGACCGCCGGCGATCAGTGGGAGTGCGCGTGCGCTCTCCTCGGGCAAGGACAAGATGTCCGCACTGGCTTCCGGGAAGAACAGCAGACCAACACCGAGCACCGCCAGCAACAGGCTGCTGCCTACGAGGATTTTTCTGGCCAATCGTCCTCCGGGTTTGCGTGCCGGGGACCGTCGTTGCTCCGGTCGTCGCTGTCAAGACAGTTGGCCGGCCCCCTCCGGTGGTAGCAGCCCTCGCGTATCAGGTCGAAATTCCAATCACTTGAACCTTCGGCCCCGATCATGATCCCGCCTCACGCTACCCCTGGGTTTGCGCCAGCCTGGAAGCGGGAACCTGCCCCACAACCTCTCCGTTAGGTTGGTACCAGACGATCGGACCCGCACCATGCACAATGGCCGGCACGTAGACGGATGGCTGGATTACGCCGAGGAGCAGTACAAGACGCATCCGCTGTGGAAGGGCGTGGTCGCCTGGGTGCTTCTAGCGCTGGTAGTGGCGCTCGTCCTGGGCTGAGACGCCGCACTTCGATCTTCTTGAGACACCCTGCCGAGGACCGACTGAGATGCGCTACGCGGTGAATCTCCCCAACCTCGGCGCGCTGGCCGATCCTCGGTCGGCGGTGCGGGTGGCTGTGGCTGCCGAGGAAGCCGGTTGGGACGGTGTCTTCGTCTGGGATCACATTCTCGGATGGGACGGAGCCGAGGTCGGGGATGCCTGGGTGATCCTCGCGGCCATGGCGCGTGCCACGGCGGATATTCGTCTGGGGCCGATGGTCACTCCGTTGCCCCGCCGCCGTCCCTGGGTACTGGCGAGGCAGGCGGTAACACTCGATCAGCTCAGCAACGGACGGTTGACCTGTGGCGTGGGGCTGGGAACTCCGCCTGAGACCGAGTTCGCCAGGTTCGGGGAAGAAGCCGAGGCCAGGTTGCGCGCCGCCAAACTCGACGAGGGGCTGGACATCCTGGTGGGCATGTGGGCCGGCGCACCGTTCGACTACAAGGGTGAGCACTACCGGATCGAGAAGGAGACGCGGTTTCTTCCCGTTCCGAAGCAGCGGCCGCGCATCCCGATCTGGGTGGCCGGAACGATCGGAATCCGAGCACCGATGCGTCGGTCGGCCCGCTTCGAGGGTTACTTCCCGGTGACACCGGAGGGTTCAACACCCGATCCGGACCAGGTCGCCAGGGCGGTCGCATTCCTGAGCGAAGTGCGTAGCGGAGACGGTTCTTTCGACGTGACCGTTGCCGGACCCCCGCCGGACGATCCGGACGCCTACGCGGAAGCTGGAGTCACCTGGTATCAGGTCGGTCCCCGTCCGGATGGGGAGACAGTGGAGGAGACGCTCTCGTGGGTGCAGGCGGGACCACCAGGCTGATAGAGATCGGTTTATGGATGGCCTCATGAGGAGCGCCTTCGAGCCATAGTGCCTTCTGCTACTCAAAAAGCCCCTGTCTCAGTCGGCCATCAGGAGTTCGAGCTAGCGTCGGGCGTACTCCGGCTCCTGGACCCAGCCGAGTTTCAGGTTGGGTCTAGGGGTGGTGGGTGGCCAGGGTTTCGGCGATCTGCTGGGCGGCGTTCATTTCGAGTGCGCTTTCGAGCCGGTAGGTGACTCCATTGTCTTCCCAGAGGAGGACGTTGGCGGCGAGGCGACTGACCTGTTGTGTTGCGGTGCGGTTGTAGGTGAGCTCGTGGGGTGCTCCTTGCAGCCATAAGGCTTCTTGTCCGTTGACGGAGGTCTCGACGATGTCGGTGTCCGAGGTGAGCTCTTTGGTGAGGATTGTTCCTTCGGCCGGGGAGGCGAACTGGGTGAGTAGAAGCCCAATGTTGGTTTCGGCGATGGCCGGAAGGCTCGGGCCGGCCTCCCAGGTGAGGTGCACGACCACCGGTGGACCAGTCTCCACATACACGGCGTCGGGATTCTCCAGGTCGGTGAGTGTGGGCAGGGCCAGTGGGAACTCGACCTGTCTGGCGGCCGATTCGAGTGTTGTCGGCTCCCCAAGATGGACCGGGCCGGGGTCGGCGGGGGTTTCGCTTTGGGAGAAGGTGATGTCGATGCCGGCGACGCTGAGTAGGTCGGCGACCGCTTGTCGTCCGGCTGGCACCACCGTGATCGCCGCCAACACACAGACTGTGGCTATCGCCGCTTTCCAGCCGATCCGGACCTTCCGAGGTTCGTGGGACCGGGTGGTGATCCGATTCCATACCCGGGCGGCGACGTCGGCGTCCGGCCAGTCCACCGAGCCGGATAGCTCGGTGAGTTGATCCTCGAGATGGGGGTGTCTGCTCATGGTGAGTCCAATCCGCTGTGTTCCAAACGTTTCGCCAGCCGGTCGAGCGCACGGGACGTGCGGGATTTGACCGTCCCGACCGGGATGTCGAGGACATCCGCGGTCTCTGCTTCTGAAAGTCCAACCAGATACCGATGGCTGATGACGTCCCGATACCGGCGAGGCAGAGTCTCCACTGCGTCGAGCAGATGCCGGCGTTGCTCTCCTTCGAGGTAGGCCGTCTCGGGAGATGGGGCCGCACCTCCCGAGACGACTTCGTTCCCGACCCGGATATGGAGCCGTTCCTGACGGTCTCGCCTCCGGACACGGTTCAGGGCTTCGTTGCGGACGATCCGTAGCAGCCAAGGACGAAACGGTGCGTCCCGCCGGAAGCTGTCCAATGCGCTATGAGCTTTCACGAACGCATCCTGGGTCACATCCGCGGCTTCGTCGTGGTCCCGTACCACCAGGTAGGCGACACGCAACGCCGTAGCCTGATGTGTTCGCACCAGTTGTGTGAACGCATCGACATCTCCATCGATCGCATCTGAGATCAGCTCCGCTTCGGCCAGTGGACGGCCCTCCACCTCGTCGCTTTTCATCTACTACACCTCAGACACGAGAAAGGTTCCATCGAAAAATCGGGAACTTGGCTCTGGTGGACGGTGTACCAGAGATGAAACCCGACCACCAGGAACAGCGATGAACTCCAAGACCAACGCAGGAAGAACGGCCACGATCCTGGCTGTCTTCTCTACCCTGTTCGCCCTCGCGCTGGCCGCCGACGCGAAGATGCCTGGGTTCGACACCGACGTCGAAGTAGACGGGACAACCGCCACTATCACCGTCTCGCTAGACGCGTCGACCGGGTTCGATCCCCCGGAACTCGAGAGGGCTGTCGCCATCTATCCGAGCTCTGCGGTCGACGATATGGACGGGGTGGCCGACCACGATGCGCGCGTCGACGTCACGCTCACCCGCACGGCCAGCGGCATGTACCAGGGTGTGGTGGATCTAGAGAAGGCCGGATCGTGGGCAGCTGTCTCCATGCCGGACTTACATGGGGATCCTGCCTTCCAGGGTTCGGATCCTGGCTCCAAGGATCACATCGTGTCTTATCCCGACCCTGTGTATTTCGAGACCGGAACCGACACATCGTGGGGGTGGGTAGCCGGCGGAGCCGTTGCCGCATTGGCCTTGGGCGTACTCGCATGGCGGCCGCGCCAAACCTGGAAGCCGCTGGTTGCGGTTGTAGGAGTCGTCGGACTCGTTCTCGTGGGGACGGCCGCCACCGCCGGCGACGCCGACGCGAACTTCGAGTGTCCCGTGACTATTCCACCACAGCCAGGGTTCTCCCCGCCGGAACCGTGGCCCGCCACCTACCCCCATGATGGCAGCGTGTGGTACGGGAGCCCCGGGCTTTGGACGGTCCTCGAGACCGACGGCGACTATGGACCCCGGAAGAGCGTCTGGTGGAGCGCCAACTTCCCCGGCGGCGCGAAAGAGGAACGTCCCGACCTCCATGTCACCTGGACCCGCCTCGACACCGACGAGGAGATCGTCATCGACAACGAGTGGGGAGCTACGAACGCCCATACCGTTGCCGAAGGCTGGTTCATGATCGCCGGAATCGACCCCGACCTGACCACAGAAGAGTTCCACGGGCCGGGCTGTTGGCGTGTCACCGCCGAGTACAAGGGCGCAACCCTCAGCTATGTCTACGAACGATCCTGAGTCGCCGTTCCGTGTAGCAGCGCCTTCATCCCGCGCACGCCTGCTGGTTGGTCAGCCATTCGTCTGCTGCGTTGAGGACGTGATCATCGGTGTCCCGGATCCTCGACGTCAATAGCACCACCCGGCTGTAGTCCACCGCGGTGGGCCCTGGCGTTGTCCAGGCCACTCAGGTCTTTCGAGAGATTTTGAAAAAATCTGTGTGGGTGCCTGGTTTTGGGCCAAATCTGTCGGAGGTGGTCTGTACGTTGTCGGCATGGGGAAAGGAACCGCCTCGGAGAGGGTGTTGCCGATCATCATCCCTCGTCTGGAGGATCCAGGGGCTGCTTCCGTCGACGAGCGCGACGAGCATCTGATGCTTTTGGAGGCGGCCCGTCATCACCTGGATGTGGAATGGACCCGGACCCTTGCTGCTGCTGAGGATGCCGGTGACCACGTTGTGATGGGGTATCCATCGATGGTGGCGTATTTGAAGCATCGGATGCGGATGGCGGGTGGCCGGGCTCATCGTTATGTGAAGAACGCCCGGGCGGCGCTGAAGCACGCGACCACGTTTTCGGCGTGGAGGCATCGTCAGATTTCGGGTGATGAGGCCGAGTTGATGTTCCGTGCGGCGGAGAAGGTCCCAGACAAGTACCCGGAAGCGGAGAACATCCTGTTGGAACTGGTTGGTGATGGTGTCGATGAGACCCGAAGGGTGTTGGACTATTGGCGCAGCGACGTCGACCTGCCGGGCGCGGTCCTCGACGCTGAGGAACAGCTACAAAGGCGTTATCACGATGTGACCAGACAGCCCAACGGCATGGTCGTCGGCAAGTACTCCCTACCCACTGTGGAGGGAGAAGCGTTTCTCACCGCCCTCGACGCGAACATGCCGCCTCCTTCCGATAGCGACGATCGCAGCACCACGCAGAGAAGGGCCGACGCGCTGGGCGATCTCAGTCGTGTGTTCCTCGAAGGAGCCAACTCACCGATCGTCGGTGGGGAACGCCCTCACATGAACGTCCACGTCGACCTTCCGGGTCTCCGTGGCCAGTTGGGTGGACTCCATGAGACCGCAGACGGGTTCGTGCTCGACTCCTTCGCGGTGAGCCAACTCGCCTGTGACGCCTCAGTTTCCCGCATCGTCTTCGGCCCCAACTCCGAAGTCCTCGATGTTGGTCGCAAGACCCGGGTCGTCCCAGCGGGTCTGCGTCGGGCCGTGGTGGCCCGCGACCGCACCTGCGTCCGTCGCGGATGCGGGCGCTCGGCGAAATGGTGCGATGTCCATCACATCGTCCCCTGGTCAGAAGGCGGTGAGACGGTCATAGACAACCTCTGTCTCCTCTGCCGCTACCACCACAGCCAGCTTCACCTCGGGTTGATCACCCTTGACGACCTCGACATCAGACCCCTCGCAGGAGCAGCACGGCGACGAAGTACATAGGGGCCCGGCCCCGCCGGTCGCCCCGCCCGAGAGCCTCTGCCCATCAGAAGTCACCACCGTCCCGGATCAACTCGAACGTCCACGATGCGCGATCACGTCGAAGAGCAGTTCAAGACCTACTCGACGGGGTAAGGCCTTGTCGCCTGGGCGCTGCTCACACTGATCGTCGCTCTCATCCTCTACTGATCCAGTTGTCGAGGCGGGCCAATAGCCCCGAACTTCTACCGTCCCATCTGGCAAACAGGCTGCGCACTCCGTGACAAAACCCGGTGCGGGGTAATCCTCATCAGCGGTGAAGTTTCATGTAGATGCGAGAAGAGTGTTACGTCGCATTTTGAGTGGTGCTCAATTTCGC
Source organism: Actinomycetota bacterium (assembly GCA_046537785.1). Classification (GTDB taxonomy): domain Bacteria; phylum Actinomycetota; class Acidimicrobiia; order Spongiisociales; family ZC4RG35; genus JANQRA01. The sequence continues at coordinate 20,206 of JBKHKD010000022.1, forward strand.
TGAGATCTCTGTGGCCGTTGGCTCAGGACCCAGGACGTCCGTGGTAGCCCCAGTGTTCGTCTTTGGTGGGCTCCGAACCTTGCTCTCGCCGCCGGGTCGAGTCGACGCGTTCCAGTATGAGACCTCCCCCTCCGGCGAGTGCGAGCACAATCAAGAGTGCGATGGCTAGCCCGCTTCCTGTCACGAATGCGAAAATCGCAAAAGCGATTACAGCGGCCATGCTCAGGCCAGCCAGGATCTTGACGATCGGCCCTGACTCGAAGTGGAAGTGTTGGTCAGACATGTCTTGTCTCCGCTAAAGCGGCCATCGGGGACCTCGTCGCAGTTCGATCTCCACCTGCGCTTCGGAGAGATCTCGATCTCGCCGTTTCTAGGATGAGTTCGAGCAGCTTCTTCATCGGGTGTCAGCTCCTTCCACTGCGCCGACTTCTCTTCATATCTCCTGGAGCCGCTCGCCTCCAGCACTTCGTTCGAAATCTTATCGAGAAGGCTGCCTTCGCGCCCTGCCCGGCCCAGGCGACCTACCCGGCCCCCACTCCGCTTTTCTCTTGGTCTTGTCCGGGCTCGTCTGCGAGTCCACTGTTTTGGAGCGTTGCGCCTCCGCACGCACCATGGTGAAAGAGGCGTGCCGTCGCTCTTGATGGGCACTACCGGCTTCTTGGACGACCAGTGTGAACTATCTGAACGGGGTGACCTCAAGGCCGACACCCAGCTGTTCCCAGGCGTTGTCACTGGCAACGACTGGCACCCTCCAGACCAGACCGGTGGCAATGCAACACCGATCCGCCAACGAGAGGTTTACTCCAGCTTTTTCCTCCGCCTGCCTAACGAAAACAACCTGCCTTGCCTCAGCTCCTCGGAAGGGGAGCAACGTAAGGCCGTAGTCAGCGAGATCGGCTTCGGTGTCTTCAGGGTCCACACGCCTTTCTGCACATTTGTAGAGAACTTCGGAGAGGTTGACGGCTGAGATCCCGGAGACGGACAGCACCTGATCCACGATCTCAGCTCCGCGCTCGTTGAAGACCCAGGCGAGAACTGCGGATGCGTCGACTACAGCACGTACCTCCGGCTCGATGTCCACCAGTTCTGAGATTCAGTCGAGCAGGGATCGGTCGGATTTGCGTTCTTCGAGCAGTTCATCCACCACGCTCGATCCGTCGTTGGCTCCAGCTGCGGCCCGTGCGCGTATCCGCTGTTTGATAGCCTCTCGGGTCTCTAGGATCACCTGACCGGAGGGGCTCACCCTGCCGGTGAGTTCGGTACCCTCTGTGATGTGAGCTGCCCGGCGTAGGGACGACGGGATGACTACACGGCCCTTTTTGCCCACTTTAAAGGTCACGGTCTTGGTGCTCATGGTCTGAATGGTACCACACGAAGCTGGACGTGCCACTAATCCTGTCCTGTGCCACCCGGTGTCGTGGGTGGCTCCTGGTGCCCCACCCGAACGAAGAGAGGACCGCCTTTTCGCTTTCTCTTATCTTCGGGCCCTACTCAGCCCGGCAGTTGAAAACGGGCTGCGCATTCTGTGACAAATCCCGAGACAAAACGGTGACACTTCTCATCAGCTGTGAGTTTTCACTGAAATGAGAGCGAAATTTTCACATTCTCATTTTGGAAGAGTCTTCCAGTGTCGCGTTGGCTACTTCAGCTCAACCGAAGGGGCCGCCGCCCCAGCGGTCTTGGTCGAGGTCTATGACTCTGTGCTCACGGGGTGGCTGCCCCACTCTCTGGGGTGGCTTCTTGGTGAGGTGGCGGACTAGCACCAGAAGGCCAACGAAACCGCAGACACCCAAAGCCGATGCCGCCTGCCAGTGCCAGGAAGTAGAAGACCACGCCGGCAACACCGGCGGCTAGGGCCCAAGCGACATATCTCACGGCACGGATGGTGACACGTCGGAAGGCGTCTCGCTACCAGCCGCGGTCGTCTGGCTGCTTCTTGGACAGAGGCTGTGACACGCGTCGAAGGCCCAGAACTTCGGACATCCCCTCACTCGGGGCCGCACCCACTAAGCAGTTTGGAGACGGTGACAGGCTACGAAGCCGCCGAACATGAACGAGGGTGCGGCCTCGTCGGCGAAGAAGGGCAACAACTGCTCGAGGAGCCAGGACCTGAGTTGGTCCTCGGTCTCGTCACCACGTTCGACCACCGTGTTCTGAGTCAGGAGATACGTTGCGAGTCGGTCCGCTGTGAACTCCACCTGGTGGTTGTGCTGCTCCCCCGGTATGCATCCAACTCCCCAGGTCTTCAGGAGGCCGCCAAGACCTGTCCCGAGGTGGTGAGGGGTACGTGGACAGATCCACGTCACGAAGCCAGTCTCCAAAGTCATTCCGACTTTCCATCTGGCCGGTGAACCAGTGGTCGTAGACGACCAACCACGCCCCCCGGCCTGGCTACCCGCGACGCCTCGGAGAGGAACCGCTCTTGGTCGAACCAATCTCTAGGAATGAGAGTGTGAAAATCCACTCTCACTTTTTGCAAAACCCCAGGATGAGAACGTGCAAATTCGCATCAGCTGTAAATTGTCATGGAAATGAGAGTGAAAATGACACCCTCTCATTTTGAGTGCCACTCAAAGAGGCCGATGCGCGACGACGGCGTATCGCGCGTCGGAGACAGCTCGGCCCCAGAGATCGTCATCCGTTGTGAGGTCGTGGTAGTCGACGTGGTCGAAGGTCTGCTCTAGGACCGGGATGAGCGTGTCCGCGGCGACGCCGCCGTACCACGGCAGAGAACGGTCGACCTGCATGCAGTGGCCATGCTCGACGTCCGCAGGCTCACCCTTGGCCTGTGCAGGAGCTTCCCATCGTCCCTCGACCATGACTAGACGACCGTGGGGCTCCAGAAGAGCCGCCCACGTCGCGATAGCAGCTTGGGGATCAGGGAGCGTCCAGGCAAGATGGCGGACCAGGACGACATCTGTGGACGAGGCGTTCAGCTGAGGGGAAGCGGCGTCGGCCACCTTCACTTCAATGTCAACGCCGGCTGCTACAGCCTTATCGCGAGCGCGTTGGACCATCTCAGGAGAGATGTCGCAGGCGGTCACCTCGTACCCGCAAGAGGCCAGAAGGACCGCGAGTGAGCCAGTGCCGCAGCCGAGGTCGGCGACCCGGGCCGGCGGTTCGGGAAGCCAGGTCGAGAGCCGCCGCGCCCATGCGGCGCGTACGGCTGGAGCGACGAGACCGTGGTCTACCTCGTCATCGAATGTGGAGGCGCGCTCGTCCCAGTGCTCTGCAATTGTGTCTAACAGGTCCGTCATCGGCTCTCCTACGCCACCTTGTCGTTCGGCTACGGTGCCGCCGCCGTACCGCTATTCCCAACGTCGACCCGGCCATCCTCATCGACTACTCAGAATGAGAGTGTGTCAACGGCACTCTCATTCCTTGGCAACACCACTCTCATTCCGTGTCAAAACCACTCTCGAAACCGTGTCAGTCTTCATGAACTGTGAAGTGTCGGTCAAGTCCTGAGGCGTCTGTAAACGGGATGGCTCGAGTTCATGCTGCGGTGGCCTCCTTGTTCTTGTGGTCTTCTTGTCGTGTTTGGGGTGGTGGGTTGATCCCGAGTTGTTGACGCAGTTGTTGTAGCTGGTGTTGTTCCAGGTCGTTGATCGAGATCCTTTGCCAGCGCTGTGAACAGCGGATCAGGGTGGCGAACACCAGTTTCATCGCCGAGCGTTCGTCGAGAAGCCGGGGGATGACCTTGGTGCGTCGGCGTTCTTCTACGAAGCTTCGTTCCGCCAGATTGGTGGTCCGCACGTTGATGCGATGCCGCACCGGAATCCGATGGATATTGAGAAGCGCTTCGAGGTCGTCTTCGAGACAGGCGATGGCTGCGGGGAACTGTTTTCGGTAGCGGTTGATCACCCGGTCGGTCTGAGCTCGAGCAGCATCCAGAGTGGGGGCGTCACGGATGGCACGGATCTCGGCCATCACCTCAGGAGCCGGGTCGTCGGGAAGTTTGGCCCTGATGTTGGAAAGACGGTGATACCAGCAGCGGATCCGCACCGACTTTGAGAACACGGTGTTGATGGCGTTGACCAGCCCCGGCGCTCCATCGGAGGTGACCGAGGTGGGCATCCGCAGACCTCGGTTGACCATGTGTCGGAAGAATTCGATCCACGCCTCCTCGGACTCCTTGTTGCCCACCGCCAGATGCAGCAGATGTTTCCTCCCGTTGGTGTCGACACCCCAAGCCACCAGGACTGCTTCTTTGGCTCCGTAGCGGCGCAGCGACTCGAAGATGCCATCACAGAACATGTATTCGACGTCGATATCTGAGAGATCCCGGGAACAGAACTCCTCGTATTGGGCCCACAGCTGGTCGGTGATCTCCGACACTGCAGAACGGGAGAGGAGAAGCTCGCCGGTGGCGTCTCGGAAAGCGTCCTCGACATCCCGGGTGGACATGCCCCGGGCATACATCTCCATGGCCAGCCGCTCCAGGACCTCAGAGTTGCCCTCCAAGAACGCCATCAGTGTGGAACGGAACGGCTCGCCGGTGTCACGCACCTGAGGGACACGGACCCCGATCTCACCTTCGGCAGTCCGGATCGCACCATCCACATACCCGTTACGGGAGCCACGATGACCCGCTGCTGCATCTCGAGGCTGATAGCGGCCACGGCCCCCCAGAAAATCGGTTTGTTCGGCCTCCACCAGAGACTGGACCACCTGGGCGGTGGTCAGTTCCACCAGACGCGAAATCAGGTTCTCCTCCGGATCCGCTCCACCAGCAAATAACCGGTCGAGCTCCTCGCGTATCAACATCGACGGCGGTACTCTCCTCATCGGCCTGAACCTCCTTCATCGGTTCTTCAACAACACCGACATGATGGTTCGGGCCAACCCGTTTACAGAGAACCTAAGACGTCACCTGAAGTGTCATCGAAATGAGAGTGAAAATGTCACACTCTCATTTTGAGTGGCGCTCAGAGTCCTACAGGAGAGGCGTTCCCCCTCATAGCTTTACCAAAGGGGAACATCTGGGCGGCTACCTCAGGGTTTCTTGGCTGTACCCTGAACGCTTTCTACTCTGCTCCTTCGGTCCCAAATGCGCCAACGTGCATAGTTCGGACCGTAGCGATCATGTCCTCATACACGCCGATGTCATTCCACCTCACGACCGAGCGGTTGATCTTGCAGCCCTGGGACGAGTCGGATGCCGATGAACTGCGCTCCCTGCACGCCGAACGCGGCGACGGGACGCCGACGATCGAGCAGACCCGCCGGATCATCGCGCGTCAGCTCGCCGCGGCGGCCGAGACGGGAATCGCGCTGTTGCCGATCCGCCGACGGATGGAAGGCGACTTCATCGGATACTGCGGGTTGACCATCGGCCGAGCCACCATCGACGAGCCCGAGATCGCCTATGAGCTATTCCAGCGGATCCACGGCAACGGCTATGCCACCGAGGCGGCCCGCGCTGTCCTCGATGCCGCGACAGCTACTGGGCGACAGCGGCTCTGGTCGACCGTCGGCAGCTGGAACACCCCGTCGTTACGGGTTCTTGACAAGCTCGGGTTCGATCGCCATCACGTCACCACCGACGACCGCGGTGAACTGCTGGTCTGGCTCACGCGCGTATTGCGATGACCCCAGCCGACTAAAGAATGCTCCAAGCCGAATCCGTCCAGCCCTCAGAGAGTTTCAAAATGAGAGTAGTGACGTCTCCGCTCTCGTTCCGTGAAAACACCACTCTCATTCCGTGTCAAAACCACTCTCGAAACCGTGTCAGTCTTCATGAACTGTGAAGTGTCATGGAAATGAGAGTGAAAGTGTCACGCTCTCATTTTGAGTGCTCCTCAAAGTCTGGCTTGCGTTCGGCTCCCTTGTGGAACCACTAGCGTCCCGTGTGAAATCCGCCACAATAGAAAAGCATGTGGATCCCTGATCAGTGGAAGTCGGTGTTTCAGTGGCGTGGTGACGAGCCTGACCCGGAACCGCATTACGGCCTGGTTTTCCTGGTGTTGCTGCCGCTCGGCGTGGGCATCGGTGCAGTGGCCTGGTTGGGATGGAGCTGGCCAGCACTCATCGTGACCGTCGTGGTAACTCTTCTGGTTGGCGGATTCGCTTTGCGTAGATGGATGCGAAACTGGCGAACCGAACGCCAACAGATACCTGAGTGGCGCTGAGCGGGCTGCTCCGTCCGCGAGCGTGCGATCTGTCCGAATGGCTGTGGCGATTACCCGGCGGCACAGAAACGAACTCTTTCCGAGTATTCGACGTGGTGCATCACACAGAAGAGTGTCCTGGGACCGGTGCTGCGTCAACCTTGTCGCAGCTCATCCGTTAGCCCCCTACCCGGATTTCAGCCGTCTCTCAGAGAAGGTTCCCCAGCCGCCGCCGGGTCTGGATAGGTTGGGTTTTTCTACCCAACAAGGAAAGACGGCCGCACCAATTGGTGCGGTCCTCTTGTTCCTTACGGGGGATTGAGGGAGATAACTACCTAGAGGCGGTGATGCGGCTGGGCTTACTGGCAGTTTTTCGCATTTTCATGGGAGTTCACAATCACATTTCGAGTGCCGCTCATCTTCGCTCAAGAGCAGTAGGGCCACGTATCTCCGTGAGTTCAGTGCGTGGAAGCGAGAAGTCCAGCACAGTTATCAACAAGGTTTATTCAACCAGGTGACCTACCCTGGAGCGCAGGTATGTCCGATGACAAGCGCCATTATCGATTTGAGTCCGGCCTGATAGTCACGGTTGTGATGGGCCTTTTCGCTGCTGCTGTCGTCGCCTTGGCTGTCGTTGCGTTCATGACAGGCAGCGACCTGGCGGTCGGCCTACTGATAACGCTGGCTATCGCTGGGGGAGTTGGCGTCGTGCTGGAACGCATGGATTCGTCCCGGCGTCGGGAGCAAGGCTCGGAAGGCACCAAAGACGAACATTGGGGATTTCACGGTCGGCCTGGTGGCTGAGGACCTTTTAGCTGGAACTCCAAGCCGTCGCCGACGCTTCCTATTTAACGTAAAAGGGGGTATCCATTTCGGTGCCCCTATTTGTCTTTCGAATGGTTGCTCGAACGGACGAAGATGATGCTTTAAAACCCACCTACCAGCGCAGATACCGCTGACTCGTAGCCGCTATTTGCACACCGCGGCTCAGAACCTCGACTTACCAGCAGGTCACGTATCTGAGGTGAACCCATCCAGGCTGAAAGCCACTTGTGTGACGCTGGTGTCGACATCCTCGTCTACCTCGGCTCTGACAAACCACTCGTTGATCGCCCCACGGCATGTGTCAGCTTCGTCCCAGGTCACATCGACGCTCACCGAGTACCATGACTGTGAAGGAGACCGCGCAGGTATCCCTCCGACCGTGATCTCCGGTCTGCAGTTGTTCCCCCAGACGACCAAGAAAATCGCATCTGGTTCGGTGTGGATGAGCTGAGGGCTCGAGGAGGGTCCGAGCGCAGGTGGGGTGTCTGGGATTTCCGCGGCAGCCGGTACCACCGACTCCTCCACCCATTCTGCACTCACAATCCCTCCGACAGGAGTTGGGTTTTCCACTTCGATAGCGTCGTCGGTACCGGTGCAGGCGACCAGGAGAGCTGCGGTGATAACGTAACTCAAGAGCCGCCGTGCCTTCTTCACCGTGTTCTCAACGCCTTCTCTCATCTCTAAGACGGTACCGACATGGGCTGACGAGGCAACCACACTTGATAGCGTGCTAACGGTGTATGTATCACCCCTGTCGCATTTCGTGTTGATCTCTGGCCCTGGCAATCCGTGAGACCAGTGCCGGGGAGCATTGCTGCGGTACTATTGACAGGTGAGGTGAGTTACTGATGTTGGGCTTGATGTTGTTGGGTTCTGCCGCAGCGGTGATCCTTGCTTTTGCTGTCTGGGCTTACCGCCGTTGGGATGCTGTGGACAGCTACTACGAGCGGGAATACCAGGATCCACCTGTTGCTGACTGGGGAAGCCACGGCGGGTTCTAGATATGCCTGCCATGTCCCGGATTAAAGCTTTGGCGTTTGGGGCTCTTTTTCCGTGGCTGTTGTTGGTGATCCTGTCGGTCTGGGACATCCACACCGCCCCCTTGCTGGTGTTCGGGTCTACTGGCCTGCTCTACGCTGTCGGCGCCATGACTTACGACAGGTGGTCGCATCGTCGGCATGCCCATGTCGATAGATCCAACTGAAGGCAAGCCTTCTCTCAACACGAAACGCGACAGGGGATTCGGAAATGGAGCTGTCTTGGCGACAGCAGCCTGACTGACGATATCACCAACTGGGCACTCCCACGGCGTGAGAAACCTTTGGAAGGAAACCGTCTCTGATCTGGTGATCAGAAGAGAATGTGACGATCTCTATTGCCGCATCCCGCCGGATGGTCACATTCAGCCTCAGGTACCAGCGACGGTATCCTTTTCTCGCGCGTTCTCTCGAGCGTTTTCGCGCACCCCCTTTTTAACACCGCTTGTGCTAGCGCTCACCTGACAACCCCACTCTCATTCCGTGTCAACACCACTCTCATTCGTGTGACACTCTTCATCAGCTACACCCGGTCGTATCTCCGCAGGTGAGGCAGACGTAGCAGCTGCCGTTGCGCACGGTCATGTGGCCGCAGTTCGAGCAGGCCGGGGCGTCGCCCATATTCTCTGACAGGGCCACATCGGCCACATTGCTTTTCCCGTTGGAGGCGGCGACCGCCATCTTCTCCCGCTCTGGGGCTCTGACGTTCTCGTCGGGGCCGTCGAGGAACTCGACTGCCGACTTGACCGCTTCGACATCGGAGTCGGCGGCGGCGTCATCGAGCTCAAGCTGGACGCCTGCTTCCACCGCCAGGCCCTGGGGCGGCTCGGGGAGGTCGCCTTCGCGGTCCGGCGGCACCTGGGCCAGCTCGTCCCGCTTCAGGTACTCCACGCCGAGGGCACGGAACACGTAGTCGACGATGGAATTGGCCATCTTGATGTTGTCGTGGCCCTCGACCATGCCCCGGGGCTCGAAGGTCTGGAACGTGAAGGTGTCCACGTACTCTTCGAGCGGCACGCCGTACTGGAGGCCCTTGGAGACCGCGATGGCAAAACAGGACAGGATGCCCTTGAGCGTTGCTCCCTCTTTGGCCAGGTCGATGAAGACCTCGCCGAGGGTTCCGTCCTCGTACTCGCCGGTGCGCAGATAGACCTTGTGGCCGCCGACACGCGCCTCCTGGTTGAACCCGGAGCGTCGGGCGGGGAGCAGGAACCGGGGCGGCTTCATGCCCTGGGCATAGGCCTCGGTGGGGGAGATCCCCGCGGGGAGGTTGCCCCAGTGGATGGTCTTCTCCTTTTCCACCGCATTGGTGATCGCCTCGTCCTCTTCCTCGTTCTCCTCGCCCTCGTCGGCGGTGGAGTTGAGCGGCTGGGCGGCCTTGGAGCCGTCCCGGTAGAGGGCCATGGCCTTCAATCCGAGCTCCGATGAGAGGTGGTAGGCGTCTTCGATCTCCTCGACAGTCACCTCGTTGGGCATGTTGATCGTCTTGGAGATCGCACCGGAGATGAACGGCTGGGCCGCCGCCATCATCTTGATGTGGCCGTTGTGGTGGATGAACCGCTGCCCGTACTTGCCGTTCCGGTTGGCCGTGTCGAACACTGAAAGGTGCTCGTCCTTCATGTGCGGGGCACCTTCGATGGTCTGCCGGCCGCAGATGTGGTCGTTGGCCTCGGTGATCTCCTGTCTGGAGAAGCCGAGTGCACGGAGAAGGTCGAAGTCCCAACGCGTGTATTCGTCGACCGTGAAGCCGAGACGCTGCAACGTCTCCTCACCAAAGGTGAACACGTTGAAGGCGTGCTTCAGCTCGAATACCGCAGGCAGAGTCGCCTGGAGCTTGAGGATGTCCTCGTCGGTGAAGCCCTTCTCCAGCAGGGTGTCGGTGTTGATGTGCGGGGCGCCTTCGATGGAGCTCGTCCCGACGATGTAGGTGATGATGTCCGAGATCTGCTCCGGCTCGTACCCGAGACGGGTCAGGGCGGGAGCCACCGACTGATTGATGATCTTGAAGTAGCCGCCGCCGGCGAGCTTCTTGAACTTCACCAGGGCGAAGTCGGGCTCGACACCGGTGGTGTCACAATCCATCAGGAGCCCGATGGTCCCTGTCGGCGCCAGCACCGTTGCCTGGGCATTGCGGTAGCCGTGGGCCTCGCCGCGCTCAAGAGCCAGGTCCCATGAGGTCCGGGCCGCGTCGAGCAGGTCCTCGGGGCACGCTTCGGCGTTGATACCCATGACATTCGTGGAGATGGTGTCGTAGTCGTTTCCGTCGTAGGCAGCCACCCGGTGGTTGCGGATGACTCGCAGCATGGCATCGCGGTTCTCGGAGAACTTCGGGAACGGCCCGGTGACTTCTGAGATCTCCGCGGACGTGGCGTACGAGTAACCGGTTAGCACCGATGTCATCGCACCTGCGATGGCGCGGCCCTTATCGGAGTCGTAGGCGATGCCCTGACGCATCAGCAGCGACCCAAGGTTGGCGTAGCCGAGCCCAAGCGTCCGATAGTCGTAGGAGCCCTGGGCGATCTCCTTCGAGGGGAAGTGGGCCATGGCCACCGAGATCTCGAGGACGATGGTCCACAGTCGGATTGCGTGCTCGTAGCCCTCGATGTCGAACTCGCCGGTCTCGTCGTCGTAGAGCCGAACCAGGTTGATCGACGCCAGGTTGCAGGCGGTGTCGTCGAGGAACATGTACTCGCTGCAAGGGTTGGATGCGTTGATCCGGCCTCCCGCAGGGCTGGTGTGCCACTCATTGATCGTGGTGTCGAACTGGAGCCCGGGGTCGGCGCAGGCCCAGGCGGCCTCGGCGATCTGGTTCCACAGGTCGCGGGCCTTGACTGTCTTGCGCACCGAGCCGTCGGTGCGGTTGATCAGGTCCCAGTCGTCGTCGTTCTCGACGGCCTTGATGAAGTCGTGGCTGACCCGGACCGAGTTGTTGGAGTTCTGCCCGGAGACCGTGGCGTAGGCCTCGCCGTTGAAGTCGGCGGGGTAGCCACCGTGCTGGATGAGGACCTTGGCCTTCTCCTCCTCGGCCTTCTTCCAGTCGACGAAAGCTTCGATGTCGGGATGATCGACGTCGAGGATGACCATCTTGGCGGCGCGCCGGGTGGTGCCGCCCGACTTGATGGCGCCGGCGGCGCGGTCGCCGATCTTGAGGAAGGACATGACACCGGAGGACTTGCCGCCCCCGGAGAGCAGCTCGCCTTCGGCGCGGATCGCCGAGAAGTTGGATCCGGCGCCGGAGCCGAACTTGAATATGCGGGCCTCGCGGAGCCAGAGATCCATGATTCCGCCCGGGTTGACCAGGTCGTCCTGGACCCCGTTGATAAAGCAGGCGTGCGGGGCCGGGCGGCTGTACGAGTCGGGCGACTCGACGAGCTCGCCGGTCTCGTCGTCGACATACCAGAAGCCTTGGGCGGGACCCGTGATGCCGTAAGCCCAGTTGAGCCCGGTGTTGAACCACTGGGGAGAGTTGGGGGCGGCGATCTGGGCGGCGAGCATGTACTTGAGTTCGTCCTCGAACGCCTCGGCGTCCTCGGCGGAGGCGAAGTAACCCTTCTTCTCGCCCCAGTGACGCCAGGTGCCGGCGAGCCGGTCGAAGACCTGCTTGGAGGAGCTTTCGGGCCCGGTGACCGGACTGCCGTCCTCGTTGAAGATCTGATTGCCCTCGTCGTCGTACTGGGGGACGCCGGCCTTGCGGAAATACTTCGAGACCATGATGTCCGAAGCCACCTGGCTCCAGTGTGCGGGTATCTCGGCGTCGGTCATCTCGAAGACGACCGAGCCGTCGGGATTGGTGATGCGGGAATCCCGATGGGACCACTCGAAATAGCTATACGGGTCGGTCCCAGCCTCCGTGAAGCGACGTGTGATCCGCAGGCCTTTGCTCATGTACTCCTCCTGACATATGTGGTCCGACGCCCTCAGAGTGAATTGTCGGGACCTTGTCCATTTCCTATTCCAACCACAAGACCTTGTGGTTGGCGGAAACTCGACCACTAGATCTTGTATGGACTTCAACACTGTAATTACACGAGTGTCATCCGTCAACTACCAGTTTTCCACAGGCAGGAAACGCCCTTTCGGGCAGCGCTGACAGGGCAACGCAAGGGGAAGTTGGAAGTCGGCGGCATGCACGCCGGGGGAAGTGAGAGGGACGTTAAACCGGGTACGAGATGTCAGTCCAGCGTTTTCGTGAATGGTTTTCGCGAACCTGTGGGGGCGGTCCCTATCCCCTTCTGTGAAGGTCTGCTACGCGTCACGCGTAGCCAGGACTCACAGAACGGGTTTTCACCGGGCCGGGTGGTCCCAGGCGTCCTCGGCGCGGCCGGTGTCGATGCTCCAGCGGGGGAGGAAGAACTGGACGATGGGACCGATGAACACGGCGAAGGCGATGGTGCCGACGCCGAACGTCCCGCCGAGGAGAATGCCGGTGATGAGCACGACGACCTCGAGACCCCACCGGGTGAGACGGATCGACGGGCCCCGCCGGGCGATGGCGGTCATGAGACCGTCCCTGGGCCCGGGTCCCAAGTTCGCCCCGATGTACATGCCCGAGGCCAGCCCGATGAGGACGATGCCACCGAGCATCAGGACGATGTTCCACCACACCGACTCCGGCTGGGGAATCACAAGGGCGCCTATGTCTATGACCACCCCGATGATGATCGCGTTGAGGACCGTGCCGACTCCATACTTCTCCCGCAGGGGAAGCCAGAGCACGAGGATGCCCACGGAGATGATGATCGACCAGATGCCAACGGTGATCCCGAACTCCTCGGTGAGACCCTGGTGCAGCACATCCCATGGCGGGAGACCGAGTCGGGACTGGAGCATCATGGCGATTCCTACGCCGAACAGCACCAGCCCGATCAGTAGCTGGATGAACCTCCTCTGGAGATTCTTGCCTCGAACGGGAATGAACATGGCCGCAAGACGGTAACAATGAGGGACAGCGACAGGAGAACCCGAAGATGGACCTCGATTTCACCGTCACCGACACCCAAGGAAAGCCCTGGACGCTCTCGGAACACCTGGACGCGGCGGTGGTCATGACCCTCCACCGCGGCGACTTCTGAACGTACTGTCACGGCCAGTTGGCCGTCCTGGCGAACCGTCACGACGAGTTTCTCGAGCGTGGTGCACGTCTCTTCCCGATCAGCGCCGACACCCCGCCGAGGAACGCGGCGGTGGTCGACAAGCTCGCCCTTCCCTTCCCCATCCTCTCCGACCCGGACCGAAGCGAGGCCATAGAGCCGCTTGGGTTCGCTGACGAAAAGGACCCCCGCAACATCGCCGCATGCGGGACCGTGATCGTCTCGCCGGAGGGCGAGGTCGTCTTCTCGGACCGGGGCCGCGACTACGCCGACCGTCACGAGGAGGACGAACTCCTCGAAGAGGTGGGCAAGCTCGACCTGCCGCCGACATCACAGCAGCCCCCGGAGCTGGGCGAAATCGAGCCGGGTCCCAAGGCGATGCCCTATGAGGGGATCGGTCACTATTTCCGCGGTGCCAAGTTCGCCACCTTTGCGCTCAGGAAACGTCACCGTGATCTCGGCCGGGAGTTCACCGACGACACCAAGCGCTACCTCCAGATGGTGGAGCGTTACATAGAGGCATTGCCCGGAGTGGAGGAGCGCAGGGCTTAGCGCTCGCCGGCATGAACAGGGTCGCGTGTTTCGGCGAACCAGAGGCGTCGTCTCGCAAGGACGAGGACCTAGCGAGTGGCGTCATCTGGCCGTTGAAATGCCACAGTATTCATGACGGTGGGCGCTTAACTTCGCGCCCATGGAGGGGCCGACGGTCCAGTTGTTCGCTACGTGTCTGGTCGACTCCCTCGCCCCCGCGGTCGGCCGGGCGACGGTCGACGTGCTCGAGAAGGCAGGGTGTCGGGTGGAATACCCCATCGATCAGGGGTGCTGTGGCCAGCCGGCATTCAACGTCGGCCTCGTCGAGGACGCCCGGAAGATGGCCGCACACACCCTCGAGGTGCTCGATGCGACCGAAGGACCCATCGTGCTGCCTTCGGGGTCCTGCGCGGTGATGATCGCCCGCCACTACGAGGAGATCTTTGAGGGGACCGACCGGGAGGAGCAGGCTCGCCGGATCGCGGGCAGGGTCCGCGAATTGACTCAGTATCTCGTCGACGATCTCGAGATAGAGGCCAAGGGTGTCTGTGACGGGTGCACCGTTGCCTACCACCACTCCTGTCATGGTCTTCGTGAGCTCGGTCTGGTCCACCAGGCGGATCGGCTTCTCGATGGAGTCGCCCGCGTCCCCCTCGAGGGTGCGGAGGAGTGCTGCGGGTTCGGGGGAATGTTTGCCCTGGAGATGCCGGCCGTGTCCAGCGCGATCATGGACGAGAAGCTCGACCGGGTCGAGGCATCGGGTGCCGACACCCTCGTCGGAGGGGACATCTCGTGTTTGCTGCACCTCGAAGGAGGACTGCGGCGACGGGGCTCGGACATTCGGGTGAAGCACATCGCCGAGCTTCTCGGTGACCCTTCATGACCCAGCCGGTTACCTTCCTCTCCCGGGCCGAGGCCCTCATCGGTACCCCCGAGGCAGATGCGGTGGGCAGGGGAGCCCGCAACTTCCTTGACCTCCGGGAGCAGGCTATGGAGGAGTTCCCCGCGATGGATGCCCTCCGGGATCGCGCCCGGGCGATCCGCCTCCACTCCCTCAACCATCTCGACCGCCTCCTCGCTCACTTCGCCGACCAGCTGGAGGCGGCTGGCGGGACGGTCCACTGGGCGGCCGATGCCGAAGAGGCCCGTCAGATCGCCGGTCACATCCTGGAGCGGACCGGCTCGCGAGAGGTGGTGAAATCGAAGTCGATGGTCTCCGAGGAGATCGAGATAAACGACCATCTCGAAAACCTCGGCCTCGACGTGGTGGAGACCGACCTAGGTGAGTTCATCGCCCAACTCGCCGGGGATACCCCGTCTCACATCATTGCCCCCGTCCTCCACATGACCAGACAGGACGTCGGCCGGCTCTTCGCCGACAAGCTCGGCGTCCCCTACACCGATGATCCCTTCGAACTCAACCGCATCGCCCGTTCCCATTTGCGTGAGGTCTTCCTGAGGGCGGATGCGGGGGTATCCGGGGTCAACCTGGCCGTAGCCGAATCGGGGTCCCTTGTCCTGGTGACCAACGAGGGCAACGGGCGGCTCATCACGACGGCACCGCGGACCCACATCGCCCTCATGGGCATGGAGCGCATCGTCTCCCGATGGGAGGACGCCGCGGTGATCCTGGAGACCCTGGCGCGGTCCGCCACCGGTCAGCGACTCTCGGTCTACACCAACGTCATCACCGGCCCCCGGCGTGAGCTCGACCCCGACGGGCCTCAGGAAGTCCACGTCATCGTGATCGACAATGGTCGCTCTGAGGTGCTCGCGGGGGAGACCGCGGAGATCCTGGCCTGCATCAGGTGTGGCGCCTGCCTCAATGCCTGCCCCGTATTCCGTACTGCGGGAGGGCATGCATATGGCACCGTTTACTCGGGTCCGGTGGGTTCGATCATCACCCCGGGGTTGGCAGGCATGGACCCGTGGTGGGATCTTCCCTACGCCTCAACCCTCTGTGGTGCCTGCGAGGAGGTGTGCCCGGTCCGCATCCAGATACCCCGAATGCTCCTGAAGCTGAGGGAGCGGGCCGCATCGGAGGGTCGTCTGCCAGGCTGGTTGGAGAAGGGTATGGCCCGCTATGCGAGCACGACAGTGGATGCAAAGCGGTGGGGGCGGGCCAAGAAGTGGGCAGCGCGTCTCAGTTCTCTCATCTCCCGACGCGGGTGGATTCACTGGCTGCCCGGCCCGGGTCGGGGGTGGACCGAGACAAGAGACATGCGTAAACCGGCCCGGGAGACGTTCAACGACTGGTGGAGGGCCAACCGTGGAACGTGACACGTTCCTGACCCGGGTCGGACAAGCCTCGCTCGCCACCACGCTGCCCGACCCTCCCCAGGTTTCCCGGGATCTGCCCGAGCTCGGAGACGTCGATCTCGTCGACCTCTTACGGGCCAGGGTCCAGGCGGTGAACGGCGTTATGCATGGGCCGGTGACCCGTCACGGCGCTTCCCGGGCCGTGGCCGGGATAGCCACGGGCCACGACGCGAAGTCATTTATGGCCTGGGACGACCTTCTCGCCTCAGGAGTGGCCTCGGCGCTGCAGAGCGCGGGCATGGAGCGGGTCGATCACCACGTGCCCCTCGAGGAGCGGCTGGAGCACAACCTCTCATACCTCGATCTCGACGTGGGAGTGACCGGAGCCGACGCTGCCCTGGCCGAGAGCGGGACACTGGTCCTGACCCATGGGAAGGGGCGGCCCCGTATGGCGAGTCTGGCTCCGGAGATCCACATCGCTCTGCTCGAGGTCTCCTTCATCGAGCGCACGCTGGCGCACTGGGCACATGAAAACCCCCGTTTGGCCGGCGAAACGACGAATCTGGTGTTTGTCTCCGGTCCCAGCCGAACCGGAGACATAGAACAACAGCTCAATCTCGGTGTGCACGGACCGAGACATCTTCACGTGGTAATGATCAAATGAGAGGCCTCGAGGCACCCCCCAAAACAGACAAGCCGAGCCGTCTGCTCGCTCGTTTCATCACGCTTCTCGTATTCGCGGGTGCCGCCGGGGTTGCCATCTACACCGCGGTCACCAACCAGAACGCCGATCTCACCGAGGACATCAGACCGGTCAATCTCGACCTGGAGGACACCACCGTCATCGACGGGTTCCGCACCAATGTCAGACAGGACGATGGCGGACCCCGGCCCGTCGTTCTCCTGCACGACGTCGATATGGCCGGCGGTCTGGTCCTCGATGATCTCTCGGCGGCCTTGCCCGGGGACTACCACGGCGTGAGGATCGATTTACCAGGTTTCGGGTATTCCACGCGAATGCCCACGGAGGGTCCGCAGCACACCGCGGCCGGAATGGCGGAGCTTCTCGCCCCCGTGTTCGAGGAGCGGTTCGACGGTCCCGTCCCGATCATCGGTGTCGGGTTCGGCGGAGAGGTGGCCGCCGAGCTGGCCCACACCTTCGGGGAGCTAGTGGAGGGTGTGGTGATGGTCGACGTCGACTTCTGGTCTGAGCCGTCTTTCCCGGAGAGCATTCAGAGTCTTCCCGGGGTCGGGAAGGCCGCCGCATACACCTGGGAGACGGGTGGTCGTTTCGCGCTCAGACACTGGTCTCCTTACTGCGAGGAGGGCGGATGGTGTCCCACCGTCGAGGAGATCTCGCTTCGTTCCCTGATCGTGGAAGTGGAGAACACCACGGATTCCCTCCACGCTTTCATGAGCACTCCCGATGCCGCTCTTGCTCCGTCCAACCTCGACGAGATCGAAGTGCCGGTGGCCTACGTGTGGAGCACCGCAGGTCCGGTCACAGAAGAAACCGTGGATCGGCTGCGCCAGGAGATCGCCGGCCTGGCGGTGACGGAGTCGTCGACCTTCCAGGCGCATCTCGAGGACCCCGGGACAGTGGCCGGGGCCCTCCAGTCTCTCCTCGGCTGACACCCCTCAGGGGTGGAGGAGGACCTTTCCCGTGGTCTGGCGGCCTTCCAGGGCGCGGTGGGCGTCGGCCGCTTGCTCCAGTGGGAACTCGGCTCCGATCCGCACCTCGAGGTTGCCGGCAGTGATCCAGTCGAACAGATCGTTCGCTCGGGCCAGCAGCTCCTTACGGGTCTGGACGTAGTGGGCCATCGTGGGACGGGTGAGGAACAGCGACCCCTTGCCGGCCAGTATCAGCGGCGATATCTCCGGCACCGGCCCCGAAGCGTTTCCGAACGTGACCATCATCCCCCTCGGCCGGAGCACGTCGAGACCTCTTTCAAAGGTGGCCGCACCTACTCCGTCGAAGACGACATGGATCTCATTCGGTCCTAGCAGGTCTTCCACGGCTTCCTGGAAGTCGGTCTCCGTGTAAAGGATCACCTCATCGGCGCCCGCCGCCCGGCTCAACTCTGCCTTTTCCCGGCTGCCGACCGTTGTGATGATGTAGGCGTCGTTCATCCTGGCGATCTGGGTGAGCAGTAGCCCCACACCGCCGGCGCCGGCGTGAATGAGACAGTTGTCTCCTCGGCTCACGGGGAAGGTGTCGGAGGCGAGGTAGTGCGCGGTCATTCCTTGGAGCAAGACCGCGGCGGCGACGTCAAGCTCGAGATCGTCCGGGATCGGTATCGCACTCTCGGCCGGCACCACCTGTCGGCTGGCATAGGTGCCGAGGGCGTTGACCCAGCCGACCTTGTCGCCGACCTCGATTTCGGAGACCTCTTCGCCGATCTCTATCACGGTTCCGGCACCCTCGATCCCT
Source organism: Actinomycetota bacterium (assembly GCA_046537785.1). Taxonomy (GTDB): domain Bacteria; phylum Actinomycetota; class Acidimicrobiia; order Spongiisociales; family ZC4RG35; genus JANQRA01. Next base: position 38,489 of record JBKHKD010000022.1, read on the forward strand.
GGAGTGAAGGGAAGATCGACGGGGTACAGGCCTCCCCGGTGGTAGGTGTCGATGAAGTTGAGACCGGCCGACTCCACCTCGACCAACACGTCTTCCGGCCCCGGCTCGGGATCGGGGACCTGCTCGATGACGAGGTTCTCGGGTCCTCCGGCTTCGTGGACGACTATCGCTTTCATGGTTCCTCGACTTTCCATCCTCTCGTTCGTAGCTCGTCTACCAGGACATCGTCAGGTAGGTGTGATAGGTCTAGCGGATCCCTCTCCATTCCGAGGAGACGCTCGATCGGATCGCGGACGGTTCGGGCCCACGCCTGGCCCTTCGCTTCAGCTTCCAGGCTGAGAGTCGCGTCGGCGTTGACGGTATAAACACGGGCCGCGCTTTGTGGGTTGGCACGGGATCCTCGTTCCCCGTAGACGAGCACCACCGAGCCTGCCGGGACATCCTGGATGCCTCCCGCGGCGATGAAAGGGCCGTCGAACGCCCACCCGGACGACTTGGAAGTGTCCACATTCTCGACGACCTTTGCCCAGTTCTTGTGCCGCTCGTCGCCGACCAGCGGGATGTCGACGGCGACGGTCACACGCTCTTCCATGACGGGAGAGCGTAGGGCCAGACACCGGATGCATGTCAGCGATCTTGTCCCCCTGCCACATCAGCGGCCCATCAGATAACGAACCTTCCAGTGCTCCTTAGTGCGTCAGACACCGCATCGTGGCTTCGCGAGGCTTTACTCTGATGTCCATGGCCAAGCTCCGCCTGTTTGCCAGCCTTCGCGAGATTGCGGGAACGTCGAAACTCGATGTTCCCGGTTCGACGGTGGGCGAGGTCATCGAGACGGCCGGTGACAAGTTCGGTCCTGAGTTCCGGAAGGGAATGGAGACCGCCCGGGTTTGGCTCAACGGAGACGAGGCATCGATGACGGACCAGGTGGGCGAGGATGACGAAGTAGTGGTGCTTCCCCCCGTTTCCGGGGGAAGCCAGCCGGCGACTCTGGCGCCGACCGATCTGATGGCGCTGCTTCCGCTGGGTGTTGCAGTGCTGGCGATCCTGGCCAACCTGCAGGAGCAGCCCCTCTGGGCAGCGGCCCTCGTCGCCATTGTGGCTGCCTGGGCGGTAGACGTGGGTACCGTATTCGCCGCAAGAGGCCGGGCCTTTGCTCCACTTGCCGTGGTGACTGCGGCGGCAGCCTCCACGCTGGCCGCTCACATTCTCGGGCCCACCGGCTACGGACTGGCGATGGCCCTTGCCGTGGTCGTGGTGCTCGGCTGGGCGGTCGCTTTCCACGCTTATCGACAGATCGAGGTCTTCGCCCCCACCCTTCTCGTGGGTCTCCTCGGGGGTCTCGGCACAGCCTCGATGATCCTGACACGGTCCTCCTTCACCCCCGATCCTCAGGCTGTCGATGTCTTTCTCGTGGCGACGGTCGTGGGGGTAGCTCTGGGTGCCCTGGTGAGCCGGATGCCGGCCCTGCCGTTCCTCGACCGTTTTTCGACCACTGCCATTGGCGCCGTCCTTGCCGCGGTGGCTGCTGCCTCGTTCTGGGATCTCGACGTGGTGGGTTACCTCCTGGTCGGTCTCGGTGTCTCGGTGGCTCTTGTTGCTGGTCAGGGTTTGTCCTCGATGCTGCGGACGGGAGGGGTGATGCTTACAGAGCGCCCTCCCGGGTTCCTGCCTGCCCTCGACGGTGTGGCTCTGGCCGCGGCCATCTACTTCCCACTCATCAGGCTGATTCTGTAGGGGCTGCCCTGGAGTCTGCCCGGATCGCCGAGACGACTGTTGGCTCGTGACCGTCTCCAGCCGCTGATACCAGGGTGGGGGTCCCGCGGTGAGCTTGGCGCTACTCCCTGTCCTCGACGGGATGATCGGTGATGGCCTCGTCACCCTGGAACGGGTCGATGTCAGGGTCTACTGGGCCGAACCCTGACCGGCACGAATACGTAGTCCGACTGACTTCAACAAGCCCCCTGTCCTGGTTAGCATTTCCGGCACATGGCTGCCTCTAAGACGCCCGCACGCGTCTTGATCGTCACATCTCTTGCTGCGCTCGTGGGATCGCTCTTTCCGGTCGCCTCCGGTGCGGTGACCGAGGCGGAGGTCGACCAGGCGTGCGAAGACTCGCGTCAGCAGCTAGCCGACTATCGAGCGGCGCAATCCGAGTTCGAGGAAGCTGCCCTCGATTACGAGGCCGCCTTGAACGAGGTCGCGGCCCTCGAGCACAAACAGGGACGGATTCAGACCTCGGTCGACTCCCACTCCGAAGAGCTCGTGACAGTCCAGGATCAACTCGAGGAGCAAGCGGTCCAGATGTACATGATGGGCGGATTCAACAATCCGGGCATCATCTTCTCGGCGTCATCGGTAGACCAGGTGATGACCACCACCGAATTCCTCAACTCGGCCACCGTCGGAGGCCAGCAGTCGATCAATGACCTGGTAGCCGCCAAGGGTGAACTGACCCGCTACCAGGACGAGCTCGACCAGGTTCACGATGACCTGGAGGAGGCCGAAGCCAACGCCCTCGAGCTGGTGAACCGTCAGGAAGAGGCAATGGAGGACGAGCAAGCTGCTTACGCCAACCTCAGCGACCGCTGCAAGGAGCTGACCGACCAGAGGGAGAAGGAGCTGGCGGAGGCCCGCGCCCGCCGCGAGCAGGCAGCCCGGGGCTCGGTCCAGGTCGGGTCCTTCATCTGCCCGCTTCCCCAGGGCCGGACGTCGTTCATCGACTCCTGGGGATTCCCCCGCTCCGGTGGCCGCACCCACAAGGGCGTTGACATGTTCGCCTCCCGCGGTACGCCCATCTATGCAGTGCAGGCGGGGACCGCTAGGTCGTCGAACAATCGTCTCGGAGGTATCACGGTCCATCTGCGGGCCGACACGGGCCACGCCTACTACTACGCCCACCTCGACAGTCGGGCTTTCTCGGGGAGCAGGCGGGTCGAGCAGGGCGAAGTCGTCGGCTACAACGGGAACACGGGCAATGCGCGTGGGACCAGCCCGCACCTCCATTTCGAGATCAGACCCGGCGGGGGTGCGCCTGTGAATCCCTATCCCACGGTCAGGGCCGCCTGCTGATGGTGGGTCCGGGCGCCGGTCTCACGCCATAGACCACTAACGTGGTGAACGTGAACGAGAAGCGCCGTCGCATCGACATAGTGCTCGAGCCCGAGTATCTGGAGGGTTTGTCCGATCTCGACATCAACGAGTTGCGTCGTCGTCGTGACACCGCAGAGGACGTGGAGGCCCAGATCTCCTACTACCGGCGACTCTTGCACGGCCGCATGGATCTTCTCGACTTCGAGCAGAGACGACGCAGCGGTGAGGAGGAGCGGTCGATCCTCGAGGCGCTTCCGGAGATCCTCGCCAAAGGGATGGTCCTCGGATCGGAGCCGGCGCTGAAGCACATCGAGACCATGCCGCCTCTTCCCTCCGTTACCGGGAGGCGTCTGATCGACAAGATCATGGACGACGGAGTCCTGGCCAACCTTGGTGAGCTCACCGATGACGAGATATCCGAAGCCATCGACCGTCTGCGTGAGGTGGAGACCCAGCTATCTGGGCAGCGTCGCCAACTGCATCATGTGATCGACGCCCTTCAGGACGAGATCGTCACCCGCTACCGGAGCCAGCAGGACGAGGCGTCGGTCAGCGGCTGACTTGCGACATTGGCCCGTCCTTTTGTCAAAGGCGCCTCTGATTCGCCTTGAACACCACTAGTGGCCGCGCCGCTGGCCAAACAGGTGAGATCGGGTCTAGTGGAGACCGTACACCACGGGACAGTCGCGGTGGTCGCTCGCGATGGCTCGTTGGTCGCGTCCCACGGTGACATCGACCGCCCGTTCTTCATCCGGTCGTCGGCTAAGCCGTTCCAGGCCACGATCGCTCAGGAAGCCGGAGCCAATCTGGATACTCTCGAGATGGCCGTGGCATGCGCCTCCCATCGTGGTTACCCGGTCCATGTTGCCCTGGTCTCATCGATGCTTTCCCGTGCCGGCCTGGACGAGTCGGCTCTCCAGTGTCCCTTCGATTGGCCACTGGGACCCGGGGCGCGTGACCTGATCATCCGGGGAGGGGCGAAGGAGAAGCGGAGGATCTGGCACAACTGCTCGGGAAAGCACGCCGCCTTCCTTCGTGCGTGTGTCGCTTCGGGATGGCCCATCGATAGCTATCTCGATCCCGAACATCCTCTCCAACAGCGTGTCATCGAGTTCGTGAGCGAGCTCGGCGACTATCCGGTCCAGCCGGTGGGAGTCGACGGTTGCGGCGCACCCGTGCTGAGGACGACGGCGAGAGTCATGGCCCGGCTGTTCGCAAGGCTGTCCACTTCCGATGGACTCGACTCCGCCTTCGGCGCGATGCACCAATACCCCGCACTCGTGGCTGCCAACGGCGAGGGTGACACCGAGATAGCCATTGCCACCCAATCGGCAGCCAAGGGCGGTGCCGCCGGATGTCTGGGCGTCGCCACAGACCGCGGCTACGGCCTGGCTGTCAAGAGCTGGGACGGAAGCGGATCCGTCGCCAATCTCGCAGCGGTGTCGGCCTTGCAACAACTCGACGCCCTCACCCCGACTGCCGGGTCCGCCCTGGAGAGATTTCTGCGACCCCCGGTGCTGGGCGGTGGGAGACCGGTGGGCAACCTCGAACCACAGGTCGAGCTTGAGTTCGCATGAGAGAGGTTCTCGAAGAGCGCATCCGTCTCTGGCTCGAAGACGAAGACGGCTCGGTCGAGTACGCCGAAGAGGTCGAGGGGCGCTGGGCGGTGAGAATGCGTCAGGAGACCAGAGACGCCACAACCGTCTGGTTCACGGTCGGGGAGCGCAGTCTCGAGTTCGAGGCATACGTCCTCCCGGAGCCGCGAACTCCCGCCGGGGTGCATCGTCTTGCCCTGAAGAGAAATGCCCGCGCCTGGCGCTGCTTTTTTGCCCTGGACGCCGAGAACGCGGTAGTGCTCCGGGGGCGGCTGGCGGCCGACCGGGTCACCGTCCAGGAGCTCGACCGTGTGCTCGGAGAGGTCTACGAGACCATCGAGCTGGCATTCCGACCGATGGTCCGTGCCGGCTTTCCCGCTGGCGAGAAATGAGCCTGTCGCTTCCAACGGGAGCGGTAGCCGGCGGCCGACTGGCGTCTGTTTGGCGGACAATCATCCCATCTCGATTCAAATGCCGAGGGTGGATCCTCCGCCTCGAAAAATTCCCTCGCTCCAGGAGGCAATCCGTCAAAGTCGGCCGCCCGATGACTCGCGAAAAATCGACCTAGAAACTTGTGAACATCCCCATGTGGACAACCCCTGTGGAAAACCCCGATTCCTGTTGGTAACCCATCTCCGAGAGTGAGGCAGCGCTCGGCTGTGATGGTTTACGTTCAACTGTCGTGAGGACAGGGGCGTTGATGTGGGGTCTGTAATTGCGTACATTCGCACCCAGCGAACGCCCTAGAGGCAAGCCGGAGAAGCGTCCGTTCGGGGAAGTGCGGAGGAGGCTCCGGAAGGTCACTGGGGCGTTTGCTTGTGCTCGCCCGGCTTCCGCCGGGCGAGCAGTATGAGGTATCAAGTATCAGGACTGCCGGGTTCGGCGCGAGAAGTTCGCCAGGGGAGTACCGAGGTCAGATTTTGAATCTCACCACGGTTCTGCCCTTCGGGACGCTTCACGCGCAACCGGGCAGTCTTCATACTCAATACAAGCCCGGCGCTAGCCGGGCGATGTACTTGATACTGACTAGAAGCGAGCGTTGAGCTCGCTTCTAGTCATGGCACATCCACCAGAGACGGGTGGCGGAGTAGCACGACTGGCCGGGGGTCACCGGCTTGTCGGGGCCGACCTCGAGGGTCGTTGTTGTCGTTGTCGGGGGAACGGTGGTCGTGGTGGTCGCCGGAGCAGCAGTGGTGCTAGGGCTCTTCGACGGGGCGGTGGTGGTCGTGGTCGACTTCTCGGGAGCTTCAGTCGTGGTGGTCGCCTGGGTCGTCGTCGTGGTGGTGGAGGTTGAGCCCTTCTTCATGAAGACGACCGTCACGTACAGCACGCCGTTGTGGGTGTCGGTGCCGATGCCGGCGTAGTTGTAGTCGCCGAGGATGTTGGCCCGGTGACCTGACGAGTCCATGAAGGCCTGGTGCAGTGAGTCCACTGACCCACCCCTGCCCACGTTCTCACCCAGCTTCGTCCAGCCACTCCCTGCCGCCGCCTGGAGCTCGCTGCTGGAGGAGTGATAGATCTCCCCGGCAGCGATCATGTCGGCGGTGTGCTTGCGGGCATGAGACTGAATCCCACCGTCCATTTTGAGAGGGCCGAGCCCATTGGCGCTGCGGGTCGAATTGATCTTTGAGAGAAATGACTGCTCCGAGCCTGAGTCGGCCCCCGCGGAGGCACTCAGACCGAAGGTCGCGAGTGCAACCACCAAGAGGAGCGATAGCCATCTGGTTTTTCCCAGCATGGCCCTTTCTATCGACCACTCTCCGTGGTTTCTTGAGTGGCTTGTGAGCTGAGCTCACAAGCCGTATCAGGTACATCGCCCGGCTAGCGCCGGGCTTGTATCAAGTAT
>JBKHKD010000049.1:0-13462 GCA_046537785.1 Actinomycetota bacterium
AACCCGCGACCTTCGGGTTATGAGCCCGACGAGCTACCAGACTGCTCCACCCCGCGTCGCTTGTGAAACCATTTTACGGGGGATCACGCGCTCTGCAAAGACCAGCATCACCAGAGGCCAAGGACGACCAGCAACGCCGTGACCCCCACCAGGACAGTGGTCGACCCGATCAGGGTGGCCAAGCGGGATGCGGGCATGGCCCCGAGCTCCTGCAGCCTGCGCCATCGGGAGAGGTACCTGGGGCGGTCAATGACCAGGATCACCAGCCCGACGATCAACGCAGCCAGCGGTATCAGCAGAATCGGCGAGAAAGAGAAGTCGCCGATAACCCGGGCGAGGAGCCCGGCGGCCACCATCAGAGCCAGAGCGGTCCGGTCCCAGGCAAGGACGGTGCGTTCCTGTTGAAGACCCGGGTCGTCGACCGTGTCAAACGATTCCATCAGTCGACCACGAGGAGGACCGCCACCATCACGCTGACCGCCATCACCCCGACGGCGAGCACCAACGGGAGCTTGGTGGCTGGAATCGGCCGGCTCTCCCGGATCGCCTCCTCGGCACCCGCCCATCTCATCATGCTGCCGACGGCGAGGACTGTCCCGAGCGCGATCAAAACCGCACCCAACACCTCTCGTCCACCGGCGAGCCCAAAGGTGGGGACCAGTTCGATCACGGCGAGGCCGCCGGCGATCAACGCCAACGACGTCCGGATCCAGGCGAGAAAGGTTCGCTCATTGGCCAGGGTGAAGCGGTAGTCGGGGTCCTCGCCGATGTCCTTGCGCGGGCGAAAGCGGGGTCGGTTCATCTGCACGGCATCGTATCGGGTCTCCGTGAGCCTATGGAATCTGGTCCGGTACGGCCTTCAGTGGGCCAGTTCGGCCGACACCCAGCCGGCGATTTCCTCGACGACGGGCACGCCCCGCTCCCAGTGCGACCACCAGTTGGTGAGGACCGCGATGACGTAGCCCTCATCGGATCCTGGCTCTTGGACGAAACCGACCGAGTTGGCGATGTGGCCAGCAAAGCCGTTCTTCTGGGCCACCGTCCAATCCGACGGAACCCCGGCGGAGATGCCCCAGGTCTGGGAATCGACGACGGACGTCATCAGGTCCCACGCCACAGCCCGGTACTCACTATCCAACGGACCCCAGTGGCCCAGGAGCACCTGACGGATCAAGTCGCCCTGGTCCTTGGCGGATGTCGTGGTCCGACCCCAGACCCTCTGGGTGTCACCAACCGAGTTGGTCTGGTCCAGGCCGAAGATCTCCACCTGCCGGGAGAACCATGGCGACGCCCCGAAGCTGCGCCATAGGGCACGAACCGGCGGGTTGGCCGACTCGGTGATCATCGGCTCGAGCTGGCTCATCTCCCATGCGGTCACCTCCCGTCCGTCCCTTTGCGCCTCGAGAAGGGTCCCCGCCATCACCATCACCTTGAACACCGAAGCCGTTCGCAGCCTCTCGTCGGGGTTCATCCAGTAGGCGCATCCGGTCCGGGTGTCGTAGGCATAGGCAGCGAGAGTCTGCCCAGGATATCGTGCTTCGATGTCGGCCTCTCGGGCCGCCGTGAACGGGTTGTCCGTGCAGAGGTCGTCTCCCCCGGCGGTGACCACCACCCTGGCGAACTCGGCGCGGTCTATCTCGTCGCTTCCGTTGAACCGGCCTGCAGTGGTATCCCACAGTCCGTGGTAGGCCCCGATGAGGGCGGCCCGCTCGTACCAGGCGCCTTCGGTGTCGGTCCAAGGGGACTCGTAATCATCGGGAGCGGTAAGCCCGAATGTCCCCGCCACGACCTTCGCCACCTGCGCCCTCGTGAGGACGTTCTCCGGGCACACCCTGGTGTTGTCAGGCGGATTGCATCCGTCGATGATCAGCTGGTCCGCCAGGAAGTTGGCCAGCCGCGAGACGGCGCCGTCCCACATCTCGTCGTCATCGATGAACCGGTCTGTGAGTGAGTTGGGAAAGCCTGGCAGAACCCCGTACCCCTGGCCAGCGACAACGAGGATCTTGAACGCCTCGGCCCGACTCAGGTTCTTCAACGGGCAAGACCGGGTGTTCTCCGGCGGGTTGCATCCCTGGATCGCCCCCAGTTCGGCGAGCCGTTCAATGTGTCGTTCTCCCGGGATTCCGTCGTCGTCGACGAAAGACCCGGTGTCGGCGCCTACCGGGGAGCTCGTGCCGACGAGGGCCGCGACCAGGCTAAGGACCACGAACATACGGACGTGCCTCATGCGCGCATTCTCACCCAAACGGAGGCTCGATGCACACACCTGAAGAAACGACTAGCGCCTAGCGCTCGGGGTCCACCGGCAGCGACAGGACGAACTCGGTGCGTTCGGTCCGTCGATACTCGAGGTCGCCGCCCATGAGCCGGGCCAACGCTCTGGAGATGGAGAGACCAAGCCCGAAGGACTCGCTGATGGCCGTCGTGTTGTCGCCTCGGTCGTAGGGCTCGAAGATGGTGTCCCGGGCATGCGGGGGGATCCCCTCTCCGTCGTCGCTGACCGTCACCGAGGCGAAACCGTCTACAGGACCGGAGATCTCCGCCTCGATATGAGATCCGCCATAGCGAATGGCATTCGTCAATAGGTTGCGGAGAATCTGGCGCACCCGCTGTGGATCTGCGATCACATACCGCGCCTCACCTGGGATCGTGATAGTCGCCGCGGCCTCGTCTCGCATCGACTCCAGCACCTGGGCTGTTTGCGCACGAAGATTGACCGGAACCTTCGATACATTGAGGTCGCCGATCTCGGCGCGTGCCGCCACGAGCAAGTCTTCGACGATGTTGGCCAGTTCGTATCCCTGATCGGCGATGGAACCGAGGAGCTCGCGCCGCTGCTCCTTGTCGAATTCGGCAGTGCTGTCCATCAGGAGCTCGGCGAATCCGATCACCGAGGTGAGCGGTGTGCGGAGCTCGTGGCTGACAGAAGCGACGAAATCGGTCTTCGATGCCACCTGCCGTTCCAGCTTCCTGTTGACTTCGGCAAGCTCCGCGGTGCGCTGCTGCACCCGCAGCTCGAGCTCCTCGTTCAGACGCCGCGACTCCTCCTCCAGACGCTTCCGCTCTGTGACGTCCCGGGCGATGCTCGAAGCTCCAATTGGCTCACCGTTACTGTCGAATATGGGAGAAGCCGACAACGAAACATCTACCTCGCGCCCGTCCCTGGCGACGCGGACCGTGTCGAACTGTGTGATCGAGTCACCCCGGGCAAGGCGCTGAAGCAACATGTTCACGTCGCCGGAACGTTCCGGAGGAATGATGAAAGTGGTGTGCCGCCCGATGGCCTCCTCTGACATGTATCCATAGAGACGCTCGGCCCCGCGATTCCAGCTCGTGATGTACCCGTCGAGGTCCATGCCGACGATGGCGTCGTCCGATGAATCCACTATCGCCGCCAGCCGCGCCTGCATCTCGGCGGCTTGTTCCTCGACAGACCTGTCCCTTATAAACGCCGAAGCCATGCGTTGTCCCCCATTGGAGGGATCAACGGACCATATGGTGACCTCCAGCGGCATCTCCGAACCGTCGCGACGACGACCGAGAAGACGGAGACGCCCATCGATGTGATCCCCTGCCGCGAACCGCTCCATCCACCTCTCATGCGACTCCCGAAATCTCGGCAGCACGATCAGCTCGCTGACAGTTTGACCCAGGGCCTCGTCACGGGTCCACCCGAATAACTCTTCTGCTCGCGGGTTCCACTCGACAACCCGACCCGATTCGTCCATGAAGACCACGGCGTCCAGAGCATGCTCGATGAGCATGCGCAGCTGCATACGCTGCTCCTCCCCGGTGAAGCCTCTCAACGAGGCGTTCTCGTGTGTAGTAGTCATGGGAGAACCAGATGTTTGTATCGCCTGGTTGCGGGAGCCGCTTGAGGAAAAGCGTTACTCGTGAATTCAGGTGAGATCCTCGAACCAGATCGCCGCTAACGAATACACGCCGACCGCCACCATCACCAGGCCGGCGAGAATCGCCCCAATAGTCGTGATGAGCTCCATGCTGCGATCCTCATACCCGGCTGGGACAGATTCCATAGGGGATCTCCCCGATTTCCTTCTACGATCTGGAGCATCGAAGAGTTCGGGACTGTCCTCCAGTGCATGGACGGCCGCCCTCAGGGAAAGGTGGCCGCCTACCTGAGCGTCGTGTTTCGCGTGCGCCACCTCGACACGATCACCACTGCCGGCCTGGTCCGCCACCTCGCTTCGGAAACCGACCAGACCCCGATACTGCTCGCCAACCTGGACATCTCGTTGACCGCGCACGGCTCCCAACGGGTTGCGGTGGTCGCCCACCACGACTGCGCCGGAAATCCGATCTCCGACGAGCAGCAGAAACAACAGGTCGCCGACGCCGTCGGGCGGCTCTCGACGATCCATCCCGAGGCGGAGTTCGTCGGGCTGTGGGTGAACGAGCACTGGACTGTCGAAGAAGTCACTCGAATATGACCGACACGTCTGCTCTCAGAGACCCACGTCTCCAGTCTCTCACCTACCAGGTCACCCGGCACGGGCCGGTCGGCTCCCTGGAAGAAGCTGCCGAGACCCGGGGGGTGACACCCGGACAGGTGCTCAAGACCATGGTTGTTCGTCGGGCCGATGAGGACTACCTGTTCGTCCTGGTCCCCGGAGACCGGAACATCTCCTGGCCAAAGCTCAGATCCCATCTCGGTGTGAACCGGGTCTCCATGCCCGACGCCGCGGACGCCCTTCGGGTAACAGGCTACGAGCGGGGAACCATCACCCCGCTCGGGTCGACTGGAGAGTGGCCGGTGCTCGCCGACGAACGGATCACCGGATTGGTCTCCATCGGCGCCGGCGAAAACGGTGTTTCGTTGCAGGTCGACGGGACCGATCTGATCCGTGTTCCGAATGCCGACGTCGCCGACGTCACCGACCCCGTTTGAAGGTGCGCGAAAGGTGGGATCTGTGGCCCGGGCTCCGATGGCGCCCCTCGGCGAGGAGCCCGGATCTTTCGACGGATGATCAAACCCAGCCGGTGACACTGGCGAGGTGACCGTCGGGATCCCGGAAATGGGCAGCTAACAGCTCGTGATTCCCATCGGACGTCACCGGGCGTAGCTCCACTTCGAAACGAACATCTCTCCCTGACAACTCATCGAATGCCGCCCGGACGTCGTCCACCTGAAACACGATCTCGGTCAACGACGAGTCGTCGGGGACCTCGTCGATCTGGTTCAGTACGAGATGGACACCGCCACCGTCCAAGAATGCGAAACCCCCACCCTTTCCGGCCAGCTCCAAGCCCACTTTCCCCTGCCAAAACCCCACTGAGGTCTCAAGGTCGGAGACACGGAGGATGATCCGGTGGATCCGCATGAACCCGACACTAACCAATGAAAAAGACCCCCACCTCGAGGGGGTCGAACAGCGAGAGAACGGGTTTATCGGTAACGCCAGACGATGCGGCCCCGGGTCGGGTCGTATGTGGAGACTTCGACGTCAACCTGGTCACCGGGCAAGACCCGAATTCCACGGCCGCGACGCATGCGACCCGATGGTTTCGCCAAAAGCTCAAAACCGCTCTCTAGCTTCACCTCAAAGGTCGAGTCGGGAAGCATCTTGGTGACGGTGCCCCGCATCCGGATGTATTCGTCAGTGTCTTTGGCCATCGCACGTAGAGGTTAGGCGATCAGGACGGGCTAGCCCGATCCGGGACTGCTACTCCCAGATCGGGAAGGGAAGGGAGGCGTTGGACTCGGATTCGCCGATGAGGTCTGCGATGTCCTGGAGGATGGACTCCGCCTCTCCGATCCACTGCTGATACCCGGCCAGATCTCCCGAGCGGAGTGCGGTCTCGGCGTTGGCGAACGCCTCCTCCGCCTCTGCGATCAGCTCCTCGACGGTGCCCTCTGACGGTATGTCCGGGGCGTCCCCATCGTCTCCATCGTCGCCGTCATCTGATGCTCCGAAGACCAGATCGAACGCACCGTCGAGCGTGTCGGACCACTCCACTCGATCTGAGTAGACGACCGCGACTCTCCTGAACTCGGGAAAGGCGCCGCCCTCCTCCTCGAGGTAAATCGGCTGTACGTATACGACGGACTCCTCGATGGGAACGATCAGCAGATCGCCCTTGATGACATTCGACCCCTCGCCACGCCAGAGACTGAGCTGCTGGGCGATCTCGGCGTCCTGTTCGATCCGCTGACCGGCCTGTTGCGCACCGTCCACAAGACTGCCCTGCGGCATGCGGAAGTCGATGAGCCGGCCGTAGTTCCCGGGCGTGGAATCGGCCACCATGAACCCGACCATGTTGCGTCTCGCCCTCGGGTTGAAGGGCTGCAACAACAGATAGGACAGTCGATCCTCACCGGGCAGCTCCGTGAGGAGGTAGTAAGGCAGAATCTGGGAGAGCTCACCCTCGGGCGAGCGGACATCACCGAACAGTGCGCCACTGCCCGTCCGCTCGGGGTTGGAGGGATCGCCGGGGAAAGACCACTGGTCGTTGCCGGAGAACAGCTGGCTCTCCTCCGTCACGTGATAGTCGAGATAGATCTGGGTTTGTATCCGGAAGAGTTCCTGGGGATAGCGGATGTTCTCTTCCAGGCCATCGGGCATCTCAGAGGCGTCCTCGAACATGCCGGGGAAGGTCTCGTCCCATGTGTTGACGATGGGGTCGTTGGAGTCGAACTTGTAGAAGGTCAGGTTCCCGTCCTCGGCCTCGATGACCGCCTTCACCGAGTTGCGGACGTAGTTCGTCCCGAGGTCGAGCTCCGACCTCAAGGTCAGTCTGTCCTGTGCTTCGAGGTCCAACGCCTGCGAGTACGGGTAGTAGGTGCTTGACGTGTACATGTCGAGCACCCAGAGGATCTTCCCGTCGTGGATCACCGGGTAAGGGTCGGCGTCCGCCTTCAGGAAGGGGGCGATCTGTTCGACGATCTCCATGATGTTTCGCTCCACGAGCACCCGGCTGTCGGGGCGGATCTGGTTCGAGATCAGGAGGTTGAGGTCGCGGTAGCGGAAGGCGAAGGCGACCCTCTTGAGGAAGTTGTCGAGGACCACTCCGGAATCACCCTGATACTCGTTGAAACTGGTGCCCGCCTCGAGTGGGAAATCGATCTCCTGGTCCTCGTTGCCGGTCTTGACGATCACTGGCCTACCCGGCTCATAGCTCTCTCCGAAATAGACCCGCGGGTCCTCCAGGTCGAAGGTCTCCTCGGTGGCCACGGTGGGGACGTCCCGCAGCAGGAAAACAGGCTGGCCGTCGTCCTGGACGACGTTGGCCTGGTTGACGACAGCCCCGTATCCGTGCGTGTAGAACAGACGTTGGTTCTGCCAGTCGGGCGGTACCTCCTCCTCGTCGAGCTCGCGGACGGCAAGCATCACCTGGCTCTGCTCCCCCTCGGTTAGGTAGCGGTCGGTGTCGACCCTCTCCAACTGGTAGTAGGGCTCGAGCTCCTGGAAGTTCTGATAGGTACGGGTCAGGACACTCGGCACCCAAATCCGCAAGTTGTCGATCGTGTTGGAGTTGACCTCGATGTCCTCGGCCGTCAGGTCATCGGCCGCGTCGAAGCCCCGAACCTCGATACCGTCGAGCAGCCAGGCGTCCTTGGTTGCGTCCATGTTGTACCCGATGAACTCCCGTTCCTTGTTCAGTTGGTCGGGTAGGACACTGAAACGCTGGACGATCGCCGGGTAGATCGTGCCTGCTGCGATGGAAACGACGATCCACGAGGCCACGGACACCCCTGCCAGCGTCCAGCCCCGCCGGAAAATGTTGACGACAAAGAGGGCGGCGGCGATCAGAGCCACCACGAGCAGCAACCTGATAGCCGGGAGACGCGAGAAGATGTCGGTGTAGCCGGGTCCTGTGAAGATTCCGTTTCTGTCGGCATAGAGGATCTCGTACATCTCCAGCCGGTAGGAGAGTGCCCTGATCAGGGCGACGAGGGCGAACAGTGAGGAGATGTAGATCTTTGCACCCCGAGTGGCGGTGACCCTGCGGCCGTCGAAGCGGATCGCTCCGTTCAGGTGTAGCGCCACGGCGACGATTACCGTTGCCAGCACAAAGAGGTTGAAGAGCCAGTCGACGGCCAGGTCCCACAGGGGCAGCTGGAAGACATAGAACCCTATGTCGCGGTTGAAGATGGGCTCGACGTCACCGAAGGTTTGCGAGTTGAGGAACAAGAAGACATCGTCCCGCCAGGTGGCGACTGTCAAGCCCATGATGACGGCGAGGCCACCGGTGATGAGCACACGGAGGGAAGCCATCCGGGGCTCGACCCATTCCCGGAAACGCTCAAGGAGTTCTTCCTCCTCGGTCAGGTCGAACGGAGCGAACCGGGGCGAGAAACGATCGACCAGCTTGAGGGCTCCCCACAGCACGAGAAACGACAGGCCGATGCCGCCGGCACCCAGCGCAAACGAGAGCCCCCACTTGCGCAGCCAGACGTCGCGAAAGCCGACCGAGTCAAACCAGAGGAAGTCGGTCCACAGTGTTCCCGCTGCAGTGAGGAGGAGATAGACGGCGACCGCTATCGCGACGATGACCTTCCATGGACGCCGACCCCCGCCTGAATAGTCGCTGGGAACCCTGGTGAACATCCGGGTTGAGTCTAAGTGCTCGCCGGCATATCGGAATCAGACACAACGGCTGCCCCGATCATCATCCGGTGGGCACGCTGCGTGACTTTTCGACACCTAACTCGTAGGCGCGCAAGGCGATGTCCCGGATGCGCCGCTCGGCCTCATCGCTCCGCCATACCCGAAAGACCCTGGACGCCGCCGATTGGCGCTCGCGCGGTCCGTCCCCCGCATCGCCAAGGGCCGACACCACGGCCGCAACGAGGTCGGAGGCAAACTCGTCTTCCGCCGTCGGCTGGGGCGTCTTCGGCCGTTTCAGCTTCTCGCCTTCCATCTCCTCCGCCACGGCGTGGCCCACGGCGAAACTCTCCGACCAGACGGCCACCAACTCGGCGTGGAGTGCCTCGGAGATTGTCTTCTCGTCAGGCACCCAGTCGTCGTCGCTGCGCAGACTGTCTAGGGCGACGTTCTGCACCTCGGCGATCGCCTTCTTCACGCCCCGAAGTGCCCGATTGGTGATGGGAAGAAGCCGGGAATCGCGGACAGCGATCCAGTCGGTCCCGGCTTCGTCGGATCCTTCCCCCTGCTCCTGTACTGAGATGTCACCGTCTCCACTGGATGCCTCCACACCTTCTACGGTGGCTTCCTCTCCCGAGGGAGCGGATGTGTCCCCACCGCCCCGCAGTGAGGCGAAGATGGCCTCGAGATCGTCCTCCGGCGCTTCCGACGGCTCCTCAGGTGGCGAGGCCTCTCCGGGTTCGGACCCGGTCTCCGGCTCGACATCGGCCAACGGGTCCGGTGCGGGTCTGGCTTCTGTCTCAGCTTCGACGTCCGGGGCAACCGGCGCCGGCTCAGGCTCGGCTCCAGGAGCCGGTTGGCGCTTGGCCCGTAGCCGGGGATCGACTTCGGTGCCGGGATCCTGAATCCGGGCAACCTGACTGCTCATCTCGTCGGCCATCTCGGCGTTGGGGTCGTGCTTGTGGCGGTCCTCGGGCCGAACCACACGAACCGTCTCCCCCACTTCCCAATCCTCTTTTGCGTCGGCCGGTGAGTGGACAACACGGACGCTCGGATCGGGCTCGCGGCTCAGGTCCAGAGCTTCCCGTCGCTCTTCGAGCGAGCCCTCCAGCTTGGTGAGCGTCGACCGCACGTTCTCCAGCTCCTCCAACAGCTCGTCACGGCGATTCTCCAGGGCGCGGGTGCGCTCCTGGGCGGCGGCGGCCTGTCGGTTGGCGCCATCGATGATCTCATCGCGGCGGGTCGTGGCATCGGCAACGATCTTCTCGGCTTCCATGTTGGCGTTGCGGACCAGGTCCTCTGCCTCCCGCCGGGCACCGGAGGTCAACCGGTGGGCTTCCCGCTCTGCCTCTCCCATCACCGTGAGCACGTCTCGTTCGGCCCCAGCACGCATAGCCTCGGCCGTCTCCTGGGCCTGCTCCAGCAACTCTGTACCGGTGACCCAGGCGTCTCGGCGCATCGCCTCCGCGTCGGCAGCGGCTTCGCGGCGCGCCTTGTCGGCCTCCTCGGTGGCCTCCCGTCGCCAGCGAGCGGCGTCGAGATTGGCTCGTTCCCGCATCGAGTCGGCCGCCTCGCGCGCCACCTGGAGGATCGAAGTGACCTCCTTGCCGACCTCCTCGAACTCGGCCTCGAGATCGTTCGAGGGCATCTCGGCAGCTCGCGCCCTCAGCTTCTCGGCTTCTTCCTCGAGCTGTTCGAGACGGGCTGCTGCCGCTTGAAGGACTGCTTCGACTTCGGAGCGGTCGAGTCCACGCAGAGTGGTGCGAAACTCGGCGTTCCGTATCTCGTCGGAGGTGATCTGGGGCGCCATCACTCTAAGAAGATACAGATAGTGGCTGCCCTTTTCGTGCACCCACGGTCGCAGAAGCCCGTTGGACACTCCCGAAGGGGCGAATCCGATCGGGTGGGGACTCCGCTCAGGCGGCTTCCAGACTTTCCTCGAGGAATGAGATGGCGTCGTCCAGGGTGGCAACGGGCACGATCTCGATCGTCTCCCGTTCTGCCGTCAACGCTGTCTCATAGTTGCCTTCGGGAACGAGTAGATAGTCGGCTCCCGCCGCCTCGGCGGCCACCACCTTCTGTCTAATGCCACCGATGCTCCCAACGGTCCCATTGAAATCGATCGTCCCGGTGCCCGCGATCACCCGGCCTTTGGTGAGGTCACCCTCGGTCAGGTTGTCGATGATGGCGAGGGTGTGCATCAGCCCTGCGGAAGGACCACCAACGTCGCCGGCCCGGATCTCGATGGGGAAAGGAGGTTCGGTGACCGGTCTGAGGGTTATCCCGATCATCGGTTCCCCCGGCTCGTCGTCCCGTTCGGCAAGCTCCACACTGAGCTCGACGGTGCTGCCCTCCCGATCCACCGTGAGAGAGATGGTATCGCCAACTTCGCGTCCCTCGAGAGCCGGTTCGAAGTCGTCGAAACTGTAGATGGGATTCCCGTTGACCGAACGGACGACGTCACCAGGCTCGATCTCCCCCTCCGCGGGCACACCCTCCTCCACGTCGGTGACGATCACCTCGACCGGCACCATCTCGTATCCCAGGTATTGGAGGGCCACGGTTACGGCACGAAAGTTCGAACTGCTCATCTGGTCGAGTACCCGGTTTCGATACTCCTCGTCAGATTCGCCCTCTCGGCGCACCGCCTGCTTTCTGATCAGGTCGATGGTGGGATCGACCCCGGCGATGAACGCCTCGAACACATTCACGTCCTGTTGGAGGATTGTCAGCATAAGGAGCTCACCTTCGGGAGGGAAGAGTTCCACCTCCTCGGCCACAACGGAGTCGGCGGCATCAGCTATGGGACCCGGTGAGTAGGCGAGGTAGGGCAGCTCGACGTTCCACGCCACCACACTGAGGAACCCGGCCACGAAGAGGCCTCCGATGAGGAAGAGAGGCCAGGACGCACTCCTCTGCTCTGGGGTGTTTTCGGGGTTCATGTGGAGGAAATGAAGCGTAACCGTGACCCTTCGCTAGGGGTCTGACCCCTATCCTCCCCGACGGTCCTAGAAAGAGGTAGAGATGACGTCAGCCGTGATCAGCCAGCGGGCGCTGCCCCGCTCCGCTGTGGTATCCGTTCTCCTCGTGGTGGCCGCCGCTGCCCTGACTGCACTTGCCGCCCAATGGCGGATCCAGCTGCCGTTCACGCCGGTTCCCATAACCGGTCAGACATTCGCGGTGCTCCTGACTGGCGCAGCCTTGGGATGGAAACTAGGCGGGACGGGTCAGGGGCTCTACGTCGCCGTCGGCGCCCTCGGTGCTCCGGTTTTCACCGACGGAAGCAGCGGCGTCGAGGTGATCACCGGCGCCACCGGCGGTTACATCATCGGATTCGTGTTCGCGGCCGCCCTCGTCGGCTGGATGGCCGAGCACCGCCAGGATCGGACATTCTCCACCATGTTCACGGCCTTCATCCTGGGGTCGGGGGTAATCTACGCGTTCGGAGTTACAGGCCTCATGATGACCGCCGACATGTCAGCTTCCGGAGCGGTCGAGGCCGGAGTGGTGCCCTTCCTGCTCGGCGACATAATCAAGGCCGCCGGAGCGGGAGTACTACTCCCAGGAGCCTGGAAGCTCCTGGAGTAGAGGGTATGAGGTATCAAGTATCTGGTATCAGGACTGCAGGGTTTCCGGACCCAGGTCTCGAAGGGGATCACCGCTCTCGTGATACGAGCTCACCTCGGGAGAAGCGCAGTCTTCATACTTCATACCTGATACTTGGTACGGGCAGGCGAAGCCTGACCTAGATCGTCTCCAGTTCCTCGCCCAGATAGGCCTTGATCACGTTCGGGTTGGACTGGACCTCTGACGGTGGGCCGATGGCGATTGGTTTCCCGAAGTCGATCACCAGGACCCGGTCGGCGATGTCCATCACCAGACCCATGTCGTGTTCGACGAGGATCATGGCGATGCCAAGCTCGTCCTGCACATCGAGGATGAAGCGAGCCATGTCTTCGGTCTCTTCCAGGTTCATGCCGGCAACCGGCTCGTCCAGCATAAGCAGCTCGGGATCCATCGCCAGGGCCCGGCCCAGCTCCACCCGCTTCTGGATCCCGTAGGGAAGCAGCCCTACCGGGTATTTGCGCCACCGCTCGATCTCGAGGAAGTCGATGATCTTCTCGACCATCTCCCTGTTAGCGATCTCCTCCTTCTTCGCCTTGCCGAGCCACAGGGCGCCGGTGAGCCAGCCCGACTTCATCCGGATGTGCCTCCCGGTGAGGATGTTCTCGAGGACGGTCATGTGCGGATAGAGGGCGATGTTCTGGAAGGTCCGTGCAATGCCTCTTTCGGCGGTGACGTTGGGCTTGAGCCCCATGAGCGATTCGCCCTTCCAGAGGATGTCCCCCTCCTGGGGGTGGTAGACCTGGTTGATCGAGTTGAAAATGGAGGTCTTGCCGGCGCCGTTGGGGCCGATGATGGCAAAGAGCTCGCCGTCGTCGACGTGGAACGAGACACCGTCGATCGCCTTGACTCCCTTGAAAGACAGATGAATGTCGCGCACCTCGAGCAGGTGCTCATACTCATCGGGCCCGTAGGCATCGGCCCGCCTTCGCAGGAGTTTGTCAGTCATAGGCTCGCTCCGCTCGCGGTATCAAGTATTAGGTATGAAGTATGAAGACTGCGCTTCTCCCAAGGTGAGCTCGTATCACGGGAACGGTGATCCCCTTCGGGATCTGATGCGCGAAACCCTGCGGTCCTGATACCTGATACTTGATACCTCATACTTCTCACGACAGCCACCTCTTGCGTCGCTTGTAGTGCTTGACGTCGCGGAATGACTTCTTCTGCCCGCCGGCCTGGAGACCAAGGTAGAACTCCTTGACGTCCTCGTCCTTCAGGAGCTTCTGGGGGTCGCCGTCCATGACCATCTTGCCCGTCTCCATGATGTAGCC
>JBKHKD010000023.1:0-42950 GCA_046537785.1 Actinomycetota bacterium
ACGATCAGCCACACTGGAACTGAGACACGGTCCAGACTCCTACGGGAGGCAGCAGCAGGGAATCTTGCGCAATGGGCGAAAGCCTGACGCAGCAACGCCGCGTGGGGGATGAAGGCCTTCGGGTTGTAAACCCCTTTCAGGAGGGAAGAAATTGACGGTACCTCCAGAAGAAGGACCGGCCAACTACGTGCCAGCAGCCGCGGTAATACGTAGGGTCCTAGCGTTATCCGGAATCATTGGGCGTAAAGAGCTCGTAGGCGGTTCAGCAAGTCGGCTGTGAAAGTCCGAGGCTTAACCTCGGAATTGCAGTCGATACTGCTGTGACTCGAGTCCGGTAGAGGAGAATGGAATTCTCGGTGTAGCGGTGAAATGCGCAGATATCGAGAGGAACACCAGTAGCGAAGGCGGTTCTCTGGGCCGGCACTGACGCTGAGGAGCGAAAGCGTGGGGAGCAAACAGGATTAGATACCCTGGTAGTCCACGCCGTAAACGTTGGGTGCTAGATGCTGGGGGGAGCGACCCCGTCAGTGTCGGAGCTAACGCGTTAAGCACCCCGCCTGGGGAGTACGGCCGCAAGGCTGAAACTCAAAGGAATTGACGGGGGCCCGCACAAGCGGTGGAGCATGTGGTTTAATTCGAAGCAACGCGAAGAACCTTACCGAGGTTTGACATCCCGTGACCATTTGTGAGAGCAGAGTTTAGGTCTTAGACCTACACGGAGACAGGTGGTGCATGGCTGTCGTCAGCTCGTGTCGTGAGATGTTGGGTTAAGTCCCGCAACGAGCGCAACCCTTGTCCTATGTTGCCAGCGGTTCGGCCGGGGACTCATAGGAGACTGCCGGGGATAACTCGGAGGAAGGTGAGGACGACGTCAAGTCATCATGCCCCTTATATCCAGGGCTGCACGCATGCTACAATGGCCGGTACAACGGGCAGCGACCCCGCGAGGGTGAGCGAATCCTAAAAAGCCGGTCCTAGTTCGGATTGAAGTCTGCAACCCGACTTCATGAAGCCGGAGTCGCTAGTAATCGCGGATCAGCAATGCCGCGGTGAATACGTTCTCGGGGATTGTACACACCGCCCGTCAAGTCACGGAAGTCGGCAACGCCCAAAGTCAGTGGCCTAACCCCTTTTGGGGAGGGAGCTGCCTAAGGCGGGGTCGGTAACTGGGACTAAGTCGTAACAAGGTAGCCGTACGGGAACGTGCGGCTGGATCACCTCCTTTCTAAGGAGCACTAAAGAGATCGGGCTGATTACCTGGTCTCCAGCTCTTAGTTGGTAGCTGGCTCTCAGATCGAGCCACGGTTCGATCAAAGGCACATTGTTCAGTTGTGAAGGAGTCACAACTATCCACCCTCTTCATTGAGGTGGGATAGGACTGCCTTCAGGCAACTTGAGAACTGCATAGCGAGCACAAATATTGTCTTGGATTCTTATATCTATCCAAGCTACTAAGGGCCATTGGTGAATGCCTTGGCACTAGGAGTCGATGAAGGACGTGGCAGGCTGCGATAAGCCTCGGTTAGCCGTCAAGCAGGCGTTGATCCGAGGATTTCCGAATGGGGAAACCCGGCTGAGGTAATGCTCAGTCACTCCGGTCTGAACACATAGGGCCGGTTGAGACAACCAGGGGAATTGAAACATCTCAGTACCCTGAGGAAAAGAAAGCAATAGCGACTCCCCGAGTAGTGGCGAGCGAAAGGGGAACAGCCTAAACCCATGCAGTGTGATAGCCCGGTGGCGTTGCTGTATGGGGGTTGTGGGACCTGATGACTCTGTTCACCGGAACAGAGCTCGAGTTACAAAGTCGGCGGTTAGATGAACACAGCTGGAAAGCTGGGCCACAGAGGGTAAAAGCCCCGTAATCGAAAACCGATCGACCTCGAGATTCAGCGTCCCAAGTATCACGGAGGCGATTCCGTGTGAATCTGCGAGAACCACCTCGTAAGGCTAAGTACTACCTAGTGACCGATAGTGAACTAGTACCGTGAGGGAAAGGTGAAAAGAACCCCGGCGAGGGGAGTGAAATAGTACCTGAAACCGATGGCTTACAAGCAGTGGGAGGAAGTCCTTGTGGCTTCTGACCGCCTGCCTTTTGAAGAATGAGCCGGCGAGTTACGGATATGTGGCGAGGTTAAGGCGTAAAGCTGTAGCCGAAGCGAAAGCGAGTCTGAATAGGGCGTCTAGTCGCGTGTCGTAGACCCGAAGCCGAGTGAGCTATCCATGGGCAGGGTGAAGCGAGGGTAAGACCTCGTGGAGGCCCGAACCCACCAAGGTTGAAAACTTGGGGGATGACCTGTGGATAGGGGTGAAAGGCCAAACAAACTCGGCGATAGCTGGTTCTCCCCGAAATATCTTTTGGGATAGCGTTGTGCGTTCCGTATTGGGGGTAGAGCACTGATTGGGCTATGGGGCCTACAAGCTTACAGAACTCAGTCAAACTCCGAATCCCAGTACGCCACAGCACGGCAGTCAGACCACGGGGGATGAGCTTCGTGGTCGCGAGGGCAACAGCCCAGATCGCCAGCTAAGGCCCCTAAGTGTGTGCTAAGTGGGAAACGATGTGGAGTTGCTCAAACAGCCAGGATGTTGGCTTAGAAGCAGCCATTCATTTAAAGAGTGCGTAACAGCTCACTGGTCGAGTGATTCCGCGCGGAAAATGTAACGGGGCTCAAGCACACCGCCGAAGCTGCGGGATTCAGCGCGTAAGCGTTGGATCGGTAGGGGAGCGTCGTGTAGTCATCGAAGCAGTGGCGTAAGCCATCTGTGGAGGCTTCACGAGTGCGAATGCCGGCATGAGTAGCGAATGGAGAGTGAGAATCTCTTCCGCCGAATGTCCAAGGTTTCCTGGGGAAGGTTCGTCCGCCCAGGGTAAGTCGGGACCTAAGGCGAGGCCGAGAGGCGTAGTCGATGGATAACCGGTTGATATTCCGGTACCACTTTGCGAGCGCCCAGGCCGAATCTGACTTGCTAAGGAAAGCCCTTCGGGGCCTACCGACCCAGTCAGTAGTAGGCCAGCGATGGAGTGACGGGGAAGGTTAAGCGGACCCGGGCGATGGTTGTCCCCGGGGCAAGCGTGTGGTCGAGATCTAGGTAAATCCGGATCTCATTAAGACTGAGGCGTGATGCCGAGCCGCTATAGGCGAAGCCGCCAAAACCATGCCTCCAAGAAAACCTCCTAGCGAGCACGCAAAGTGCCCGTACCCCAAACCGACACAGGTGGACAGGTAGAGAATACCAAGGCGAGCGAGATAACTCTGGTTAAGGAATTCGGCAAAATGGATCCGTAACTTCGGGAGAAGGATCGCCCCGGTAAAGTGTAAGACTTCGCGTCTGAAGCTTGAGGGGGCCGCAGAAACCAGACCCAAGCGACTGTTTACCAAAAACACAGCAGGGTGCTAAGTCGCAAGACGATGTATACCCTGTGACGCCTGCCCGGTGCTGGAAGGTTAAGTGGATGGATTAGCTTCGGCGACGTCCCGAAACAAAGCCCCAGTAAACGGCGGCCGTAACTATAACGGTTATTACCTAAATGGCCGTGGGTAAACCTTGCTATATGCTGGGACATCCGAGTATCCGACGGTACTAGCTCAGTTTCCGTCGTACCCATCCGGTACGTAGGAGTGATGAGCAGTGAAAATCCGATCGGTGCGGACGATCAGCAGGAAACCAGACCCATAGCTCTCGATCCCGGATGGATCGTGGGCTTCGTAGACGGTGAGGGATGCTTTTCAGTGTCCATTCATCGCAACTCCCTGGCGGGACCGACCGGAGGCTGGCACATCCAGCCCACCTTTCAGGTCTCCCAGCATGAGGATCACTCGATGATTCTTCATGACTTCCGCTCTTTCTTCGGCTGCGGCTCTGTCCGCGACAAAGGCCGTGGAAGCGTGGTGCAGGTCTACGTAGTACACAGCACCATCCAGCTTGAGGAACGGATCGTTCCGTTCTTCGAGGCAAACGAGCTGCGGGTGAAACGAGATGACTTCGATAAGTTCGCCGACATAGTTCGGTCGATCCGATCTCGAGCTCATCATCGTCCGGAGGAGTTCGATCGAATTGTGACGCTGGCCTACTCGATGAATGCGAGAGGCAAACAGCGCAAACGGCCGATCGAAGAAATCCTCCTGGGATCCTCAGAGACTGTACGCGAGGTGCCGCTGACGGATCAGCGGTGAAGATACAGTCCGGTCCTCATGGCGACATGAGGAGTCAGACAGAAATGCTCTGACCACCAGCTTTAAGACTAAAGCTGGGAGTAACAACACGCCTAAGGTAGACGGCTCTTTTAGTGCAAAGAGCCCTGCCCCTTGTGATGGTGACATCACAAAGAGCAGCTGGCTATATGCTGGAAACACCGAGTATCCGGCGGTACTGATTCCTGTCACACCCCTTCCATAGGGTTGAGACATGGGCAGTGACAATCCGTCCGGTGCGGTCAATCAGCAGGAAAGGCCAGGTTTCGAGCAGTGGGTCGTCGGCTTTGTCGACGGCGAAGGTTGTTTCTCGATATCGGTGGTAAAGAACGCAGTGTGCCGTCTCGGCTGGCAAGTCCAGCACGAGTTCTCGGTCACGCAAGCGGCACCATCTAGACAGGCCCTAGAGGAACTCATCGAGTTCTTCGGATGTGGCTCGATAATCGAGAACGGCCGGCGCGACAATCACCGCTATCGCCTCATGCGATACGCAGTGAAGCGCAGATCAGACCTAGTCGATCTGATCATCCCGTTCTTCGAAGAACACCCACTGAGGACTGCCAAGCAACGAGACTGCGTCTCTTTCTCGGCAGTGATCTCCATGATGACAGAGCGTCGCCATCTAACCCCCGAGGGTTTGAGAGCGATTGCTCGCATCACTGAGACCATGAATCGCAAACAGCGATCTCGGTACCTGGAATCCTCAGAGGCCATACGCCAGCCGCCTCGACTCGACGGTCGAGGCGAAGATATGGTCCGAGCCCCATAGCGATATGGGGAGCAACTCGAGCGAAATTCCTTGTCGGGTAGATAGAACTGCCCGCTGGGGGAGTGATCCCCCGTGCAAAAACCCCGCTCATAACGGCGAAACCCAAACAGTGAATGCTGTGGGTAATGCCGTGGGAAGTCCTCTGCTCTTCGGAGCATGACCCCGTAACGACTGATCCGAAAGGAGAGGCGGCGATTCCTGTCAGGTGAACCTGGCAAATCTATGAACGCCGCAACACGCGGGCCCTCATGTCTCAATGAGGTGAAGGCATAGTCTGTCCCACTGGAAACAGTGGAATTAGATGAAGTTCCGACCTGCACGAATGGCGTAACGACTTGGGTACTGTCTCAACCAGAGACTCGGCGAAATTGCAGTGTGAGTAAAGATGCTCACTACCTGCGGCAGGACGGAAAGACCCCGGAACCTTTACTGCAGCTTGACATTGGTGTCTGGCGTGTGATGTGCAGGATAGGTGGGAGACTTAGAAGCATCGGCGCTAGTCGGTGTGGAGTCAACCTTGAAATACCACCCTTCATATGACGGCCATCTAACTTTGATCCGTGATCCGGATTAGGGACAGTGTCTGGCAGGCAGTTTCACTGGGGCGGTGGCCTCCTAAAGAGTAACGGAGGCGCCCAAAGGTCACCTCAGTCTGGTCGGCAATCAGACGTTGAGTGTAAATGCACAAGGTGGCTTGACTGCGAGACCTACAAGTCGAGCAGGGACGAAAGTCGGGATTAGTGATCCCATGGTGGCACGTGGGTGCGCCATGGCTCAACGGCTAAAAGGTACTCCGGGGATAACAGGCTTATACCCCCCAAGAGTCCATATCGACGGGGGTGTTTGGCACCTCGATGTCGGCTCGTCGCATCCTGGGGCCGGAGCAGGTCCCAAGGGTCGGGCTGTTCGCCCGTTAAAGCGGCACGCGAGCTGGGTTCAGAACGTCGTGAGACAGTTCGGTCCCTATCCGCCGCAGGCGCAGGAGATTTGAAAGGAGCTGCCCCTAGTACGAGAGGACCGGGGTGGACGTACCTCTGGTGTGCGAGTTGTCCTGCCAAGGGCACGGCTCGTTGGCTAAGTACGGACGGGATAAGCGCTGAAGGCATCTAAGTGCGAAGCCCACCTTGAGATGAGATCTCCCACCCGTAAGGGTTAAGGCCCCTGGTAGAAGACCAGGTTGATAGGCCGGACGTGTAAGCACAGGAATGTGTTGAGCTGACCGGTACTAATAGGCCGAGGGCTTGGATATAGAGTCCTCGATGATTTTGTGCTCGCTATGGAGTGCTCGGGTTGCCCGAGACTCAAAGTTTGCCCGGTGGCCTTAGCGGTAGGGAACCACCCGTTCCCATTCCGAACACGGAAGTGAAACCTGCCAGCGCCGATGGTACTTGGGGGGCGACCCCCTGGGAGAGTAGGTCACTGCCGGGCATCAAACGTCGAAGGGTCGCCCGCTAGCGTTGGCGGCCCTTCACTTATTTCAGGAGTATTTCCTTGGCGCGCGACAAAGGAAAGAGCCACAAGTCGAGCCGGTCTGACAACCGTGGACCGCACGGCGACAAATCGCAGCGGAAGACCATCACCGCGGTAAAGGGCGGCCAGCTCCCCGGATGGGTCCGGGACGAGATCAACCGGTCCACGCCCAAAGACCGTCGGCAGCCGGCCCTCAGCCATCTCGGCACCGCCATGGAAAACTTCGCCAACGAGAGATACCCCGCAGCTGCCGCCGAGCTGCGCCAGGCCAAGAAGCTCTCCCCGAGATCGGCGACGATAAGAGAGCTCCTGGGTCTTTCCGCCTACCGATCCGGCATGTGGGAGGAAGCACTTCGCGAGCTGCGCACATTCCGGAGACTGACCGGCGACCTCCTCCACTATCCGGTGGAGATGGACTGTCTGCGAGCCCTCGACCGCCCCGAGGACGTCATCAAGGCATGGGAACGGTTCCAGGAGCACGACGTGTCACCGATGGTCAACAACGAGGCCCGCGTCGTATACGCATCGTTTCTCCTCGACCAGGATCGCGCCCGGGACGCCTGGCCGGTCATCAAGCCGGGCCGGCTCGTCTCCTCACCGTCGGAGGGTGAGCTGCGACGCTGGTACGTGGCCGCCCGGGTGGCCCTGGCTGCCGGCGACAGCGACGCCGCCCGCCGGATCGTTTCGGCTCTCGACGACCACGACCCCGACTTCGAGGGCGTCGACGAGCTCAAAAAGGCGCTGAACTAGACGCGAGCGGCGTAGAGATCCCGGACATACCAGATCTCGGCGGCATGCCACAACAGCTCCTTGTTCACCCACCAGACGATGTCGAGCAGGGGGAGCTGTGGGTCCAGGCCATGGGGGAACGCCGAGCGGCCCACCGTGTCGAGGTCTTCGTCGTCCATCTGGTCGAGTCCGGAACGCCAGGCACGTAGCCCTTCCTCGAGGAATGGGATCGCCTCGTTCGCGGTCATCGGCCAGTTCGCCACCTCAAGTAGCTCATGGTCTCCCACCAGCCAGTCGGCGCGGATCATCGTCCCGCTACCCAGATGGCCGATCGACCACGCCAGCGTCCTCGGTGGCTCGCGATCGGGTGTCGGGCTCCACCACGAATCCGAAGACGGTTCGCTTACGCCGGCTTCGGTGCGACGCACGGTCCACGAACCCGGAGCCGGTTCCCATAGCAACTCGTCATCAGTCAGACCCTCGAGACGTCCGAACAACTGTTCGGTGACATAGTCCCACTGGGCGAGAAAGGGGGCGAGCCGGGGCGGCGCATCGGGATACGATTCGATCATCCCTCCACGTTATCCCACAACCCGGTCAGATTCTGTCCTAGGTCTCTGGCACGGTTGAGATAGCCGCACTCTCCCCGAACGTACAGAGGGGAGAAATGCGATGGATCTAAATCTCATCGTCCTGTGTGGACGTCTGGCGGTAGACGGGGAGGTGCGAGTCTTCGACTCCGGTGCGCGTCTGATCCGCTACCTGGTCACGGTCAGGGTGGACTACCCGAGGCGACGGGTCGACGTCATCCCGGTCACACTGTGGAGCCCGCCCGATGAGCTGGTCGACCGTCCCGGATACAAAAACGACCGCATCTGGGTGTGTGGCTCGGTGCAGCGCCGCCATTGGGAGAGCCCGGATGGAAGGCGAAGCCGGATCGAAGTGGTGGCCGAACAGGTCAACTTCAAAGACGTCGAGGATCTCGCTCCGGTGAGCATCGAATAGCCAGCTTCCATGGGGTATTTCCGGGTTTGACGGCGGGGGTATCGTGGACTCAGTCCCCGTCCCGCCGTCTGCCCTGGAGGTGCCACATGCCCTGGTATTGGACCGATGAGATCGCCCCCGTCCTCGTCGCCGAGGGCAGTATCGACAGCGAGAAGGCCGCCGCCCTCACCGCCATGCCGGTAGCCCACCGCAGCGAGCACGAAACCATCGAGGACGCTGCCAAGCAGCTCCTGGACGATGACGAGATTCCTTTAGCGGCCTGAATGCTCCAGGCGCTGCGCCAGCCCAAATGGATGATCGCCACCGTCATCGTGCTCGCGCTCGCCGCCGTCTTCGTACGGCTGGGGGTATGGCAGCTCGATCGGCTCGAGGAGAGACGACTGACGAACGCCGTGGGGGAGCAGCGAATCGACGCCGCCCCGGTTGATCTCTCAACCCTCCTGGCGGAGGCCCCCGAGATCGACTCGTTCCAATATCGGCGGGTAACAGTGGAGGGGGAGTATGACCCATCCGAGGAGGTGCTGATCCGCTCCCAGGTCGAGTTGGGTCGGGCCGGCTTTCATGTCATCACCCCTCTGGTCCGGGACGACGGATCGGCCGTGCTCGTCAACCGGGGTTGGGTGCCCATCACCATGGACACGCCACCGGTGGAGGCCCAGCCACCATTCGGGCGCCAGACCGTCGAGGGCTGGGTGCAGATCACTCAGACCCGACCGCCTCTCGGACAGGAAGAGCCCCCCGGCGATCTCGATGTCCTCAACCGGGTCGACATCGAACGGATCGACCGCCAGACCCCCCACGAGTTGGCTCCCGTCTATGTGGTGGCGATGGCGGAGAAAAGCGACGATCTGCCCATCCGGGTCGATCCGCCCGACTTCACCGACGAGGGCCCTCACCTCGGCTATGCGATCCAATGGTTCGGATTTGCCGCCGTTGCTCTCATCGGGTTCTTCTTCTTGCTGCGCCGCAAAGGCGGCCAGCCCGGGTAGGTCACGAGCCGTGCGCTACGTTCCGCTCAGTCCTGTTTAGCGAGACCTTCGACCACCTCGTACCCATCGAGTCCTTGAAGCTGGGACGGGTCGAGCTTGATCTTCGCCGACCGTGAGCCGGCCCCGACGATCACCCAGTCGCAGTCCATCACCCGGCTGTCTATCCAGACCGGCAGACCCTCGGGGAGCCCGAAGATGGTCACCCCGCCTATCTCCTGGCCAGTGAGCTCCTTGGTCACATTGGCCGGGGCGAAACTCGCCTTGCGCACACCAAGGCGCTTGCGCACAGTCCCGTTGACGTCGAGTCGGGTGTGTGCCAGCACGACGCAGACCACGTTGTGTCCCTCGGGCTTGCGCGAGGCCACCAGGATGGCGTTGGCCGACTTCTCCAGGGGAACGTCGTATGCCTCGCAGAAGGCGGCGGTGTCGGCGAGGTCGGGATCGCAATCCATGACCTCGTACTCCAGGCCCAGACGATCAAGGCTCGTTACCACTTCGGTCGCAGCACTCATGATCCACCAGGTTAGAAATCGACAGACCTGAGAGGTGGCGACCTGTGAGAATCGCCCCATGAAAGGTTATAACGAAAAGACCTACGGGGAGCGCTGGGGTCCCTACTACGACCAAATCTACGACAAGGTGGACGAAGCCGTCATCGACCTGCTGTCGCGGCACGCCGGACAGCCACCGCGGGCATTGGAGCTGGCGATCGGCACCGGTCGGATCGCCGTCCCGCTCCGGGACAAGGGTGTCGAGGTCAGCGGGATCGAGATTTCAGAAGAGATGGTTGCGGGGCTGAGAGCCAGACCCGGGGGAGAGGCGATACCCGTTTCTGTAGGGGACTTCGCCGAGGTCGATGTCGACGACACCTATCCCCTCATCTACCTGGCTTTCAACACGCTCTTCGGGCTGTTGACCCAGGAGCGACAGATCGAGTGCTTCCAGAACGTCGCCCGCCGCCTCGAGCCCGGTGGCCGTTTCATAATCGACTGTTTCGTTCCCGACGTGAAGCGATTCGACCACCACAACAGTCGTATGGGGGTGTCGAGCATCCCATCGGTAGAGGAACACATGTACGAAATGTCGACCTACGACCCCGTCAACCAGCGCATCTCCTCACACCACGTGAGACGTCAGGAGAACGGGGAGACGGTGGTGCTGCCGGTCGAGATCAGATTTGCCTGGCCATCCGAGCTCGATCTGATGGCACGACTCGCTGGCCTGGCGTTGGAGTACCGTTTCGGTTGGTACGACCTGCGGCCATTCACCGAACGGTCCACCAATCACGCGTCGATCTACCGAAAACCCGGGTAGAGCTAAGCGGTCTCTTCGGCGGGCTCGGCGGCGTCCTGCTCGGCGATTTGGGCGCGCACCTGGTCCATGTCGATGTCTTTCACCTGACCAATGAGATCCTCGAGCATGTTTCCGGGAAGCGCCCCTGGCTGTGCGTAGAGAATCACCTGGTCGCGGAACACCATGAGCGTGGGGATGGAGCGGATACCGAAAGCCTGGGCCAGCTCCTGTTGATCCTCGGTGTCCACCTTGCCGAACACGATGTCACCATGCTCCTCAGAAGCGGCCTCGAAGGTAGGGGCAAACGTGCGACAGGGACCGCACCATTCCGCCCAAAAATCCACGATCACCGTCTCGTTGTCCCGGATGGTCTCGTCGAAGTTGTCTTTGGTCAGAGCCACAGTGGCCATGTTGAAACCTTTCAGAAAATTGGTTGGTTACAAGGGGACCAACGTAACAACCACCAGGGAGTATTCCCGACGGAGAGGCAGGCGTTTGCAGCCAACGCTTGGGAGAAGAACCCCCATGGGGCCATCATTGAGATATCGACCCCGACTCCCCAGCCTCCAGAGTGCCCATAATCCAGGTTATGTAAAGTTGTCGCATTCATACCTGGGACGCTCTCCAGCCGAGGTCGGTCCGAAGGGCTCCCCCGATCTAACGGAACTTGGGTGCGACCTCTTCGGCGAACAGCCGCCAGCTGCGCCGCGACGCTTCCACGCCAGCCCACTCCCGGGCCATGAAGATCACACCGCCCAAACCGCCCGAAGTCTCCTGGATCTCAGACAGCTTCTCGATGGCGTGGTCCGGGCCTCCGATGATGTGCTTGTCGAGATACCCCTCGTACCACTCGCCCGGCGTGCCTTCGGGCGCGGGTCGGCCGTTGACACCCACCTGGAACTCGTAGAACTCCCTGATTGCCCCGTCCTTGAAGGCGTCTACCGCCCGATCGTGATTCTCGTCGATGTGGAGCATGTAGCTCAGGACGATCTGGTCACGCGATGCCTCTCTGCCGGCCGAGCTCGCCCCCTTTTCCAGATGTTCGTACACCTGTTCGACCCGCCCCGGCATGCCTCCCAACAGGACCCTGCCACCGAGACGTCCCATGAGCTCGACATTGTGAGGATCGCCCGAGGCCACGGCGAAGGGCATGTGGGGTTTGGTATAGGGCTGCATCTGGAGCGTGGCGTCGTTCAGCTCAAACCAGTTGCTTCGGGCACTCACCGGCCCCTCCCCCGCCAGTAGGCGCATCATTACCTCCAGACTCTCCTGCATCCTCCTGCCGGCCTCGTCAGCGCCCAACCCGAATACTTCGAGATCGGATGGGATGCCACCGCCGACACCGAGACCGAACGAGACCCTTCCTCTGGTGAGATGATCGAGCAGGATGATCCTGTCCAGTGCCACCAACGGATGATGCAGGCCCGCCTGTACGACGCCGGTCCCGAAACGAATGTCGTCGGTCCTCTCTGCGGCTGCGGCAATGAAGACCTCCGGAGAGCCGATGTTCTCCCATCCGGTGCTGTGGTGCTCCCCTATCCATGCTTCGGAGTATCCGAGATCGTCGAGCAACTCGATCAGCTCGAGATCCCGTTCCAGAGCAGCGGTGGGGTCCTCGGATGGGTGGTGAAAGGGTTGCAGAAACAGGCCAAAGTCCATGGTGCCCCATCTAAACGCTCATATCGATGGCTGTCAATATAATGATCACGTGCCTCCGGCCATAACATTTCGCCATGTCGACCTTCGTCGAGGAGTTGTGCGCGACCGCACGCGAACATGGCGCCACTCGTGTCAGCCTCGAGACCGGCTCGATGGAGGCGTTTGCACCCTCCCGTACCCTGTATCAGCGTCTCGGATTCGTGGAGTGTGAGTCCTTCGGTGACTACTCCCCCAGCCGCAACAGCACCTTCATGACACTGGAGCTGCGTTGAATCTGGCGCCGGTAACGCTTACAGTGACGGCCGTGACGAACACGAACACCCGCGCGCAGCTCCTTCTCCTCATGTAGGGCAGACGCGCACATACCCGTGTTTGCCCGCCCCCGCACCCACCCGGGGGCTTTTTCTTTGCCCGAAAAGGCCCTGCCAGACCGCAACCCGACAAGGAGACCCAGATGCCCCCTCCCAATGCCAGACCTAGAAAGATGCCATTCGAGAAGTACCAGCCGTTCGTTCCGATCGTCCTCGAAGATCGGACGTGGCCCAACGTGACCATCGAAAAGGCACCACGCTGGTGCTCGGTGGATCTCAGAGACGGGAACCAGGCTCTCATCGACCCGATGGATCCGCCCCGCAAGATCAGGATGTTCGAAGAGCTGGTGGCCATGGGGTTCAAGGAGATCGAGGTCGGCTTCCCCTCAGCCAGCCAGCCAGACTTCGACTTCGTCCGCCAACTCATCGAGGAAGACCTGATACCCGACGACGTGACCATCCAGGTGCTCACCCAATGCCGCGAGGAGCTCATCGAGCGCACCTATGACAGCATCTCCGGTGCGCCCCGGGCCATAGTCCACTTCTACAACTCGACCAATCCCCTGCAACGGGACGTCGTCTTCAACATGGACAAAGAGGGCATCAAGAACATCCCGGTCAACGCAGCCAAGCTGTGCCGGAAGCTCGAGGAGTCGATGGGCGACACGGTGGTGCGCTACCAGTACTCGCCGGAGAGTTTCACGCTCACCGAACCCGACTTTGCCCTCGAGGTGTGCGAAGCCGTGATGGACGAGATGGATCCCTCGCCGGACGATCCGATCATCCTCAACCTCCCCGCGACAGTGGAGTGCTACTCCCCCAATGTCTATGGCGACGTGATCGAGTGGTTCGACCGCGCCATTGGCCGCCGCGAGTCATTGGTGCTCAGCCTCCACCCGCACAACGACCGGGGATGTGCGGTCGCCGCCGCCGAGTTCGGGGTCATGGCAGGCGCCGACCGGGTGGAGGGCACCCTGTTCGGCAATGGCGAGCGAACCGGCAACGTGGACATCATCACCCTGGCCATGAACCTGTTTGCAAACGGGGTCGACCCGGAACTGGACATCACCGACATCGACTCGCTGCGGAGGGCCGCCGAGTACTGCAACAGGCTCCCGGTCCACCCGAGACACCCTTATGTCGGCGACCTCGTATACACCGCCTTCTCAGGGTCCCACCAGGATGCGATCAAGAAGGGCCTCCATGCGCTGCCCGACGACTATGACCGGTGGGGGGTCCCCTACCTGCCCATCGACCCGAAGCACGTTGGCCGCAGCTATGAGGCCGTGATACGGGTCAACTCACAATCCGGCAAGGGCGGCGTGGCCTACGTCATGAGAGAAGAGCACGGTTTCGATCTGCCACGACGTCTCCAGATCGAGTTCTCCAAAACGATCCAGCACATCACCGAGGACACCGGCACCGAGATCACGCCAGCCAAGATGTGGGAGTCGTTCCAGGGTGTCTATTTTCCCGACGAGGCCAAATTCAGTCTGCACAGCCAGGAACTGCACACCACGACCAGCCAAGGGTCGGGGCACACGACCATCACCGCTCACCTCGACGTTGAGGGTGAGGACGTGACGGTCACCGGTGAGGGCGACGGGCCGGTCGAGGCGTTCGTGACCGCCCTCCGTGACCGGTTCGACGTCCCCTTCGACGTGGTCGACTACAGCGAGCACGCCATCGGCCGGGGCGCCGACGCTAGGGCCGTCGCCTACGTCGAGAGCTCCGGGGCCAATGGTGAGCTGAGATGGGGCATAGGCGTCGACTCGAACATCACCACGGCGTCGCTGCTTGCGGTGCTTGCTGCCTTCGAGCGACAGCACGGCTGAGTCGGGAGACCCACATCGCTCCAACTTGACTTCAACTGCGCTTGAAGTTCTAGTGTCTGGTGCTCAGACGGGTTCTGCTAGCCGCGTCTGTCTCCATACCCTCTAAGGGCTCATGTCGACCGAGGAATTCACGAGAGATGATGTCGCGCTCCTGGGCAACGGCCGCCATCTGATTGGCCGCCAACTCAGACGGGCGCCACGTGAGTTCACCTTTGGAGCGGTGGGAACGACCCTGTTTGCAGGGATGACCATCCTGTCGTCGTTCGTCCTCGGCTGGGTGACCGACTTCATGCTCATCCCCGCGGTCCAACAGGGTGAGGTGGCCACATCGGCCCTCGTCATATCGGCGCTCGCCATCCTGGGTGTCGCCACTTTCCGTGGCATCGGCATCACGATGCGTCGCATGGGTGCTTACTACGCGCAGCACCGAATTCAATACCGGGATCGCGTAGACGTCACCGATCGCTACCTCGACCTGCCCATCGAGTGGCATCGTCGGCATCCGACCGGCCAGCTGCTGGCCAACGCCAACGAGGACGTCGAGTCGGCCTCGTTCATCGCCGCTCCCCTACCAATGGCCTTCGGAGTGCTCCTGATGCTGGTGGGAACGGCGATCATCATGATCCTCACCGACCCCTTTCTCGCCTTGATCGGCTTTCTGATCGGGCCTGCCCTGTTCGCCGTCAACGTGACCTTCCAGCGAAAGATGCGCGCCGTGGCCGCAACGGCGCAGCGTCTTCGCGCTGAGGTCGCCGACATAGCTCACGAGTCCTTTGACGCAGCCCTCGTCGTCAAGACACTCGGGAGGGAGAGTGACGAAGTGGGCCGGTTCGGCGAGCGCTCCGACGAGCTGCGGGACCGGATGGTCGAGGTTGGACGGCTGCGTGCTGCGTTCGACCCCATCATCGAAGCCCTCCCCAACATCGGCATCCTCGCCGTGTTGCTCGTCGGAGCGTGGCGCGTCGATCAGGGTCTGTTGACCGCCGGCTCTCTGGTGACCTTCGCCTATCTCTTCCGCCTGGTCGCACTCCCCATGCGCGTGTTCGGCTGGCTGCTCGGCGAGCTCCCCCGCTCGGTGGTCGGGCTGCACCGGGTGGAATCGGTGCTCGAGGAGAAGGAAAAGGTGGTCTACGGGGAGACGACGCCCGGTGCTGACGGAGGCGCCGGTGCCAGTGCCCAGGCAGTCGCCTACGCCTATCCCGAGTCCGCCTTTCAAGACCTGGGTGAGGTCAGGGTGGAACCAACAGCCGACGGTGAGCAGGCCCGTGGCATCGAGTCGGTAACATTGGACGTTCGACCCGGCAAGACCGTTGCCCTCGTGGGCCCTACGGGAGCTGGGAAGTCCACGATCGCACATCTCCTGGTGCGTCTTTTCGACCCCGACACCGGTCGAATCTGTCTCGACGGGCACACGCTGATCGACCTGGAGAGGGACACTCTGGCCAGCTCAGTCTCCATCGTGTTTCAGGAGACGTTTCTGTTCAACGACACGGTCTACAACAACATCACCCTCGGCGAGGATTTCGACGACGAGGAGGTCATCGCCGCCGCCAAGCTGGCCCAGGCTCACGACTTCATCACCAAGTTGGAGAATGGCTACGCCACCATCGTCGGAGAACGTGGTGCCGCCCTCTCTGGAGGCCAGCGCCAGCGGGTGGCCATCGCCCGAGCGCTCATCCGTCAGCCGCGGCTGCTCGTTCTTGACGATGCCACTTCCGCGGTCGACCCCGCAGTGGAGAGTGCAATCCTCGAAGGTCTCAAACAGCTCGAGACGACGGTGGTGATAGTCGCCTACCGGCGCTCATCCATCGTGATGGCAGACGAGGTCATCTACGTCGAGGACGGTCGGGTTATCGCCCGGGGACCTCACGACCAGCTCTACGACTCTCTGGAGCCGTATCAGAGCCTGATTGACGCCTACGAGAAGGAACCGGCATGACCACTGTCGTTCCACCCCGATCCGAGGAGCTCCGGGCCCGCCGGGGTGCCTGGAAGACCATCAAGCGAGGGCTGAGCCTCTCCCCGGAGCTGCGCAAGGGGCTGGCCGCGACGATCGTCATCGCCCTGGTGGCAACCGCCGGTCGGGTGGTCGTTCCTATCGTGATCCAGCAGATCATCGACAACGGCCTCGAAGAAGGCGGGGTCGACATGGGCTTCGTGCTGGAGATGGGCGGCTACGCCCTCGTGGCGGTAGTGGTCACCGCTTCATTCACCGGATGGATGCATCTCCGGTTGGCCAAGGTCGCCGAAACCGCGCTCTCGGGGCTCCGCATAAGGGCGTTCCGGCACATCCATGACCTGTCGATGCTCCACCAGGCCTCCGAGCAGCGTGGGGTGCTGGTGACCCGGGTGACCTCCGATGTCGACCAGATCAGCCGCTTCATGCAGTTCGCCGGTCTCAATCTCCTGGTCAACAGTCTCCAGGCGTCCCTGGCCCTGATCGTGATGCTCGTCATGTCGGTGCATCTGGGGTTGGTCGTGATCGTGATGATTCCCCTGGTCGCGGCGATGGTCCGGTTTTTCCAGAGTCGTCTGGAGATCGCGTATCTCACGGTGCGGGAGAAGATCGGCCAGATGCTCGCCCTTATCGCCGAGACCGTGGTCGGCGCTCCCGTGATCCGTGCCTACGGCATCGAGCACGGCACCAAGGTTCGGCTGGAGCAGGCGATCGAGGATCATCGTCAGGCCGGAGTCCGCGCCGGCCGCCTCTCCTCTACGTTCTCCGGGTCCGCCGAGGTGATGTCGGCATTGGTTATTGCGGCCACCGTCGTCGTGGGGACGATTCTCGCGGTCAATGGCACCACCACCCAGGGAACCGTCGTCGCCTTCCTCTTCCTCGTCCAGCTCTTCGTCCAGCCGGTGCAGTTCATGGGTGAGGCGATCAACGAAGCCCAGACCGCGGTGGCCGGATGGAGCCGCGTCCTGGACATTCTCGACATCGCCCCCGATGTCGCCGATCCCGGGCCCGACGGAGTTCTCCTGCCGGACAAGCCTCTCGGTGCCCGTTTCCGGGATGTCGAATTCCGCTATCCGCGTCCGGGAGAGACAGCAGAGCAGGCCGATGCCTCTCCCGCCCTCCGCGACATCGACGTGGAGATCCCTCCCCGCCAGCGGGTAGCGATAGTCGGTGAGACCGGGTCGGGTAAGACGACCTTCGCCAAGCTGCTCACCAGGCTGATGGATCCAACCGACGGAACAGTGGAAATCGGCGGCGTCGACCTTCGAACCGTTCAGTTCGAGTCTCTGCGTGACCGAGTCGTGATGGTGCCACAGGAGGGCATGCTTTTTCGGGGGACCATTGCCGACAACGTTCGGATGGGCAGGCCTGACGCTTCGACGAGCGAGCTGTTCGACGCATTCCAGAGTCTGGGGCTCGAAGACTGGCTGGCTGAGATGTCCCAGGGCCTCGACACGCCGGTCGGCGAGCGCGGCGGGTCTCTATCCGTTGGTGAGCGCCAGCTGGTGACTCTGGTCAGGGCAGCCATCGCCGACCCGGATGTCCTCGTGCTCGACGAGGCGACCTCGGCGGTCGATCCGGCCACGGAGGTGCGCATCAACCGCGCCTTGAACAAGCTGACGAGCGGGCGCACTGTCGTCACCATCGCCCATCGTCTGTCCACGGCGGAGTCGGCAGATCGTGTCCTCGTCTTCGACGAAGGCGAGATCGTCCAGGACGGCACGCATGAGGACCTCGTCGCGGAAGGCGGCATCTACGGGACCCTCCACGAGTCGTGGCACAGGGGAACATCCACGCTTTGAGCACCTGCGTGTCAGACTGCCGGCGATGGCAGTCTTGAAGTCGTTGCTCCCATCGGGACTCCTGGCCACGGTCGTCGGCGCCATCGTTGGCGCCTACGCCGGAGCATGGGCCGGAGGACCGATCGCCGATGCCCTCAGTCCGGGAGGCCTGGAAGGTCTCGGCCAGGGGGTCTTCATCATCGTGGTCTCAGGCGCTACCGGCAGTGGGTTGGGAGCGGGCCTTGCTCTCAGGTTGACTCGCAAACCGCGTCCGTTGGGTACGGCGATTCTCGCCCCACCTGCCGTCTTCTTGTCCGTCGTTGTAGCCGACAGGCTTTCACCGGACGGGTCCCCGCCCGCCGCGCTCCAGATAGGGCTCACGATCGCGGCGCTCTGGTTGGCGCGGATCGTGACGATGGCGTGGACTCGTCACCCGTCAGACGACCTCACTGGCAACTGACCTCGACCACTCCCCCACTCCAGCGGTCCGGCGAAGCCGGGACCTGTCAAACTGCTCGGATGAGGACATCTGAACACTCTGTAGACGGACAGACAGTCGAGCCAACGGGCTTCATCGACACCGTGTGGGTGGTCTCGCCGGAGCGACTATTGGAGTAATCGTCGGCCTGCCGATAGCAAACGCTTTCTCCGCAGACGGCCGTGAAGCGGTGGCAACGGCTCTACTGATCCTGTTCCTCGGTCTTTGTGCCGGCGCCGCGCTCGGTGTCGGAATCGCTCTCAAACTCCGCAAGCAAACGCGGCCATTGTTCACCGCGTTCTTGACCCTGCCGGCGATGTTCATCGGTGCTTATGTCGCCGTCTTCCTCGCCACCAGACTCGCCGACACCGACTTGCTGTTGCTCCCGTTCGTCGCAGTAGCATCGATCCTCGCGCTATTCGCCGCCCGGGGGACGGCCACGGCGGGGCGCGGCCGCAGGGATGCCGTCAGGGAAGATTGACCTCGACTGCTCCCCCACCCCATCCGTACGCCTGGTCGCGTCCTTGGATCGTGACCGAGGTGACCCCTTCGGGTATCTCCACCCCTTCGAGACTGCGCGTGAAAGGCTGCTCGTTGGCGTGATCATGGAGCAACTCTCTGATCCCGTACACCCGGCCGTCATTTCCGACAACCCTCCAGGCGTCGGCGTAACGCTCAGGCGAGTCGTATGGCGAGCTCATCGTAACTGTGAAGTTGTAGCTGGAACCGTCACCTGACACCGATACGTCGACGACATCGGGGAAGAGGGCGGCATGAAGGTCGGGTTCGATGCAGCGGTCCCTCCCCACCCCACGCGCCGGGTCGAAGGTCCGACCCTCCACCAGCGGTGATCCGGCTTCTGAGGAGGTGAGGAAGGCCTCCACGGCGTCGGCCACGGCCGTTGCGACGCTGGGCACGTAATCCGGATCGGCATACAGTTCCGCCTCAGCGCGATTGGCGATGTACCCGAGCTCAACCAGGGCACTCGGGGCCTGTGGCAACCGAACTATCCCGTATGCATCCTCTTGGTCGGAATTCAGCACGCTCATCACACCGGCGTCTGCTGCCCTGTCCCAATCGACGTCGAACTGGCTGAGTGTCTCCATCGTTGCGTCGTAGATGAGACCGCCTAGTCGCGCCGCCTCGGGTGTCTCATGTTGGACGAAGATCTCGACACCCGGAATGTCGGACGGTGGCGCCTCGGGAGCATTGTGGTGAATCGATACCACCGCTTCCGCACCCATGTGGTCAGCGTAGGCGGTGCGGGTCCGGATCGGGACGGGATAGTCGGCGACCCTCGTGAGCATCGAGTCGATTCCCCGATCCAACAACATCTGGTGCACGGCCTGGCTCACCTGGAGGTTGATGTCTTTCTCCGCCAAGCCCGTGGCGGCGACCGCACCGGTATCGACGGGGCCGCCGTGACCCGGATCGACCAGGACGTCGACCTCATGTACCGGCGTTCCCTCCGTGAGAGTCTCGGGATTGCCGCAAGGGGTGAGTACCTCGACAGTATCGCCGTCCACACCGGTGACCGCCAGCGGGACGCCGCTTGGCGCGATCCAACCGACTGGAGGACCGGGCGGGGTCGTCGTGGTAGTGGTGTCGTCAGTGGTCGACGTGGTCGGCAGCGTCACCGTGGTCGAAGACCCCGATGAATCGTCCCTGGTGGCCGTAGGTGGTGGGTCCACGGCCACCCCGGCGCAACCCGATGTCACGACGAGCGCGACTAGTACTGCTGACAGGCGTCTCATCGGCATTCCACTCTGGCAGGCATTCGCTTCTATGAGACCTATCCTCAGAGTGTGTTCGGACCATTGAACGGAGTACGCACCGCTCTTGTGATCGGAGCCGTCATCGCGGCTCTAGTCTCGCTGCTCGCGGGCCATGCCGGTGCCGCGGGAATTCTCCTGCTGGGAGTCGCCATTCACGGTCTCGGATGGCTCTACCTGTATGCGATGAGGGACAGAACCGGCACAGAGTGACCGCTTGCCTCAGATTCCGAGCGAGCCTGCCAGGGTCTCGCCGAGCTCGGCGGCTCTCTGACGAACGACACGGAACGTGGCGTCTGGATCCGACCCCGCTGCCATCTCGGTGAGGTCAACGTAGATCTTCAGCTTCGGCTCGGTGCCGCTGGGTCGCACCAGTATTCGCCCCTGCCGGCCGAGCCTCAGTTCAATGAGGTCCTGGGCACCGAGCCATGCCGGGCGCGCCTCCGCTCCCTTCCGGTAATCGACAACTTCCGTCACCTGGATTCCGCCCACCTCGCTGGGCGGCTCAGAACCCAATCTCGCGATCGCCCGTCGCATCGCCTCCGCTCCCTCCGACCCGGCACGAACCAGCGAGGTCTGCTGACTCACCCATAGACCGTGCCGTCTCCAGAGCTCATGGAGGCGGTCGATGATCGTTTTTCCTTCGTCGTGGAGATCGGCCATCAAATCGATGAACAGGAGAGCTGCCGAGATGCCGTCCTTGTCGCGTACGGTCGACCCCACCGTGTATCCAAGGGCCTCCTCATAGCCGAATACGAAACGCCCTCCCGTTTCCTCTTCGAGGGCAAGACCTCCCTTGACGATCCATTTGAAGCCCGTGAGGGTCCGGGTGTGCGTGGCGCCGTACGTGCGCGCTATCTCCGCCAGCATTGGGCTCGAGACAATGGAGCTGGCAACGATCGCCGATTCGGGGTCAGAGTCGTGGCGGAGTATGTAGTCGCCGAGAAGCACTCCGACCTCGTTACCCGAAAGTGGCCGCCACTCCCCCGCCACCGGTATCACCGCGGCGAACCGA
The DNA here is from genome assembly GCA_046537785.1 of Actinomycetota bacterium. GTDB lineage: Bacteria > Actinomycetota > Acidimicrobiia > Spongiisociales > ZC4RG35 > JANQRA01. The sequence continues at coordinate 21,260 of JBKHKD010000023.1, forward strand.
TCGGCATCAGGGTCGTTTGCTATCACCAGGTCGGCGTCGCGACGCTCGGCGAGATCCAGTGCGAGATCGAGAGCGCCCGCCTCTTCGGGGTTGGGGAACTCGACCGTGGGGAACGTGCCATCCGGCTCGCTCTGCTCAGGCACGGCAACGATCTCGTTGTGCCCGGCGCGGCGCATTACCTCGAACAGCGTTTTCTTGCCGACACCGTGGATGGGTGTGTAGACGATTTCCAGTTCGGATCCCGATGTCCTGTGCCTGGTAGCCGCCACCTCCCCCCAATAGCGGTCGAGGATGTCCTCCGGCACCGGGGCAATCAGACCCGAATCGTCACCGAAGGGCTCTTCGAACCTGGGGATCTCGTTTGCGCCCGGAGCCCCGTCTATGCCCTCCTGGATGGCGACATCAGTCGGAGACACGATCTGGGAGGCCTGGGGCCCGTACACCTTGTACCCGTTGTCTGCGGGAGGATTGTGCGATGCGGTCACCACCACAGCGGCGCCGGCGCTGAGGTGTTTCGCTGCGTAGGCAACAATCGGAGTCGGGGTGGGCTCGGGAAAAAACAAGACGGGTATCCCCGCTGCGGCCAGCACGCCGGCGGTGTCCTCGGCGAACTGTGGACTCGAGGGTCGAGCGTCGAACCCGACAACCACCGGGCCCGGCCCGGCAGCGCCGGCGTTGGCCTGGAGAAACCGGGCCAATCCGTAGGTAGTCTTGATCACCACGGCCCGGTTCATTCGTCCCGGCCCGGCACCGACCTTGCCCCGGATCCCCGCGGTGCCGAACTCGAGTTCGGTGTTCATTCTTTCTTCCAGCTCCGCGGTGTCCCCGGATTCGATCACCGCTTCGAGCTCCGCTCGTGTCTGGGGGTCGGGATCCTGGGAGATCCACGAGCGCGCCCGATCGATCAGGTCCGGCATGAACAAGTGAGGCTAACGCCGTTTACCGGATGTTCCGTTGCCAGTTCCAGGAGTCGGCGCACATGTCTCTCAAGTCCCTGGTGGTCCTCCAACCAAGCTCCTCGGCTGCCTTAGTTGGGTCGGCCCAGGTTTCGGCGACGTCCCCGGCCCGGCGGTCGACGATCTCGTACGGGACCGGTTTGCCCGACTCCTCCTCATACGTCTTCACGACTTCGAGGACACTGTGGCCCCTTCCGGTGCCGAGGTTGTACGTATGTATACCGGGCTGGTCCGCCCGCTTTTCGAGAGCGGCGACATGACCCTCGGCCAGGTCGACGACATGGATGTAGTCCCTTATGCCGGTCCCATCCCGCGTGGGGTAGTCCCCGCCGAAAACCCGCAGCTTCGGAAGCAGACCGTCGGCCACCCGGGCCACATACGGCATGAGGTTGTTGGGTGTTCCTCGCGGGTCCTCCCCGATGAGCGCGGACGGATGAGCGCCGACAGGGTTGAAGTAGCGCAGCAGGGAGACACTCCACTCCGGATTGGCGACCTGGACGTCCCTCAGCACCTGCTCCATCATGATCTTGGTCCACCCGTACGGGTTGGTGGCGCTGCCGACCGGCATGTCTTCTCGCAACGGCAATGCGGGCGGCTCTCCATAGACGGTGGCGGATGAGCTGAACACAAAATTCCTCACATCGAACTCGAGCAGAACCTCGAGCAGAGCAATGGTGCCTGCCACGTTGTTCTCGTAATAGAGCATCGGGTTCTCCACGGACTCGCCGACCGCCTTCAAAGCAGCAAAGTGGATGCAGGCGTCAAAGCCCTCCGAGACGATGGTTGCCAGCGCATCTGTGTCGCGGATATCTCGCTTGTGGAACTCGGGGGCCGTGCCGGTGATCTCACCAACACGGGGGATCACCGAAGGCTGTGCGTTGACGAGACTGTCGACGACCACCGGTTCATGTCCGGCATCCATGAGTGCGACCACCGTATGACTTCCAATGAAACCGGCGCCACCGGTTACGAGTACGCGCATCGCAAGAAGGTTAGGAGGCAGCCGGGAGTGTCACGACAAACGACGAGTATTCGCCATCGTGTTCATAGGAGAGACGACCGCCCATCAGCCCGGCCAGCTTGCGGCAAACCGACAGGCCGAGCCCCACCGACTCCTGATTGAGCAGACCACTCCCCCGTTCATAGGATTCGAAGATTCGCTCGGCTTCGTCAGGGTCCAACGGATCCCCGTTGTCGCAGACGACGATGTGAACCATACCGGTCTCTCCCCGGCGGGTCACGATCTTGATCTCGTCCCCTCCGTATCGCACCGCATTGCTAACCAGATTCCTGAGGATCTGTCGGGTGCGCCGAGAGTCAGCCCGCACCCGAGAGGCGGCCTCATCCGGCTCGAAGACAACTGGTTCATCGACGCTCTCGAGCACACGGTGTACCTCTTCTGCGATGTCGAAGTCCTCGGTGAAGACCGTGACCTCACTCACGTCTTCCCGGTATGCGACGAGGAGGTCCTCAATTATCCATGAAGCATCGTCGGCCTGATGCGCCATCATGTCGGCCACCTCACGTCGCTCCTCATCGCTGAAGCTCTCGTAGTCGCTGGCCAGTTCCTGAGCGAGACCCAAAAGCACCGACATCGGGTTGCGCAGCTCGTGTGAGACGGTAGCGACGAACTCATCGCGAGCTCTCCGCGCCTTGACCTTCTCGGTCATGTCGATAAGGGCTCCCTCGCAGAAAGCGAGGTTGCCGTCGTCACCGAAGACGGCACGGGCCGTGTCCTGAACCCAGATCGTGCTGCCATCGAGACGACGTAACTCGATGTCGAAATCCAGAACCTCGCCTGCCTCCGAAATCTGGTTGAGCCAAAGCTCCCTCTCCCGCGGATCCACGTAGTAGCTCTCGACTGATGTGGTATCACGAAGCAACTCGTCCACAGACGAGTAACCGAACAGGTCTGCCAGTGCCGGGTTGGCAGCCAACAGGGTCCCATCGGGTGCAGACCGGTATACAGCCACCGGAAGCCGCTCTAACAGCTCCTCGATGCCCCCAACGAGCGTTGTCACCTTGTCATTATCGGCACATCCCGCCTCATTCTCCATAGGCCCTTTGGTTCCCGATGGAGTTGCCTCGAATCCGAAGTTAGTGGTCTGGCGGTTAGTTTGCCCCCCGAAGTGGCTGACTATGTGATCGTCGGAGCCGGATCGGCGGGCTGTGTCCTCGCCGAAGCCCTGTCCGCGCGCCACTCGGTGGTGGTCCTGGAGGCAGGCAGCGCAAAACTTCCGATTGAGGTTTCGATCCCCGCCGCGTTCTCCAAACTCTTCAAGACCTCCGTCGACTGGGACCTGACCAGCGAGCCAGAACCCGGAGCCGCGCGGCGGTCGCTCTACCTTCCGAGGGGGAAGATGGTCGGGGGTTCGAGCTCGATGAACGCCATGCTCTACATGCGGGGACGTCCTTCCGACTACGAGACTTGGGAGAGCCAAGGCGCGACCGGCTGGGACTGGGAGACCGTTCTGGAAGTTTTCAAGGCAATGGAGTCCAACTCCAGGGGTCAGAACGAGTTCCACGGCGACCGTGGACCCCTGAGAGTTGACGACCTGCACCACATCACTCCTCTCAGCCGGCGATTCGTCGAAGCCGCTATGGCAGCCGGCATCCCTGCGAATTCCGACTTCAACGGGTCCCGTCAACTCGGGGCAGGCTTCTTCCAGGTGACTCAGCGAAACGGTCGGAGATGGTCAGCGGCGGACGCCTTCCTCCGGCCCGCCCTGCGTCGGCCCACTCTCGATCTACGGACCAACGCCCTGGTGACCCGGTTGCTCCTCGACCGGGGACGGGCAGCGGGTGTCGAGTACATCCAGGATGGACAGGTGGTCACCGTAGAGGCAGAGGCAGGTGTGATACTGACTGCGGGCGCATTCGGTTCGCCGCACATACTCCAACTTTCGGGAATCGGAGACCCCACCCATCTCTCCTCGATCGGCATCCACCCTCTCGTGGACAGTCCCGAAGTCGGTACCAACCTGCATGATCACCCGACCGTCGCGGCAATACACGAGTCGACCCAGCCCGACACCCTCGACAACGCCGAGAACGCTCTCGAGCTGGCCAGATGGCTCCTATTCCGGCGGGGAAAGTTGGCCTCCCCGGTCGCCGAGGCTTGCGCGTTCGTGAAATCAGACGGGTCCCTTCCAGAACCAGACCTCCAATTCCACTTCGGGCCGGTCAACTTCGACAACCATGGACTGCAGCCCTACGAAGGGTACGCATTCACTTTCGGGCCGGTGCTCGTCAACCCACGATCAAGGGGATCTGTGCGAGCCCGAAGCGCCGATCCCGCGGCGACACCGGAGATCCGGGTCAACGCCCTCACAGCGCGGGCCGATGTCGATGCTCTGGTGCGCGGGATCGGGATCGCCCGCGACATCGCCTCCCGCCAGCCCTTCGATGACTACCGGGGACGCGAGTTGAAGCCCGGCCGGGAGGTACGCACCCTGGGGGAAATCGAGACCTTCCTGCGGGAGAACGTGGAGCTCCTCTACCACCCGGTCGGCACCTGCCGCATGGGCTCGGACGACAGGGCTGTTGTCGGACCGGATTTGAAGGTAAACGGCGTCGACTCCCTATGGGTGGCCGACGCTTCCGTCATGCCCACCGTTACGAGCGGCAACACCAACGCCCCCACGATGATGATCGCCTCCCGGGCGGCCGGGTTGATTATCGCTTCCTAAAGGCTATGGAGCCGGATATCCGGCCCTGGTGCATTTAAAAAACTGATCAGACCTCGAAGGGCAGCTCTCGCTGCGGCTCCAGTCGATAGAAGCGATGAACCCCGTTCCAGGCGAGGTGATCCATAAAGACCCACGATCGGCGGTGAATCGCACTGGGACCCATTGCCTGGAGGTTGGCTTTATGAGTGGGGCACGGATACCCCTTGTTGGCCTCGAAGTTGTATCCGGGGAACTGTGGTGCCATCTCACGCATCATTCGATCCCGGGTGACCTTGGCCAGGATCGACGCCGCGGCGATCGAAAGGGAGATACTGTCTCCGCGCACGATGCGACGGGCACCGCCAACGAAGTCCCAGTTCCCATCGACGAGGACGTGCTCGAAGCGAGTTCCGAGGTCTTCAAGGGCGCGTCGCGCCGCAAGACGCTGGGCGTCTGACATTCCCAGGTCATCGCATTCCTCGTGGGTGGCATGTCCCACGGCCCAGTGCTCGCACCACTCCGCTACCCGGTCGAACATCGCCTCCCGCTCCCCCTCCGTGAGCATCTTCGAATCCCTGATCTTGTAGATGCGCCGGTCCCGGGGGACAACAGCTGCTCCTACTGAAATCGGCCCGGCCCAAGCTCCCCTTCCCACTTCGTCCACGCCGACGACCACGGTGGGGTCAGACGTCCAGAACTCACGCTCCACGCTGAGGCCGGGAGACTGTCTCTTCAGGCTAGGACGAAGACGCGGGACCGTGTGGGCCGTCATTGGCCGACAGGGTAGGCACACCCTGTGCGCTGGGGATGGTTTAGCCCCCGATCGTGTATGTCCAGACTTCGCTCTCCGGGATGGGCACCGTGATGACGTGCATAGGCGATCCGTCCTCCGCGGAATAGCTCAACACCTGTATGGACGACTCACCGGGGACGATCAGGTCGCCGTCGATCTCGGTCGCGAAGTCACCCCAACATCCCGTTCCACAGGATGCGGTGACGAATTCGTCATAGACGACCTCCCCGTCGCCGTCGAGAACGGCGATATTGACGGCCGCCTCGAACACGTTACTGACACCCTCCACCAGAAAACCAGACTCGGTGCTGATGACCGGCTCGGTGAGGAAGATCGGAGCCCGGAATTCAACAAACGTCTCCCTGTCGAGGGGCTCGGACAACTCGAGACCATGACTGCCGAACACATCCACCGGCTCGCCATCCACCGTGAACCGCACCCCCGCATCCGGTTGTGTTGTGGTCAGGTTGTAAATGAGTTGGTTGAGCGCGGCGATTTCGCCGGATGTTCCCAGCGAGACATCGAGAAAAGCCTGGTTCATGTCCGCGATTACAAGTCCGTCTTCCTCACTCAATCCGACCAGTTGGACGTCACCGGGAATTGCATTGAACATCTCGGCGGGCAGGTCCTCGCCGATGGCATCCAACGCCTCGGTGAAGAACGAGTCCTCGCCGAGCCGTCCCGAGGGATCAACGACCTCAATCGGCAAGGGAATCAGGGCCGGACTGCCCGGATTGCTGTTCTCCGGCTCCTGGTAGAGGTAGACGACACCCGTCCAGGTCGTTGCTTCGGCCGGCTCTGTTGTCGTGGTTTCGACAGTGGTTGTCGTGCTTGTTTCGGTCGCCCTTGTGGTACTGGAATCAGGCACCGTCGTACTGGTCGTAGTGGAGCTCCCCGCAACCACCGGGTCGCCTCCCCCGCCGAACAGCAGCATGGGCACCGCCAGCACCGCCACCACGGCTGCGGCGGTCGCAAACACAAGTGCTGGTCGCCAGGTCTTTTTCTCTCGATGACGTGCCATCAGTGTCCCCTCCGGGTATGGAGGTGGTTCCGGCGACATCGACACCAGACGAGCCATCAACTCCCTGATCTTCTTCTCGTTACTCATGACAGCCATTCCCCCAGACGCTTTCGGGCGCGCGCCAGATGGCGCTTGACCGTGCCCGTGGATACACCCATACACTCGGCGACGTCGTCCGCTGCCAGGTCCTCCCAGTAGGTGAGAAAAACCGCCGCTCTCTGCTGCACCGACAGCCGTTTCACGGCTTCGAGCACCTCGACATCGATAGAACCCGTCGGGTCCGGCAGGTGGTCTCTCCCCGCCGTCTTCATTTCACGGAGACGACGGGACAGGGTCCGGCGATGATGGTCGTTGGCCACCGTCAACACGGTTCTGTACAGATACGCCCGGCGGTCAACGACATCCGGCCAGCTACGCGAACCGAATGCCTTGAGACAGGCATCGGTGACTACATCGGGCGCATCGAAGGGACCCACCAGACCGGTGGCGTACCTGGTCAACTCCTCGCTGTAGCTGCGGTAGACCGCTTCGTCGTTCATCACGCCTGTGGCCGTGATCATGCACTTGAGACGGATCCAAACCCGGTTTTAGGTGACAGAGTGATGAAGATTCAGTTCAGGGTTGGGTCGTCCGGGAATGTGGAGACCGCCGACAGGAATCCGGACTGGCGTCGCAGCACCCTCCGCCATTGGCCCTCGTCAGTGTCGAATGGATCCTCGGGAGAGGCCTGGACCACGTACCACGACCCCATCGCGATCTCACCTTCCAACTGCTCGCTCTCCCACCCTGAGTAGCCGGAGTAAATGCGGACGGGACCCTGCTCGTCGGATGGGGACTTGCTGAGGACGACGAGCTTTAGCCCGGGAACGCCGGTGGCCATCCCCTCGCCTGTCAGGGAGAGGCCGATCGCAACCTCCGGCTCGACCGGGCCACCGTGGTTCACGGTCTTGGGCTCGGGAACACGGCTCTCCCATTCGGGCAGGTGGTCGGCGACCGGCTCATCCGTGGGGCGATTGAGCACGACCCCGACACACCCGTCCTCTTCGTGCTGGAGCAGGAGGACCACTGTCCTGGAGAAGTTCGGATCGATGAGAGCCGGCGTTGCCACCAGAAGTTTTCCCGCATAGCTGTCCATGGTCCCAATCGTGGCACAACGGGTCGTGATCTCCCTACTGGTGCCGGGGACACAACGGTGCGCATGCACTGTGAAGACACGCTGCGGCACTCGGGCGGTTACGGTGTGATGAATGCCGGCTCGAAACATGAGGGCCCTAGTCAAACATTCGGGCGAGCGCGGACTCAGGATGGAGGACGTCCCTGTGCCCGAGCCCGGGCCCGATGAGGTGCTGGTGAGAGTCCACACCACCGGGATCTGCGGCACTGACCTCCACATCTACGAATGGGACGAATGGGCCCGGTCGACCATTCCCGCGCCCATGACGGTCGGCCACGAGTTCTCGGGTCATATCGAAAAGGTCGGCGCCAATGTCTCGGGATTCGTCGAGGGAGAGTTTGTGGGAGCCGAGGGCCACGTCGTCTGCGGACATTGCCGCAACTGTCTTGCCGGGAGGCGGCACCTCTGCCAACAACCGAAGGGTTTGGGCGTAAACATCCCGGGCGCCTTCGCCGACTACGTGATCGTTCCCAAGACCAACGTGTGGCGGCATCTCACAGATATCGACCCCGAGATCGCCGCCATCTTCGACCCTTTCGGCAACGCCGTGCACACCGCCCTCAAATTTCCGGTCTTCGGAGAGGACGTGTTGATAACGGGCGCGGGCCCGATCGGGCTGATGGCGGTGGCGGTGGTCCAACACGCCGGCGCCCGCAATGCGGTGGTCACCGACGTGAACCCTTTTCGACTGGAGATCGCCAGGAAGATGGGAGCCTCGAAAGCGGTGAATATCGCCCGGGAAGATCTCAGCCAGGTGATGAAAGCACTCGCCATGCTCGAGGGCTTCGACGTCGCCCTCGAGATGTCCGGAAACCCAGCGGCCATGCAGGACATACTCGCCAACACCATCCATGGGGCCAACATCGCCCTCCTGGGCATCCCGTCGGAGTCCTATGCCATCGACTGGAACACGGTGATCTTCAACATGTTGAACATCAAGGGCATCTACGGCCGGGAGATGTATGACACCTGGTACAAGATGAATGTCCTCATCGAGTCCGGTTTGGACATCTCACCGGTCATCACTCACCGCTTCGACGCCGAGCAATATGACGACGCCTTCGCCGCCATCACCAGCAGTGACTCGGCCAAGGTCCTGCTCCGCTGGCGCCAGACGTAGTGGAACCGCAAACCTCAGGTTGTGGGACTCATATGTGGAACGAATCGCCTCGAGAAACGTGAGACCAAAGGCCTCGTGTCTTTCTCGAGGCTGTGGGTTCCATATCTGAGCCGTACTACCTGAGGTTCCGGGTTCCACTCACAGGTGGGCGTCCAGCCAGTCGACGATGTCGGCCACGACTTCGGGGCCTTCGGGCTCGTTGAGGGTTTCGTGCCGGAGCCCGGGATATACCTTGCGGTCGACGTTGTCGAGGACGCCCAGCGGCTCCGATGAACCCACCGGGACGAGAGAGTCATCTCCTCCGTGGATCACCAGTGTGGGCACTTCCAGACTCCACAGGGTCTCTTTGAGACGATCGATCTCCTCGAAGGTGTTCGCACCGAACCGGCAAGTCGAACTGGTGTGAACCAGCGGGTCGGAGAAATAGGCTTCGGCAACCTCCGGGTCACGCGACAGATGCTCGCCGTCGACGGAATTTGGAACTGACAACGATGGTGTGAGCCGGGCCATGACCGGTGCCAGCGCCTTCTGCCACCCGGCCCCACCGGCCAGCGCCGGAGCCGAGAGGATCAGGAGATCGGGCTCCGGGCGGTCGCTCAGCGCGTAACCGAGGACAATCGCCCCGCCCAGGGAGTGACCCATGAGTATCACCGGTCCACCTCTCTCCCGGGCCCACTCGAGGTGTCCCTGCACCTGGTCGTGGAATCGGCTCCAGTCATCGATGTCCCATCTCCGGCCTCCGCTGCCCCCGGCGCCGATCAGGTCGAAGCCACGGACCCAGAACCCAGCCTCGGCGAACAGGGATCCGGTCCGTTCGTATCTCCCGGAGTGCTCGGCGAGACCGTGGACCAGGACGATGTAGGCCTTTGGGTCACCCTTCGGAATCCACTCCCGCACCAATTCGGTGCCGATTTCGGGGTGCGGCTCGGCGCGTGTGCTCGTGGCCATCGCTAGAACCTGTATCTGGTGAGGTCCTTGGGGAATTCGTTCCAGGCCAAGACCTTCTCCGGCTGAATCCGCCGCATGCCACCGGCAATGTCGTCCGACCAGGCATCGGGCTCCGGGGCGTAGTCGGAGGCGTACTTGCGGGCGAACTCCGCAGCCAGACGCTCTCGTAGCTCACCCTGGATCGGGTCGCAGGCTAGGGACCGTCCCTCGATGATGGTCGCACGCTGTCCATCCTCGAGATGGAGCACGCACCGGGGGTCTGCGTTCAGGTTACGAACGTGGACTGTCTCGGGTGACCCGTCGTACCAGAACGCACCGTCCAGCCAGAGACCCCAACGAGGGACCACGTGCGGACCGCCCCCGGGCCTTGTGGTGACGAGCCAGTAGTGACGGGAGTCGCGGAGCTTCTCTTCGATCTCCTGCCACGAGACGAAGGCAGTAGCCTGCTCCACCCCATACCCGTCTGGCATGGTCGGTCTATCCCTGGTCGGGAGGCTCATGTGTCTTTATGGAATGGGGGTCGGGCGATGCGGCCCGGAACCCAACGATTGCGAATCTTCACCTCTATCTCCTCTCCTACCCCGGCGGGGGGGCTGATATAGGCCATGCCGACACCGGTGTCGAGCACCGGGCTGATGTTGCCCGACGTTACCTCGCCGGCTCCCCCTCCCTGAGTGCGGACCTCATAGCCGTGCCGCGGAATCCCCCGTCCCTCGAGGACGAAGCCGCCCAGCCGCCGATCCACGCCCTTCTCGCTCTGTTCGTCGATCCGGCCCTTGCCCACGAACTCGTGATCGAGAGACACGGCGAAGCCGAGGTCGGCCTCGAGCGGGGTGGTCGACTCGTCGATGTCCTCGCCCCATAGGGGAAGCCCTGCCTCGAGCCTCAGGGTGTCCCGTGCCCCGAGACCGCAAGGCACCGCGCCCGCTTCCACAAACGCCGCCATGAGTGCCTCTCCAGTGGACGCGTCGACACAGATCTCAGCCCCCGGTTCCCCGGTGTACCCGGTGCCCGCCATCGCAATCTGGCCGCCGACCGCATCCACTGTCACGTTACGAAACCGCCCCGGCTTGACTCCCACGACCTGTTCGATCAGGCAGGGCGCTTCCCGACCCTGGACAGCCAGGAACACCGTGTCTGCCTGGAGATCGGCCACCTCACATCCCGACTCAGCATCGAACGCCGCCATGACCCTCTCGTGGTTCGCGGCATTGGGCATGGGCCAGAACTCCCCGTCCTCGATCCACCAGACGATGAGGTCGTCGACTATCCCGCCATCCTCATTGAGGACCATCGTGTACTGGCACCGCCCCGGCTCGATGAGGTCGATGTCGTTGCACAGAAGGCGTCTCATCGCCTGTCGCGAACCCGCACCCCTCAACGAGAAGCGCCCTAGGTGGCTGACGTCGAAGACACCGGCGCCTTCTCGCACCGCCCGGTGCTCGGTCAGCACCGATTCGTATTGGACCGGCATCTCCCAGCCTCCGAAGGGAACGAAACGGGCTCCCAGACTGTCGTTGAGTCCGTGCAGCGGCGACCGCCTCATCCGGTCAGCCGCTCGCCCCTGTCCTCGAGCCTGACGATCTCGGGCTGGCCGGGGATCCTCGTAGGAGCTGTCGCCTCATCGAGATGGTCCGGCTCCTCTAGCCCATACTTGACCACCAGATGGAGGTAGTCCCGCTGGTAGAAAATCTTGCATTTGATGTCCGGGTGGTGCTTGCGCAGGAGCTTGATCTTTTTGTTCTTCTTCGTGACGAGCTTCTGATTCATCGTCGTGATCTCGATGTACATGTCGTCGTCGGGTAGATAGAAGTCCGGCCGAAAGTACTTGGTGGGTTCGCCATCTTCGAACTCGATGGGAAAGCTGCGTGGCTCGTACTCCCAGGGCACACCGTAGAAGTCCAGTAGGAGCGCAAACTGCCGCTCACTGTTGTGAGCGAAATCGATGTCGTGCGCTGTGGGTGGTTCGGTGCTCAGGTTGCTCCTAACTCGGCGACCCCGGCGAGTTCCTCGCCCTCGTCGTCTGGAAAGAGCTGATGGATGGCCCCCTCCACCTGATCCTGGACCGGGCCTATGGCGATACTGAAGACACCCTGACCTTTGCGGAGGACGTCGACCACTTCCTCATCGGAGTGAGCCGCGTAGATCGTCTGACCGTCACTGAGGAGCGTCACGTCGGCGAGAGGCTGATCGGAGTCCATCTCATGGCGCAAGATGTCGACCGCCGAACGGATCTTCTTCAGGCTCATGCCGGCATCGAGCAGGTTCTTGATGACCTTCAACTGCACGACGTCGGTAAATGAATAGACCCTTTGGGATCCGGAGCCACGGGCCTGCTGCATGCTGGGCGTGATCAACCCCGTGCGCGCCCAATAGTCCAGCTGTCGGTATGTGATACCGACCAGCTTGCACACCTGTGGGGCGCGATACCCCGCCACTTCCCGCTCGTTGGTCATAACTCCTCCGGGTTACATTAGTGTAACTCCGCCGCAGGCAAGCTACTGCGCGCACCTCTCCGATGTCAATGCTTTCCTGTGGAAAACTCCGAGGAGAGTCGTTCAGGTGACTGGCTTCAACAGCTCGGCGGCCTTGTCTACCTGGATCTTCGTTCCGACGACGACCAACCGCTCCCCCGGGTTCAGACGTTGTGATGGCCCGGGATTAACGATCACGTTGTCGTCTTCACCCTCCACGGCGAGGATCAGCGCACCGGTCTCCCGACGAATCCCCGACTCGGCGATGGATCTACCTGCGAGCCTCGAACCCGGGTCGATGTCTAGTTCCTCCACCCGGAATTCGACAGCATTGCCATTGATGACCACATCGAAGATCTGGGCGAGTTCAGGCTCTATTGCCAGAACGGCAAGTCGTTCTGCCCCGACGACCTGTGGGGCGACCACCGCGTCGGCACCCGCGAGACGCAGCTTGCGCTCCGACTCGAGTTCCGCCGCCCGGCAGATCACCCTGAGCTCGGGACGCAGAGCCTTGGCCGAAAGGGCGATGACAAGGTTGTCAGAGTCGTCTGCGACGCAGGCGATTAGGGAAGCCGCCGTGTCAATCCCTGCCAGCTCGAGCACATCGTTGTGAGTGGCGTCTCCACGTATGAGCAGCACTCCCGCTTCCTCTGCGGCTTGGGCGCGCTCAGGATCCGCTTCGATCACAACGACCGATATGTCCCGATCCCTGAGGGCATACCAGGTCCCTCGGCCCACCCGACCCCAGCCACAGACGATCACATGGTCGGAGAGCTTCGAGATGTCGCGCTCCATCTTTCTTCTCCTTCGTAGTGCCCCAAGGTCGATGAGATGCTCGAATGAGGCGACAGCAGTGTAGAGAGCAGCCCCTATCCCGAGGACGATGACGATCACCGTCCAGATCTCCCCAAGGCGGGATAGTTCGAACTCGTAGGTGAATCCCACGGTGCTGACCGTGATGACCACCATGTAGAAGGCTTCGAACGGCGAGACACCCTCGATCAGTATGAAACCCACCGTCCCGAGGACTACGACGATCGCCAGGAGCCCGAGGCCGTAGACAATCGGGCGCCTGGGTCTCACGACTTGTGGGCAACTAGAAGGCTACGGCTGGTCGCCGCCGAGGAAGTCCTCAACGGTGGCCTCCTCGAGAAACTCACGGAAACGGGCCACTTCCTCCTCCTCGTCCTCGTCCTCGAAATGGACTCCTGCCTCTTCGAGAACATTCGGCGAAGCGAGCACTGGGGTGCCTGTTCGGACCGCCAGGGCGATCGCATCGGAGGGACGGGACGACACCTTGACCTCTTCGCCCGAGACGTCTAAGGACAGGTCGGCGAAGAAGATGGAGTCCCTCATCTCAGTGATAACGACCTTCACGGCCAGGGCACCGACCGCGTCAATGACCGACCTCATCAAATCGTGAGTCAAGGGACGCGGCGGTTCGACACCCTCCATAGCCGTAGCTATGGCGGTGGCTTCGTTGGCTCCTATCCAGATCGGGAGGTAGCGACTCCCCTCCTGTTCCTTGAGGAGGACAATGGGCTGGTTGGAGGGCAACTCGACCCTGACACCCACTATTTCCAGAGGGATCGGATCTGTTTCTGAGGCCATGCCGCGAGGTTATCACCGCCGTGGGAACACTCCCACGAGAGTGTCAGGAATGACCCAGTTCGGCGGCGAGGGCCTTGGGGTCCTCGACCAGGCGCTCTATGTCGAGCACCGCCCAGATCGACCTCAGGTTGCGGTACAGACCCTGCCAGTCGAGCCCGTATCCGACCAGGAATTCGTCTCCCACTTCAAAACCTCGGTAGTCGATTGGCACATCGGTGAGGCGGCGCCGGGTCTTGTCGAGCAACGCCGCTGTGGTGACCGAAGCTGCCCCACGGTCGCTGATCATCCTCCGGAGGGTGGTGAGGGTCAGACCGGTGTCGATGATGTCCTCGACGATGATCACATTGCGATCAAACAATGGCGTAGACGTGTCCAGAGTCACCCCGATCTTGCCGCTTTCGCCGTATCGGTTGAGCCCGAGAAAATCGACCTCGACGTTCATGGGAACAGCCCGGACGAGATCTGCTCCGAACGGGACTGAGCCGTTGAGCATCACCAGGAAGAGGGGCTCCCGCTCGCTGAAATCGGCGCCAATGGCCTCCCCCAGTTCGGCGACCCTCGAGGCGATCTCGCGCTCACACAGGACCTCAGACGCGAGGGACGAATCAACCATCCTCGCTGCCTGCCATCAGACCAAACCAGTAGGAAAGCGCGCCGAGCGGTGACCCGGGAGCAGAACTCGGATGTCTGCTGATGTCGATGACTGGCGGCGGCTCCGGTGCATCCTCATCACCTGGAGGGGCCGGCGGGTCTCCGGTCACACCCTGTGCGGTGGCGTGAAGAAACGACTCGATGCCAGCCTCGACCGTCAACGGCGATGTGTCCACTCTGGGGGCCGCCGCCTGATATGGGATGCTGGCGTAGAGGGTGCCGTTGATTCCCAGGTCCTTATAGGCCCAATCGAACAATCTCAGGGCGTCGGCGAAATGGGCACGTCTGCCGACAGAGTTGAAGACGACCACAAAGACTCTTCTGCCGTCGCGTTCTGCGGCTCCGACGTAAGTGAGTCCGGCATTGGGCGTCTCCCCCGTCTTCACCCCGATGAGTCCTGGATAGCTGTTGAGCATACGGTTGGTGTTGCTGGCTGAGCGCGCCATCCCGTCCGGGGTGTCGGGAAAGACCAGCATCCTCGACCGGGCGAGGTTCTCGAACTCGGGGATGGACATAGCCTGGCGGGCAACGACCAGCATGTCACGGGGAGTCGAGTAGTGGCCGGCCGCGTCCAGGCCGTGGGGGTTGGCGAAGCGAGTGTTCTCCATGCCCAACTCTTCGGCTCTCTCATTCATCATCCGGACGAATCCGTCCACACTTCCCCCGATGTGCTCGGCAATGGCCGCAGCAGAGTCGTTCCCGGATCGGATGATCGCGGCCCGCACCAGGGCGCCCAGGGTCACCGTTTCCCCGGCGACGAGCCCGATCTCCTGGCCTCCGGTGCCCGCAGCATCCTCTGAGATGCTCACCCCCTCGTCGAGGTCCCCGTTCTCGAGGGCCAACAAGACGGTCATGATCTTGGTGATCGATGCCATGGGTCGGGGGTCATCCGCGCTCCGCTCCGCGAGCACCATGTCGGTCATGTCGTCGTAGACGATCCACGACGAAGCGCTGACTCCCGGTGGTCCGTCGTGGGGAAAGCCGTCCTCGTTATAGAGCGGGAACACGAAGGGTGCGGCGGCGGCCGGAAGGGCGAGAGCGAGAACGAGCGACACGGCCAGGACGGCCGATCGAGCGAGCTTGTTCATGACTGCAGGTGCTGTCTCAGCTCGGAGGCAAGCAGGGCCCTGTGCATCGCCTGGACGGAGTCGGAACTCGACTCCAGCACGTCTTTGGCCCGGGCCTTCGCTTCGGGATTGGTTGCCTTTAACAATGGCGAGACCAACTGCTTCAGCAGGTCCGCCTCACGCTCCGATGAGAGTCGCACGGTTCGCAGGTGCCGCGGCTCCAAACCTTGATCCATGAGCCGCTTGGCTTCCATCGCCACGATGCCAGCCTCCGGGGGGAATACCACCGAGTCGCTGATTGGACGGATCAACCCTATGTCGATCAACGCATCTAGCTGCTCTTCGTCGAGTCTCGAGCGCTTCAGCAGCTCGGTTCTATCCAGCGGCTCACCTGCGTCTTCGAGGCTCTGAGCGGTGGTGGGAGTGTCCCCGGAGGTGTCCTCGCCCCTTTCCCAAAGGGTCAGCTTCGACTTGATGACTTTCAGGGGCAGGAAGTGATCGCGTTGCTGTTGCAGGATGAAGCGGAGACGGGCGACGTCGTTGTTGTCGAACTGACGGTATCCGCTCCCGGACCGATCGGGGTCGATCAGGCCCTGACTCTCGAGAAACCTGATCTTCGACACTGAGACGTCGGGGAAATCGTCCCGGAGCAGGTTGATGACCTCCCCGATGCTGAGCTGGGTGGTCTCAGGCATCACCGTGGGCGATAACGAAGTGGAAACGGCCGATGAGCACCTCATCGCCCGCTTGGAGCTTCGCCGAGTCGACCCGCTCGTCATTCACATAGGTGCCATTGGTCGAACCACTGTCCTCAACGGTCAACTCGTCGCCGCTGGTGACGAAGCGGCAGTGATGCCGGGAGACGGTGACGTCGTTGAGAAAGATGTCGCTGTCGGGGTGCCTGCCGACGGTTGTGTTGCCGTCTTTCAGCAGAAAGCTCATGCCTTTTCGCGGCCCCTTCTCGACGACGATGGCGTATCCGGACAGACCCTCGACATGGGCCGCCTCATCCGGGCTCAGCGGATGCTCGGCTCGATCCGCTATCGGGACATAGAGAACGGTGGGGTCGGTGTCGACCTCAACTTCAGCTTCGGGCTCGGGGGCGTCTCTGCCCTCAGATTCGGTCATCGGACCCCGATGATAGGTTGCTCAGCGGAGATGCCCGGGACAACTATTCGGTCATATCCTTGTAGGCCGCCGCATCCAGCAGGTCGTCGGTGACGATGTCGCCGCTCACTTCGATCTCCACCAACCATCCGTCCTCGTAAGGGCTCGTGTTCACCAGCTCCGGGTTCTCTGCCACAGCCTCGTTCACCGAGGCGACCCTCCCGGCGAAAGGGGCGTAAACCTCACCCACCGACTTGGTGCTCTCGATTTCGACGACGAGGTCGTCCTTGGCGACCTCCTTACCGGCCTCTGGAAGTTCGACGAAGACGACATCGCCGAGCTGGTCCTGGGCATAGTCAGTGATGCCGATTCGCACAGTCGAGTCACCGACCTGCTTGATCCACTCATGCTCGTCGGTGTAGTGAAGATCTTCTGGTGTGTTCATCAACTCTCCTCGGAACTGGCGGCCGACTCTAATTCAGACACTATCCGGAGGGCGTCACCGGTGTATTGGATCGCGGTGGTCCAGTACAGGATCAGACCGGCGATGCCAGCAGCCCAGGCAAGTGGCAAGGTCAAAAACTCGAGAAACTCGATCGCGGCCATGTAGAACCAGCCGACGGACGAATACACGATGAATGTCGCCAGCTTGCCGAGCCAGCGCACCTCAAGCACCCCGCCTCGACGAGAGACCATGGCGAAGGTCACAAGGGCCATGTAGACCTCGCGAACAATCAGGGTGATACCGATGACGGGGGGAACGATGCCCGCAAGCAGCCCGACGATGATTGCCGCGGCGATCAATAAGCGGTCAGCAACGGGGTCGAGCGCCTTCCCCAGCCGGGTCACCTGATCGAGCCGTCTGGCCAAATAGCCATCGACCCAGTCGGTGAGGGCGATCAGGGCGAACAGGATCGTGGCGGCTGTCCATCGCGCGGGTCCAAGCACCAGCCAGCAGAAGACCGGGATGGCGGCCAGCCTCACGAACGAAACCAGGTTGGGGACTGTGATGATCTTGTTAGAGATCTGCTCTTCGCTGGCCACAAGTCGAAGAGCGTAGCCCTCAGCTGTCCGCCGGACTCACGTGCCTGATGCCTCCAAGGCGTGCCTGGATCCCTCCAAGGACGTCGGCATCGGGAAATGCCACGCGATCGGACCGGTAGGCCTCGGTTATCGTGTTGGTGTAGAGCGGCAGATAGGGAAGGTCCTTGGCCAGGACTCGTTCCATTGCCCAGAGGGCGTCGAAGGCCTCGCCGACATCAACGGCCTTGCCATAACGGGCAAGCGCCTCGTCGAACTCCTCTGACGCGTAGCCCGTGTTGTTGAGAGGGCCCTCACTCGAGAACAGCGATCCGTAGTAGGCGGGAAGACCCGGGTTGCCCAGCGTCCACCCGAGCAGATACATGTCGTACTTGCGCTCCCCGTCCTCCTCCGGAGTGAATGCGAGGTCCACGACCGTGTCGAAGTCCGTCTCCACGGGACGGGCATCGAAGCCAAGGACACTCAATGCCTCTGCGACCGCCGCCGCGTACTCGGGCCGCTCCGGATCGTATGCGTCGCCGGGGGTGAGAATGGTCAGGGGTCCTGGTTGTGTGCCATCGACCGTCAGGCCCTCTCCCGGAATCAGGTCACCGTCCTGGATCGATGGCCTCCTCTGCCACTCGTAGCCAGCGTCCTCCAGAGTTTCAATGGCGACAGCCAATCTCGCTGCGGCCGGCTCGCCGTAGGGCTCAGCGATCGCGGACACCGCGTCAGGGTCGTACCAGGCGCGATTGGCCTCGGGCACCATCGACCATGCGGCCGGTCCGGCTCCGGTCGCCACGGACATTTCCGAGCGGTCGATCAACAACGCCAGGGCGGCCCGGAACGCCCGGTCGGACATCGGCTCACGGTCGAGATTGAACCCGACATACCTGATGGCATGACCCGGGCTCTCCGCCAGCTCGACGTCGGGATTCGCCTCAAGGGAAGCCGCATTCTTTGCGGTCAGGCCTTTGGGCGTGAGGATGTAGTCGATCTCTCCATCGGCGAGAGCATCAACCGCCGACTCTTCATCTTCGAAGATCTGGTACTCGACGATGTCCGGGCCACCGGCGCGGTGATATCCCTCATTGGCGCGGCTGACTATCCGATCATCAGCCACCGAGTTCAGCACCATCGGCCCTCCGCTGACATCGCTCTCGCCAGAGAGCTCATATAGCTCCTCGGCTGAGATGCCATCGATCTTCGGCTGCCAGAGGTGTCTTGCCATGATCGGAGCCATGCCGATGCCGTGTGGCCAGGTCGAGAGACGGGGCCGGTCGCTGAACTCGATTACGACACTGTGGTCATCCTCGGCTTCGATCGAGAGCACTGACTCGGGGAAGGCTTCCTGCCAGCTCCCTCCGAGATCGAGGGCCCGCACCGTCTCGAAAGTGAACACGAGGTCGTCTGCGGTGATCGCCGTCCCGTCACTCCAGGCGAGTTCGGGGGTAAGGGCTACCTCGACCCTCCATGAATCACCGTCACGGACAGGCTCGGCCTCATCCGCAGCCAGCTCGGGCTCGATGGCGCCTCGTGCTGGGTTTGTCGTGTACAGGGCGGGCTTGGTCGGTCCGAGCACGTAGGAGTTCCACACCGAAGGCTCCCTGCCGTAGAAGGCCCAGAAGTTGTCCGTGGAGATTCCTGAGAGGATCCCGATGCGGTAGGTAAACGGATCCGGCGTCGTGGTCGAGGTGGTCGAGTCCGAGTCCTCGACGGTCGTCGATGTCGTCGACGTCGTCACGGGGACTTCGATATCGGCAGCTGCGGTGTCCCGATTGCTGCCGATCTGGACGATTACGGCAACACCAATCCCTACCAGGATCACCAAAGCGCCGATTGTGGGGAGAATTCTGTACTGCAAGCCCGACCTCCACTAAGAAGATCGGCATCGACACAGCGTCCCTGAAGAAAACTATCCGATTCCCTTCAACCTCCCGACGGCGTCTTCGAGGGTCTGTTCGTCCTTGCAGAAGGCGAATCGGACGAACCCGCTTCCCAGTTCCGGGCTGCTGTAGAACACGCTTGGAGGGATGGTCACGACACCGGCCTGCTTGATCAGGTCTTTGCAGAACTGGCGATCGTTTTCCGCCGCGGCGTGTCCGGCCATGAGGAAGTAGGTCCCCTGGGGGAGATACGGCTCAAAACCGGCGTCCTCCAGACCGGCCGCCAGCAGGTCCCGTTTTCCCTTGTAGGAGGCTCTCATCTCGTCGTAGAAGGGGGAAGGCGCCTCCATGGCGGCAATGGCGCCATGCTGGACCGGAGTCGGGGTGGTAAAGGTGAGGAACTGATGCGCGGCGCGAAGCCCTGCGCTCAGATGCGGCGGGCCTATCCCCCAACCCAGTTTCCAGCCCGTAAGAGAGAAAGTCTTGCCCAGCGAGGAGAGGGTCAGCGTCCGGTCCCACATCCCTTCGAAGGTCGCCAGCCGGAGATGGGTCGTGTCGTACGTCATCTCCTCATAGACCTCGTCGCAGATAGCGATGACGTCGAACTCCATGCACAAATCGGCAATCCCCTGAAGCTCTTCTCGGGTGAAGACCCTGCCGGTCGGGTTGTGGGGATTGTTCACGATGATTGCCTTCGTCTTGTCTCCGAACGCCTTCCTCAGCCGGTCGAGGTCGAGGGCAAAGTCCGGCGGTGTCAGGGAAACGAACCTGGGGGTGGCGCCCGCCATCGCCAGATCCGCCGGGTAGGCGTCGTAGAACGGCTCGACGACGACAACCTCGTCACCGGGGTCGATAAGCCCCAGAAACGATGCCGCAAGTGCCTCGGTGCACCCACAGGTCACCGTCACTTCCGTGCCGGGGTCGAGCACGCGGTCGAGAAGTGGACCGTAACGTTCGGCGATGGCCTGCCGCAGCTCGAGGACACCTGGGCTGGGCGGATACTGGTCGCGGCCCCCTTCTGCGATTGCTCTCATCGCCGCTTCCTTGACGAAACCGGCGCCGTCCCAGTTGGGGAAGCCCTGCCCGAGATTGATGGCATCGTGCTCGATGGCGAGCTCGGTCATCTCGGTGAAGATGGTGACCCCGAACGGGGCGAGGCGGTCGGCGACTGACATGCCTGTGACGATACGGGTTCAGCTGAGCTTGCGTCTACCATTCTCAGAGTCACGGGCCGTGGCTCAGCTTGGTTAGAGCGCCAGTCTGGGGGACTGGAGGTCGGCGGTTCAAATCCGCCCGGCCCGACCAACAACCGAAGTTCTGTCACCCCTTCCTGGTAGTCGTCATTGTGTGAGCCGACGTACGTGGACGGACGAGGAACTCCGGGCAGCGGTGGCCTCGCAGAGGTCCTGGCGCGGAGTGCTACGGGTATTGGGGCTAAATGAGAGATCGGGCGGCTCGATCAAGGTTGTCAAACGACGAGCCGACTTCCTGGAGCTAGAGACCAATCACTTCTCAGGCCACCGCAGATGGTCGGACGCGGAGCTGAGCGAGGCGGTCAAAGTATCCGACTCGTGGGAAGAGGTGGCAGAGCGATTGGGCCTTGTAGGAGACCACCGCACCGGACTCCGGGTCAAAGGCCACGCCGTCAGGCTTGGCATAAAGCTCTCGCATTTGGACGAGCCGACACCAACACGGCCTGCGCTCGCCTATCTATCACGTGACCCACGAGGGTACTCGCTCAGACACGCCGCTCCCTTGATCGTGGCCTCCTGGTTCGCGGTGCGCGGATATCCGGTTTCGCTTCCATCGGAACCTCAGCCATACGACCTCCTGGTTTCAACCCCCGAAGGGATCCAGCGAGTGCAGGTAAAGAGCTCTACCAGCTACATCTCCAACGGAAGCTGGCACGTCGGAATTGGACGCAGGCCATACTCGATGGACAAGTCCTCGGGGAAGGTCCCATACGATCCCGATGACCTGGACATCTTCGCTGTGGTCGATGGCAATGGAGGTATCTACATCATCCCGATCGAGACGGTTGCCGGCCTGACATCGATCTACCTGAGCGCCTATGAGGAATACCTGGTCGGCAACGTGGCCGGGCTTTTGACGATCGGTTGAGCCGGCACCCCGCCATCGGCCTAACGTGACTCTCGACCCCTGACCGATCGGGGGTGGAAGTCGCATGAGGACGT
>JBKHKD010000024.1:0-41597 GCA_046537785.1 Actinomycetota bacterium
AGCTGTTACGACGGTAGCGCCGTGTCAAACGAGCAGATGCATCAGGGCTTGGCAATCTCAGACTCGGGCTCGTTCGACTCGTCTCGGTCGTCCTTACCTCGCTCGAGGTATGTGATCAGCTTCGGATCCGGTTGACGAGGAGGCCTCGGTGGCGGCTCCTTCTTCTGTGGTTGTGGAGTATCGGCCATTCGGGTTATCCCAACAGTAGGTCTGAAGCTGCCAGCACTGCGCCTGCAGTAAGACTCATCAACGCCCATTTAAGCCTACGTGCCTTCATCTCCAGTCGGACCATCGTCTCGACCAGCATGAGTTCCAACGTGTCGAGAACTGTAAGTTGAGTGAACGCCAGTTCGGCGCCCGCATAGTCACCAAGCCGAGTCGGATCAATCGATGCAAATCCCCGTGGCCAAAAGGACGCCACTGATGCGATCGCCGCAAGGGCAGCGAGAGTCGTTGAACCGATGCCAGCGAGGGTCCCTGAACGGTTTCCCAACGCAATGAGAACACCAGCGAAACCGAGAACGAGACCAGCCTTGGTATCAAGACTATCGAAATGGGCCAGCTGCAACTGTCGCTCATTTTGATCGAGCTCGATGAGCAGGTCGAGGGATGATTTCCCGTCCATGCCCTGAGCGTATGAGGCCACTGACAGATTCCCCACTCGGAGAGTGGAACCTAGTTAGGAGTTAACGGAAAACGCCTGAACAGGGACTGCGGAGCGGCGTCAAACCGCGCGCTCGGGAACTAGGTGCGGTGATTGCGAGCGCATTGACAGAGCTTCAAAGTCAGTGAGAAGTCCACTGAAGCTCGCGCCTTGCCTCGGGATGACCACATGCAATGGTTCCTGGACCGGGTAGGTTGAGACGGACCACTAGGACAGAGCCATGACAGGAAGTGTTTCACCCCGGATCACCCATCTCCAATGGGGTCAGGTGAGCACCGAGGCAGGGGACTTCCGCGATGCCAAGCTGTGGCCCGGTGGTGGGAGGAACTGGGACTGGAACGAAACGGGGACACATCACCGTCCCGGGGTCCAGGTAAACGACATTACCGAGCTACTCGACAGAGGGGCCGAGTTGATAGTGATCGGTCGGGGCCGCCAGCTGCGGCTCCAGGTGACCGAGGAGGCCCTCGACGAAATCGGGTCCGCCGGGGGCAGAACCGAGATGCTGGAGACCTCCGAAGCCGTTGCGCGTTACAACGAGCTGGCCGATGAGGGTCAGGCGGTGGGAGCTCTCATCCACTCGACCTGTTGATCGAGCGTCTTCTGTCCGCCATCGGTTTGGACCATCGACGTCGGGCGAACCGTTGCACGGCAAATCTACATCACCTGCAGTCACCACCCCACCCCCCGGCATTGACAAAAGAACAGTCGTAGTGGAGCCGAGAGCGAGGTCTGCAGGTTGGGGACGACGGAGACCGGGTGCCACCCACGATGGGGACCGGTCAGTGCGGACAACGCGGTCTGTCGAATCCTTCTCGGACATCGGGGGTCTAAGGATTCAAGGAGGTGTCATTACTGCGGAGACTGCGCGGCGATACACAATCGTGGCTATTAGGGGGAGATGGGAGGCGGGCCGGGTGCGTGTGCCAACCGCTCTTACTCGGCGCGATTTCGGCAGGTGATCAGCGCCCCGACCAGGAGTCCGACACCTCCGGAGAGGCCAATGACGAGGAACATCGGAGCATTGGTCTGGGTGAACAGCCAATTGATCGAAACCGGGTGGGCGTTGGCCACTGCGAAACCGACGATAAGGACGAGGAGAACCACGATCGACACCACACGGGCCGTCTGCGACCTCCTGATCTTCTGCTCTTGTTCCTGTCGCTGTCGGCCGGACCTGGTGGCCAGTGCAACGATCAGCCCAAAGACCAGTAGAGCAGCGGCCCCGACGATGATCCAGATGATCGGATCGAGGTCTGGCATTTCCGTTTCCTCTCCGAGCTTGGCACGGCCCTTGTTCGAGCCCTGGTGCAATCTATTTGATTCTGGTCTCGTCTGGAAGGATGAGTCGGCTATCAGAGATCGGAACGGTGGTGGTCGTCGTAGATGGAAAATGGATCTCGGCGAGCCAGGCTGAGTAGAACGGGCCAAACCACTCGGGACGCAGACGAGTTCGTGGAGTTTCAGATCCGGTTCAGGGATGGGCGGGTGAGCCGGGTCGAGGAGACCGACCGCGCCACTGGCTGACAGATCGGAGTCAGCTCTCGACTCGACGTTCGCCCGCCGTCGAGGGCCGATTCCGCGGGCCGCTTTATCGCTTGAACTCGAGAACTGTGTTGGTGACGTCCTCCGAGATGTAGATACTCCCGTTCTCTCCGACCGCTATCCCGTTGAAGATGCCGTTGGGGAAGGCACCCGGGACGACCCGGGACCCGAGCTGGAGGCCTTCCACGACAACTTCGAAAGATCCGGTGTCGAGGTCGATTGCCACGACCCGGTCCTTGCCTTCCTCGACGACCACCAGCCGGTCGCCGTCGAGGGCGAGTCCCTCGGGTTGAGCCAGCCCTTCGGCCAGCAGATCGGTACCGGCGGCCGAGACCGACCAGACGTTGCCCAGCCCCCAATCCGGATACATACAGCGTGTCGCCCTGGGCGGTGAGACCCAGCGGTAGGCCGAGCCCGTCTATGAACACGGTGGAGGGATCGTGTGCGTCGAATGCCATCACCGCCGAGGTGGTGCCTTTCCGGGTCTCCCGAATCAGGCGATCGAAGGCACGGGGAGGATCGATGCGAAGCACGACACGAACCTCCGTGAGTCGTCTAGATGAGTCATTCCCCGTTTCCAGGCAGACAAAACAACCCGGCTTGCCTGGCCCCGCGCCCAGTGCAGACGACCGACCCGACATCTTGCTGCTGGCTTCCAGTGCTGCGATCGTTGGAGCGGTTCGGCTATGACGTCGTCGTCGTGGTCGACGAAGACGTCCGTCTCGAGATCGAGAGGTATGAGAGCCGCGACCAGTGCTTGGAGCGGGCGACCATCACCGCGCCCCCGGCCGGGATGGACCGCGAGTCGGTGCTGACCATTGCTGACGAGAAAGGGGCGACCGTGGTGGCCAACGACCGCTTCGAGGAGCATCTGGCCGAGTTCCCGTGGCTCGTCGAGCGACGGATCCCGTTTCGGGTCCACCGGGGGCAGGCATATTGATCCCGAGGAGTTGATGGGCGTCTTCTGAGCGGGTTGGGTCTCCGACATCAGCACGATCATGGAGCGGCCCGCCATCTTCAGCGAGCCCGCAGCGTTCAGTTCCTCGCCCTTCTCATGGGTGCCGCTGGTGTTGATCACCACCTCCCAGGGGAGTTTTGGCTTGGCGGCAGTTTCCAGTCGAGCGGGCCCGAGCCAGCCGATAACAGCTGTGCGGCCACGATGGTCAACGTCCAGCGGAAGTCGACGACATCGTCGAGAAGCAGAACCGGACCTGATTTCTGATCTACAACAGCAAAGGAGCACATGACATTCTGCGCCTGCTGAAAGCTGTTCTGCATGGTCTTCTGCGGGCTCGAGCCGCGAACACGTTCAAGGGCATGACGGCTTTTAAACCGAGTCGAGCGGCGAGTCCGGCGGCGAAGTCTTCGATGACCTCTCCCGCCGAGCGTGACGGAATCCAGGTGAGCCACGTGGGGGCGGGCGTCGGCGACCATCCTCCACGAGTGGCACGGTGGCGTCGACCAACTCGTCGTCGAACCGTCGCTCCACATCCCGACCAGCTGCGACGAGCCGAGCCAGCCCGGGATCGCCCCAGCGGGTGAGACACTGACCCGGTTGCATCTGGTGGTCTTTGAGAGCCACGTCGAATTCAAGCTCCGGTGGAATCTCTTGCGGGGATGGATGTCGAGGCTGCTCTTGCGGAGGTGCTGTAGAGATGGCAACGTCGGCAACTTCGGCCTGGCGATATCTGCGTTCGCATTCGGAGCGGCAGCCCTTCCAATCGCCAGCATCGTGATGTTGACTGTGAACACGCTAGGGATCTCACGGGGGTCGGTCTGGCCAAGGCCCGTCACGGTTCACTGTGGCGGGCGGCGAGGACGGCCCGTGTCGTCGCCGCTGGCATTGGCTGTCGTCCCCGCCCTCTTGGCAAACTTCACCGATGCCACATTGCCGATCTGGCTGGATCCGCCCATATCGCTTTTCGCCGCAGCGTTGATCCCGGTGATATTGCTGACCCTAGGAGTGCAACTGGCGGGAATGCCTCGGGCGCTGCCCGCGCCCGGGCTGGCCATCCCGATTGCGCTGAAACTGCTTCTGGCCCCGGCGGTAGCGGTAGCGGCCATAGGTTTGCTGGATCTCGACGGCCTCGCCGGAGACGTCATCGTCTTCCAGGCGGCGATGCCGGCGGCGGTATTCACATCGCTGATAGCGATCAAGCACGACCTGGAGGCCGACTACGTGACTTCGGTCGTCCTCGTCGGAACCCTGGTCTCGGCCCTGACGCTCCCCGTGGTTGTCACCTTTTCTGAACGCTCTCGGTGTTCGCGAAAAGTTCGCGCCCGTGCCATGCCACTGTTTGATATGGTTCACGACGGGCCACGTAGGGTGGTCGCATGCCACGAAGGAGCCACGTGAAGCACCGCAACACCACCATCCTCGCCGTATTGGCAATGATCGCCGCCTTGATACCCGCGACTGC
Organism: Actinomycetota bacterium; assembly: GCA_046537785.1. Taxonomy (GTDB): domain Bacteria; phylum Actinomycetota; class Acidimicrobiia; order Spongiisociales; family ZC4RG35; genus JANQRA01. The sequence continues at coordinate 4,630 of JBKHKD010000024.1, forward strand.
ACTCGCGGTCGGCGACGGGATCACGATCAACGAGATCCGCATCGACCAGCCTGGTGGCGACACCGACGAGTACTTCGAGCTCACCGGCCCAGCAGGAGCCAGTCTCGGTGATCTGACCTACATCGTCATCGGTGATGGCCCCGACGACACCTCTGGGGTCATCGAGTCGGTCACCGACCTTGATGGTCACAATCTCGACGGCGACGGCTTCTTCGTGGCAGCCGAGTCGACGTTCACTCTGGGGACGGCCGACCTGACCACCACCCTTGGCTTCGAGAACAGTGACAACGTCACACACCTCCTCGTCGAGGGTTTCACCGGTTCGAACGGGGACGATCTGGACATCAACGACGACGGCACCCTCGACTCCGAGCCATGGTCGGCGATCCTGGACTCGGTGGCGCTCGTCGAGACGCCGGAGAGTGGCAATCATGTCTACAGCAGCACCACGGTCGGGCCGGATGGCACCTTTGTCCCAGGCCAGGTCTACGACTGCATCGACGAAGGTTGGACCATAGGCGACTTCGGACTCGGCCCCCATGACACGCCGGGGGCGGTGAACATCTGTGACGCCCCGACCCTCGAGCCGACTGAGCTCTTCATCCACGAGATCCAGGGAGACGGCTTCTCCAGCCCGTTCGTGGGCGAGTTCGTCTCAATCGAGGGAGTCGTCACCGCCGTTTTCCAGGACGACCCGGTCAAGGGCCAGCAACTCGGTGGGTTCTTCATGCAAGAGGAGGAGTCCGATTGGGATGGCAGCGACGCCACCTCCGAGGGCATCTTCGTGTTCGCCCCGTTCGAGGACGTCGAGGCGGGTGACGTCGTCGAGGTCGTCGGCACCGTCGCCGAATTCGACCAGCTGACCGAGATCACCAATGTCGAGAGCGTCGAGGTGGTTGGATCGGCATCGTTCCCAGAACCAATCGAGTTCACCCTACCGGCCACCGATGCCGACAGGGAGGCTGTCGAGGGAATGCTGCTGACGCTCACACAGGATCTGCACATCGTGGAGTTCTTCGACTACGACCGGACCAACGAGGTCGTCCTGGCAACAGACCGTCAGTTCCAGGGGACCCATGTGTTTCCACCCGGAGGCGACGCCGTGGAGCTTGCCGAGCAGAATGCCCTGAACCAGATCAGGATCGACGACGCACGCACCAGTCAGAACCCGAGCTGGAACCAGCACCCGGACGGCAGCGAATACTCCGAGGAGAACTCATTCCGCGGAGGTGATCTCCTCCTTGGTGTGACCGGGGTCATGCACGAAGGCACCTCCCACGACTTCGACAGCATCCCCACCTACATGGTGCAGCCGACGGAGCCGGCGACACATGTCGAGACCAACCCACGTCCGAGCGCGCCCGACGACACGGGCGGAAACGTGACGGTGGCGAGCTTCAATGTGCTCAACTTCTTCACCCACGTCGACAGCGGGCCCGACATCTGTGGGCCGACTGCCAATCTCGATTGCCGGGGTGCCGACAGTGAGGAGGAGTTCGACCGTCAACTCACCAAGCTGCTGCAGGGGATCATCGCTCTCGACGCCGACATCGTCGGGATCCAGGAGATCGAGAACGACATCCTCGACGATGAGCCCCTCGACCCCGACCGAGCGCACAACCCGGTGCTCACTCTGGTCGAAGAGCTCAACGCCCTGGAGGGGGCCGGCACCTGGGCCTGGGTCGGTGAAGCCGATCACTACAACAACTACCCGGTGCGCAACGACATCATCTACAAGCCGGGGGCGGTCGAACTCGTCGGGGATCCGATCGCATTGGCCGATGATGCATTCGACGCGACCCGCCCGGGGGACATCGAGCCACTGGGCCGGCCGCCGTTGGCACAGACATTCCAACAGACCGGACCGGGAGGCCAACCGTTCACGGTGGTGGTCAATCACTTCAAGTCGAAGGGCTCCTCGTGCGCCAGCATCGGTGATCCACTTGACCCGGGTGGACAGGGCAACTGCAACCTGACCCGGGTTGCCCAGTCCGAGGCGCTGCTCGACTTCGTCGACGAGCTCTCCGAGGACTCGAGCGGCGTGCTGGTGATCGGGGACCTCAACAGCTACGCGATGGAAGACCCCATCACGACACTCGAAGATGCGGGCCTCACGGACTTGGTCGAGGAGTTCGTCGGGCCCGACGCCTACTCGTTCGTGTTCGACGGTCAGCTGGGCTATCTGGACACGGCGCTGGCGACGAGGTCGATGCTCAACTGGGTGACGGGGACCACGATCTTCCACATCAACGCCGACGAGCCGGACATCATCGATTACGACACATCGTTCAAGAGCGATACCCAGATCGGGTTCTACGAGCCAACGATCTATCGGGCCTCCGACCACGACCCGGTGATCGTGGGGATCCAGCTCCCCGGTCCCGGTGCCGGTGGGCCGGACTTCGACACCCCTGGACCGCCTCCGAGTGGTGGGCCTTGAGCCCGGTAGTCGACTGAGTGATTGGGATCGTCGGCGTCTGAGCCGGATGCCGACGGTCCCTAACCAGCCAGCGCCGCTCCCGCGGCGAGCGCCTCCATCTTGGCGTAGGCCAACGATCTCGCGAGTGGGACCATGCCACTTGGGAAGCAGGTGCGGTGGTAGGGGAGAGGGCTGTGGTTGGTTGGGATTCCGTTGAGTCCCGGTGGTGAAGTCAAACAACGGTCTAACTAACTAATCAGCGGACAATGTCGACGGGTTCGGATCGATTCCGGAGATATGGGGCCAGACGTGGAAGCTTCAGTAGATGGTCGAATCCGCCAACGCCTTGTTTTGGGCTTGTGGAAGGCTAGAAAAGGGCCGAAGGAGCCGAAGGTGTCAGTGACTTGAGCTGGTGGCAGGATCTTGGCCGAGATCCGCGACGGATGAGCCCTTGAGAGCATCCTGAACCAACGTCCGCGAATGTTCAAGGTGGAGCAATACCGCTTCGGATAGGGCGTCGGCGTCTCGTGTTTCGAGAGCCTGCAGAATGCTGGTGTGGTCCTTGTTCCCGATATGGAACGGCTGGGAGACGGTGCGGAGCGACAGTGCTAGATAGATTGCGGTAGCGTCGATCAAGGAATGCAGCGTGGATACGAGCCTCGACGACCTGGATGCCGAAATCAGGGTGCGATGGAAATTGCGGTTGAGGGAGAACCAATCCGAGACCGACCGGGCAGCGAGCATCTCCTCGTGGAACTCTTTTATCGCCGCGACCTCCTCGTCGGTGATCCGTTGAACGGCTAGTTGCGCGGCATACGGCTCCAACAGTCGTCGAAGGGCGAACAGCTCCTCAGCGTCTTCGAGGTCAGGCTTGTGTACGACAACTCCTCGATGAGTGTCGAGCGCAACCAAACCTTCAGTAGCTAGCTGGCGGAACGCCTCTCGCACAGGTGTGGTGCTGACGTCCATCTCGTGAGCAACGTCCGCTTGGGTCAGGTGCGTACCCCCCTTGAGCTCGCCGGTAAGTATGCGGTAGCGCAACTCTTCGTGCACATACTCGACAGCAGTTCGCCGGCCAGACGGACGAGTCCCGTCCCCTCCGCTCATCGGTGCTCCTCCGAAAAGATCGCTCTAGTACTCTCTCCAGCTATAGAGGTCCGTAACAGGTCCTTGGCAAGCTGAGCAGCCTGACGTCGCAGCTTGCCGAGGGACTGGGTGCTCAGGTAGGCGACATGGGGGGTGACGGTCACTCTTGGATGTTGGATCAGCTGTGAGAGCTCAGGCGGAGGTGGTTCTTGCGAAACGACATCGAGGGATGCGTGGCCGAGTTCGTCTTCGTCCAATAGATCTAAGAGTACCTTCTCGTCGACCAGGCCACCGCGGGCAGTGTTTACGAGATGACCTGTTGATCCCAGCGCTAGTAGCACGGGCTCGGAGATGATCTTCTCCGTCTCGGCGGTGAGCGGAAGGTGTAGGGAGAGGTGGTTCACCTCAGCGGCGAGCTCCTCGAGCGTATCGACCCATGCATGCTTGGAATCGCTGTTGCGGTCCGCATAGGGATCAAAGATGCGGATGGGATGACCGGCCCGGCTCAGCCGATCCGCTAAGGCTTGTCCGGTGCGACCGAAACCCACGACTCCGACTGGGTCGTCGGTTGGGAGCAACGGAAGCGAGATGGTTCCCTTGCCCCATTCTCCTGCTTTGGCTCGTGCCAGCGATTCCCAGACTCTACGGCCGTAGGCGATGACGAACATGGCCGCGTGCTCGGCTACCTCCTCTGTGCAGTAGTCAGGAACTCCGCTGACCAATATACCTCGGGCGCCAGCAGCGTCCAGGTCGACTCGGTCCACGCCGATGCCGTAGCGGATGATGACCTTGAGATTCGGTAGACGATCGAGGATCTCTTCCGTGATCGAAGTCCGCTGAATCATGAGGACCTCGGCATCCCGAGCACGGTTGACGATCTCTTCCGGATCGGTGGTCTGGAGCAGGTCGACCTTGTAGCCCGGACCGAGAACGGACTTCTCGATGTCGGATCCACCGAGGTCGGAATCGGTAATGACGATCTTGTGCACGTCCATTCCTATTCAGTCGTATTCGTTCGGTCCGGTGTGAGTGGCTCGCCTGGCAACTGTCCAGTGAGTTGCCCCTTCCACACAACGGGCGAGCCATTCACAAATACGTACTTGACTCCCTCTGGGTGCTGGCGTGGATTCTCGAAGGTGGCCGTGTCGTGGATTCGGTCGCTATCGAACACGACGACGTCGGCCTTGGCGCCATCGACCAGAAGTCCGCGGTCGGGAATTCCCAACCGCCGGTAGGCGATGGCCGACTTCTTTGACACCGCCTCAAGGCTCAGGATGCCTAGCTCTCGTACATAGCGGCCTAGCAGCCGAGGGAAGGTTCCATAGCTGCGCGGATGGGGGCGCTGGCCCCGTAAAATTCCGTCGGTGCCGACGCAGTGACGTGGGTCTTGCATGATGCGACGGACGTTTTCCTCGTTTCCGATTCGCGCCACGATTCCTACGTCGAGATTGGCTGCGACTAGTAGATCGGCGGCGAAGTCGAGCGGCGTCGTGTCGTCGTTGGAGGCAGCCTCGGCGATCGTTTGCCCCACCCAGTTAGTGAGGTTGTCCTTGCCGATACTGCTGATAACCAGCCGGGTCCAATCCATCGGAATCTTGTGAAAGGAATCGGATCCCTCTATCTCCATGTCGTTTCGCAGTCGATCTCGAAGTTCGGGATCGGCGAGATGTTCCAGGAGTTGGACCGGACCTCCCGCCTTGACCCAGCTGGGAAAGAGTTCGTGTAGTGACGTTGAGCCAGCGTCGTACGGGTAGGTGTCGAGGGTTACATCCAGCCCGGTCGACTCGTACTGATCGATGAGGTCGATCAGTTCAGAAGCGCGCCCTTTGTTGATCGGAAAACTCATGTTCGCGTGCGTGAGATGGACGGAACAGTTGGTGCGCGCACCTAGGTCGAGCATTTCCTCATATGACTCGAGCGCTCTAGTGCCGTAATTTCGATGATGGGGACTGAAGAAGGATCTGTGCTCAGCGAGCACTGAGCAGAGTGCTTCGAGTTCTTCACCAGCTGCGAACTGACCAGGGAAGTACATGAGGCCAGCGGACATGCCGGCCGCTCCTTGCTTTAGCGCCGCTGCGACCGCATCTTGCATCCGGCCGATTTCAGAACTGGATGCCCTCTGTGAGGGGTCGTCCAAGGCAGCCATTCGCAATGCACCGTGCGGCGCTAGGTAGGCCACGTTCACCGCCGTCGATCCTCGGAACCCTTCCAGATAGCCATTCACAGTCTCGAAATCCCACTCGAGGGAACTGACGTCGCCGTTCCAGCCTTGGAGCTGTTTTCCGAGTCGGCGCCGCATGGCGGGCGTCGATGGTGCGTAGCTGAGGCCATCCTGGCCTAGGACCTCCGTGGTGATGCCTTGCATTACCTTGGGTGCGGCAGATGGGTCGCGGATCAGTTCTAGATCAGAGTGGCTGTGCATGTCCACGAATCCGGGCATGACGGTAAGTTCTGAGACGTCGACTTCGGTGAGGTTCTCCGACTCCCTCGATGAGATGCGGTCGGCCGCTATCACGAGGTCTCCATCCCTAGGAGGACCACCCAGGCCATCGAAGATCCGTCCGTTGCGCAGGGCGTAGCCGGATGTCACGTTCAGCCCCTTGAGCGCTGGGTTGCCCGCAGAGTTTCTAGCACGGCCTTGGCCACTGCCTCGGCTTCACCCTCAGCGAGTGCCTCCGGTGTCAGGAAGAGCGTGTTTGCGCTGTTGGCTGAGACGGCAATTGCGGGGTCGCGTGAGCGCAACCGGCTTCGGGCTTCTAGGGCTGTGGCGGCGAAGATCTCGTCGTCGAGTTGAAGCGCGATACGGGGGATGCTCTGTCCTGCTTCGTTCGGAAACTGGCGAGTCGCTACCACACCGTGTAATCCGGAGAACTCTGTGATCCAGTAGCGGCAGGTCTCCTCAAGGCGGGCGAGTCGGGCCGCGTGGTCGAGGTTCATGTAGCGGTGCACTGCGGCTACGAGGCCGGCAACCTCTTCCTTCCCAACTTTGAAAGATCTGGCGATGTGATGATGGGGATACATGATGGATCGGCAGCATTCGACGAGGTCGGGGGAGCCCACTATCAACCCGGACGACGCGGGGCCCTCCAAGTCTTTCCCACCGCTGAACACAGCCAGAGACGCTCCTTGCTCGGTGAACCTGCTCAGGTTCTCGACCGGCGGGAGCTGGGCGGCCGCATCCACGATGACTGGGACGCCGCGAGGAGTGGCGAGCTCGATCACCTTCTCGAGAGACAAGGTTTCGAACGGCAAATCTCTCGATGGCACCACCAAGATCGCTGCCGTCCGTGGTCCGAGAGCGGCGCTGAACTCTTCCTCTGACGTCTCGTCCCGGTTCCCCACTACGCGAAGGCGCGCGCCTACGAGCTGTGCGGCGCTCGTGTATGGGCTGAGCTGGGAGGCTTGCAAAACGATCTCGTCGGCGATGCCTTCCGCTGATCGGTCAATGGCCAGCTGCCATGCATTCTCTGGCCGACACCTAACCATCGCCGCCAGTGTGGCGATGGACAGCCCGGCCGCAGCACCCGGAACGACATGAGCGTCTTCGTTGCCGGTGAGCTCAGCGATCTCCCGGCCGGCGACGCGCAACATGGAGTACATGTCCACGTGAACACGACTCGCCGCTGCCATCGCTTCCATCACCTCGGACGCCATCAGGGACCCACCGAGGTCACTCCGCCGGGATTCGGCATTGATGACCTGTCTCACTCCGTCGATGAACATCCGGTCTGCCTGGTCATTCACTGTTCGATGCCAACGACGCCTTGACAGCATCCAGTCGCGTTTGTAGTGCGGAACTGATCAAGCCGAACTGGGTTCCGATAGAGATCAGCTCGCAGCCGGAGTCGACTCTCTGAGCGAAGACATCCGGCGAGGCGTTCGGTTCCGCCACTCCGACGGAGAGTCCCTCCGCTGTTGCCGTCGTCGTGACTCGTTGTATCGCTGCAGTCATGTCGGGATGGTTCACATTGCCGAGTCCTGCGACGGTGTCTCCGGAAAGGTCCATCGGACCCACCAGCACGCCTCCAAGACCCGGAGTCGCGACGATTGCGTCGAGGTTGATCAGCGCATCGGCGGTCTCGATTTGGACCCAGATGGGTCGGCGTTGTTGCTCGCTCTTGATGTGGTGCGCCCGGTCGATCTGTGCACGGTGCAGGAGTGCCGCCCGCCTTGGGCCCCAGCCACGTGAGCCGGCTGGCGGGTAGGTCGAGTACTCGATGGCCTGGGCAACCTCCTCGACCGTTCGGATGCCCGGAATGATCAGTGCTTCGGCCCCCCAATCCAGCGGCTGCATGATATTCGACCGGCTGAGGACCGGGACCCGGACGAACGGAGCCACCCCGCCGGTTCCTAGCAGGGTAATCAGGTCCCAGACCGACTCCTGGGAGAAGGATCCGTGCTCGCAGTCGATGATCGCAATGTCGATGCCCGCCTCGATCAATAGATCACAGAAGAGCGTGTCGGGCTTGTCGATCCATACAGCGATCTTTGTTCTTCGCCGGATAGGTTCAACGGTCACTGGACGCTCCTTCGCCCACGAAGGCGACCGCGTCCACCTCTAGCTCGAATCGGGGGAGGGGAGACGGGATGCAGGTACGGGCTGGATAGGGATACGGGAAGAAGTCTGCATAAACCTGATTGAGCTCGGGAAAGTTGGCCATGTCGCGAAGGTAGATGCCTACACGGACGATGTCCTCGAGCCCAGCCCCCGCACCTTCCAAAACGAGTTGAACGTTCTCGAATGTCCGGATGGCCTGTTCGGCGAAGGGCCCTTCCACTAGTTGGTCGTCTAGCGTGAATGGTCCTTGCCCGGAGATGAATATAAACCCGCCCGCTACGGCCGCATGTGAGTATGGCGCTCGGGTGGGGGGAGCGTTCTCGAGAATCAATCGTTGTACAGGAATGGCCCCTCCGCGTAGTAGTCGACATATCATACATTATGCACTTGTGGGTCAAGTCCTGTGAAATTGTAAGCAAAATACACCCTTGACACTTGCCAATTAACAAATGGTATATTATATGTGATCAAGCTCGGCGAGTGGTTCGGCGCAATCCGTTCCGGGTACCGGGCAGGACGGATAGAGGAGGAACGCAATGCTCAGAAGTGGCCGATGGGCTACGACGAGGCTCGCCTTATTGACGGCAGCCTTATTAATCATCGTCGGATGTTCCGACGGAGAGACGACGCAAACGACGGAGGCACCGACGGACGACGCACCGTCCACAACGACCGGGGACGAAGCCACCGATACAACTGCCGGTCAGCCCGACGACGACGAGGCTTCGGGTGAGGGCATAGTCATTGCTGTCGCTGCTGAGCCCAATGATCTCAATCCGGGCATGGTTGGCCATAACGAGGTGAACACGCCCGGTATGAGGAACGTATTCGAACCGCTGATCCAGCGGAATTCCGAAACCGGAGAGCTGTTGCCCGGCCTGGCCACCGACTGGCGTCAGGTCGATCCCCTGACCTGGGAGTTCGACCTGCGCGAAGGCGTGGTTTTCCACGATGGTGAGGCATTCAATGCTGAAGCGGCCGAACTTGCCCTCAATTGGATGCACGATCCTGACCTGCCCGAGAGCGAGCGTGGACAGATCGCCAGCGTCTACGGCGGTCCGCAACTCACTGCGGAGGCGACCGACGAATACACATTGACCGTGACCACCGAGGAAGAGGACCCAATCCTTCCCTCGAGAATGTTCTTCTTCATGATGTTCTCCCCGGCGGGATTCGACGATTCCAGCCAGTTGGTCGACAACCCGGTCGGAACTGGTCCGTATGAGTTTGTCGAGTGGGAGCGAGGCTCGCACATAGAGCTCCAGGCATTCGATGACTGGTGGGGTCACGATTCCGACGACGCGCTCGGGAGTGTCCAGTTTGAGTCGGCCACATTCCTCTTCCGAGATGAGGCACCAGTCCGAATGGCGATGACCGAAGCGGGTGAAGCCGATATTGCTGTGAACCTGACTTCGGAGGACTGTTCTGCGCTGAACTCAGCGGGTCACCGCTGCATGAGCGTTGGCTCGTCCGAAACAGTCTACAATCAGATGGACGCATACCACGAAGAGTCGATGCTCACTGACCAACGAGTGCGAGGCGCTGTGGCGCACGCAATCGATAGCGACAGCATCCTCGAAGCGATCTTTGGCGGTGAGGTGGTGCCAGCGAGCCAGATGGTCGGTTCGCACGTTATCGGATACGCGCCGGATCTGGAACCCTATCCATATGATCCCGACCGCTCCCGCACTCTGCTTGAGGAGTACCAGGCCGATGGAGGCGAGCTGGAGCCGATCAGCTGGTGGTACCAGCAAGACCGCTTCCCTCGGGTTTCCGAGTATGTGCAGGCAGCAGCTGCGATGCTTGAGGAAGTTGGTTTCGAGGTGGAAGTCGCAGGCCAAGAGGCGGGTGTTGCCCAGTCCGAAGCGTGGCCACCGGACTTCCCTCCGAACCGTATACGGACTCACACCCACGGCAACAACATCGGAGACCTCAGCCAGACCGCCAGGATCTACTTCCGTGAGCCTCCGGGGAACGGCGACATCGGTTGCTGGTGTCAAGACCAGGAACTGTTCGACATGGTGGTCGACGGTGAGGCGTTGGTGGGTGAAGAGCGTGCAGAGCACTGGCAGGATGTGGCCCGGCACGTCTATGACGAATACCTGTACCACTATGGAGGTTATCTGGCTTTCAACTACGGTCTCAGCGATCGGGTCGAGTGGAATCCGCAAGCGGACCACTACTACCTGCTGATACAGATGAGTCCAGTCAACTAATCCGATCGAGCGAGCATGAACGGGCGCCTGCCTCAATGAGACAGGCGCCCGTTCTCTCTCTGAATTGGTTGGGCAAGCTTCTGCAGTGGATCTCTGAATGACATCCGGGATGCCAGCGTACGTAGTCAAGCGACTGCTCTCTGCAGTCGTGGTCCTGTGGGCGATCCTCACCCTTGTCTTTATCGCTGGTCGGTTTGTCGGAGACCCTGCGCACCTGATCCTTGGAGCAGAAGCAGAAGCGACTCGAGTGGCAGCTCTGCGCGCCGAGTTGGGCTTGGATCAGCCTCTGATAGATCAATACATGAGCTTCCTGAGGGGAGCGTCAACCGGGGACTTCGGGATTTCGTACTGGCAGTCGGTCCCGGCCATGGACCTAGTGATGTTGCGGCTGCCGCCTACCCTCTACCTTTCCGCGGTGGCGATCGCTGTGTCTGTCCCGTTGGCTGTACTTGCCGGAGTGTTCGCAGCTTGGAAGCCAGACTCCCTTATCGATCGCGGAACATCGATCCTCTCCTTGGCAACTGCGTCAGTCGTGGAATTCTGGTTGGCGTTGATGTTGATACTGGCGTTTGCGGTTCATCTTGGATGGTTTCCCACATCCGGATACAAGGGATTCGGGATCGACGGTCTGCAGTATCTGATACTCCCGGCTGTAGTGCTGTCCCTCCGACCGATAGGCCGGATTGCACAGGTGACGCGAAGTGCCATCGGGGACGAGCTCAACAAGCCGTACATCACTGCCGCTCGGGCTCGTGGATTCGGTGATCGACGCCTGCTGCTCCGCCATGGGTTGCGCAATTCCCTCATCCCGGTAATCACTCTGAGTGGCGACGAACTGATCTCCATGGTTGGGGGTCTGGTCGTCCTGGAGACGATCTTCGCCTGGCCCGGGGTGGGTCAGCTCACGGTGCAGGCGATCGAGCGGAGAGACCTGCCAACCATTGAGGCGGTTGTATTCGTGGTTGGGGTGATGGTCGTGATCATCAATCTCGTTGTTGATCTCATCTATGCGTATATAAATCCGAGGATTCGCTACTGATGCGCCGCCCATCGACCTTCGGGCTTGTTATCAGGCAGAACCGGTTTGCGATGGCATCTGTTCTCTGGCTCCTTGGCGTGGTGATCGGAGCGTTCGGGCTGTCTCTCCTTCCTATTGATCCCTTTGAGCAGAATCTCATCGATCGGCTTCTGCCTCCCATGTCTCCTAGCGATACCTGGTTGCCCCACATTCTCGGCACAGACATGTTGGGTCGGGACGTGCTTGCCCGTGTTCTCTATGGCGCTCGGATATCTCTCGTCATAGCAGCTGCTTCAGTGCTCGTTGCGATGTTGTTTGGCGTCGCGATCGGCGTCGTTTCTGGCTACTTCCGGGGATTCCTCGACGACATTCTCGGGCGCCTGATCGACGTGATGATCGGGTTCCCGGGCATCCTCGCGGCGATGTTCCTCCTTTTTGTCCTCGGGCCGGGATTCGTGAACATTGTCATCGTGATGGCTCTTCTTCGGTGGCCCGTCTTCGCCCGTGTGTCTCGGGGACTCGTCATGGGTATCGGGCAACTCCCGTTCGTCGAGGCATCGGCATTGCTGGGAAGCGGAAGCGTGAGGATCATGGTGCGCCACCTGGTTCCCAACATCCTCTCACCGATACTCATCCTTGCCACGCTCGAGATCGCCTATGTGATGTTGGCCGAGGCGACACTCAGTTTCCTCGGCTTTGGAATTCAACCGCCGACCCCGTCGTGGGGTGTCGAAATCGCACGGGCGCGGGAGTACATCCGATCGGCGTGGTGGCTGATCACGTTTCCGGGATTGGCCATCTTCCTCACGACTCTGAGCCTCAACGTCATAGCCGGGGCGATGCGGTCGGGAGCCGGTGTCATAGCCGACGACGATGATTTGGCTACGAGTCTCGTCGGCGGCGGCGGCGGGGATGCCGAAGGGAGTCCACAAGTTGCCTGATCGGCTCGGGGACTCCAGACAGAGCGAGAATTCAGTGGCGAATGGCAACTCAGCCACTGGGCGCACACCGACGCCTTCCTCACGAACTCCCGTCCTGGCGGTGCGAGACCTCTCTGTTCGGTTCGCCACTCGCTCTGCTTCGGTCTGGGCCGTCAACGGCGTGAGTTTCGATCTGTTCCATGGAGAGTGCGTCGTCATTATCGGAGAGTCCGGGAGTGGCAAGACCGCCACCGTCTCGTCGATCCTCCGTTTGCTCCCGGCATCCACTGCTCGGGTAGCAGCAGACTCGATTCGCTTGGAGGGCACAGACATCCAAGACGTATCCGATAGCGAGATGCAGACGATAAGAGCCCGGAAGATCGGCATGATCTTTCAGGATCCAACAGCCGCGTTGGATCCGAGCATGCGAATCGGTGACCAGTTGTGGGAGGTCCTGCGCGTCCACGAAGGGATGGATCGGAAGGCGGCGAAGGAGCGAGCCGTATCGCTACTGCGTTCTGTTGACATCCCCGAGCCTGAGAGCCGCTACCGGTCGTACGCTCATGAGCTTTCCGGAGGCATGCGACAACGGGCGATGATCGCGCTCGCAATCGCACTCGATCCAGCCATGCTCATTGCGGATGAACCTACGACGGCGTTAGACACCACCGTCCAAGCGCAAATACTCGACCTTTTGGACGAGAAGCGAGATGCAGGCATGGCCTTGCTGTTCGTGACTCACGATCTCGGGGTGGCCGCTCGCATAGCAGATCGCTTGCTGGTGATGTACGCGGGTGGTGTCGTCGAGGAAGGCCCCGGTGTCGAAGTACTCCAGCACCCTGGGCACCCATACACTGCTGGCCTGCTCGCGTGCACACCCGATCCTCTCCGTCGCTCTACCGGTCTGCGCCCCATCCCCGGTAGCCCTCCCGTCCTCGACCAGCTGCCGGTGGGGTGCCCGTTCGCCGATCGGTGCCCTCATGCAGAGGACATCTGTGAGACCGAAGCACCACCCCGCGTGGAGTTGTCAATCGGACACTGGAGCCGCTGCCACTTTCCGGAGCGGGTTCGATGAGATGACTATGAAGCATTCGGACGTTGTATCGGGTACACCCATCATGAAGGTGACGGATCTCGTCAAGACCTTTGGAGGGCGCGGACTCGGTCGTGCCAGTCGCAACGCAGTCCGGGCCGTGGACGGTGTCAGCCTCAGTTTGGCCCCTTCCGAAACACTCGGGCTCGTCGGTGAATCTGGTTGTGGGAAGACGACTCTGGGTCGTCTCATGGCCGGACTCGAGGAGCCAGATTCTGGACTCCTGGAGATCGAGGGCGAGGACTGGACGACGGCCAGTGGACAAAAAGCCCTACGTCGGCGAGGCCGAATGATTCAGATGGTTTTCCAGGAGCCCTACGCCTCTCTCGACCCTCGCATGCGTGTGGGAGAATCGATCGCCGAGGGCCTCATCGTGCACCGACTCGAGCCCTCGCCCAAAGAGCGAGCGAAGAGGATTGCCGAACTGCTGGGTCAAGTCGGCCTTGAGCCGGATGTCGCCTCTCGCTATCCCGCTGCGTTCAGCGGAGGCCAACTGCAGCGAATCGTCATAGCTCGGGCTCTGGCAGTGAACCCGAAGATCCTATTGTGCGACGAGCCTGTATCGGCTCTCGATGTTTCGGTGCAGGCCCAAATAATCGAGCTTCTCAGAGACTTGCAGCGGAGGCTAGGCCTCACGCTCGTGTTCATCTCCCACGACCTCGCCGTCGTTCGAGAGCTATCTCAACGCATCGCGGTCATGTACTTCGGCCAGATCGTCGAGATTGGTCTCGCCGATGAAGTGTTCGACCATCCCTCTCATCCGTACACCAAGGCACTCCTTTCAGCTGCGCCGGTCCCGGATCCGACTGTCGAGCGCGCACGAAAGCGGATCGTTCTCGAAGGTGATCTCCCAAGTCACGCCGGGGACGTCCAAGAAGGCTGTTCCTTTGCCTCTCGGTGCTGGATGGCGACTGATCGCTGCTCGAACGAGGAGCCCGCTCTCGAGGAGAGAAAGCTTCCAGGTCGCCAGAGTCGATGCCATTACGCCGATCAACTTTGAGTCGGCCCCTCGGTCGTTCTGTTTGGGAGACATCTCCACGAGCCAACCCACAGCAGCAAGTCACTTTTCGATCTCGATTGCACTCTCAACCCAAGAAAGGGGATAGCTCTATGAGGTCCGTCCCTAGCCATGCCCGCCCGATTCCGTCAAAGCTCCTCTTCGACATGGGAGGGTGGCGATGAGATTCGTCCGTTTCGGCCCCAGCGGAAGCGAGCTTCCCGGCTTCCTATCCGGAGACTCGATCATCGACCTGTCGCATCACTTCCACGATCTGGGACCTGACACACTCCATCTGCTGGCTGACCTCCCCGGTGATCTCGACCGAGGGCACCGGTACTCCCTCGGTGATGTGCGACTAGGTCCTCCGATCTCTAGACCGAACAAGATCGTCGGAATCGGCCTCAACTACGCTGACCACGCTGCCGAAGCGGGAGTGCCAACGCCAGAGGAGCCTGTGATCTTCTTCAAGGCCACTACCTCCTTTTCGGGCCCTTACGACGACATCCATCTTCCGCCTGCAGCCGAGAAGGTGGACTGGGAGGTGGAACTAGGCGTCGTCATCGGAGCGACAGCTCAGTACCTGTCGGACACAAATGCCAGCGAAGCGGTGATAGCAGGATACGCAATCGTGCACGACGTGTCGGAGCGTGCGTGGCAACTTGAGAGAAGCGGCCAGTGGGTGAAGGGTAAATCCGCCGACACCTTCTCGCCTACGGGCCCATTCCTGGTTACTCACGACGAGCTCGCTGATGCATTCCCACTGGAGATGAAGTGTCGCGTCAACGGGATTACCCGCCAACACGGTTCTACGAGTTCGATGATCTTCGATGTTCCCCACATCGTCTGGTATCTGTCCCAGTTCATGACCCTCGAGCCGGGCGATCTCATCCTTACTGGTACGCCTCCAGGAGTCGGCATGGCGACAGGTGAGTATCTCCACGAAGGGGACGTAGTCGAGCTTGAAATAGCTGGACTCGGAATGCAACGCCAGGTGTGCCGTATGTCTTCGGATCCTGGACGGGTTGGGGACGGTTAACGGTGCGTTTGACTGACGCCATCCGCGCGGGAATCGGACTTAGGGGGAATTAGGTGGAGTAACCAGGAAGTTCCGTGCTGGCGTTGGGGGTCTACGGCTGGAAACTGGCACGTGTCAAACAGGGGTCACACCGGCGCGACCTCATGGAAGCTCGATACCTCATGGAAGGAACGGCGGATTGCCGGGGCCCTGTCGCCCAGCGACAAGACATGTTGTCGCAGAGCGACCGAACGTAGGAGGGGCGACATCGAGATGCCGGGGAAGCGGCCGTCTTGGCGCGATAATGGCCGTGGCGATCGCCACGAGCGGCACGCTAGACACAGGAGTGTGGCGATGGCCATCTCGAAGAAGACAGGCAGGGAATACCAGTCCCGCCGGGAGCGCGGATACAAGCCGTCACGCCGCTCGGCTCGACGAGTCAAGTTCCCCAAGCGATACGACCGTTGGGGACAGCCGGCAATATGCGGGGTCATCGACCCAGATACGGGCAAGGAGTGTGACCAGCCCAGTGCTTCGCCGGCATGCCGGTGTGAGTACCACGAGGAGCTAGCCCAGGAGCTGACCAGAGCAGCGCCGTCGGCTGACGCGGTGGAGAGGTCGACATGACAACGATCCCGCCCTCGACCAACGACTGGCTCCGCTCCCCCGAAGACATCCCCATCTACTCGACCGGGCTCGTCCGGGATAGACACTGGCTCGAGCCGGTGAGCACAATGGTGGCACCGGAGAGCTCGAAGCTCACCGAAGAGGAGCTCTACATGCGGGCCTGGAGCAAACAGCCCTAGGCGGCGAGGTCGTCGAGGTGGACCGCCCGGGCGATCCGATCGGCGGCATCCCGTTGCATCCCTGGCATGACGTGCGAGTAACGGTGCAACGTGAACTCGGGTGACGCATGTCCCAGCCGTTCGCTGACTACACCGATCGGCACGCCAGCCTTGACCGCGATCGAAGCATGAGTGTGTCGCAGGTCATGGAGCCGGATCCGCGGTAGATCTGACTCGTCCACCAGCCAGCGGAAGGTGGAGGTCAACGACGTCGGATTGATCCGCGATCCATCCCGAGCCCGGAACACATACCCCTTCCCACCATCGCGATTCACATAACGCTCACCACGGGTTTCTTGGTCTTCGAGGTGGTGGCGCAGCACCTCTACGGTGCGGCGATCCAGATCGATGGTGCGACCCCGGCTGCTCTTCGGAGACGAGGCGTATACCTCACCATTCACCGAGTTGAGCGCCTGCCGAATCGTGATCCGGGTCCCTTCCAGATCGACGTCGATCCATCGCAAGCCGGCGACCTCGCCACGACGGGCTCCGGTCATGGCGAGCAGATGAAAGGCAGCCCGGAGACGATGCCCTTCGATCAGTTCGAGGAAGTGTTTCAGCTCGGCCGGCGTCCAATATCGAAGCTCGCTCGGGTGAGCGCTCGGGCGGGGTGCTCGTGCCTTCTCCGCGGGGTTACGCGGAATAAGTCCAGCATCCACCGCGTCGGCCAATGACTTTCGGATGATTACATGCACTCCCTGCACCGTGGCCGGAGCCAGACCCTCGTCGCTTTTCACCTTGCCGCTCTCCAGAAGCTGCTGGTAGAGCCTCACGATCATCTGGGAGGTGAGCTTGCCCAACTGGACTCCGCCCAGGGTGGGTGCGATGTGATAGTTGATCGCCGAGCGGTAGGCGTTGTAGGTGGTGGGTTTGACCCTCGTCTTGACCACGGGCAGCCAGTGATCGATCAGCCACTCGTCGAACCGCATCGTGGAGGGCTCGACGTAGAAGCCGGTGGTCAACTCATGCACCAGACGGGCGCGCACCGCTTCGGCGGCCTTCTTGGTCTCGTATCCGCCGTGCCACTTTTGACGCCGTTTCCCGTCTGCTTCTCGAGGCAGTTCGACTACGACATACCAGAGAACCGACTTCCGCCCGTTTTTGCAGATACGAACTCGCTTGTGAATGTGACCACGCATCAGCTTGGGATCCCAGTTGCTGAGACGGGGAGAGGAATATGGTGAGCCATGTCGGTGCCTCCGTAGTAGGTGCCGGCCAGGCCCCGGGGTGTTACCGCACCGCCGGGGCCGCTGTCTATATCCTTCGACTATAGCTTGTTGCTGCTCACAGTCGTAATCCTTAGACTCCGGGGATGCCCATCGTGGACACCCGAGATCTGATCGACGCGCGTGGCGTCGCGGAGATTCTCGGTCTGGCTCAAGCCAACAGTGTGAGCACATACCAGCAGCGCTACTCAGACATGCCTCGACCTGTGATCGACCTGGGACGGGGTCGTTGCAAGATGTGGCTCCGACCGGAGATCGAAGCGTGGATGAGCCAGACCGGACGGAGTCGCTAACTTGAACCAAGCCCGTGGTCACTACTGGAGGCTCGAGATGAACGTCGAAGCTGCAGAACCCACCGAGCCAGCAAATCCGTTGCGCGGCCGTAATGGGCGCTTGGTGGAGCTACTTCAGTCTCTGGACGACGGGGAGTTGCACGAGTACTGCCGTTACTGGGAGTGGCAGCGGGAGCGTCTCCGGGATCGCCCCTTTGCCGCCTGGAAGTGCAGCAATATCTTGTCCGCCGGAAAGCGGGAGTTGAGACGACGAAAGGCCAGCGCGACCGGGCGCCGGTGACCGAATCGATGTAGGCGGGCCGGCCGCCTCTAGTGCCGACGAGCGCGACAGGTTTGATGTCATCTGTCTCTGTCGAACAGCCCGAGCAGATCCCATCGGTCGGCCCACTGCTCGATCCGTTCCTCGTCTATGGAATGGTGTTTGGACTCTTGGGTCTGCGGCCGCCTTCCGCCGTGCCGTTCCAGATACTGGGCGTGGGTTCTGTCGATGTCGTCTTGGATCCATCGTTCGGGAACGATGTAGAACTGGGGCCGTCGATGTGGATCGTCGGTCAGGTCGACGAATATCCAGAATCGGGTCTCAGCTACCTCCGGAGGTAGATCGGCCCAGTCTTGAATTTGTGCGTGCCAGTTTCCTTTTCGTTTGGTCTTGATCCGTAGGGCGACTGTCCGAGTCTTAGCTGTGTTGCTGGCCAAGATGTGGGTCTCGGGAGCATTCGGTTCGAATCTGGCGTTTGCACCCCTTCGATGCAATTCTGCCGCCACGTAGTGTTGTCCGGCGCGGGCAACCTGATGTGTATTGGGCTTGCTCATAAAGTCCTCAGGCGACTGGTGCTTCGCCGAATTGGTTCACGGATCGGAACGCAACCGCCCGGATCAGATCCTGTCTCTTCACTGTTTCGCACCTTACGCAACTACCCGATTCGACCCAGGACCAACTCGTTGCGCCCGTCGAACCGCAGCGCAGGGGCAATGGTGTCCGTCGCCTCTCGCTGACGAGACCGATGGGTACACCTGCCTTCAGTCACCGCAATCGAGGCGCATCCGATGGGCAGACGAATGGACCTGGAGGGGTTGACAGGGTTGGCTTTGGCGCGTATCGGTGCGGCGGTTGTCGTCGAGTTTAGAGAGATGTGAAGACCATCGAAGAGCGGAATCCAATTGAGCGAAGGCTCGCTGCTGTGGTGAATCAGTTGTGTTCTGATCAGTTCCTACCCAGGACCACAGGCGACGAGGAGCGGCGAACGCGGCATCATTTCTCGCTTCCCAGCTCGAGACACTCGGGCTGGTCGCCGCGGGCGAGAAAGGCTATGTCCAGGAGATTCCCGACATCGGCGGCTCCAATGTGCTCGGTGCCATCGGGGGCACGACGGAGCGTTGGGTCGTCGTCGGGGCCCATTACGACGCCTCCGGATGGGAGATCCCGGGAGCCAATGACAACGCTGCAGGCGTGTCGATCGTGCTCGAGGTCGCAAGACGACTGAGGGATGCGGACCTCGACCTCTCCATACTCGTCGCCTTCTTCGACGCCGAGGAACCTCCCCACTTCCTCACGCCGTACATGGGATCACAGTGGTTTGTGGACCATCCGACTATCTCGCTGGACCAAGTCGACACCATGGTCTGTCTCGATCTCGTCGGGCATGTTCTCGGACCCGCTTCGCTTCCAGACGCGATTCGTGATTCTGTATTCGTGCTCGGTGCCGAGAAGGGCTCAGGAACCCCTGAGCCCTTCGACAGCTTGCCGACGGTCGATGGGATCATCCCGAGACGGGTCGACAACTACATCGTTCCGGCGATGAGCGACTACTACGCCTTCATGAATGAGTCCATCCCGTTCCTCTTCTACACCTGTGGGCGCAACGTCGATTATCACATGCCTACGGACACGCCCGATAAACTCGACTACTCGAAGATGGCGGCTCTGGTCGATCACCTGACGCTGTTACTGGGCAAGCTGGGGCGCCGCCCTGACCGGCCCAGCTATGTGCACGGAGGGGTCGACGACGAATCTACGGTGCGAACGATGTCTGAACTCACTGAGGCATTGAGGCCCTATGCGAGCGAGGCGGACCATGTCGCATCGCTGGTCGAAGGCTGGCGAGAGACCCTCCTTCGTGACGGTTCACTCAGCCAACAGGACCGGCAGGCAGTCGCCTACGTGGTGTTCCAAGTCGAAGAGGCGTTGGCATAGCCCGTTGACCTAACCAACCAGACCGTCCGACTGAGCCTCGATTTCTGTCCAACCGTGCGGGTCGGAGATTATACAAGACGTGTGTCTGAGCAGCGTTTGATCGCTCTCGACTCCAGTCAGCACAGGCCTGAAAAGCAGCCATGGCGTCCGCGGCTACATCTCAGAAAAGGCCTTTGCGTGCTGTTGCCTTATATGGAAACGACAGTCGGATCGGCTGTGGGTTGGGGGACTGGATCAGACTGTTGTCTACGGTGGCGGCACTGAGTCGCTAATGCTGGGTTCGTAGTAGAGGGCTCTGTCACCGGAGGCGCTGCCTAAGACGAGCGCTTCGGGTTCGCTGGGTGTTTCGCCGGGGATGAAGAATTCGGTGTAGAAGGGGAAGGCAGTTCCCACGGTGACTTCGGCATCGAGGATCCAGCTGTATCCAGCTGCTTCGATGTCGGTGGTATCGCACTCGTGGACCTCGTCGTCGAGGAGTCTTCCGTCGACAATCATTGAGAAGGTCGGGGTGCTGAAGATGTTGGTGACTGTTCCGTCGTCGATCGCTGTGGGTGTGATCGTGCCGACGACGACGAGACACCTGCCGGGGTCGTCGTTGAATCCTCCGGGACCGGTCTCGACGATTCCACCGACGAACCCTTCCCACTCGGTGCCGATATCTGTATGCGTGAAGCCAGACACCGAAGGATCTCCGATCGGGATGAGCTCCTGGTCCGCGGCGCCGGTGCTCGACTCACCCGGCGTTGGAATTTCGGCGCTGACTGTTGGTTCGTAGTAGAGGGCTCTGTCACCGGAGGCGCTGCCTAAGACGAGCGCTTCGGGTTCGCTGGGTGTTTCGCCGGGGATGAAGAATTCGGTGTAGAAGGGGAAGGCAGTTCCCACGGTGACTTCGGCATCGAGGATCCAGCTGTATCCAGCTGCTTCGATGTCGGTGGTATCGCACTCGTGGACCTCGTCGTCGAGGAGTCTTCCGTCGACAATCATTGAGAAGGTCGGGGTGCTGAAGATGTTGGTGACTGTTCCGTCGTCGATCGCTGTGGGTGTGATCGTGCCGACGACGACGAGACACCTGCCGGGGTCGTCGTTGAATCCTCCGGGACCGGTCTCGACGATTCCACCGACGAACCCTTCCCATTCAGTTCCAGAGTCGGTGTAAGTGAACCCGGACAACAGGGGGTCCCCAATCGACAAAGGTTGGTCAAGTGTCCCGAGTTCGACAGTTGTCGTCGTGGAGGGGGCGGTGGTTGTCGTGGTCGTCGGGGCTGTGCTCGTGGTCGTCGAGGGTGTCAGCGTCGTGGTAGTAGTCGAAGCAGTGGGCGCAACGGACGTCGTGCTCGGTATCGTGTCCGCAGTTGATCCCGTGCATCCCGCGATGACCAGCGCTGTGGCCAAGTGTGCCAGTGAGCTGCGTCGTAGTCGGCTGGTCGCGTTGGCAAGGCTTCTGCTCATTGTGATGGGCTCTCTTCCCCCTCCCTCTATGAACCTATCGGTTGCCCCCGACAGATTCTGAACCCAGCCAGTGTCGCGACGAACTGAGCTCGGCGATGCGTGCCTTGCTTCTGGAGCCAAACGGACGGCACGGGCTGGGGTGGGCGTTACTGGACCGGGTCATCGCTGAGTGCTTTCCCGACCTCCACCCTGCAGCGTTTGGGGCTTCGGTCCGGACTGAGGTGCAGCGTGCCGAGACCCGGGTCGACATCGTCATCGGGGGTGACACTGTCACCGTAGACGCTTGTCTTAGGAGCCTGTCAGTTGTCGCTTAGCAACTGGACGATCTCGTCGTGGAGCCGGCGGTCTTTAGGGTCGAGGCCGTCGAGGATTTCTTGGATCGTCACGTCCGATTGCCGAATCTCGTGGGTTCTGGTGCGGGTTAAGAAGAGATGTGAGTAGTCGGCGATTTCCGGATCCACCTTGCGCGTGAAGAACGAGTCCTTCTCGTTGGCGTACCATGCGGAGGGTCCGAACTTGAATTGGAGCTGAGCCCCATCGTCGGTTTCCGCCTTCGGGTCGGTACCTTCGCCAACACCGCTCGGCTCCGCGGCCAGGTCGAAGCCGACGGTCCATCGGTAGATGCCAGCGGCCATCGCGCTCACATTGCGCACGAACCCATCCCCGCGACTCTCATTGAGCTGGCGCTTCAGCGTCCCGTCGCTGTAGTTCTTCAATCGGTCCTTGGCTCGTTGAAGGAGTTCTCTGCCTTCGCCGAAACGTTCTTTTGCTTGTTCGGCCAAGTCACTGGCGAACTGTTCAGCTGCTACGTCTTGAGGAGTAAATCCATATCTTCCCGCCTCGCCGGTATCACACATGGCAATGACGAAGTTGAGCACGTCCTGGTCTTCCACGCGACCTCTTCCCTTCACGAATTTACGGTGCATCTGTTCGATCAATGAGAAAGCTTCAGGATTCTTCAGCGGGTAGTCGTTATCAACCTCATCGACTAGTCGATGCAGCAACTTGCGGTACGTGAGAACCGGGGCATTCTCCCAGCCCAAGGTCTGCAGGGAGCTGTCCTCGTCCTGACACAACAGGACGACCACTCCACACTTTTCGTTGCGCTCGGCATATTTCAAGTAGGTGTTGTAGTCGTGGCCGTGCCCGTCGGAGGTGAAGTAGTTCTCTATGACGAATCTTGCCGTATTGCTCTCGAGGACCAGATCGGCGATATCGGCCCCTTCGCCTGGCCCGGAGGTGTTCACCTCCTGACGCACCCAGTACCCGTCGTCGGGGAAGGGCTCGCGTCCAACCAAGGCTTGATTCACCTCGTCGATGAAGATCCTCACGAACCTGTCACCAAGGTTGTGGGTACCTTCGGAGTTCAGCAGCCACCTGAATACGTTCGAGATCTGTTTCTCGTGGCCTCCGTGGGGCATAACGTCGAAAACATTGAAACCCAGGTCTAGCGGCCTTCCAAGGACAGGAAGTAGCCCGGTCACCAAGTCGTCAGACATTGACTCTGCCCCCAATTGGCATTCATCTCCCCTCGCACCATACCGCGCTCAGTTAGCAGCGAACCTTGGAGCTCCTCGACTTCCCACCTCGCTTGTCGATTCGGTGGGACTGGGTGCGGTGGCAGGCGACCAGGTGGGGGAGGGGCTCTTGGCTGATCTCACGTCAACTCATCGTGGGTTCGGGTCAGACAAACGGCCTGGGATGAAGTTGCCTGCCGGCGGCCGACGACGCCAGACAATTCGTCACAGGTCGGCGATAGGTTGGCCGATGGTGAACGGAGCATCCATGGCACACGAAACCCTTGACAGTTCGGCTGCTCCAGCGAGCGACGGCCAACGAGTGTGTCTGGCTCGGGATCGAGAACGGTTGCATATGAGCTGCGGGCAGGAACTGTCAGCATGAGCGAGCCCGGTCGTTCGGCTGAGGCGAGAAGCGCGAGCATTCGGGATCTTCGCCGGCAGACGCTTCGTCGCAGATGGCCGATAGCGCTGGTTGGTGTCATCGGTGCGTTCGCGGTCGGATACTTCCTTCCCCGGCTGATCTTGGCTGCGACATCGTCGTTCCTTGTCGGCCTGGTACCGGATTCGGCAGGAGTAGCGGAGCCGAGTTTTCTCCCCAGCATGTCTCTGGCGCTCGGGACGTTGATGGCGGGCGCGGCGGCCGTGGGCCTGCTTCGCCCCTCCCGATCGGAGGTCGCCTGGAGCAAGGGCGCCTCGGGTGAAAGACGGGTCGGTCGTATGTTGGACAGACTGGGAGGGAAAGAAGTGGCTGTTCTCCACGACCGCACCATCCCCGGGTCGAGAGCCAACATCGACCATCTGGCAATAACCCCATCGGGCGTGTTCACCATCGAGACCAAGCGGTACAAGGGCCGGTTGGAAGTCAGGGCCCGCAGCGCCCAGCTCTGGATCAACCGGCGCAATCGTTCCAATCTGCTCACCCAGGCACATCGACAGGCCGAGTCGGTTCAGGAAACTCTCACGCGAGCGGGCCTTGCCGAGGTACCAGTGACCCCGGTGCTCTGCTTCGTGGAAACGAGACTCCCGCTTCTCATGCCGAAACAGGTGGGCGGGGTGATGATCTGCACGCCAAACATGCTTCGGAGACGGCTGACTCATCAGCGTTCGCAGCGGATGTCGCCTGACCGGGTGGCGGCGACAGTGGAGAGCCTGGATGCGAAGTTTCGCCCGGCCGGGGGCGGCTAACGCGGTGCCGGTAGCGACCTCCTATCCGGCCAAGGAGGAGAGCCCTCGTGCTTCGTCGCAAGCACTGCGGCAGACCCCCTTCCAATACCTGAGAACCTCGCACGCGGTTCTGATGGCGCCGGGGGACGGCTGCGGGCTCGTGACTAGGTTGGCCTTGTGGCGATCCAGACCCATGTAGCGCCTCACCCCGACGCTCTCGTCTCCCTGCTGTGCGACCAATTGGCGCTTCCACCAGAAGACCCCTTCGGTCCCGATCTGGTTGCAGTGCCCAGCCGGGGCATCGAACGGTGGCTGACCCAGCGGATCGCCTCCGGTCTGGCTGAGCGGGGGATGGGCGATGGGGTCTGTGCCAATGTGGAGTTCCCATCACCGTCGGAATTGGTGCGCCGGGCGATGATGGCCGTGCCCGAACTGGCGACCTCGGCGGCGGTTTGGGAGGGCCCGGCCCTGACCGCCTATCTGCTGGACACCATCGACGACCATCTGGCAGAGCCGTGGCTCGGCCTTCTCGCCCGTTACCTCGACGACGGCACGAACGGCACCGGCTCCAACCGCCTGGCGGCCGCTCAAAAGATCAGCCGGCTGTTCTCCCGCTATGCCCGGCGTCGACCCGAGATGGTCGTGGCCTGGCAGGCGGGGGACGACCGCGGCCCCGACGGCGGACCGCTACCCGACGACTTCCTGTGGCAGCCGCGGTTGTGGCGAGCGCTGCGAGACCGTATCGGCGTGCCCTCTCTTCCCGAGATCCTCCCCACCGCCCTCGACCCGCTCCGCCAGGGCAGCGTCGAGCTCGACATGCCGGACAGGATCGGCATGTACGGACTCACCTCTGCCAATCCCGTAGATCTCGAGGTGCTCACCGCTCTCGCCGCCAACCATGACGTGCACCTCTACGTCCTCCACCCCTCACCCGCTCTATGGGAGGCCGTCGCCGCAACAGAAAACGGACCACTGCCGTCCCGGGCCGAGGATGCCACCATCGACCTCGCCCACCATCCACTCATGAAGGCGTGGGGGCGGGACAGCCGCGAGCTGCAGTCGGTCCTGGCGACCTCGGATCTCACCGCCACCCCGATCGAGACGAAGACGGAACCGCCGCAGACCCTGTTGGGCCGGATCCAGGACGACATCCGCCGCAACGCCGTCCCCGCCCTCGACGACGACCAGGCGTCTGCGGTCGAGTCGGGTGACGACCGCTCCATCCAGGTCCACGTCTGTCATGGCAGCCGCCGCCAGGCCGAAGTCGTGCGCGACGCGGTGCTTCACCTGCTCTCGGCGCGCCCCGACCTGGAGCCGCGGGACATCGTCATCATGACGCCCGACCTGGCCACCTTCGCCCCCCTGCTGGAGGCGGCCTTCCCACGGGAGAACGAGGGGGGACTACCCGACCTGCGCCTCCGCATCGCCGACCGCGCCCCGGCGGTCACCAACCCGCTGGTCGGGTTCACGGCCGCCCTCATGAAAGCGGCCGGATCACGCATGGAAGCCGACGTGGTGCGAGACCTGGTGCGCCGCCCGGTCGTCCAGGCCAGATTCGGCTTCGACGCCGACACCGCAGGGGACATCGTCACGTTGATCGACGACGCCCACGTCTCCTGGGGCATCGACGACGAGCACCGTCGTGAGTGGGGAGTGGGGTCGACCACGGAGCGGACGTGGCGTCGGGGACTAGACCGGGCGCTCACCGGAGTGTTCTACGCCGACAGCCAGGAACGGACCGTGGGCGACATCTCCCCGCTCGACGGCGTGGAAGGCCAGGAGGCCATACCGGCCGGACTGCTCGCAGCGATCCTCGACCGACTGACGGCGATCCGCGACCTGGTGGGAACCCCGCGGCCGCTGTCGGAGTGGGCGGACGTGATGGCCAGGTCGGTGCGCATGTTGGCGGCTCCGGCCTGGGGTGAGGAGTGGCAGCTCGACCAGCTGGAACGACTCCTGGCGGAGACCTTCCCTCCCCCCGAGCCCGGAGGAGTCGACCCCGAGGTGACGCTGGCCGAAGCACTCGGCGCCATCGCCCCCTGGACCGAGGACCGGCCCAGCCCCCTCCACCTCCGCACCGGCGACATCACGGTCTGCACCCTGGTCCCGATGCGATCGGTCCCCTACCGGGTTGTCGCCCTGTTGGGGATGGACGAGGCTCGCTTTCCCCGCCGGGGCCGTCTCGACGGCGACGATCTCCTCGCCGACCATGAGCAGGTGGGCGATCGGGATGCCGGGAGCATGGACCGCCAGCTGCTTCTCGACGCGGTGATGGCGGCCGGGGAGCATCTGATGGTCACCTATTCGGGACGGGACGAGTTCACCAACGGTTCCATTCCTCCCGCCGTGCCCGTCGCCGAGCTCACCGACACCTTGGCCGACATGGTGGGCCCGGAAGCGAAGGAGCGGCTCATCACCCACCATCCCCTCCAGTCTTTCAGCGAGGCCAACTTCAGGGACGGGGCGCTGGGCATCCCCGGCCCGTGGGGCTTCGACCCCGTCCAGCATCAGGGGGCGGTGGCAATTCAACAGCGGGCTGCGAGCGACCCATCGGGACCGGTGAGCTGGCCCGATCCACCCGAGGAGGACGTCATCCGCCTGGCCGACCTGAACGACTTCCTGGCCAACCCGGTGCGGCGCTTCGTCAAGACCCGCCTCGGGTTCACCATTCCCGATCGGGGCGGTATCCCCGACGACACGCTCCCCGCCGACCTGGACGGATTGGGGAAGTGGAAGGTGACGAATCGCATCCTCTCCGGGCTCGTCGCCGGCCGCGACCCCGCCGACCTGGTGGCGCGGGAGCGGGGCAGCGACGCCGTCCCGCCCGGAGACCTGGGTGAAGACGACCTCGAGGAGGCGGTCGAAGCGGCCACCACCCTGTGGGAGGGGGCCCAGGAGCTCGGATATCAACCCCACCGTCACCAGACCTACGCCGGCGTAGTCGCAGCGGGGGAGGAGACCGTCGAGGGGACGGTTTCCGCCGACGCCGAGCGCGCCCACCTGCTCACCGTCACCCCGAGCCGGCTCCGCGGGAAAGGGCGTCTGAGGGCGTTCGTCGAGATGGTGTTCCTGACCGCTCTGCGACCAGAGGTCGCCTGGAAGGCGGTGATGCTGGGTAAGCATGAGAGGGGCAAGTCCTTTCTCACCGTCACGGTGGGCCCCATCGAGGGCGACAGCGCAGAACGTCGGGAGAAGGCGGTGGAGCTGCTCTCCGAACTGGTCGCCCTCTACCGCGAGGGCCAGCGCCGGCCGCTGCCTCTTCCCTGCGAGACCGCCTACATATGGCAACTCAACGGCGGAGCGGACGATGAAGGGGCCCGCAAAAAGGCCTCGGACAACTTCGAAGGGAGATTCCCCGAGGCAGACGACCCTGCCCTGATGCTCGTCGAACCCGGCCTGACCAACTTCTCCGCTCTGGAGAAAACGGACTTCGCCGACTACTGCCGGCGTCTGTGGGTACCGATCCTGGCGATGACCAAGCGGGAGAGGTTATGACCACGCCGAGGCCCCTGGACCCGGCCGAACCGCTGGGTGAGGGACGGACGATCATCGAGGCCAGCGCCGGCACCGGGAAGACCTTCACCATCGCCGCCACCGTGGCCCGCCTCGTTACCGCCGAAGGGGTAGACCTCGACCGGATCCTGGTGGTCACCTTCACCCGGGCCGCCACCGCCGAGCTCAAGGGACGGGTCCGGGATCGCCTGGTTATGACCCTCCAGGCCTTGGAGGGGTCTCCACCCGACGAGCCGGACGAGCATCTCGACGTGCAGCTCGCCTTGCCGCCCGACGACCGGGAGACGGCGGCGAGGCGGCTGCGGCGAGCGCTGACCGACTTCGACGGCGCCCAGATATTCACCATCCACGGGTTCGCCCAGCGGCTCCTCGGCCGGCTCGGGTTCCGGGTGCGACTCCCCGAGACCCTCGAGCCCGGCGAGGTCGACGACCTGATGCTGACCCAGGTGGCAAGCGACCTGGTGGTGGCCCGCTACGCCCACAACCCCGACGGGGAGGAGGTCATCACCCTCTCAGACGCGGCCCGGGCCGGCCGGGAGATCCTCGGCCACCCCGACGCCAGGGTGGTGCCGGAGGCGGCCGACGTGGAAGCGCCGTTCCGGGCGCTTGTGGAGATGGCCAACGAGGTGGCGGCCGAGGCCCAGCGGAGAATGCGGGCGGCGGGGGCGATGACCTTCGACGACGGGCTGATCGAGGTGCGCGATGCCCTCACCGACCCCGAGGTGGGCCAGGCAGCCGGCGCGCTCCTGCGCCGCTACTACGACGTCGGGCTGGTTGACGAGTCCCAGGACACCGACCCCATCCAGTGGCAGATCGTCCGCCGCATCTTCGACGACTCCCGTCTGGTGGTGATCGGCGACCCCAAGCAGTCGATCTACAGCTTCCGGGGCGCCGACATCGAGGCGTACGTGTCGGCGGTGAGAGGGGCGGATGCCCACCGGACTCTCAACACCAACTGGCGGAGCGACGGACCACTGGTCGAGGCGCTCGACGTGCTCTTCGCCGGGGCCACCTTCGGCGACGACCTCATCGAGTACCGCAAGGTGGAACCGGCCGACATCCACCGCTCGGCCCGCATCGCCGGCACCGGCGCCCCCCTGTGCATCCGCTCGCTGAGCTCAGATCTCCCCATCGACCGCCGCAAAGACGGATGCTTCGCGGTCGGCGCATGCCGGGAGATGGTGGCGGCCGACGTCGCCGCAAAGATCGTCGGCCTCCTCAACCGCGGAGTGGTGATCACCCGGGACGACGGCAGCAAAATGCCGCTGGGGCCCTCCGACATCGCGGTCCTCTGCCGCACTCGCAGCACCGTCGAGATGGTGCGCCGTGAGCTGGCGGACCGCAACGTCCCCTCGGTGGCGGCACGCACCGGTGGCGTCCTGGCCAGCCCGGCGGCAAAGGAGTGGCGCCGGTTCCTGCTCGGGATAGAGCGACCAGACCGGCTCGACCTGGTGCGTCTCGCCGCCACCACCTCCCTGGTGGGCCGCCCTCTGGACGAGATAGCGGCCCTCGACGACGAAGGCGCCCTCGAACTGCAGCGGCAGATGCGGGGATGGCACGACACGCTCGTCGACGGCGGGATCCCTGCCCTGGTCGCCTCCCTCGGCCGCGAGACACGTCTGGCCGTCCGTCTGCTCGCCACCCCCGACGGGGAACGCCTGATGACCGATCTCATCCACATCGCCGAGGAACTGCACGCCGTCTTCCGCCGCGGACGCGCCGGCCCACTCGCCGCCTGGCTGGAGACGGCGATGGAGGAGGCAGCGAATCGAGAGCAACGAAACGCCGAGGAGCCGGAGTCACGTCAGCGGCGTCTGGAGACCGACGCCGACGCGGTGACCGTCCAGACGATCCATGGAGCCAAAGGCCTGCAATATCCGGTGGTGCTGGTGCCTTATGCCTGGGACGTGGCGGGACGGAAACCTGCCTACCCGGTGTTCCACGACCCCGAGCCGACCCGTGGGGACGAGCCCCGGCAGCGGTTGATCAACGTTGCCGGAAACGAATCTCCCGGGTTCGACGACCATTGCGACCTGGCCATGGCCGAGGACGAGGCCGAGGAGAGCCGCCTGCTCTATGTCGCCCTCACCCGTGCCCAACATCACCTGATGGTGTGGTGGGTCGAGAACCACGCCCGCATCGACGAAGCGAAGCTGACCGACCTCCTCCACCGCGACGGCCACACCCCCGAAACGCTGGCTTCCAGCTCGAACGGGAGGATCGAGGTATCCACTGTGACCGAAGTGCCCCCGTCCGAGTCGTACCGTCCCCCGTCCCGGCAGCCGGCGATGCTGGAGCATGCCCGCTGGGCACGGGAGACCGACCAGACATGGCGCCGGGTGTCCTTCACGTCGCTTTCCGCAGACCAGCCCCTCGCCGCGGTCGAGGAGAAGACAGAACACCCCCTCCGCAGCGACGAGGCCGCGGCCCCCGAGAGCGAGGACACCCCGGCGTCGACCGCCCTTCTCCCCATGGCCGACCTGCCCGCTGGAGCCCGTTTCGGCACCCTGGTCCACGACCTGTTAGAGCGTCTCAGCTTCGACGCCGCCGATCTCGAGGCAGAGCTGGCCGCCCTGACCGAAGTCGAGCTACGCACGGTGGGCTGGGACTTCGCCCCCGAGACGCTCGCCGCCGGTGTGGCGGCCGCCGTCACCACACCTCTGGGACCGGATCCCGACGCGGTGGCACTGGCCGATCTGGACAGCGCCCGTCTTGCGCGGGAGCTCGTCTTCGAATTGCCGGTCCGCACCCGAGCCGACGCGATGACCCTGGGAGACATCGGCCGGGTGATGGACCGCTATCTCGATCCCGACGATCCCTACCGGGACTTCGTCACCGAGGCGATGGCGCGTCCGTTCCAGCCCTTCCGTGGCTATCTATCCGGGGCCGTCGACCTGGTGGCGGTGCTGCCGGGGGAGCGATACGTCGTGATGGACTACAAGTCGAACTACCTGCCGGTGCTGGGAGCCGTGCCCGGGCCTGGCGACTACGGGCCCGCCGCCCTGGCCTCCGAGATGAACTCACACCGCTACGTGCTCCAGGCGACTCTCTATCAGGTCGCCCTGCACCGCTACCTGCAGTGGCGCCTCCCCGGCTACGACCCCGCCACCCACCTGGGCGGGTCGATGTATCTGTTCATCCGGGGGATGATCGGCCCCGACACACCCATCGTCGCCGGGGAACGCTGCGGTGTCGCCCGGTGGCAGCCCCCGGCAGAGATGATCGTGGCCCTAAGCCGGCTGCTGGCGGGAGATGACGATGACTGAGCGCACCGCTCTCGCCGCCTTCTCCCCCTCCACGGTGATCGGCACCGAAGGGTTGCTGGCGGTGTTCAACGACGCCGGCGTGCTCGCTCCCCTCGACGTGGCATCGGCCCAGGCGGTGGGGCGGCTTCGAGGTGAGGCCGACGAGAAGGTGATGCTGGCGGCGGCCCTGGCAGTGCGGGGCACCCGCTTCGGACACGTCTGTGTCCGTCTGGCAACCCTGCGAGAAGCGGTGGCGGTCGACGGCCAGGACCCGTCGGACGTCGACGCCCTTCCCTGGCCCGACCCCGTCGAGTGGGAGACGGCGGTGGCGGCCAGCCTCCTGGTGGGCGACGGCACCGGCGACGAGCCCCTGGTGTTGGTCGACGGGCGGCTATACCTCGAGCGCTACTTCCGTTACGAACAGCAGGTGGCGCGCCTGATCACCGATCGTCTGGCGGTACCCCCCACCGAGCCGGCTCCGGCGACCTGGGAGATGATCGACCGTCTCCTCACCCGCGACGGCGAGCCCACCCGCCAACACGAGGCCGCTATGCGGGTGCTGGACGGAGGTGTGACGGTGATCGCTGGCGGGCCCGGCACCGGAAAGACCCACACCATCGGCACGCTGTTAGTCGCCCTGGCCGCTGCCGGTGACGAGTCGTTCCCGCTGGTGGCGTTGTGTGCTCCCACCGGCAAGGCGGCCGCCCGGCTGGGCGAGGCGTTGACCGAGCGGGCCCGGGCCAGCGGAGATCCCGGCATCGTCGAGACGCTGGCCCGTGTCGACCCTTCCACCATCCACCGGCTGCTGGGCTGGAGCTGGGGACGGGGACGGTTCGCCCGCAACGAGACCAACCGTCTTCCCCACGATCTGGTGATCGTCGACGAGATGTCGATGGTGGCGTTGCCTCTGGCCTCCCGTCTCCTGTCGGCAGTGCGTGACGAGGCCACCGTCGTCCTGGTGGGCGACCCCTTCCAGCTGGAGTCGATCGAGGCGGGCACCGTCCTGGCCGACATCGTCGGGCCCGGCGTCGAATCGGAGTCGCCTATGTTCGAGAGGGTGGTGGTGCTCGACCGGACCTACCGCTTCGCCGAGGACGACGCCATCGGCGAGTTCGCCGACGCCGTCCGACAGGGCGATACTGACACCGCCGTCGGGCTCCTGGCGGAGGGCGGGGATCACCTCGGCTGGGTGAGCGACCGCAACGACCCCCGCTTCGACGAGTTGTGGACAGAGGTGGTGTCCCAGCGCAGCCGTCTGGTGGAACTCGCTCGAGGCGGGTCTGCGGTCGAGGCTCTCGAAGCGCTGGGGGAGGTGGCCGTTCTGTGCGCCCGCAGACGGGGCCCGGCCGGGGTGGGCCAGTGGGGCCGGGACATCGAGGGCGCCCTCGACGAGCGTTTCCCCGGCCTGCGCTGGGGCGAGGAGTGGTACCCGGGACAGCCGGTGATGATCACCCGCAACGACTACAACCTCGACCTCTACAACGGCGACATCGGGGTGGTGGTCTCCACACCCGACGGGATGCGGGCGGTCTTCGAGCGGGGCGAGGTTCGCACGTTCCCGTTGAGCCACCTCACCGAGCATGCCACCGTTCACGCCATGACGATCCACAAGAGCCAGGGATCCCAGTTCGACCAGGTGGTTGTGGTGCTCCCCGAAGGCGAGTCACGCCTCCTCACCCGGGAGCTGCTCTACACGGCGGTGACCCGGGCCCGGGAGAGGGTGTGGGTGGTGGGAGGAGAAGACGTCGTCCGCCAGGCGATCGACCGATCGGTGCAGCGGGCCTCCGGGCTCGGCCAGCTGCTGTGGGGGACGGAGTAGGGGAGCGTCTCGCTGCGACACCCCGCCGCTCGCATCAAAGTGGCAGCATGTCTCGGTTCGGTAACGCCCCCGTCGCTATCGCGGACCATGACCGGCGAACTCGCAAGGTCGCCGAATCGCGCTACAGAATGGAGCTGACCGGGATGCTGTGAATGACCGATGCTCAAAGAGGCGACCGCCGCGCATTTACGGGCTAACTGGCGGCCGCCTCGGAGGAATCGGATTCGATATCGCCTAGGTCGATAATCGCGAATCTTGGTGTATCTTCGTCAAGATCAAGGTCTTTGGCGTTAGCTGCCTTAAGTCGAGGGATCGCGCACGACTGCACCACCTCGCTGCTCCTTTCGATGCCCAGCCAGCGGCGACCCATGCGTTGGGCTACGACTGCCGTAGTTCCCGAACCTAGAAAGTAGTCCATGACGAGCTCGCCGGGGTTGGAGCCGACATGGATGATTCTCTCCAGTAGGCCTTCTGGTTTGGGCGTATCGAAAACGGGATCCCCACCAAGCTCGGCGAGGAGATCCTTTTTTGCCCTTGCGTTGTCTCCGACCTCGTCGGAGAACCAAATAGTGAATGGAGCTACTCCTTCGACCTCGTCTCGGTAGCGTTTCAGTCGCGGCTTCCCTTTGCCATCACGCGGCCAATAAACGCGGCCTTCCGCATCGAGTTCCTCCAGACGCTCTTTCGAGTACGTCCAGCAACGGCCCGGAGGGGGATCGTGGCTTGCGCCTGCCGGCGTGACAACCGTGTAGAACTGAGCAGCGGTTGCATGGCCCGCTTGGGAGGTCATGGGGATAGATCTCCACGGGCCACGCGTGTCATTGTCCGGATTCGAAAAATCGCCTGTGTCGGGAAGAAGATTGCGTCGTTTTTTCCATTCGGTCGGTCCTGACGGCGCGTACACATGGATGTAGTCGTGCATCGGACTGAACGACTTGCGGCTATCACGGGAAGTTCTCTTCTGCCAGATGATCGTCCCGACAAAGGCATTAGGCCCGAAGACTTCATCCAGAAGGCACCGACCATGGTGTTGAGCAGAGTCATCGAGGTGTACCCAGATGCTTCCGTCCGGGCTGAGGAAACGTCGCGCTAGATGAAGACTGCCCTTCATCATGCTCAGCCAGTCAGGTCTGCTCATTGAATCGTCGTACTGAATGAAGTCCTCACCGGTATTAAATGGTGGGTCGATGTAGCAAAGAGAGACCTCTCCGGCGTATTTGGCGTGCGACTCGTCGTGGGCCAAGAGCTGGGTCATTGCACGACTCGCATCTCCCAGTATCAGCGCATTCCCGTTGCCGAGAGTCCCTTTAGGGACGGCACCGAAGGACCCGTCTCGTGCAGGCATCTCGGTATCGGTTATTCCAGACTTCGTTGCCCACTGAAGCTCGACGACGTTGTCGAACTCTCTTAGACCGCTTGACGCTCTACCTCTCTGTTTTCTTTTGCTCACGTGACTCCTGGAGTGAGTTGTGGTTGGACCGTACAACAGCTCTGTGACATGATTTGGTAGCGATGTCGGTGAACCTGAAACTCCAGAGTCCGTCTGTGTCCGGAGGTTTGCTTGAGGAGCTCCTTGCGGCCTGCAAGTCATCAGTAGCTGGTGGAGCGATCTTCGCTTGGACGAACCGTTCGGGAGCAACGGCGTTGCTCGATGATGAAATGTTTCGTGAGTTTGTGGAAGAGGGGACGTTTGAGCTGGTCGTCGGTGTGGATGCGATTACCGATCCAGCGGCTCTGAATCTCCTGTCCGAGAGGGGACAAGACGTAGAGAATCTCTCTGTCAGAGTATTCGAGCCTGATCCGACTGGTCTCTTTCATCCGAAACTGGCCTGGTTTGTCGATGCGGACGAAAGAGTCACTCTGATTGTTGGTTCAGCAAACTTGACGATGGGTGGGCTTAAGACCAACTGGGAGGCATTTGTTGTCACTGAAATGGCAGCACCGGAGTCAGCGACCCTCTTGGAAACATTGCGAGAGTGGCTTGAGGAGAACGAGGCGAGGCTGCTGGAACCGGATGACCCGAGGATCCTGGTGCATGCCGAACAAAACAGGGGCAAAGAGCGGGACGTCAGGCGTGTTGGCTCTGTACCAGGCGAGCCGCCGGCGCCACCAGGAGACTTAGAAGTGTTGGTCGCCGAGATTCCGAAGGCTGGCGATCGATGGCAACAGGCGAACTTTGATCGCTCAACATATGTCAATTACTTCGGGGCGTCAGTCGGTTCACAGATCCGCATCTTTCTTCGCCACGTCACTAATGGTGGCGAACTCGGCGAGCTTGAGAGCAGGCCAAGCGTTGAGGTCGAGAGTATGAACTACCGGTTCGAATTGGCGGCCGCCAGAGGTCGCGACTATCCGGGAGATGGCCAAGGACGTCCGATTGGCGTTTTCGTCAAGATGGCACCCCAGGCATTCATCTACCAGCTACTTCTACCGGGGGATGCCCTGTATGAGGTCTTCTCGCAGTTCATCGAAGATGAGGCTGGCCCGAGCACGCAACGGATGAGACGGATTCGAAAGAGTCTGTCCGAGGTCCAGCAGGTGGTCCCAGGCTCTCCACTTTGGAGTGTGTCTCCCGATGATCTGTAGTTGGCTATCCGGAGCAGACCACTAGCAGTTCTGCGTCATAACAGACCTCGGCATTGGTTGCCTTGTTGTTCAGTTTGCTGTGGGCGATGCGACCAACCGACTCCACAGCGACCCTCGGATAGAACTCACCAGCCAGCTTGGAGAGCGCTTCGACTGTCATTAGGCGAGGCCTCGAGCGCGTTCCTTTTTGATAGGGCGAATATGAGATCACAAGGGGGATATGTTGGCTGGCGAGCGGTTCCATCAACTGGCGAAAGGCTGTCGGGGCTTGGCTTTTGATACAGAACGGTGACTGGTGGCGACCAGTGCGATAGAGACCCTTGCTCAATTTGGAACTCCCAGCTGAGTTGACGGTCGAAACGAGCGGCTCGTCTCCGCGTGCCAGGGTCTCGAGCACATGGTAAAAGCGGCTGTAGTGATCCCTGGTGTACGGAGGATCTGCGTACACAGCGGCAACGTCATCTGGCAAGTCTTCGAGGGCTGCCCTGAAGTCCTGCCGACGAGCCGATCCTCCAAATCTCGTGGGTGTGAGGCGAAAGTATCGATCCAGCCATCGCCGAAATGTGGGAAACACACTCTGACCCCAGCTCTTGAGTATGGATTCAACGGCATATTGTTTGATGGCGCCGTCTGCGGTGCGGGGATTGATCGGCTGCGCGAAATGGCTGCCCACGCTTGTCACTACCTGGCTGGCCGTCGATAGGACAGCCGCGAGGGCCGGCACCCGGGCTGTCCCTGGGAGGTCGCGCGCCGCTTCGGCGATGGCGTCTAATTCAAGAGCCTGCGTGTATGAAAAGTAGACGCCTCCGTAATAGCGAAGCATTACCGACCCTGGTCCCTTAGATAGGCGGTCGTTTCCCTCACTTAATGCCTGCCGCAGCACTGGGGCCATGGCGTCAGGCTGGTTGTCAAGAGCGAGCATCGAACCGTTCTCTAACACTGAGACCAGGGCTGTCGGGTCCGTGTAGGCGGATTGAACCGCCTCTTGTTCAAAGTTCAGCAGTTCTCGGACGGAGGATTGAAGGTCTGCTGCTCGATGGTGAGCGTCCTCGAGGATGTGTTCGATCGCCTCATCGGAAGCATTCGTGGGAGCCAGCAGAGCCGACGCGAGGACACGCGAATATTCTTGAATATCGACGGCCACGGTTGGCCACGAATCTGAAATTCTTCGTGCAACCACGCCTGAGCCGGCGAAGAGATCGACGACAGAGCCGGATGGCCGCGCCACATTTTCGATCGTTTCAACAATGCGATCGAGTATTCGATATTTGCTACCGAGATATTGGACTGTACGAAACTCCCCAGAGTCAGTCTCCTCGGAGAGGGCGGGCAATTTGAGCTGTTCGGTCACGGATTGAAGATGGTAGAAGGGGGATCGGACAAGAAACGGTCACTCGACACCCCAAAACCTCTCCCACCGTTGCTCCAGCGCTCCACCGACGGTCGCAACGCCGGCGACCAAGACAAGGTACGAGCCATCGCGTGCACTTTCCTGGAAGCCAGGACGGCGGGAGCGCCCAGTTTCGCAAGGCCAGTCTGACTTGGAGAGGAAGGATCCCGGCTTCGGAGTTGTCAGCATTCGGGGCGCTTGGACGGCCAGCCCCATTCGGGGACCGGGGTTGGTGTGCGAGTGGAGATCGCATACCGAGATGATTGACGATTATTCACCCGAGCTCTGCGGCCCGATGCGACCTCGGCCGATGACAACAGGGCCGGGCGTCCGGTCTACTCAGCGGATCGCGTCCCGCGGTTTGGTGTAAGTAGGTGTGGCCCTCAGCGTTGCCGCCTG
>JBKHKD010000050.1:0-12362 GCA_046537785.1 Actinomycetota bacterium
TGTCGATGTCGACGAGAGGTAGTTATATCTCTCGGGATTACTTGAGGACTAGTTACTTTTAGCTACATTGACGTCCGACATGAACACCGATCAGAGCACGACCGACCGATTCGACCACATTCTCGACAGGTGGAAGACATCCAAACCCGACGTCGACTTCTCCCCACTTGAGGTGGGAAATCGGGTTCTGCGCGCAGCTCACCTGATCCAGACCAGGCTCGACGGCATCGCCGGCGCCTACGGACTCAGCCACCGGGGTGATCTCGAGACTCTCACCGAACTCGATCTGGTCGGCCCGCTGACCCCGTCCGAGCTGGCTGAGGATCTCCTCCTCACCACTGGGGGGATGACGGTCCGACTCAACCGCCTGGAGAAGGCCGGGCTCATCGAACGCCAGCCCAACCCAAAGGATGGGCGGGGGGTGCTCGTGCATCTAACGAAGGTCGGCAAGGAAGTCGCCAACGACGCCCTGACCACCCTTCTTCAGGCACACTCCGCGATGGTCGGGACGCTCAAGAAGTCCGACCAAGGCAATCTCGCCCGTCTCCTGCGATCTCTGCTCGTCAGACTCGGCGACACTCCGGCATTCAGTCCCGCGGTGGTCGTGACACCCGCTTCGGATCAAGGTTGATGGCCCGACCATGTGGCGGCCTACTTCGAGGCCAGCTCCATAGAGAAGTACCCCGTGCACTGACATTTCGGGACCGTGCACAAGTCCTTCCCCCGATGTTCCTTCCGTGGGTGTCCACACTCGCCACATTGCGCGCGTGTTGCCTTCCCGCGTGCGATCAGGTCGCGTTTCCTGGCCGCGGCCTTCTCTGATTCCCTCACAGCGATTCCACCACTTGAGTCGCTCGTCCCGATCGCCGCCCTCCAAGAGGAGAACGATCAACCCGGTGCGCGTGGGGAACGAGCGGGAGATGAGTGTCGTACCACACCCAGCCCGACCGTATCCGGGACACGAAACTGGTAGCTCGCCCCCGGCTCAAGCCGAACACCCCGGTCGAATTGGGATTGGTCACCGCATCTCCTTCAACAGGTAATAGCTGTAAGTTTACTTTGCTATTTAGTTATACACACAATTACTTCCCGTGTGGGCCCAACTCGTGTGGATCGCTCATCCACGGCTCCAACCTGATCATTGCCTACAGCGCCTCCGACACATCTGCGGGGTTCGCCACCGTCTCTGTCGAGGCCCTTCTCGACGCCCTTACCTAACCCCGGGACTGGGACGGACCCTCACCTGCGATCACGCGCTGGTAGACCCGGATGTAGTCGTCCACCATCCTGTCCACGCCGAAGTGACCGACCACCGAATCGCGGACCTGGCTTCGATCGAGATCGGGAGAGTCGACGACCGCCGCCAGCGCCTCATCAGTGGTATCGACCAGGAAGCCGTTGACCCCGTGGCTTACTATCTCGGGCATCGAGCCCCGGGGGTGGGCGATCACTGGAGTCCCACAGGCCATGGCCTCCACGACGCTGAACCCGAACGGCTCCTCGAAATCGATCAGGTGGAGCAATGCCCTGGCTCCGCCGAGCAGATGCTGACGGTCGGCAGGCCCTACAGCGCCCATATACGAGACCTGCACGCCATCGAGACGAGGCTCCACGAACCGCTGGAAGTAGTCCATGTCCTGGATGATCCCTGCGATCACCAGCGGAATCCCGGACTCCTCGGCGATGTCGATGGCCGTAGCTGTGCCCTTATCCGGATGAATGCGCCCAAGAAACACCAGTGGTCCTCCCCCGCGGCCGAGATCAAAGGCATCCATGTCGATCCCGTGGTGGATGGTCGCCGCATATGGCAGAGAGGGATGCCGGTCCGCCTCGCTGATGGCGACGTACCAGACCCGGTCGGAGTACTCGACATATACGGGAAGGGTCGCATCGGAGGCGAACCCATGGATCGTGGTCAACACCGGCGTATCCACGAGACGGGTGAAGGTCAGGGGGAGAAAGTCGAAGCTGTTGTGGATGAGATCGAACTCGGAGGAGCGCTCGAACAGGCCCGCTATGTGCAACGCCTCCCATGCCTTGGGATCCAGAGAGAGATCTTCGGAGTAGCCGGTCGGTGCTACTGCGACGAGGCGGGCCGAAGTGATCGAATCGGCAGTGGCGAAGAGCGTCACATCGACTCCGCGCTTGACCAACCCTTCGGTCAGGAGAGACACGAACTGTTCCCACGGCCCGTAGTGGCGGGGCGGTACCCGCCAGGAAATGGGGGCGAGGACCGCAATCTTCATGGGCGTTTCAGCCCCAAAGGTCGGCTTCAGTCGGCTCGATCGCGCTTGGCGTCGGCAGCCGTCCGCTTCGCTTTCTTCTCCTGACGCTTCTCTTTGAGATTCTTGATGGCGGCGGTCTTCATGTGTCGTCCGCCTTTGTCCTTGTTTCCCATCAGTGCCTCCAGGCTGCGGCTGCCCGTTTTGGCGACCACGCACTCATTGTCTCACACCTGGAAGAGATGGATGCCCTCGTCCGCGTAAGACAGTCCCAAACCGTTCCATTCGGGCAGGTATTCGAGCACCGCCGGAACTAGCCCGGTGTCGGAGTCGGGCGGTCTCCATACCAGTTCGGCGAGCCGATCTCCATCGGGCCATTCGGGTCATTGGCCTCTGGTCGGTTGCGCTGGCCCGGGACGGCGGTGATCTCGTCACGGGCAAGTACCGGATCCGTCTGGCTGGGACCGGAGCAGCGGGAAACGACGCTTCGAGGACGTCAGATCCACGTGGACAGGCGCCGATCGATTCCGCGGGAGTCGTGGGAGCCGCCCGACTGGTGAAACTGCCCTGTGTTCCGTCCGCTGATCGAGGCTGGGGCTCAACAGAGAAGACCACCTCACATGCAGTCGCGGGCGATGATCCGGTGCCAGGTTCGACAAAAGATCCGCTCATCACCTTCATAGGCGTCGAGATCGGCATCGAGATGAAACTCGTCGGGCGTAGAGGTGAGGATCGTTCGTGTGATAGTTCGTATCTGCCACCCACCCCTGGCGAGGGTCCTTTCCCAACGAGCTTCCCCCCGGATCGAACCGAAGTCGCCCCCCACCGATGAGTACCGCTCCCGGCCGGCGGCACCGACCGTCAGATCGATGTCGTCGAGTCGATAGACGCCCCGGTCGTCGAACACTTCGAGGACGGATTCGTCGGAAGCGAGATCACGGTGGACCAGCCAGTTGTGATGCTCCGATTCGATCACGGTTTTGGAAGCCGGGGACGATCCTTCCGGCTCCTCGAAGGCGGGCAAGTCGTCGTCTGCGGGATCCGGAGGACGAAATGGGACGATCAACCGACTGCTGGAGACGTGGATAGTGAGTCGGGCGGGTTCCGGGGGAGGCCAGGCCAGCGGCCAGTAGGAGGTCGACGCCGAGAGCCTGATTCGGTGGCCGGCGGGAAACGCGTAGGCGACATGATTCATCGGCACCGACACGACATACCTGCGGCCAGGCTCCAGGGGCCTGGGTTGCTCGGATCCCGTCCGGTGTGTGAGGTTCATGAGCCCGTAGGTCACCCGGGTGGCTTCCCCGTCGGGGGCGACATCGGAGAGACGCACGGCCACCTGTGCCACCGGTCGGTCCACCTCGACCTCCAACTCCGCAGTCGGTGCTCCCAGGATCTCCCCGGCATCGGACAGTGGGTGGCTCTCGAAGACCAGGGCTCCGCCGTCCTCCTGTCGCTGGTCGTGGGCCAGGTCCGGGCCGGATGCGTACGAGCACCATTTCCCGGCGAACAAACCCACTGTGAGCGGTGACATGATCTCAACCGTCCCGGGACCTGTATCACGGCCGTCGATCAGCTCCCCGGCCTCAGTGAGGCCGAGCTCTCGCATTTCTATGCGAGGCGACGGCCAGTTCTGTTCTGCGACCCAGCGCCCCGGCCGGTGCTCGTAGCTAGTCGTCGGAGGAACACTGTCTTGCATCCACACACGCAACATCGGCTCGTCCGCTATTCCGGTGTCGACTCCCTTCAGCCACTGATCCCACCACCGCACCAGATCCTGGAGGAATCCGATTGCGGGACCAGGCTCGCCCAAGTGCGGATAGCGATGAGCCCACGGCCCGATCAATCCCCGCCGGGGGACATCGAGGTTGGCGATCAGGCGGAAGACCGTGTTGGAGTAGCCGTCCGCCCAGCCGCTCACCGTGTACACAGGACACTCTATTGCCGAGTAGTCCTCGCAAACCGACCCGTGACTCCAGTAGTCGTCCCGGCACTGGTGACTCAGCCAGGTCTCAAGCCAGGGCTGATTCTTCTCCAGTCGTTCGAGCCACATCTCCCGCCACCGGTCGCCTACCAGGACGGGATCGGGAGGGAGTGTGTTGTACGCGAACATCACCGATGCCCATGAGAGGTTGTCGCCCAACAGGCATCCACCCATGTGGTGTACATCGTCGGCATAGCGGTCGTCGGTGGACGAGCAGGTCACTATCGCCTTGAGATGTGAGGGGCGAAGAGCCGCGATCTGGAGGGCGTTGAAGCCTCCCCAGGAGATACCCATCATCCCTACGTTGGTATCACACCAAGGCTGGTTGGCGAGCCAGTCGATGATCTCGAGCCCGTCGTCGAGCTCCTGTGGCAGATACTCGTCTCTTAGGATCCCGTCTGATTCTCCCGACCCGCGCAAGTCGACCCTGACGGCTGCATATCCGTGACCGGCCAGGTAGGGATGGATGCCCTCGTCACGAGAGGCGGTCCCGAACCGCTTCCGGTAAGGCAC
This sequence comes from Actinomycetota bacterium, assembly GCA_046537785.1. Taxonomy (GTDB): domain Bacteria; phylum Actinomycetota; class Acidimicrobiia; order Spongiisociales; family ZC4RG35; genus JANQRA01. Next base: position 4,717 of record JBKHKD010000050.1, read on the forward strand.
GTATTCGAGTACTGCGGGAACCGGCTCGCTGTCGGAGTCGACCGGCCTCCATATCCGTGCGGCGAGCCGAACCCCGTCTGGCATCGGGATCCAGACGTTTGGCTCTTCCAATGTCTTCACGGGGAGTTCGTTGCGAAATCTCACACCAACTCCAGCCGACGGGGCCGGTAGCGGATCGGGAGGAGCCCGCGGGCACTCTCGTAATAGCGCAGCAATTCTTCCCGGCCCGGGGCTCCGAGGTAGAGATCACCCAACTCGAAGCTGTAGCTGTCCTGATAGGGCAAGTGGGCCAGGCGGCTGCCCTCCTCGACGTGAGCCTTGAACCGCGCTTGCGACATGAGTTCCTGCAGCCGGGCGACCTCGTCCGAATGGGGCATCCGTTCCACCACCCCGTCCTCGTAGGCCCGGATCATGAACTTCGCCGCTACCCCATGAGCTCCCTCCCGATGAGGAAGAGTCGGGCGCCTTCCCAAGGCGATCTCGACGAGCGCTTTCTGATGACTGGCTCCGTCAACCATCCAGAACAAGGGACAGTGGGACTTGGAGATACGGGTGTTCAGCTCCAGCAGCCGCACCTCGTCGCTGGCGTCGTTCCAAAAGAACTCCACGTTGAACGCGGAGTCCCGATAGTCGACGTGTTGCATGAGAAGACGAGTGGCCTGCACCATCCTCTCCTGAACCGACCTTGGAAGGGTCGATGGATACTCGTAACGGAAAAAGGAGGAGCGGTGTCCTCCCGAACGGATGGAGTCGACAATCCCATAGACCACGACTTCGCCCCGATACGAGAACCCCTCGAGGGTGCACTGGCGGCCAGCTGAGATGATCTCCTCCACCAGGCAGTGATGCCCGGTGACCTCGCGGACATCATCGGGAACGTCGACCAGGGAAAGGAACTGGTCGAAAGGCTCGCCGAAACGAGCGATCCCATTTCGAATCACCTCAAGCACCCCGTGTAGCTCTCCCCGATCACGGATCAGGAACCCAAGATGGGAAGAATGAGACTTCACCGGCTTGATCCAGAATGGGAAGGGGAAGTCGAGACGCTCCGCATCTGGAGAGAAAGGATCGACAGCGGCGAATCTGGGGACGAGCTCGGAGACCACGTCTGTCTGTGCAATCCTGCTCCAGTATTTGTGTTCCAGTGTGGCCACTGAGACCAGGTCGGGGCCACACAGGCCAAGCCGCCGTTGCAGCACAGGCACCAGGCCGGTGGTTGGAAAGTCCCACCATCCCACGACGGCGTCAACGGGACCACCATCCGCCTTGAGGCGCCGCTCGGCTTCGTTCGCCAGGCCGAGGAAATCGGGAGGCGAGTGGTCGGGGGGTCGAACCTCTTCGATGTCGAGGAGGGGAAGGAACTCGACCTCCCTCTCCAAACCGGTGGTTCGCAGCATCTCCATGCTGAAGAGATCGGCGCCTACAACGAACACCCTCCGCTTGGCCGGCTCCCTCCGCGCTGCGGTCACGTTACGTCACTCTCCCAAACACGGCATAGGGACTCCTGGTTGAGTCCTCGACGATCGCCAGTCGAGAATTACTCCTCACTCCGGGTTATGCCAGGGTCCTAAGACCCCCAATCCGGGGCGTCCGTCCCGACACCTGCGACCGGGGGCCAACGAGATCCATCGGACAGCCGTTCGACCATCACAAACCGAGAACGGCATGACCTGAGGAACCTGATTGCGGAGGACATATGACCCCATCTCCACTACGAACCCGGGGAGTCCTTCGCTTCTATCGACAAAATCAGTCGGACATACCTTCGGATTCATGATGTCTGCCACCACGGGGAGATCGTCGATACAAAGGATGGGAATGACGGAGCGCCGCCCAGCGCTGGTCGGCGGATCGAGGACCGTCTTTCAGATGGAGGGATCCTCGTCTGACTCTCCGGCTGCGGCGTCCTCTGATCAAGCCCAACGTATGTATCGCTTGTCCGGGACCGGACCGGACCCTTCACCAAGTCGTCCCAACGTTGAGGGGCAGCTCCGCATTACTGCCCCTCAATGTCCGAACCAGATGACCTTCAGCCCTCCTTGGCGCCGACCGGTATCTTCTGTGGCTCAGCGAGCTTGGTCTCTTCGGGAAGTGTCACCTTCACCGTGAGAACCCCCTTGGCGTAGTCCGCCTCGATCTTGTCGGGGCTCACACCCTCCGGGACGGGGATCCTTCTCACGAACTTTCCGAAACTCCTCTCGTGCATGTAGCGATCATCCTCTGAGATCTCTTTGTCCTCCGACTTCTCCCCTTTGATGGTCAGATAGTCGTCATCGAGAGTGACCTCGATGTCCTTGTCCGGATCGATCCCGGGCAGTTCTGCCGAGACGATGAGCTCACCGTTTTCACGATCAACGTCGATAGACGGACGGAACGGGAACTCAACGCGCTCACTCAAGGAGCGAGGAAGACGGAACAGCGAATCGAGTTCTTTCTCGATGTCGATGAGAGGCCTCCACAATTCCAGTTTCATAGCAAGTCACCTCCTTTCGGGGCCAGTGCGCTCATTCACCGGCCGCGGCCCGGCTCAGCCGTGGGTCTACTTCCAATTATTGCCGTGGATCACCCTCCCGATAGAGTCGTTGGGCCTCTTGTCGATGTGGTACGTATCGCCCATTGGGAGCTGTTTGTCTCTCGTGGCCATCTCAGACGGACCCCAAGTCTCAAGCCGTCAGCGACGTCACCACGGCGAAATGGCTGGTGAACCAGTGTCGAGCCAACTCGGCGACCTCGTCCAAAGCCCCTGGCTCCTCGAAGAGATGGGTCGCCCCCGGAACCACTTCCAATTTGTTTTCACATCGGAGCTGGGCTTGGACAGATCGGTTCAGGTCTAGGACGACAGTGTCGAGACCACCAACTATGAGCAGGACAGGTGCTCGAACCTCGGTCAAACTGGAACCGGTGAGATCCGGCCTGCCGCCTCTGGAGACGACCGCGGAGATGTCGATACCTGGCTCGGCAGCTGCCCGCAGTGCCGCCGCTGCTCCGGTCGAAGCCCCGAAGTACCCGATCGGCCGACCCGGCCATGCCAGATATTCGGTTAGCCATTCGGTGACTTCGACGAGCCGACCGGCGAGAAGCTGGATGTCAAAGACGTTTGCCCGGTCGAGCTCCTCGTCCCGTGTGAGCAAATCGAACAGCAAGGTTCCCAACCCCGCCTCGTTGAGCACCCTGGCCACATGTCGGTTTCGTGGGCTGTGGCGACTGCTTCCCGATCCGTGGACGAAGATGACCGTCCCCACAGTGTCGACGGGGATCTTTAGGTGGCCTTCGAGAACGACGTTCCCGGCAACCACATCCACTTCTTCGTCGACGTCGACGCCGTTGGGCCGGGGTGGGTCCTCGTGCGCCGAGGCGACAGCAGACTCTTCTCCCACTCGCTCCAGAAATTGAGTGACTTCTTCATCTGTGGTCTGGGCGAAATCACGATAGAACTGGCCGATGGCGTAGAACGCATGCGGCGTCTCGACTAAGACGACTTCATCCGCATCGCCCGACAGTCGCTCTGCGGCGTCATGGGGCGCAACCGGCGCGGCAACGATCACTCGCGCGGCTCCAAGCGCCCGGGCAACCCGTGCCGCGACCCGAATGGTGGAGCCGGTGGCGATACCGTCGTCGACGATCACCGCCACCCGGTCCTCAAGAGAGATCATCTCGCGACCGTCGCGAAATAGTTCGGCTCTCCTCTCCAGCTCCGCTCGCTCCCGACGCTCCACCGCTTCCAATTCCTGCTCCGACACGCCGGCCGCGGCCACTATTCGGTCATCGAGGATGCGAACACCTCCCTCGCCGATGGCGCCCATGGCCAACTCCGGCTGGTAGGGCACCCCTAGCTTGCGGACCACGATCACATCCATGGGGACGCCCAAGGCAGTTGCCACTTGATATGCCACCGGGACACCGCCCCGGGGCAGACCCAACACCACAACATCGTCACGTCCCTCGAGATGACGAAGATGCCCGGCCAACCGGCGTCCGGCTTCTAATCGGTCGGTGAACACGTCACACCTCCTGTCTTCACTATCCGGATGCGCTGCGAGCGGCGCTAGGGGCACAAGTCCCAATGAGCAGCCGTTCCCGCTCGCGAGCCCTTTCACGTGCGAGCAGAATGCCCGTCACAGATGATCACGATCGATGGTTCCATGGGCGAGGGCGGAGGTCAGATACTGAGAACGGCTCTGTCCGCCTCGATGATCACGGGAAAGCCGTTCCACATCGAGCGCATCAGGGGTGGTAGACGCAGACCCGGACTTCTTCACCAACATCTGACCGCGGTGAGGGCTGCGGGCGAGATCAGCGGAGCGACGACAGAGGGAGGAGAGTTGGGCTCCCAGTCGCTCACTTTCCATCCCGAGGCGATCCAGCGCGGCAGCTACCACTTCGCGACCGGAACCGCGGGCAGCACCGGACTCATCCTGCAGACCTTGCTCGTACCCCTGCTCGGATGTGGCGGAGAGAGCGAGCTGTTCATTGAAGGGGGCACCCATAACGAGGGTGCTCCACCCTTCGAGTTTCTCGACCTGGCCTTCTCCCCTGTGCTGCGCATGATGGGAGCCGATTTCGGGCTGTCCCTTCTGCGACCGGGCTTCTATCCCGCTGGCGGTGGGCGAATCCGGGCCGTGATCCGCGGAGCTGCATGGAGACCGCTCGAACTCAGGACCAGAGGCTCGGTTGTGGATGTGTGGGCCCGGGCGTTGGTCGCCCGGCTTCCCATCTCCATCGCCGAACGCGAGCTAGCCCTCGTAGGAGATCGGCTGGAGTGGCCCCGTGACAGGCTCACTGCGGTAACAGTGGAAGCGAACGGACCGGGCAACGTCGTGCTCGCTACGGTGGAGAGCGAGAACATCACCGAGGTGTTCACAGGATTCGGTCGGCGAGGGTTGCCCGCCGAAGAGGTTGCCACCAAGACCATCGATCAAATCCAGGACTATCTCGATGCCAACGTCCCCGTCGGGCCCCATCTCGCCGACCAGCTCCTGCTTCCCCTCGCCCGGTCAGGAGGTGGCTGCTTCCTGACCTTCGAACCGACGGCTCACTTCCGGACCAACATGGACGTACTTGGTCACTTCTTCGACGTGGAGGTCACCACAGACTTCATTGGGGAGAGAGGAGTATTGGTGGCCTGCCGGCGCGGCTGAACGTACGACCTGGCCGTCGACTTGGGACATATGAACTTCGACTTCCACCTTTTCACCGCACTTCCCATCGGGACGGATGCCTTTGTCTCCTCGCCTTCGAGGGCGTGAGAGGCACCAGACTCGGGAACTTTGGCCCTACCGCATCAAACCGGACATCCGTACGTTCGGGCGAGGAGGTAAATCATGGGCTTCTGTCGGCATCGGCGACACGTTCCATGTGTCGTACGGGCAGACTCGAAAACCATGTCAACGAAGGCTCCGATATGAGCAGCGCCACCGATAGCGGAGGCGATGCCCCAGCACTCGATCCGCAGCCGGAAGTTGCGCGAGCCTCGGGTATACGGCGTCTGGACAATGTTGCTTGGGAGATTCCCAGACACGGCGGGATGCGTGTCCCTGGGTGGATCTTCGCCTCGGAGGAGTTGTTGGTGAAGGCCGAGGAGGATCGGGCGGTGCTCCAGGTGGAGAACGTGGCTCATCTTCCCGGCATCGTGCGGGCGTCGATGGCCATGCCCGACATCCATTGGGGTTACGGCTTTCCCATCGGCGGCGTGGCCGCCACCGAAGTCGAGGAAGGTGGAGTGGTTTCACCGGGAGGTGTCGGTTTCGACATCTGCTGTGGGGTCCGTCTCCTCGCCTCCCGCTTCACCCTGGCCGACTTCGAAGACCACCGGGACGAGATCATGACAGAGTTGGCCCGCCGCATTCCGCGTGGTCTGGGAAAGGGGGCGATCGCCGGACGAGGCCTGCTCGGGGGAGTCCTCGAGCGTGGGGTCCCCGCCGTGCTGGAGGCCGGCTACGGAACGGAGGGTGATCTGGAGCGATGTGAGGAGCATGGAATGTCGGCCGGAGCCGACCCGGCCCGGATCTCGGACAGGGCCCTGGAGCGGGGTCGGGGCCAACTCGGATCTCTGGGAGCGGGTAACCACTTCCTCGAAGTGCAGGTCGTCGATCGTGTCGAAGATCCCGAAGCAGCCCAGGTCTTCGGGCTGGCCGAGGGAATGATCACCGTGATGATCCATTGCGGAAGTCGTGGCCTCGGGCATCAGACCTGCCAGGAGCAGGTCAAGCTGATGGCCCCTGCCATGGAGCGTTACCAGATCGAGGTGCCCGATCGTCAGCTCGCTTGCGTCCCGGTACGCTCTCCTGAGGGCGAGGCATACCTCGGGGCGATGGCCGCCGCAGCCAACTTCGCCTGGGCCAACCGTCACGTTCTGGCCCACGAGACGCGACATGCCTTCGCCAAAGCCTTCGGGTTCTCCCCGGACGAAACGGGAATGGATCTCGTCTATGACGTGGCCCACAACCTGGCCAAACTGGAACGCCACCAGATCGACGGGAAGGACCACCTCCTCTGTGTCCACCGTAAAGGAGCGACCCGAGCGTTTGGTCCCGGTCACCCCGACCTCCCCGAGGACCTGAGGAGGGTGGGTCAACCTGTCTTCCTCCCCGGTTCGATGGGAACCGGCTCCTGGGTCTTGCGGGGAGTCGCCGACAACCCCGCCTTTGACTCCGCGGCGCATGGCGCCGGCCGGATGATGAGCCGTCACGCCGCACTGAAGGTACGGCATGGCGGCGAAGTCAAGGACGAACTGGAAGCGAGGGGCATCTCGGTGCGACCCGGCTCGATCCGTCTCCTGTCTGAAGAGGCCGACTACGCCTACAAGGATGTCAGCGAAGTGGCGAGGGTCTGTGACGTGGCGGGATTGGGTGCTCCCGTTGCCAGGCTTCGACCCGTAGGAGTCATCAAGGGTTAGGACACCCGCACTCAGGGACGGTCGAGACCTCCCACGGCCCCGCGCCGAAGCAAGGTTATGTGCCCGGCTTGGCCACGAGTCGGCCACCGTGACTCTTCAAAATTCTCTGGACATCGTCGGGATGGCCATGCTGATCGACGACCACCATCACTTCCCCCTCTTGGAGCCGGACCCGCTCCCAGTCCCACATGTCCGCCTCGACAGGCTCCTCTGACTTGAGGCCGAGGTAGGCTCCCCAGAAGCCTCCTGCCAGCGCACCGGTTGCAGCTCCAGCAGCCAGAATGCCGCCTACTCCCAGGGTTCCTATCCCGGGGACTATGAGCGCAAGCACGGTCATGCCTGCGATGGCACCTATTGGTGCACCCACGGCGACACCGAATTCCAGCTTGTGCGTCACCTCCTCTTCGAGGTTCGCTTCGAACACGACGTCGCCAGGCTCGTGCATGGCCACCCCGAGATGCTCGTCCGCCAATCCCGAGCGCCGCAGTTGTTGCTGACACTGGCACCACGGACCGTGGTGCGGCCCCCCACGTTGGTGGTACGAACAGACCGCGATCGGTCCCCCGTTGCCGAGACGGCGACGAGACCGCCAAGAACTCGAAGATCACTTGGCCTATCTGGAAGAGGAGCTGAGGAGGGTCAGGGAGGAGCTCGCCGAAACCAGGTCGACAGACTGAAGGGTTAGATTCGCCTGCCGTCACGTCAACAACGTCGATGCGAGAAGTACGGCGAGTCCAACACCGAACGCCAC
>JBKHKD010000051.1:0-12302 GCA_046537785.1 Actinomycetota bacterium
TCATACCTGATACTCCGAGCACCGAAGGTGCGAGGCCATGATCGCTAATCAGTTCCTCATTCTTGCTGCCGCCCTGTTCGCACTGGGCGTCTATGGCCTGCTCGTGCGTCGCAACATCGTCCTCATCCTGCTGTCGGTCGAGTTGATGCTCAACGCCGTGAACATCAATCTCGTCACCTTCGAAGCGATGCACAACACACCCGAAGCTCTGGGCCAGGTCTTCGCCATCTTCGTGATCACGGTGGCCGCGGCCGAGGTCGGGATAGGTCTGGCCATCGTCCTTTTGATCTTCCGCAACCGCCGGTCCGCCAACGTCGACGAGCTCAACCTGATGAGATGGTAGTGCTCGCTTCGCTCGCAGTATCAGGTATTGAGTATCGGGCACTTCGTGCCCTTGAGTATCGAGTATCAGGGATGAGGAATGCTGCGTCGCCGGCGGCGCCTCCGGCCAGTCTTCATACTTCATACTTCATACTTCATACTCCGAGCACCGGAGGTGCGAGGACATGACCAACCTCCTGATCTTTGCTGCTGAGGAGTCGGCCCGGAGCGTGGGTGACGGTGGCTGGTGGGCTGACACCGCCGGCATCATGTTGGTCACCCCGTTCATCGCCTTCGGGCTCATCCTGGCCTTCGGTAAGAGGATGAAGCATCAGGGTGGAGAGATTGCCGTGGCGGCCCTGGCTATCAACCTGGTGTGGGCCACGATCCTGTTCATCGCCAACATGACCGGGGGAATACTCGATCAAACCACCTTCGAGATCGCCCGGATCGGTAGTGGTCTCGTCTTCGAGCTGGGATGGGTGGTCGACGGGCTGTCGATCATGATGTACTTCCTGGTCAACTTCGTCGGCCTGCTGATCTTCATCTACGCCCTCGGCTACATGAAGGGCGACGTCAGGGTCCCCTGGTTCTTCGCCGCCTTCTCGCTGTTCGCCGGGGCGATGCTGATCCTCGTCGGCGCTCCCAACCTGGTGCAGCTCATCATCGGCTGGGAGGGTGTAGGGCTCGCCAGCTACTTCCTCATCGGGTTCTACTGGGACGACCTCGACAACGTGAGGGCGGGTAACAAGGCGTTCATGACCAACAAGGTCGCCGACGTCGGGTTGATCCTTGGGGCGATCCTCGTCGGGGTAGCCATCGGCAGCTTCGACTTCTTCGACCTCTCCCGGGCCGCCGCCGACCATTCCGAGGCACTCGGTGCCGTCGCCGTCGCCGGGGGAGCACTCCTCTTCTTCGGCGCCATGGGCAAGAGCGCCCAGGTCCCGTTCCACATCTGGCTGCCCGACGCCATGGCCGGCCCCACTCCGGTCTCGGCACTGATGCACGCCGCCACCATGGTCACCGCCGGGGTCTATCTCATGGCGCGGGTGTTTCCTCTTTTTGAGAATCTGGCTGCCGACTTCCGCATCTGGATGGTGGTCATCGGGGCTATCACGCTGTTCGCCATCGGCCTGCTCGCCCTGGTCGCCGACGACATCAAGAAGGTGCTGGCCTACTCGACGGTCTCCCAGCTCGGCTACATGATGACCGCTGTCGCCGCGGGCGGTTACACCGCCGGGCTGTTCCACCTCTTCACCCACGCCTTCTTCAAGGCTCTCCTCTTCCTTGGAGCCGGGTCGGTGATCCATGCCGTCCACTCCAACAACATGAGTGACATGGGTGGTCTGCGCAAGTACATGCCGACCACCTACTGGACCTTCGTGGCCGGCTCGCTGGCGCTGGCCGGGATCTTCCCCCTCGCCGGCTTCTGGTCAAAGGACGAGATACTGGCGACCCTCCAGTTCGAGGGATATGTCGCCTTCATGTGGATCGCCATCGCCGGGGCCTTCGTCACCGCCTTCTACATGGCTCGTGCCATCGCCCTCACCTTCCACGGGACTTACAAGGGCCACGGCGAGCCTCATGAGTCGCCCCGCGTCATGACCGGGCCGATGATCGGACTGGCGATCCCATCGGTCCTCTTTGGTCTGCTCAACATCCCGGGCGTGGAGTGGCCGGTCATCGGCAACTTCACCGAGTGGCTGGGAGTCCGGGTCGTGGCGATGGGAGACCACCACGCCGAAGCGATCGACTTCGCCCTCGCCGGCATCGGGCTCCTGGCTGCTGTCGCCGGCCTCGTTGCCGGATGGCTTCTCTACTCGAAGGATCGGGACACTCAGCAGGCCCGCGACTCCTTTGAGATCCCGGTCCTCTATCCACTCTTCCGGAGGAAGTACTTTGTCGACGACCTGGCGCTCGGTGTTGTCGGGGCCACCACCGGCCCCATCGCCCGGTTTGTTGACTGGACCAACACCTACATCATCGACGGCATCGTCAACACGGTCGGCGGTGCCACCAAATTCCTCGGAGGTGTCGTCTACAACGGGCTCGACCAGGTCGGTGTCGACGGGATCTTCAACGGGCTGTCGGCTGCTGCCGACAGTGCCGGGTCGGCTCTGCGCAAGATGCAGACCGGCCGTGTCCAGGAATACGCCGCGGGGTTCATCGCCGGTGCGCTGATCCTTGTGGTTCTGTTCGTTTGGGTGATTTAGACAATGACGTCTGGCAATGACTAGGAGAGGCTGAAGCATGGAATGGTTGGACACCTGGGGACTGACTGCGGTCGTCTTCCTGCCGGTGGTGGGTGCGGTGATCCTCGGGTTCATCAAGCGTGACAACGAAGACGCTCTGAAAAGCACGGCACTCGTAGTGACGGTTCTGGCTTTCCTCGCCTCGGTCGCCGTCGTCATCGGGTTCGACTTCTCCGGTGGTGCCTACAACACCTACCAGTTCGAGGTCAACGAAACCTGGATTGGCGCCATCAACTCCAACTACCACGTAGGTGTCGACGGGATCAGCCTGCCTCTCCTGGTCCTCTCCACGTTCGTGATGGTCCTGGCGGTGATCTACTCGTGGAATCACTGGGAGGAGCCGAAGAACCCCAAGGCGTTCCTGATCCTGATGTTGATCCTCGCCACGGGGATGAATGGGACCTTCGTCGCCCTCGACCTGGTGCTGTTCTTCATCTTCTTCGAAGTGGTCCTATTGCCCATGTATTTCATGATCGGCATCTGGGGTGACAAGTCACCGCGTAAGGTCCCCGGGTTCTCGAAACCTTTCGAGACCCGGCTCTACGCGGCCATCAAGTTCTTCTTGTTCACTCTCTTCGGTTCGGCCTTCATGTTGTTGGGCTTCCTGGCGCTGTATTTCGAGTCGGCGGGTTCCCGATTCGGCAACACCTTTGATATCCCAGAGCTCACCCAGTTGGGCTCCGAGGGCTTCTTCACCGATCCCACTTTCGCCTTCCTCGTCTTCGGGGCGATGTTCCTCGGCTTTGCGGTCAAGGTGCCGATGTGGCCGCTCCACACTTGGTTGCCCGACGCCCACACAGCAGCACCCACGGTCGGTTCGGTGCTGCTGGCGGCGATCCTCCTGAAGCTCGGGTCCTACGGATTCATCCGCATCTCACTGCCGATCCTCCCCGAGGAGGCTGTCTCCTGGGCGCCCTTCATCGCCATCCTGGCGGTGATCGGCATCATCTACGGCTCGCTGGCCTGTCTCGCCCAGACCGACATGAAACGGTTGATCGCGTTCTCGTCAGTGGGTCACATGGGATTCGTGATGCTCGGGATCGCCACCATGACTGACATCGGCATCAACGCCTCCATCATCGGAATGGTGGCCCACGGTCTCATCACCGGACTGCTCTTCTTCCTGGCCGGGTCGATGTCACATCGCTATCACACGAGGGAGATGGCCCGTCTCGGCGGGAACATCAAGTTGATGCCGGTCATGGGCGGGATCCTCGCCTTCACCGCAATGGCCTCCTTGGGTCTACCGGGCCTCGCCGGTTTCTGGGGCGAGTTCATGTCCCTGGTTGCCGCCTACAACCCCCTTGATGGGTTGTCGTTAGGAGTGTTCCGCACCGGAATGGTCCTCGGGGCGATTGGCACGGTGCTCACCGCCGGATACATGCTTTGGATGCTGCAACGAGTCAATCTCGGTGAGCCCAGTGCGGAGTGGGACGATCACGAGTTCCACGACGTCGATCGTTTCGAACTGACAGCCTGGGTTCCTCTGATCGTGCTGATTGTGGTCATCGGCTTCTATCCGCGGGTCATCTTCGACACCACGACCGACACCGTGACCTCGTTGGTCGACATGGCCTTCGGCTCGGAAACCACCGCCTCGCTCACCTCGATTGTCAAGGGGGGGTAGGTCAAAGTCATGCCCTTCGAGATCGACTATCTGGCCCTCGCGCCCGAGATCATCATCGTGGTGACCCTGCTCGGGGTCCTGTCGCTCGATCTCTTCCTCCCGCGTCCTCAGAAGTACTGGACGGCGACGCTGGCTGTGGCCGGATCGGCGCTGGCCCTGCTTCCACTGGGCTTTTTGGCGGTGCAGGGCGACACCATCTCGATGTTCGACGGGTCCTACGTGGTCGACGAGTTCGCTCTGGTCCTCAAGGGCCTGTTCCTTATCGCGGCCTACATCGTCTTTCTGATGTCTCATCACTACATCGAGTCGGACCGCTACTACCAGGGCGAGTACTACTTCCTGCTGCTGACCTCCATCCTTGGTTCGCTGGTCATGGCTTCCGCGCGTGACCTCATCGTCCTGTTCATCGGTCTCGAGATGACGACGGCGCCGCTGTTTCTGTTGGCCGGGTGGCGAAAAGGTGACCTCAAGTCGAACGAGGCCTCGCTGAAGTACTTCATCCTCGGGGTGCTCTCCACGGCGATCATGCTTTTTGGGATGTCGCTGGTGTTCGGGCTGACCGGCGAGGTGACTTTCGCCGGTATCGCCGAGGCCACCCAGGGCATGGCGGAGGAACCGGCGCTGATCATGGCGATCCTCTTTCTGATCGTCGGGTTCGGTTTCAAGGTGTCGGCCGTGCCGTTCCACTTCTGGGCACCCGATACCTATGAAGGCGCACCCACGCCTGTCACCGCTTATCTCTCGGTCAACTCGAAGGCGGCCGGGTTCGTGGCGATGCTCATCGTCATGTATCAGGCGCTGCCCGCAGCGTCCGAAGTCTGGGCGCCGGCTCTGTGGCTCCTCGCCGCCCTGTCGATGACGATCGGCAACCTATCGGCCCTGCGCCAGACCAACATCGTGCGTCTCCTGGCGTACTCGTCGATCGCCCAGGCAGGGTTCATGCTGGTCCCTTTTGCCGCGGCCGCAGTTGCTGGGGCCAATCTCGAGGACGCCTTCGGAGCGACTCTCATCTACCTGGTTATCTACGCCATCATGAACCTGGGTGCCTTCGCCGTGGTCATCGGCGGTGCGAGAAGAACCAACTCCGGTGAGATCTCAGATTGGGCCGGACTGGCGCGTGTCGATCCGACTATGGGTGTTCTCACCGCGGCGTTCTTCTTCAGTCTCGCCGGCATTCCGCCGCTGGCCGGTTGGTTCGCCAAGTTCGAGATGTTCCGCTCGGTGATGATCGCCGATTCAGCGACCATCGCATTGGCGGTCATCGCCGCGATCAACGCGGTGATCGCCCTCTACTACTACGCCCGGGTGGTCAAGAGCGTCTGGCTCGACGACCCGGTCGGAGAATTCGCCCCGGGAGAGGAGGCGGAACCAGCAGGCTCGCTGAAGCTGGCCCTCGGTGTTGCCGTGGTGATCACCTTGGCGATCGGCGTCTACCCGAGCATCGCGACATTCGTTCGGGATGCCGCCCAGGTCCTCGCCACCGGCGGTTGATGCTTCCAGAGTGCTGTCCGGCCCTGTGTACGGAGAACGGTTCAGCGGCGGGTCGCCCCGGTCCGTCGCATCGCGCGGAACTCCCGATCGAGAAGGGACCACAGGCTGTGATCCACCCAGTTGCCACGGATCAGTAGTTCCTCACGCAGGATCCCCTCCCTGGTGAAGCCGAGCTTCTCAGCCACGCGGTCCGACGCGTCGTTGCCGACGGCGATGCGGAGCACCACCTTGTGATAGCCCATCGAGGCGAAGGTCTCGGCGAGCAGGAGTTCCATGGCTTCGGTGCACAGACCCTGTTTCGTTTCGTCGGACCGGATCCAGTAGCCGATTTCGGCGATCTTCCCCAGCTTGGAGACGGTCCAGAACGATATGTTGCCCAAGTGGCGCTTCGGGTCGTCCTTGAGCCGGATCGAGTAATCCCAGGCTCTCTCCTCCTTCCAGGCCTGGATGGATTCTCTGATAAAGGAGGTGGTGTCAGACTGGGTGTAGTCCATGCGTGCCCAGGGGAGCCACTGATTCAGGTCGGGTAGAGAGACCTTGATCGCTTCGTCCAGTGTCTGTGCATCTCGTTTCGAGAAGCGCTGGAGGATCAGCCGATCATTCTCCAGTCGGGGCTTGGGCATCGGCTCAGAGTACCTGTGGGCTTAATCTTCTCAATAGGTCATGTGGAATGAGCTGCATTTGTTGGAAGATGCTCCGGAACCGGGAGCCAAGCCGATGGCGGCTGTTCTTGCGCCCCTTTTCGAAGACGACAGCGGGCTGATACGGGTGGTCCTCACCAAGCGTCCCGACACCATGCCCACCCACGCCGGCCACATCGCCTTCCCGGGTGGCCGACCCGAACCGGGTGATGACGGGCCGGTCGGCACTGCCATACGCGAGGCGAACGAGGAGGTGGGCATCGACCCCGATCAGGTAGAGGTCCTCGGTTTCCTCCCGGCAATCGATACCGTCGAATTCTCTCTGATGGTCGTGCCGGTAATAGCCCGCATCTCCACTCCTCTGGGGCTCGTTCCCTCTGATCGGGAGGTGGACAGGATCTATACCCCAAGACTCGCCGAGCTCGCCGACCGGTCGAATTGGTGGCACGTGCCCTGGAATGGCTGGAAGGTGTGGTATTACGACCTGGAAGGAGACACCCTCTGGGGGGCTACTGCGAGGATGGTGCGGCAGTTGGTCGGTCTCGACGGCCACGACGAGTGAGGGCCGTACATGCCTACGGATTCGCTGAAACCTGAGAACGCGTAGAATTACCACCGGGGCATGAGTTCACCTTCTCTCAAACGTCGCTTGCTGATTGGTGGTGCCATAGTGGCGCTTCTCCTGGTCGGCATTGGAGCCGTACTCGCCGCGTTCGCGTGGAACGACGTGAAGAGGGTGAGTATCGACCGGCCCGACGACGACGGTTCTTCCGGTGGAGCGGTTCCCCAGGACGATGACTCTTCCCCACAGCCCGACCCTGCCGAAGTCGATCCTGACATCGAGGAGGCGGGATTGCGCGTCTTCCTGCTGGTCGGGTCGGACTCCCGGAGTGACCTGGGGGACACCAGCGGCTTCGGAGACTTCGAAGGCAATAGAGCCGACGTGATCATGGTCCTGTTCAAGGACGAGTCGAAGACCGGCCTCCTCTCTCTGCCGAGAGATCTCCTCGTGACCGACCCCTGTCTCGGTGGAGAGGAGAAGCTGAGTCTGATGCTGGAAGGCTGTCCCGGTGTGAACGGACCCACCCTGCTGACTCTTACCGTCGAGGAACTGATCGGCGAGAGAGTCGACCACTTCTCCCTGGTCGACCTGGCCGGATTCCAGGCTGCGGTCGATGCGGTAGGTGGATACGAGATATGTCTGGAAAGGGCCGTGCGCGATCGGCGTGCCAGCCTCGAGCTCCCGGCCGGCTGCACCCATGCCGACGGCGAGGACACGCTCGCCTGGCTCCGCTCTCGTCACACCCAGGAACTGACGGAGAACGGGTGGAGGATCATGCCCGGGGTGAACGACCTGGTCCGCAACGAGCGGCAACGTGAGTTCCTCATCGACATGATGAGACGCATCGGCGACTTCTCCAGTCCTCAGGACATGTTGCAGACGGCCCAGGTGGTTGCTCCTTTTGTGACCGTTGACGCCGACTTCTCCATGGTCCAGGCGGTCAATCTGGCATGGACAATGAGAGGTCTCGGTTCGGGCGATATCGAGGAACTGTCGGTGCCGGTGTATGACGACAGGACTGAGGCGGGAGCGGTTCTGAGAGCGTCGACGCCGGTCGACGAGATCGTCGATGAGTTTCTCACGGCTACGGCATCGGGCCCGGATGAACCCAGTTTCGGTCTCGCGGGGTAAGCGACCGGTCCCCAGACGTCTTCGGCATGCCCCCGTCCCTACCGCCCGGTCAAATCGAGACCCGCCGGTTTCCCGTCGTCGGTGAGCGACGTCCGTCGGCCGGGCTCGGAGACTGGCGCCTGTCGATCCAGGGGCTGGTCGATTCACCACGAATGGTGGACCTCGAAGAGTTGCTCGCTCTCGACCCGGCCGAGATCACCTTCGACATCCACTGTGTGACCAGCTGGACACGACGTGGCAGCACGTTCACGGGGGTCCCTCTCGCCCGGCTCGTCTCGCCGCTTCCCGGTGCCCGGTTCGTGTCCTTCACCGCGTATTCGGATCGCAATCACCACACGTCGCTTCCCGTCGACTACGCGATGGCGCACAGCTGGGTGGTCCACCGATTCGAAGGAGAACCACTTCCAGTCGAGCATGGCGGGCCGGTCAGGGTCGTCACCCCGGGGAAGTACTTCTACAAGTCGATCAAGTGGCTGAAGACGATCGAGTTGCTCCAGGAGGACCGGCTCGGCTGGTGGGAAACCAACTCCAGCTATCACAACAACGCCGATCCCGGCCCCGGAGACCAGCGGTTCACGACAGGCTCCCTGCGTCCCGACCAGCTGGACCGGTTCAAGACGGCCACCAACCTCGACAAATACCGGGGACGGATGATGATCGGCCTCGACCTCCGCAACTGGGCGCCGGCAATGTCCGACCTGCGCCGGCTGTATCTCAAGAACTGCGACCTTCGGGGCGTCGACCTCTCCGACGCCGATCTTCGAGAGGCGAACCTGAGCCTGAGCGACCTCAAGGGTGCGATATTGAGGGGAGCCGACCTCTCCGGCTCGGATCTGGAAGGTGCAGATTTCACCGGGGCCGATCTCAGCGAGGCCGATCTGTCCGGTACCGCCCTGTCGGCGGCCAGGTTTTCGGACGCCATGGTCGAGGGGGCACGATTCGATGGCGCTTGGGGTCTCCTCGAGGGTCAGGCCTTCTATCTCGAGTCGCAGGGTGTTAGCCTGGATCCGCAATGAAGAACGCACACGGCACCTGGTGGACCACTCCCTAGCGGACGGCTTCCACCTGCCATGATGTCGCCGCCGGATCTCCGGCGGCTTCTTTGTTTGACGAGGACCTGAACGATGAGTGAACAGAAACGTGTCTTTTCCGGTATGCAACCCACGGGGGTTGCCCAGTTGGGGAATCTCACTGGAGCCTTCAGCAACTGGGTGTCGATGCAAGAGGAGTACGACACCATCTACTGCGTCGTCGATCTTCACGCGATGTCGGTTCCCTACGAAACCAAGGAGCTGGCTCAGGGGCGGATACGTCTCGCCAAGCTGATCATCGCAGCAGGCGTGGACCCGAAACGATCGATGCTCTATTACCAGTCAGACGTGCCCCAGCACTCCGAGCTCTTCTGGATCATTGGCACCCTGGCCGGGGTAGGCCAGTTGGAGCGCATGATCCAGTACAAGGAGAAGTCCAGTCAGTCGGGAAACAACTTCGGCCTACTTGCCTACCCGGTGCTTCAGGTTGCGGACATCCTTATCCACAAGGCGCATGCCGTCCCGGTTGGCGACGACCAGACCCAGCATCTCGAGCTGACCCGTGACCTTGCTGAGCGCTTCAACAGCAGGTTCGGAGAGGTCTTCCCGGTGCCGGAGCGAATCACCCCAAAGATCGGGGCCCGCGTCATGTCGCTTCAGGATCCCGCCACCAAGATGTCGAAGTCGGACTCGAACTCGAAGGCGACCATCTTCCTGACCGACTCGACGGACGAGATCGTCAGGAAGATCAAGTCCGCAGTCACCGACACCGGGACAGAAGTGATGTACGATCGGGAGAACAAACCCGGGATCTCGAACTTGCTCGAGATCTTCTCCTACTTCACCGGTAGGTCGATCGACGACCTTGCCGCGGAATACCGGGATGGCGGCTATGGGAACTTCAAGCTGGCGGTGGCCGAAGCGGTAGCTAAGGGCATCGAGCCAATTCGGGAAGCCTACGAAGGCATGTCCGACGAGGAGGTCTCCGCCGTGATGTCGGAGAGCGCCGAACGGGCCAAGGTCTCCGCAGACGAGACCCTGGTCGGGGTCAAGGAGGCGGTCGGCCTCCGCTGACGTCGATGCAGGGCCGCCATGGGTTCACCCGATCTGAGTGACTATGTCGGTCGGCAGGAGAAGAACAAAGGCGGCCAACAGATTGAAGCCCGAGTGGAGGAAGATCGCCGGGCCCAGCCGTCCGGTGCGCAGGGTCAGCCACGCCAGCACCAGACTCAAGAGGAACAGCGGAGGCAGTGACACCGCCGCCGATCTCAACATTTGCGACGAGTCGAGACCCGTCACGTGGACCGCGGTGAAGACCACCGAGCTCACGACGATCGCGAAGTTCTTGCCTCTCGATTGGAGTGCTCTGAGCAGTACGCCGCGATAGATGAGCTCCTCGGTGACGGGAGCGAGGACGACCGCTGACGCCACCAGTGCCACTTTGAGGAAGGTGGTGTCGGCATTAGCGATTATGTCGGCTACCTCTTGTGGTGGCCGACCCTCGGGAAACAACAGGTGGCTCAGGGGGAGGAACAGGAGGGCGATTGCTATCTGGAGCACCAAGCCCAGCCCGACATAGAAGAAGTCTCCCGCCTCGATCGTCAACCCGATGTCGGAAACGTCCCTGTGGCGGGTCAGGATCCAAAAGACGCCGAGGCTCCCCAGAAACTGCCCGGCCAGCGAGAGCACGATCGTCCAATCCTGGCTCTCCAACGCGACGCTAAGTGCGAAAAACAGTCCGGTCCCAACCAGGCCTCCGAGCCAAATGAGGATGAAGTCGTAGACGGACCAGGACCGGGACACCGGATGGGACATTAATGGTCGATGCACGCGTTACCCTGCTATCCCAAGCGCTGGACCAAGGATCGGGTAAATGGAAATCGACATCGGCATCGGCAAGTCCGGTCGTCAGGCCTACGGCTTCGATGACATCGCAATCGTCCCCTCGCGTCGCACCCGGGACCCCGACGACGTCGACATAAGCTGGCAGCTCGATGCCTTCAAGTTCGATCTGCCGATGATGGGATCGGCAATGGACTCAGCCATCAGCCCGGAGACTGCCGTGAAGATCGGTGAGCTTGGTGGCCTCGCGGTCTTGAATCTCGAAGGCCTTTGGACCCGCTATGAGGATCCGATGCCGTATTTCGAGGAGATCGCTGAGCTCGCAGACGAGAAGGCCACTCGCCGTATGCAGGAGATCTATTTGGAGCCTGTGAAGCCGGAGCTGATCGGCCAACGCGTCGAAGAAGTGAAGTCGGCTGGAGTGGTAACGGCGGCGAGCCTCACCCCGCAACGGGTCCGCGATTGGGGTCCGATGGCCCTGGAGGGAGGTCTGGACGTCCTTGTGATCCAGGGCACCGTCGTGTCGGCCGAGCACGTCTCGAGCCGCGAGGAACCCCTCGACCTCAAGGAGTACATCGCCAACTGCCCGGTGCCCGTGATAGTCGGTGGGTGCGCCAGCTATTCGACGGCTTTGCATCTCATGCGTACCGGCGCAATTGGTGTCCTCGTGGGCGTGGGCCCCGGAGCCGCCTGCACGACGCGAGGTGTGCTCGGCGTCGGTGTGCCCCAGGCCACAGCCATCGCGGACGCCGCAGGAGCCCGGATCCGCTATCTCGACGAGACGGGTCGCTATGTGCACGTCATCGCCGACGGGGGTATGAGGACCGGAGGAGACGTGTCCAAGGCAATCGCTTGCGGCGCCGATGCCGTCATGATCGGATCACCCCTTGCCTCTGCCACCGAAGCACCGGGCAAGGGCTATCACTGGGGAATGGCCACCTTCCATCCCACGCTCCCCCGGGGGGCGCGGGTAAACGTGGGTGAACGGGGCACGCTCCAGGAGATCCTTGTCGGTCCGGCACACGAAAACGACGGCAGACGCAATCTCTTCGGCGGTCTCCAGGTGTCGATGGCCACCACCGGCTATTCGGATGTCAAGGAGTTCCAGAAGGCCGAGGTGATGATCGCCCCGTCGCTGCAGACCGAGGGCAAGTCACTGCAACGGTCGCAGAGAGTCGGCATGGGATGAGCGGTCGGCCGGGAAACCGCCACGCTTCCGCCTCGTCTGCGCTGCATTCCGTCACGGAAACCGTCACGCTGTGCAGCGCAGTGGAGTTTTGGCGGGCTGACTCTCGTTCGCGCTGCATTCCGTTGCGGAAACCGTCACGCTGTGCAGCGCAGTGGAGTTCTGGCGGGCTGACTCTCGTTCGCGCTGCATTCCGTTGCGGAAACCGTCACGCTGTG
>JBKHKD010000052.1:0-12238 GCA_046537785.1 Actinomycetota bacterium
CTCACAAGCCGTATCAGGTACATCGCCCGGCTAGCGCCGGGCTTGTATCAAGTATGAAGACTGCCCGGTTGCGCGTGAAGCGTCCCGAAGGGAAGAACCGTGGTGAGACTCAATCTGACCTCGGTTCTCCCCTGACGGACTGAGGGCGCCGAACCCGGCAGTCCTGATACCTGATACCTGATACCAAATACCGCGAGCGAAGCGAGCTATATCCCGAATATCAGCTCTCGCAGATTTATGACTGTTCCCTCGTAGGTATCGGGGTCGATCCGGATCGAGCCGAGACGGAGACCTTTCATTCCCTCGGCCACGTTGGTCATCACCCGCAGAGTGTCGTCCTCGTATTGCAGCACACCCAGTCCGAGACAGCCGCCCGTGGAGTCCTGCACTCCGACCAGCACCTTGTCGAGACGGTCGAGGTTTAGCCCGACGGGAAGGGTGGGGGCGAAGACCGTCGGGCGAACCTTCCACCGTTCGAGAGGAGGGCTCAGGGCCTTGGCGAAGGCCTCGGTTCTCATACGGGCCCGGTCGTCGGGGCCGAGTGGTGTGAGACCGGGGTCGGTGGGGGCGGTGACGACCTCGACGTCCAGGAAGCGACGGAGCATCCCGACCACTGGCTCCATCTCCTCACCGCGTTGCAGTGCAATAACCAGGTCGGGGCGGCACAGCTCGGCCTTGTGATACTTGAGCGTCTCCCCGGATACCCCGGCGGCGACGGCGGTCGTGTCGACGATGATCACGTTGCCGAGGTGACGGGCCCGCTCCACCATCACCGCCGTGGCCACGACCTGTTGCAGCACGAGACGTGAAGAAGTGATGGCCCCCACGAAATGGAGCGCATCCGGTTCATGGGGGTTCTCCAGGTCTTTTTCGCCCTCGAAGACCTTGAGTCCGACACATGCAGGAGGGCCCACCGTGGAGATACCTATGTCGGCATCCACCAGGACCGGGCGATGGCCGGCCGCGAGCGCGTTGCGGACCGCATCCATTGCCACTGTGGTCTTCCCCGTGTCGAGACCGCCGATGAGCATGGTGACCCCCTGCGAGCCGGCCCGGCGGGCGAGAGCCTCATGTTGTGGATCGGCCATGCGCGCAATATAGGTAATCCTCCAGGTTGGGCCTTCGACGTGGCGGCCGTCTACCGTCCCGGGTGATGTCCCAGCCGATCAGCTTCCTCTCCGATTTCGGGTACCAGGACGAGTTCGTGGGCGTGGTCCACGGGGTTTTGGCCAAGCTCGCCCCGGAGTCACGTGTCATAGATGTCGGGCACGGCTTTCCTCGCGGAAACGTGAAGACAGCTGCACTGGCATTAACTCGAGCTGTCCAATATCTCCCGGAGGGAGTTTGTTTCGCTGTCGTGGATCCGGGTGTGGGAACCAAGCGACGGGCGATCGCTGCCGAGACGCCATGGGGGACGTTCATAGGGCCGGACAACGGTCTGCTCTCACCGGCGGTGGCGATGGTGGGCGGCGCCCACAAGATCGTGTCGATCGAGAACCCCGATGCGATCATCCCCTCGCCCGGAGAGACCTTTCATGGTCGCGATGTCTTCGCACCGGCCGCAGCGCTCATTGCCTCCGGGGAGGCAGCTATCGACGAACTGGGGTCCGAGATCCCCGGAGAAGAGATAGTCCCTTTGATGCTCCCGCTCACCGAGACCGAGGGTGGGGTCATCACGGGTGAGGCCTGGTGGGTGGATCAGTTTGGCAACGTCCAGACCAATATCGCCCCTGAGGACATGGAGGGCATTGGTGTCAGGCCCGGGGAGACCGTCACGGTCAAGGTCGGAGCGACTATGCACTCCGTTCCGTGGGTCAACGCTTACGGGGATGTCGATGAGGGCGAGATCCTGATCCACGTCGATTCGGTAGGGCTGCTCGCCCTGGCGGTGCGGGGAGGACGCGCCGACGAGGAGCTGAACCTGGCGGAAGGGCTGGCGGTCAGCCTGGCGGCGAGTAGATCAGCCACAACTGGATGACCCCGGCGATGGCAATGATCGCGAGCAGGACGATGATGGTTATCGCCGTTGCAGGACGCACACCCGGATCGTATGCCGCGCCCGTTTGTTTTCCCCATTTTGTGAAGGTTGGCTACGCGCCACGCGTAACCAGCGTTCACAGAACGGTTGCGGAAAGAGGCCCCACCACAGCGATGTCGAGGCCCCCGAATGGTGACGGGGGCCCCGACTACATGAAGGAGGGTTCTCCACCGTGGGGCGGGCTGGGAGGCTATCCGTTCACACTTTGGGAACGTGCCCTAAGTGTGAGGGGAGGAACCACTCCTTCCTGCATGCGACGAATATATCGGCCACGGAGAGTGATCTCTTGAGGAATTTATCTGTGAAATTTTTGACCAGGGATGGATGCCATCTCTGCGACGAGGCGAGACCCGTCCTGGAGAAGGTCGCCAAGCAGATGAACGTCACCATCGAGGAGGTAGACATCGAAGGCGACGACGAGTTGACCAAGCTCTACGGTTTGCGGGTTCCGGTTGTGCTCGGCGCACACGGCCGGGTGCTGGCCGAAGGGGTCATCGACGACCGCAAGCTGTTGAAGGACGCCCTCCAGAAAGAGGTCGATCTCTAGGGCTAGGGGGTCCTCTAAGGAGCGGCGGCTTCGTCGGGAGCCGTGGTGTCGGTGGGCTCTTCGCCTTCCCCGTCTTCCGGGGCCTCGCCGTCTTCCCCGCCCTCGCCGTCTTCCCCGCCCTCGCCGTTTTCCTCACCCTCAGCGTCGCCTTCGACGAGACCACAGTCGACCAGGGTCTCGTCGGGGTCGGCGCCGTCGAAGCGGACCCGCTCGAAGGCGGTCACCGCCTGCAGCTGTTCCTCGGTGAGGGCATCGTGCCCGGGCATGCCCATGTCGAGCGGCTTGTTGGTGTCGCCGTAAGTGTCGCCAACCTCGGATGACCACCCGGAAGATCCCAACCTCACCCACTCGACGTGGTCCTCACAGGCGCCGAATGTGGTGACGACGCCGGTAAGAGCCGGGAAATTCCCCGATCCCTCGCCGTTGGCCCCGTGACAACCGGCGCACGATGCCGCCGAGGTCACGTCGCCCGCGTAGAGCTCTTCGCCCAGGGCGATGAAGTCGGTGGCGCCACCACCGGGCCCGGCCCCGGTGAACTCGGACCCGTCGCAGTTGACGATCTCGCCGGTGATCACGTCGGTGGTGAGCTCGGTCCCCTCACCGCAGGCGCCGGTGGCCGATCCCCCCAGGGCGAACAAGGCGAAGAGAGGCGCCACCAACAACAATCCGACGAGCCATTGGGGGATCACGAAGTTGGGCCGCTCTTTGATCCCCGCGGTGGGGACGGTGACTACTTCGGGATACTTCCCGGCCTCGGCGGCAGTGACCTCCGCCGGCACTGGAGCCCTGGTCGTGGCGGCAGCGGCGGCGGGCGCTTCCTCCGCTGCGGGCTCGGGGGTGTCGACGACCGGTTTGGGTGCAGCCGGCTCTGCTTCTTCTTGGGTCGGGGCTTCCTCCTCGGCCGGCGCCTCTTCGGCGGCAGGCTCGGCCTCTGGCTCCTCGGCCGGTGCCGACGACTCCACGGCCTCGCCCCCGGCCCAGGCGGCCAATATCTCGTCGACGCTGACGCCGGCTTCGGCGGCTCGCGCCTCGGCAGACCGCTCGACAAGCTCCTCGGGGATTCCCATCGCCTCTGCGGCACCGCTGAGGCTCATGATCCACCTCCCGGTGCCGACTCGGACAGATAGGCGACGAGGTCGGCGAGATCTTCTGCGGCCAGACTCAGAGTGGGGTGCTCACCGGCACCGCCGATGATTGCTTCGATCTCGGATTCGCCGAGACGGGAGCCGACGTCACTGAGGTCGGGCCCGAAACGTCTCGTTCCGAGGATCTGGTTGGTGTCGTTGAGTGTCACGGGTCCCAGTCCCACATCGGCAACCACAGGTCTCACCATCTGAGTGTGGCATGCCGCACATCCTGTGGACACATACAGATCCTGGCCTCTGATGGCATCGGCGGAGTAGTCGATGTTCGAGGTGCGGGCACCGGGGGTCTCGGTGGGCATAGCAGGCCCGACCAATCCCACCATGACCACGATGAAGAACAGCCCGATGACACCGGCGAGCAGGATCATCGGGTTGTCCCTGGCGCCGACGAGGACCGGCGGTTTGTAGGGGCCGGCCGCAGCAGCGGTTACGGGAGCCTCTTCGGTGGTCGGTTCGGGTGTCTCGATGACGGGGGTTGGTGGAGCCGGTTCGGCCTGTTTCTCTTCCTCAGGAGCTTTCTCTTCGGCGGGTGCCTCCTCGGTTGTCGCGCCCCCTTCGTCGCCTTCGGCGGGTTCTTCCTTGGATGGCGCAGGCGCAGCCTCGCCGCCTGCCCACTGGGCGAGGATCTCGTCGACACTCGCCCCCGTTTCCGCGGCTCGTGCCTCGGCAGAGCGCTCGACGAGTGCTTCGGGCAAGCCCATGGCTTCGGCGGCTGCTGAGAGGTCACTCATGGACCGGCTCCTCTTCGGGCACCTCCACCTCGAGGTCGATCTCCTTGGCGACCAGCATCTCCTGGGGCATCGACCTGCCACGGGTGAGGGTGCCGAAGATGATCGAGGCGTATCCGCCAAGACCTGCGAAGAGGATGAAGCCAAAGATCACTGCGACGAGCAGAAGTGTGTCATAGGTGTTGCCCAGTCCCGCGGCCCAGCCTTCTCCCGCGTCAACATAGGCGGCGCTGTTGGAGCCACCGATCCAGGAGTATCCGGCAAGAATTCCCGCGGCGCCCATGGACACCAGCACGCCAACCGAGCCAGCCATGGTGAGCCGCTGAAAACGACGCGCCTTTAGGTCCGTCTCCAAGTGTCTTCCGACCATCCGGGGCAGTCCGGAGAAGGCCACTCCGGAGACGAGCAGGGCACCGATTCCTGCCAGGGCTACATACTCCACGGCTTCCCAGAAAGCGGTGAGCGATGTCACCGACGCCACCGACCTGAACCCGGCCAGGGCGGCCACGGTCGCCACTCCCACCGTCAGATAGAGGCCGAGCACGCCGGAGAGGACCGCCGGCTTCTCAGGTAGATCTGACCACTTCCCTTCGAGGGACATCGTGACATTGGCAGCGTTGGCGATCGCACCGATGGGCCAGGCCAGACCGAGAGCGGCGACTACGCCGGCCACCCAGCCCGGCGCCGGGCCGAAGAGCAGTTGGGCGGCACCCCACCACACCGACGCGAATCCGAGGGACCAGAAGCCAACGAGAGCCAGCTGTCTGCTGGCCAGCGGTACGTCCAGCTCCTTGACGGTCGTGTAGTAGATGAGCCCGGAGCCGACGGTGACGAGGAACATCGTCACGAAGCCTGCGCTGAAAAAGGTCTGGGCGTAGGCCACGGCCACCTGGGAGACGCCGGGGAGATCTGCCGCGAGATGGGCGATATAGAGGAGAGGGAGCCAGACCACTCCACCGATGACGAACCACATCGTCACGAAGCTCCGATGCTCCTCACGGTCCCTGATCGTGCTCACCGTTACCAGGGCGGGCACGAAGAGAACCGCGGCCAGCGGGATGTCCAGCCACCAGGCGAGCCCCAGAGGCTGGATGCTGTCTCCGAATCCAAGGAAGATCGCCAGGAGGCCGAGCGCGGTCAGTCCGGCCATTCCCACCAGGCCGATACCGGCGAAGCCCACCCGGGCGAGTCTGGTTCCTGTGAGCCGGGGCAGTACGTAATAGATGCCCCCGACCAGTGAGATGGCGCCGAAGCCGATCATAAGAGTCAGGTTGGCCGCGACCTCAAGACGGCCGTACGGGAGGGGGAGGAGACTCGAGAACCGGAGTGCGATCAGTGAGAGAAGCTGAAGCGCACCACCAACGACCAGATAGGCGGCGCCCACCAGGAAGTGAGTGACGGCGAGACGGTCCTCCTCGGATCCGCCGCCGAGCAACATTCGAATGTCAGCAGTTCGGGTGTCAGTCAAGCGGCTTCCTCGCGTGAGACGAGACGGCGGGAGCTTAACTACTTCCGGGATAGAGTCAGTCTTCGGGCCCGATATTGTCGGTGATACGACCGGCCGGTTCCCTACGCACAGCCCACCTGTGGTAAAAACGGCCCCAACAACGCCTTTCCGCGTCCGCAGGATCAGAACGAATATGTACCGACTCGCCGAACTCAGTGATGGCCGCCGCAAGTCGATCGGCGCCAGCCTGCTGATTCTCGGGTTCCTGGGGCTCGTCATCGGGGTCATCTGGATCCATTGGTCCCAGCTTCCGCAGACCGAAGTGATCGACGGGGAGACCGTCCCGGTGACAGTTGACTATCTCAACTGGTGGCCGCGGGGGAGTCTCTGGAAGGGAGTCGGATATCTGGTCGTCTTCGGGGCTACCACCATGACTCTCGTCGGAGCCGCTTTCCTCTGGGTGCTCAATCAGAAGATGACATGGGCCCGGGCCACCTTCGCGGCGTTCATCGCCTTTACCGCTTTGGTGTTCTACTTCGGAATGGTCCCCTCCGAGTGGCTCAACTTCGCCCAGACCGACCTGGACTGGTCCAATCAGCGGACGGCGCTGGCCATCCCGCCTTTCCTCGTGTTAGGCAATACCGTGGAGATCAGTTGGGCCATGATCAAGGACTCGATACAGATGGGATACAGCCTCGGGATGCTGGCCTTTGCAGGGGTCCTCTCGATCCAAATCCAGAAGATGAAGGAGGGGCGGCCCGCCAGTGCCGCCGCTCCCGCCGAGAAGAAGTCGCCTTATGGGCGGCCTCTGGTGAAAGGCAGCTGATGCCCAAGGGAGTCATCGACGAGATACCCCCCATCAGGGACGACTACCAACTCACCCTGGTTGAGGGCGACTATTTCAAAGACAAGCTTCGTCCCAAGCAGTTCCTCCACATCGACCAGTCCGAGTGCATCCTCTGCGAGGGCTGTGTCGACATCTGTCCGTGGAAGTGCATCCACTATCTGTCCTTGGATGCGATCTCCGAAGGGGTCAACGTCGACCACCCGGCCGAAGACACCCAGAACATGGGTTTCTTCGTGGTGGACGAAGACGAGTGCACGCGCTGCGCGTTGTGCATCGACCGGTGCCCGACGAATGTCATCACGCTCGGTAAGTTCGAGGGCTCGCTCGCCGCTCAGGCCGAGGAGCTCGGGCTCAATCGCAGCCCGTGGGATTTCGACACGGGGCAGCGGGACTTCAAGAATGGTTACTCGTATGGAATGCGCTGGTAGGGAGCCGCATCATGGCTAACGGAAACGGCAAGGTCGGTCTCAAGGACCGCATCAAGGAAGGCACGGACAAGCTGTGGAACTCCCAGCTCGCCGACTCGATCATGCGGCCGGGATCACCTTTCAAGGCGGGCTACTCCGACAGCCCTCGAAACCGTTCCTACGTGGTGATGAACAACGTGCTCTATCACCTCCACCCGGTGAAGGTGAAGAGACACGGTGTCAAGCTGTCCTACACCCTGTGCCTGGGAGGGCTGAGCTTCTTTCTCTTCATCCTTCTGACCATCACCGGGATCTTCCTGATGTTCTATTACACGCCCACCGCGGAGCTGGCCTACTCCGACATGGAGGCGCTCTCCACGAATGTGGCGTTCGGGTCACTGGTCAGGAACATGCACCGTTGGGGAGCTCACCTGATGGTCCTGTCGGTTTTCCTCCACATGAGCCGTGTCTTCTATCACGGGGCCTACAAGCCGCCCCGCGAGTTCAACTGGGTGGTCGGCGTCGTGCTGCTGTTCCTCACCCTGTTCCTCTCTTTCTCCGGCTATCTGCTGCCCTGGGACCAGCTGGCGCTCTGGGCGGTCACGGTCGGTTCGAACATGGCCGGTTTCTCCCCGGTCATCGGTGAGCAGGTCAAGTTCGCGCTGCTGGCAGGCGTCGAGGTGACCGGTGCCACGCTGCTTCGCTTCTACGTGCTGCACGTGCTCGCCTTCCCGTTCATCCTGGTCATATTCCTGGCGGTTCATTTCTGGCGGGTCCGCAAGGACGGCGGAATTTCCGGGCCCCTGTAAGGAGTAGCGAGTGGTCGAGATACCAGAGAGCCTGCTGAGGAGATCGGCGGAAGCCAAGGCCAAAGCCCTTGGCGTGCCGGTCGAACAGGTGCTGGCCGAGATGAAAGGCGAAGGCCCGCCCGTGGAGCCTCCGAAGAAGTCCGAAGAACCGGAGACCGAGGAGGTCGCGGTGGAGGGTGAGGAGGCTCCCGAGCCCGAGGAAGAGGAGCCCACCGCGGACGAAGCCGAGGCCGGAGTTCCCGAAGTCGAGGCCGACACCGAACAAGACGTGCCGCCGGAGACACCCAAAGAGGGAGGCGCACCACCCGAGGAGTCTCCTGCGGCGATGGTCGCCGAGGCGGGTTCCGTTGCCGTTGCGGAAGCGGAGACGGAAACCGAGGAGGCGGAGGAAACCGAAGAGGCTGACGAAGACGAGGAGATTCCCGTAGTCGACGTCGAGGACCTCGAGGAGGAGAAAGAGCCAGCGGCTGTCGCCGACGGATCTGGCAATGGATCGGGCAACGGGAAGGTCGCCTCCGTCGTGAGCCCGCGCCCGTCGGTTCCCCCGGCCGGGCTACCCGAAGGGGTGCGGACCCAGCGTCTCTTGACGGTCGTCAAGGCGCGTGCGATCCAGAACGTGAAGGCCGAGCCGAGCGACAAAGTCAACACATGGCCCCACCTGATGTTGATGGAGTTCGGGGCGCTGTTGATGATCACGGGTCTCCTGGTGGTCATGTCTGTGGTCATCCACTCCCCGCTTCTGGAGCCGGCCAACTTCAACGCCACACCCAACCCGTCGAAGGCGCCGTGGTACTTCCTGGGACTCCAGGAATTGCTCAGCTACTTCGACCCGCAGATCGCCGGGGTCATGGTCCCGCTGTTCATCGGGATGATCGGGTTCATGATGATCCCCTACGTCGACAAGAATCCCTCGAGCCGGCCCTCTGATCGGAAGTTCGCCATCATGCTGTTCTCGTTCTTCCTGGCAGGCTCGGCCACTCTGACCATCATCGGTGTCCTGTTCCGAGGCCAGGGCTTCAACTTCACCTATCCATGGGAGGACGGGGTCTACTTCGACGACCTGAAGGACTGGGTGCACTTCGAATGACTTTCGCGAACTGGATCCTCGTCATCGTCGCCGTTTTTGCGATCCTCGGTGCCATCGGTGCTTTTGTCATCGCGTTTCGTCGCACCCGTGCCGAGCGACCCGACCCCGCTGCCGGTGTTTCCCCCGAGACGCGGCGCGCCGACAGGTCGATGTCGGGTGTCCGCGTGGAGCCCATCGAGGTGCGCGAGCCGGAGGCCGAAGAGGAGCTGGAGACTGCGGAGCCCGAGGATGTCGAAACGGAGGAGGAGCCCGAGCCGGTGATGACCGGCGCGGCGGTGGAGGTAGTCGAGACCCAGCGCGTGGTCGAAGTCAGCACCGAGGAGTCGGGGGTCAGCAGACGCCAGTTCTTCAACAGGGCGATCACCGCCACATTCGGTTCGTTCCTCGGGCTGTTCGGTCTGTACGGTCTCGCCTTTTTCTGGCCCCGTCTGACCGGCGGTTTCGGGTCCGACGTGGACGCCGGCGCCCTCGACGATCTTGCCGACGAGTCGACGAACCCCGACGGGACCATCGGGCCGGTCTTCGTCCCCGAGGCCCGGGCCTATGTTGTCCCGGCTCCGGACTCTCTGTCGGACCAGTTCGAGGGGCGCAACGTGGAGGCAGGCGGATTCATGGCGCTATTTCAGCGTTGTGTGCACCTTGGATGCCGGGTGCCCTGGTGCGCTACGTCCATCGGGTTCGAGTGCCCCTGCCACGGGTCGAAGTACAACTCCATCGGCGAGTACAACGCCGGGCCGGCTCCGAGAAACCTCGACCGATTCGTCGTGGAGTTGCAAGACGACCGCTTCATCATCCGTACCGGGACCATCATCGAGACACCCCGGGCGACGCGCATGACCGTGCCTTACCCGCAGGGACCGAGTTGCATTTGAATCTTTGGAGGAAGATCTACCGGTGACTGCCGACATCATCATTGTTTTCGCCGTCATCGCCGGCATCGTCTGGCTAGGCCTCATGCTCGTGTCCGCGCTGCGCAACCGGGGCGGAGTCGAAGAGGTAGCTTCCAACCTGCAGCCGGGCATGGACGACCAGCATCTCGAGACGCGACGTCTGGAGAGGGGCCAGAAGGCGGCGATCGCGTTCTCGGCGTTCCTGGCTATCTCGTTGCCTCTCTACTTCCTGAGCGAAGACAGTCGTCAGGAAGGGTTCGTCGAGGAGTTCGACACGGCGTCGGAGGAGCGAGGCGAGGACCTCGTGGAGGAGTTCGCCTGCTTCGACTGTCATGGCCCGCTCGGAGCCGGCGGATCCGCGGATTTCGTCGAGCAGCGGTCCGGAGTGAGCATCTCCTGGACTGCGCCCGCCCTGGACGACATCCTCTACCACTACAACGAGGACGAGGTGAACTTCTGGATCACCTACGGGAGAGGCAACACGCCGATGCCCGGCTGGGGTGTCGACGGTGGCGGACCAATGAACGAGCAGCAGGTGGAGGATGTGGTGAACTACCTCGACACCATTCAGAGGCCGCAACAGGAAGTCGTCGACGACACCGTCGGGATCATCGACGATCAGCTCAGCCGGCTCCGGAATGCCGATAGCTCGGTGCAAACTGCGATCTACGAGCAGGCACAGGAGGTGGCCGAGATCGACCAGGCACCCGAGGACGTCGCCGTAATCGAACCTCTGGTCGAGCGCGCCATCGAGGTGCAGGAGAATGCCCAGGAGGGCATCGACACCGACGCCGACGGGTTGTCAGATGGCGCCGAGGCCGAATTGTCGGAGATCTCCTCAGAGGCGGTCGGCCACTTCACCGTCTTCGAGCCCGTCACCTTGGACCCCGAGACGGCCGATGCAGACTTGGTCGATGAGGCTCTGGCCGAACTGGAGGCCCTCGCTGAGAACGATCCGATCTTTCACATTTACATCGATCGGGTGGAATCGGCACTCGAATCTGACGAGATCACGGAGGACAATCCGGACAGCGACGACGATGGAATCTCTGATTCCGCCGAGGGGAGCATCAGTGGGCTGTTCTCGGATGCGAGCTCAGCCACTGTGCCTTCCGCCCTGAGTGAGATCGATCTCGACCCGACTTCTCCCGAGTCGGTATCGGGGGTGCCCGACACCCGGACGGCGTCGACGATGATCGGTGGCCTCGAAACGGTCGCCATCAACACTCGGGTCACTGTCGACAACGAACCGCGGATCAGGGAGCAGCAAGAGGCTGGGCTGGCTTTCCTCGAGGACGCGCAAGAGGAGAAAGCGTGGGAGATCGACTTCGCCGGTGTCGCAGAGGCCATGGACTCGAGTGAAGAGGACGCCCAGCGCGCCGTCGCCCTCTTCAACGGCTACTGCGCCCGCTGTCACACCTCCGGGTTCAGCGCGGGCCTCCCCTACACCCAGGAAGCCGGATCCGGTGGCTTCGGTCCCGCGCTATGGGACGGGCGGCCGGTGGTCCAGTTCGGAGATGCTCCCGAAGATCCCGAAGAACCCGACCTTCTCGTCGACTTCCTCATCAATGGCTCCGAAGCGGAGGCGCCTTACGGTCTCAATGGATTTGGCTCCGGCCGCATGCCCGGCTTCGGCGCCATCCTCGATCAGGACGACATCGAGCTGCTCACTCGCTATCTCCGCGCCGGAAATCTCGACGGCAAGGACGACTCGCTACCCGGTATCCCCGAGGCAGGTGAATAGACATGTTCCGAGAGCTGTTCAGATCGCTTCTCTCCGCCAATCTCTTCGTGACGGGGATCATCCTCACATTGGTCTCCGTGTTGATCTTCTATGGATCGATCTACCTGTTCAACTACACCAACCTGGGCAAGCGTCTCGGTTTCTTGGTCACCGGGGCCGCCACCTTTGGATGGCTGACGATCTCATCGCTGCTGTTCGTCGTCTATGCACCCCGCGGTCCCCGGCCTGACAACGTCGAGGGTCTCAACGCGTTCGAGTTCAGGATCATCCCCATCACCTATCTGGTGGTGTCGGCGATCCTGTTTCTGGTGTTCCTGGTTGCCCTCCACCAGTACGAGGAGACCAAAGAGTCCGGCGGTTAGCACCGCCGGACTCGTATCGCTCCCTGAGGTATCAGGTATCGGTCGCTTCGCTCCCTGAGGTATCAGGTATTGAGTCTTCGGACCGGCCGGTCAGACGCGATACTTCATACTTCATACTTCATACCAGACACCAACCGGGCTTACCCGTAGTAGCTGAGTATCTGTAACTCCGTTGACAAATCCACTT
>JBKHKD010000053.1:0-12150 GCA_046537785.1 Actinomycetota bacterium
CCAGGGTGGTGGTCCGGGTGTGCCTGGGGTCCAGTCGCCTTCGAATCCGTCGCGGAGCCAGGGTGGGCCCTTGCCGTCGTCTTCTTCGTCGTCTTGGCCGGCCCAGGGTGGTGGTCCGGGTGTGCCTGGGGTCCAGTCGCCTTCGAATCCGTCGCGGGTCCAGGGTGGTCCCTCGCCCTCGGTCTCGGCGTCCTCGTTGTCAGGTTGTGTCTCCTGAGCCAGGGCGAGACCACTGAAGGCGAGGAGGGCGCTTACGGCAATGAGGATCGTCCAGTTGCGGATTCCGCGCTTTTTCTCGCTCATTGCTCTTCTCTCTTTAGGTGTCCGAAAACTCTCTACCCAAGTAAACGTCGGATTCGTGTACTTGGTTACGGACCGGTCTCGTCATGGGTGGGACCGGTCTTTGTGCCCGGTAGCTTCAGGCCGCATCTATCGGTAGAGGGATACCCTGTTCGTGGACTCTCCGCTCGGCAGTGGATCTCCTCTAAGTTCGCCGGGGAGCGCTGCCTCGGGCATCAGGAACCCAGATACCTGCCTGAAGTTCCCCGAATAGGTCTCCGTGGGATCCTCTCCAGGGTGGAAGTCCCTCTGGCCGGCTCCAGAATCGAACCAGACACCCTGGATGAAGACCGCTCGGAAGACGTCGATGTTGCGAGGTGCTGATCCTCCCGATGGGAAGTCCGGCTCATGGAACTGGGGGACGTAGCCAAATCGCGAGTTGTCTGAAAGGCTCTCCACACCAGCGGAGCCGCCACCGTCGAAGATTTCGCCGCCTCCGGCGAACATCTGGCCGCTGTAGGAGCCGGCGACGTACTGTTCGAGGCAAGCCTTCATGTGAATCCACGACCGGTTAGGTTCATCTGAGCCGTCTCCGTCCCAATCCTGATCGCCGCCATCGAACGTCGCGGGGTCACAGTCCGCCGGTGCATTCGGCGAGGTTCCGTTGTACTGAACAGGAGAGTCAGGGTCTCCGTCGTCGTTGAAGTCACGCCCTGTACCATCGGGAAGTAGATGTTCCCAAAGTGGCTTGTTGTTCAGTTGGACACCGGCCACGTTTCGTGTCGCGTGTGATTGCTGCAAGAGCGGCTCAGCTAACGGTGAGTGGAAGTCGCTGGCAGTGCCATTGATCAGGCCTTCCTCGGTGCCATTTCCCATGCCTTGGTCCGTATACAGCGAATTGATTCCGAAGTTCCCACAATCGTCAGTGATCGTTCCCCCCGGGTAGTTGGTGTTCTTCTCGACCGGATGATCGAGACCGAGAGCGATATTCGTGGCCAGGATCCTGAACTGGGCTGTGTTGCTGCAGTGCTCGGATGTTTCAAGCACAGGATCCCCAAACAGTGGGGAGTCGATCGTGCCGAAGTTTCCTGTGTCCGGTCCATCACATGGATCGGGAGCACCTCCACCGCCTCCGCCTGTGTCGCTGCGCATGCAGTAGTGAACGTTGCCGCCGCCCACGACAGCAAACGGAAGGATGCCGCCTTGAGCGTGAGTGACGGTGCGGGCGATGGCGGCGGCCGAAGTGGTCAGACTGTCGAATCCAATGACATTGCCAAAGGTGGTCTCGACGAATTGGTCGGGGACCCTAACGCGCACGTATCCGGCGGGGTCCATGCTGATACATTCAATGTCGTCATCGACCGACTCGAAGCTGAAGCCCCCATCGTTCCTGTTGGGATCAGTGCAGGTCTCCCAAGCGGTCTGCCAGTCAGCTGGGCCATCGACATTTCTGGCAACGAAGTCCATTACCTGGTCTCGTACGGCGACTTTCCCGGAGGCAAAGTCGATTATTCCGGCCATCGAGGCCACGTCTGCACCAATTTGATCCTGTCGGCGCTCGTTGAAGCCAGCGCCCGTGGCGTCTATCACCACTGCAGCGATTCCCATCAACAAGACCATGGAGAACGCGATTATCATTGCAGAGGCTCCGCGGTCTGTCGCTTTAAGTTCTTGCCGGATCAGCATGATTGACTCCCGTCGTCCCAGGTAGCTGGTTGTTCAAGCCGGAACTCAATCATGGACTCCAAAGTGGCAGGCAAGAAGGCATCCATGAGACCCGATAGGGATGAAGGAGAAGCCTCCACCGCCACCGTGGCGGTGTCTCCGATTTCTCCGTCTTCTCCGATATCGCCACCCGGCCTAGTGAACTCAACGTTGACGTCTGATGCGAGATCCATGGAGTCACAAACAACATCAACTAGCGTCCCAAAGTCACCCATATTGACGGCGGCGGCTCGTGCTCCCTCTCTGGCTCCGTGCTTCACGTCGTTGTTCTGGCTGAAGAGCCAGCCGAACTCGATGATTCCGAATAGAAGAAGGATCAGCAGGGGCGCCAATAGCGCGAACTCGACGAGGTTCGCCCCTTCGTCTTTACCCCGTTTGAAGATTCCCAGCATTCCCAGCCCTTGATAGGTTCAATGCGGAGTCTCATACCCCCGTATGGAAGCCCCCGCAACGCACGCCATGGTATCACTCTGCGCGCGTGAACAAATAGGTAGGAAGTCCTATCCCTGGATCGGGCTAACGGGTCTCGAGGGTCCTCTACTTGTAGAGGTTGTAGACGATGGTCCCGTCCTGGAAGGGGAACTTGTCGGCGATGTCGGCAGGGAGCATGTCCAGCGTCAGTACGAAAGCGCTCACCGCCTCGAGGTTCATGTTCCCGCTCTGGGGCCATCCGCACGACCAGTCGGCGTTGGTCAAGGGGCTGGGGCAGGGGCCGGTCGAGTCCTCGCCAGGGCTATGGACGATCTGGCAGCTGTTTCCGGTGCAGTGGTAGTAGATGGTCTCCAGGTAAACGGGCCTGAACTCTTCGAGGTTGTACTTCACCGAGGAGCCGCTGCCGGGATCCTGGTCCAGGATCGGCACGGCCATAAAACGGGGACTGGTTACCACATCGGAGCTGAAGAGACTGTCACTGTGTGGGGCGTTGTCCTTCCACCAGTCGAGGCAATCCTCCATGCCGGGTCGGTCGTCCGCTTGACCGGGTGCACAAGCACCGCCAGGTGAAGTTCCCGGGGCTCCGGAGCGGATGTACTCCCACAGGGGGGTGTGGTCGATGGCCTCTGGATGTTCGCCGAGGATGTCCACGCAATCTTTCGACTCGTAGGTGGCAAGGGGGTAGTCCTCTCGGCTGGTGTCCGAGCTCTCCGAGCCTTTGCATAACAGGACCCCCTCCAGATCTGGCGGCGTGGTGACGCCATCGAACAGGCCCTGCTCGACGCGTTGGCGAGAGATACCGGTCGTAACGTGAAACTGATTGACCGGGTTGGCCATGTTGGCGCAGTTGAATTCCTCGTGTACCGCGGGCTTTGCGCCTCTCGGTTGCATCGGATGATCCGAGCCTGAGACCATGTTGGTCACGAACCTTTGGGTGTTGTTCCCCGAGCAAATCTGGGGGGTCGGATAGCTTTCGTTGCCGTATAGGAATACATCGAGCTTCCCATAGTTGCCCTCAGTTCCTGGTCCACATGGGTGTATGTCGAGACTGTTGTTGTCTCCCGCGGAGAAACAGGCGTGGTCAGCATCTGCCCCAGAGGGGCCGATGGCGAAGGGACGAACTCCGCCGATGATGTCGAGGTCCAGCCCTGCCTCGGCGAAGGCTCCTACGCCGATGAAATCGAACCCGAGGGGTCGAGAGAAGGCCGTGTCCACTTCACTGCCGGGGAGCACGACACGGGAACGCTGGAAATTCTCGGTGAAAGAGATGCAATCAATGATCTCGCCGTCGACTTGGGAGTCCTGTGTGTATCCGAGCGTGTCGTCGTCCGGATCGTTGCAGGCGGTCCAATCGTCGTCCGTGTATCGCCCTGGCAGAGTTCCTTCGATTACATCGAGTGCTTCGACCGCACCGCGGCAGGCTGCGAGGTCGTCACCACTCAGACCGGTGTTGCATTCATCCGGTACCCCCAGCGTGGTCTTGGCGAATTGGAGGGCGGCTAGTGCGCCCACATCGGCTGCCGAAGCCTGCTGACGGCGCTCGCTGAAGCCGATTCCGGCGTCGACGGCGATGGCGGCGAACCCCATGAGCAGCAGCAGCGACGCAGCAACCAGTATGGCGCTGGCGCCCCGATCGCTATCCCGTGCGCGTTGAAAGAGACTCCAAATACTCATGGACAGCTCTGCGTGTCGTCGGACCAATCAGGGTCTTGCTCGATGCGTATCTCTACTGTGGACTCGAGATTGGTTATCCCGCCGAAGGCCCAATCGAGGAACCCGGTGAGTGTGGTGTGCGGTGTGGTGACCGTGAGAGTGACGCCTTCACCGACGTCGGGTGAACCGTCATCACTTAGCCAGGTGATTTCCGTCGCCGTGTCGTCGCCGACGAGGTCCATGCGGTCACAGATCTCAGCGGCCAGGGCGGCGTTTCCACCGTCGGGTTCGTTGACAGCGGTGATCCGGGCAGCCTCCCGGGCACCCTGCTTGACGTCGAGGTTGGTGGCGAAGGTCCAGCTGAACTCGACGATGCCGATCAGCAGCATCAAGAGAAACGGCATCACCATGGCGAACTCGACCAGGTTGGCTCCACGATCTGATTTCTTCAGACGACGGAAGCGTCTCATCTCTCCTCTTTCCAACCCCTACTCGTGTCAGCGCTAGCTATCTGGTGGCGGGAGCTCTGTGCTCGCGCCGCTATGAGGTGACAATCGGCACGAGCGCGGGCGTCCTTGAGACCTAAGACGAGAAATGAGTCAACGAGTCCACCAGCAGGTCGGGTCTGAGACGACACGGGTTTTGGCAGCATCCTGGCCTCTCCTTTGGCCGCCACCCAGCGCCGTCCCGCAGCGTCGCCAGATACTACAGAGAGTGGCGGAGATTTAAAGGGACCAATTTGTGAAGTGGCGCGCGCTCGCCGACCCGGCCAACGCCGAACCCTGAGCCAACAAGGACCTTTTGCTAGTTGTGTTTATCTCCCTGTCGCAGGGCAGCGCCCGCCAGGAGTGTGCTTGACTGTGAGTCGCCAGCTGATCGTCAAGAGATGACATTCGGGTCGCTGCGGACCGAAGGCGGGCCAGGCAGGAGATGGCGGGCAAACACACATGCTCCGGCCCGGCCCACGGATTAGTTGGTTTCATTGACCAGGAAGACGTCGTCGCTCGTGATCGGGTTGTCGGGGTCGAAGTCGTAGGTGGTCCCTCCAGGTCCCTTACATTCAGTGTTTGGGCCCCACCACATGACGATGCCATTAGCGCTCAGGTTGCCTTGGTAGTCGCCTTGATCTTTCGGGTTCTCGATGATCAGCCAGTAGAAGCCAACGAACTTGACTTCCGTGCTCGCACCCGGCGGCCAGCCCGTTGGATCATCGCCGATGTTCCAGTTCATCTCTTCGGTGATAATCGGCATCCGGGCTAGACGGGGACTATCGCACTTGGCAATCTCCCCGTCGTAGTAGTAGTGATTCGCCGTATTGGCCGCGTTGTACTCACCGTGGAGACTCACCTCCCATCCGTCCGGCGGAGGATCATTCGGATCGAGGGGTGTTGGTGAACCTCCGAGGACCTGTTGAGGTGTGTCACAGTTGAGCATGTTCCCGCTCACCGGCGTTTCGCAATCTGCTCCCGGGTCGTCCTTGAACCTTCCGATGAACCCCTGCCTGATGTGATTCGCAGACACACCGGTATCGGTATCGCTTCGGTGACAGGTTTCGCCAGCGCTCACAGCGAAACAGGAGGATGAACCTGCGGCATCGCCCAGCCAGTCGTCGAGATTGCGGTCGGGCCCGTTGGCGATGTTGTTGATCAGGGTTTCCGACGTGCCTGTGACGTCATCGCGCTCAATCCAGAGTGACCCACAGTTGCCGCTGTTGGTGCCACAGGGGTTGGGTCCAAACATGCCCCCGGTGAACCCGCCCAGCGGAGATCCGAAGGGAACTCCGGTACCGGCCGACTGCTCCAGCTTCCGGCAAAGTGCATCCTGAACCACCGTGGTCGAGTCGGCGCCGATTGCTTTCCCGAAGTAGGTCGAGCTGACCTCGGTGATGCGCACGTGCATCTTCTCGGGGTCGCCACCGTAGGCGGCGTCGACGTAGATCTCATTGCCGGCGTGCGTGAAGGTGCCGGTGGTGCCCGAGACGCTGGAGGAATGCCCGTCCATTTCCGGCCAGTTGTCCACGGCGTACTCGGCGGCGAGGTTGATGCCCGTCGTCGGGTCGTCGGGGAGCTCCTTCACTCCCGCAAGACAAGACAGGTCGGCGGTGGTTTGGTCGGTCTGGGCGGTGTTGAAGGCGCCTGACGTGTCCACCGCAAGGGCCGCGGCGGCCACCAGGAACAATGCGACTACTGCCACCCAAAGCGCCGAGACACCCTGGTCTTCTTTGATGATTCCCCTCATGATTCCAATGCCTCCCCTCATGGCGCCGCCTCGTGTCTCGAGATCGCGGTCGCTTCCATGTCGATGTCGATGCTGAAAAAGAGGAACTCGAGCTTGTAGTCGGGGTATTGGAGCCGGACGAAGACTTGATCCGTGCCCGTGTCGTTCGTGTGAGAGCCGTTATCGCAGTCGGAGTTGCCGTCCTCTAGCAGCTCGATGCAAAGGGTGTCGACCGCGCTGGTGTCGATGGCCGCCGCGGCCATGTCTGCGTCGGCGACGGCTCGCACCTCGCCGGGGGAGGTGTTCGGATCCCAGGGCTCGATGGTCGCCCCGTAGCGGGCGGCCTCTCTCGTGGCGTGCTCCAGGGTGTTATGGATGTTCCAGGCGCGTGCCGTGGTCCAGATGCCAAAGGTGAGCAGCAGGAGGAAAGGAAGGACGAGCGCCGCTTCGATGAGGGCTGCACCACGGTCCGGCTTCGACAAACTCATTACCCCGCCTCGGGAACGTCTTACGTTTCATGCGAGCGAGGCTGATAACCCCACCAGCACGTGTGTTTGCCCTCTGCGGCGCATTTTGACCCCAGGCGAGGAGAGGGTCGATGGGTCGGAAGTCCTAAACGGACGCGCGAAAACTATCGGGAGGGGAGGCCCGATAAATGCAACAGGGCTTTGGGAGGCCGTCGGTTGTTATGGGTGTAATCGACGGATCGCCCGATTTGGTTACGGGCAGGAGAGAGGCTGTGTCGCTCAGGTGAGGATGCCAACGCCGAGCACGGCGCCGACGATGGATACCAGAACCGCACCCACCAACCGGTTCACGTGCTTGTACATGGCGGCGTTCTGAGCCTCGAGATTGGCCACGAGGTTCGCCAGTCCGGTCCGCACTTCGGTGCGAAGGTCGGCAATCTCTGCGCACAGGCCGGCGGCCTCGGCTCGCAGGTCGGCCTTCGTCACCACTTCGTCGAGGTCGTGGAGCGGTATTGCGCTCATCAAGGTCTCCGCACGCTCGGGTCCGATGACATCGCGGAGACCAGTGTATAGGTCGTGGCGGGCGGCCTCGGAGATGGCCATGTGTTGAGGTTGCCGGAGACTGTGTTTGGTTTCAAGGGGTCTGTGGCGAGCCTGGGACGTTCACGCACAGGTCGCACCTGGGACGCCTGAGAAAACGAGCCGGCAGGTCGCAGACGTCAAGGCTTGACTTAGGCGAGGATGCCGACTGCAAGGATGCCGCCGACTGTGGAAAGCACAAGGACGACTGTCAGTCGGTTGAGCTGTCGGTGAAAAGCTGCTTGCTGAGCATCGAGCTTGGCTTCGAGGCGTTCAAACATGGCCCTCACTTCGGCCTTCTCGGCTCCCAGGTCGGCCTTCCTCCGCTCGTTCGGGTCCGACGACATCACGGACACCAGTTTATCGGTCGTGACTGAACGTACTCAGCCGCTCTGGGACAGCAGGCGGCGGTTCTTGAACTTCGCCTTGACGTAGTCGGCGTTCATCATGGCGATGAAGTCGATGGAGATCGACTTCGGGCAGGCTTTTTCGCACTCGCCGTGGTTGGTGCACGACCCGAAGTACTCCTCCATGATCTGGACCATGTTCTCCGTCCGGGTCCAGCGCTCTGCCTGGCCCTGGGGTAACAAGTTGAGGTGGGAGATCTTCGCGGCGGTGAACAGGTTGGCCGCTCCGTTGGGACATGCCGCCACGCAGGCGCCGCAACCGATGCAAGCGGCGGCATCGAAGGCGGTGTCGGCCACCTCCTTGGGGATCGGGATCAGGTTGGCGTCGGGAGCCGATCCGGTGTCCACGGAGATGTAGCCGCCGGCCTCGATGATGTGGTCGAACGCCGAGCGGTCGACCACGAGGTCCCGCACCAGCGGGAAACCCGAAGCCCGCCAGGGCTCGACGATGATCGTGGCCCCGTCGTCGAACTGTCTCATGTGGAGCTGACAGGTCGCGGTCCCGAGCTGGGGCCCATGGGCCTGGCCGTTGATCATCACCCCGCACGTCCCGCAAATGCCCTCCCGGCAGTCGTGGTCGAAGGCGACGGGTTCCTCGCCCTGGTTGACGAGACGCTCGTTGAGGACGTCGAGCATCTCGAGGAATGACATCTCCTCTGAGATCTCGTTGACCTGATAGGTCTCGAACCCACCGGAGGCTTCGGGCCCCGCTTGACGCCAAACTTGAAGGGTGATGTTCACTTGTACGACCTCGTGGTCAGCTCGACGTTCTCGAATTCCAGCTCTTCTTTGACGAGGTCGGGTTGGGAAGCGTTGCCCGTCCACATCCACGCCGCCACGTGGGCGAAGTTCTCGTCGTCCCGCAGCGCCTCGCCTTCTTCGGTCTGGTGGTCTTCCCGGAAGTGGCCCCCGCAGGACTCTTCGCGGTGGAGTGCGTCGACGCACATCGCCTGGGCCAGTTCGAAGAAGTCGTCGACCCTCCCGGCCCGTTCGAGGCTCTGGTTGAGCGACTCGTTGACACCGGGGACCCGCATGTCCGACTTGAACTCCTCATAGAGCGCCGGGATGTCGGAGAGGGCCTTCTCCAGACCAGCCTCGCTGCGGGACATGCCGCACTGTTCGAGCATGATCTTGCCCAGCTCCTTGTGGAACCAGTCGACCGACCGAGATCCGTTGGTGGACAGATAGCCATCGACACGGTCGGTGACGTCGGCCTCGACATCACCGAATACGGGATCGTCGGTGGGAACCACCGGGTCTCCCAGGAAGTCGGCGAGGTAGTCGCTGATCGTGGCGGGAATGACGAAATAGCCGTCGGCCAGACCCTGCATGAGGGCGGAGGCGCCGAGCCGGTTGGCTCCGTGGTCACTGAAGTTGGCCTCGCCGATGGAATACAGACCGGGGATGGTGGTCATCAGGTTGTAGTCGACCCACAGCCCGCCCATCGTGTAGTGGGGAGCCGGGTAGATACGCATCGGCACCTGGTAGGGGTCCTCGTCGGTGATCCGGTTGTACATCTCGAAGAGGTTGGAGTAACGGTCTTCGATCACCCCAGCCCCCTCGCGCTCGATGGCGGTGGCGAAGTCGAGGTAGACGCCGTTTTGGAGCGGCCCGACACCCTTGCCGGAGTCGACCATGCGCTTGGCGGCTCTTGAGGCGACGTCGCGGGGGACCAGGTTGCCGAAGGCCGGGTAGATCCGCTCCAGGTAGTAGTCGCGGTCCTCTTCGGGGATCTGGTTCGGTGGCCGCTTGTCGTTGGCGTTCTTGGGCACCCAGATGCGCCCGTCGTTGCGCAGCGACTCCGACATCAGGGTCAGCTTCGACTGGAACTCGTCGGAGGCGGGGATGCAGGTGGGGTGGATCTGGGTGAAGCAGGGGTTGGCGAAGGCGGCGCCTCGACGGTGGGCACGCCAGATGGCGGTCACGTTCGAGGCCATGGCGTTGGTGGACAGGTAGTAGACGTTGGAGTAACCGCCGGTTGCCAGGACCACCGCGTGCCCCGAGTGCCGGGTCACCTCTCCGGTGACGAGATTGCGCACGATGACTCCGACGGCCCGGCCTTCCTTGATGACGAGATCGAGCATTTCCGATCTGGTACGCAGCTTGACGGTCCCGGCATCGACCTGACGCATCAGCGCCGAATAGGCACCTAGCAGCAGCTGCTGGCCGGTCTGCCCCCGGGCGTAGAAGGTCCGTGATACCTGGGCGCCTCCAAAGGAACGGTTGTCCAGGAGGCCGCCGTATTCGCGGGCAAACGGCACACCCTGTGCGGTTGCTTGGTCGATGATGCTGAGGGACAGCTCGGACAGGCGGTGCACGTTCGCCTCGCGACTGCGGTAGTCGCCGCCCTTGACGGTGTCATAGAAGAGTCGGAACACCGAGTCGCCGTCGTTGTGGTAGTTCTTGGCCGCGTTGATCCCGCCCTGAGCGGCGATGGAGTGGGCCCGCCTCGGACTGTCGTGGAAGGTGATCAGCTCGACGTCGTAGCCAAGCTCGCCGAGGGTGGCACCGGCCGAGGCACCGGCGAGACCGGAGCCGATGACGATGATCTTGAACTTGCGTTTGTTGTTCGGGTTGACCAACCGCACCGAGAACTTGTGGTTTTCCCACTTCTCGGCGAGGGGCCCTTCAGGGATCTTGGCGTCTAGTTGCACTGTCACTCCAGTATCCCGAAGACGACGGCTAACACGGGAACTATGAATCCTGCGCTGATGAACACCGACAGGCCGGAGGCCAGGTAGCGGCGCCATTTGTTGAACCGGGGATTGTTGATGCCGAGGCTCTGGAACATCGACCAGATGCCGTGGTAGAGGTGGATGCCCAACAGCACCATGGCGACGATGTAGAGGAAGGTCACCGGGGGGCGGTTGAAGGTGGCGATGAAGTTGGCGTACACCTCGCCCCGCTCCCAGACCTCGGGCGCCATCGGCTGCATGCCCCAGGTGAAGTCGGCGAGGTGGAAGGCGAGGAAGGCGAGGAAGATCACCCCGCTCCAGCGCATCGTGCGGC
The DNA here is from genome assembly GCA_046537785.1 of Actinomycetota bacterium. Taxonomy (GTDB): domain Bacteria; phylum Actinomycetota; class Acidimicrobiia; order Spongiisociales; family ZC4RG35; genus JANQRA01. The sequence continues at coordinate 10,769 of JBKHKD010000053.1, forward strand.
TGGCGTAGTTGGCCGAAACGTAGCTGACCGGCCCCCGGTATCCCTCTTGACGCGCCCTCCGGTTCATGATCGTCAGCTGGTAGGCCGCCAACACGTGGAGGGCGAACATCACGATCAGCCCGGTGCGGAGGATCCAGAGAAAGGAATGCTCAGGGAAGATCGGGGTGAACAGCTCGCGGAGGGCATGGCCGTACACGTCGATGTCGGGCACGCCGTCGACAGGGGGGAGGAACATCTTGAGGTTGCCGATCATGTGGGCGATGGCGAAGCCGATGATCGCCAGGCCGCTGATGCCCATGATCCATTTCTTGCCGATGGCCGACCGGTAGAACTCGATCGGGAAAGGCGCCCGCTTCTGCTCGGCTGTGTTCGTCACTGCCATCGCATTATGCCAACTCATTTCGAGATCGGAGATTCCATCCCCGGAGCGTCCTCGACGGCCCCGGCGCGACCGTCGCCGGGAGGGGACTGGGGTCCCTTTCGGGACCGATCGGCCGATTTCTCCCGTGCCTGTTGATAACTCGGGGTTGACGGCGCGCGTAAGAACCCATAATCTCAAACATGTAATTACACGGTTGTTAGGAGATCCTGGATGCAGAGCAAGCTCATCGAAGCTCTAGCCATTGGTGAGCTTTCCTGGCAGGACTACGCCAATTGCCGTGGCGCCGATGCCGATCTCTTCTTCCCTGAGCGGGGCGCATCCACACGGAAGGCCAAGGCCATCTGTGGGGCATGCGAGGTAAGGGGAGAGTGTCTGGACTACGCCATAGAAATGGGCGAGAAGTTCGGCATCTGGGGTGGTCTGAGCGAACGGGAGCGCCGCAGGGTGCGCCGGGAGCGTCAGGTCGCCCAGCGCCGCGTCAGCTAGGGGGCTTACAAGTACAGGCCGGAGGAGTCGTCTTGCTCCTTTTGTTTCGGAGCACTCAGCGCACGCTTCTGCATCTCTGCTAGCTGGGTCTGAGCACTCATCTGTTGGCTCCACAGCGACGCCTGGATGCCGTGGAACAGACCTTCCAGCCAACCGATGAGCTGGGCCTGAGCAACCCGGAGTTCCGCCTCTGACACGTTCTCGTCGTGGAGGGGGATCATGATCTCGTTGAACTCTTCCTGGAGCTCGGGGGAGAGGATGTCCCGGAGCTCTTCCACCGACCGGGAGTGAACCTTGGCCATCCTCTCACGCCCGCTGTCGTCGAGCGGTGCCTGACGTGCCTCTTCGAGCATGGCCCTCGTCATCGAGGCCATCCTGATGAGCTTGGTCGGCTGGGTGACGTCCGGTGTCTTCTCCCCGGACTCTTCGACTTTCTCGGCTTCGACTGCGTCTGGTTTAAGCGGCTGTTCCATTAACGCGAAGCCTATAGCGGCTCGGACAGTGGACAAACATC
>JBKHKD010000054.1:0-12113 GCA_046537785.1 Actinomycetota bacterium
TCAGGAGATACGGACTTCGGCACCGAGCGTGGGCCCTCGCAGCCCTCGGCCAGGCGCTGGCGGTGGCAGCCATCGGGCTCACCGGCCTGACGCTGGACGGGCTCGGGCTGGGCATCGTGGTCCTGGCCCTGTTGGTCCTGGGATCCGCGGCGCTCTAGCTTGGAGGCGGGGCGATCTTCCTTACGATCGACGAGGAACCTTCCCCGGGAGATGCCTCCGATCCGGCCGCAGTCTGTCTCGAGTTGCTTCTCAGGTGTTGAATGCGGGTATCACTCGCTCTCCGAACACCCGGATGAACTCGGCTTGTTCCTGGCCAACGTGGTGCAGATAGATGCCGTCGAACCCGATGTCGGCGTACTCGGCCAGCCAGGAGATGTGCTGGTCGACGTCGGACGACACCAGCACCGACTGGCGGACGTCTTCGGGCCTCACCGACCGGGCTGCCTCATCGAACTGGCCGGTCGTCTCCAGATTCCAGGCCAGGGCCGATCCGAACACGTTCGTCTTCCACTGCTCGTAGGCGATTTCCAGGGCTCGCTCTTCGGAATCTGCCCATGAGAGAGGGACCTGCAGATAGACGGGCTTGGCTCCAGCCTCATCCCGGAACGCCTCCACGACTCTCTCCAGTGTCTCGACTGGCTGGTTGACGGTTATCAAACCGTCGGCCCAGCCACCCACGGTCCGCGCCGTCTCCTCGCTGACCGCGGCGCCGATCAGGGGTGGCGGCTCCTCCGGCAAGCTCCAGACCCGGGCCCTGTCCACCTTCACATGGCCATCGACGCTCACCTCTTCCCCGGCGTGCAGACGCCGGATCACGTCCACCGCCTCGAGGAGCCTGGCGTCCCGGATCTCCTTCCGCGGCCAGGGCTCCCCGGTGATGTGCTCGTTGAGGGCCTCGCCAGATCCAAGCGCCGCCCAGAATCTCCCCGGATACATCTCGGCGAGAGTGGCGATCGCCTGGGCCACTACGGCAGGGTGATAGCGCTGCACCGGCGCGGTCACCACTCCAAACGTCAGGGAAGTGGCTTCGAGTGCGGCTCCCAGCCACGACCAGGAGTGTCCGGAATGACCCTGGGCTTCACCCCAGGGAGCGAAATGATCAGAGCACATCGCCGCTGTGAAGCCGGCAGCCTCGGCGTCACGCACCGCGTCCAGCAGCGCGGCCGGTGAGAGCTGCTCGTGAGATGCGTGGTAGCCGATCAGTGGCATTGTCTCAGGGCGTCACAGGAACCAGTGCGGGGAGCCGATGCGGACCCAGCGATATCCGTTTGCCGCGAGGGTGAACGACCCCGCCGCAGCGTCGTATCGGGAGTCATTCCAAATGTCGAGCGTGTCCTCGCCTCCTATCTGCTCGCCGATGTCGACTTCGACCTCGCGGTCGGCGAAATTGTGGAGGGTGAGGAGTTTTCGTCCCGCCCACTCGAGGCGAAGAGCCAGGACTTCGGGTGAACCGACGTCGACCAGTTCAAAGGAGCCCAGGCCGATCTCGGGGAGAGCGCGTCGTCGTCTGATCAGGCGTCTCATCCAACTCAAGGTCGAATCAGGGTCATCGATCTGGGTGCTGACGTTGACGTTCTCCGGTGAGTAGGCACCGGTCGGAAGGGGTCGTCTCAGCTCTTCAGGCTCTGCGGAGGAGAATCCGCCGTTGTGTCCTGGCGTCCACTGCATCGGTGACCTCACTGCCTTCCGACCCGGGATCTCGGGGTTGTCTCCCATGCCGATCTCCTCTCCGTAGAACAGCACCGGTGTCCCCGGCAGCGAGAAGAGCACGCTGTAAGCCAGCCGCAGTCGATCTCGAGCCCCTTCGAGCATCGGTGGCAGACGGCGTCGGATTCCCCGGCCGAAGACACGCATGTGCTCTTCAGGTCCGAACGATTCGAACACTTCCTGACGCTCCGCCTCGGTTAGCTGGTCCAGGGTCAACTCGTCGTGATTCGTGAGGAAATTGGCCCATTGGCAGTCCTCGGGGATCTCGGGGAGGTTGGCTATCGCCTTGCGGACCGGGTCTGCGTGTCTTCTCACCAGTGCCAGATGGAGGTACTGGTTGACATGGAAGTTGAACAGCATCTGCAGTTCGTCCCCATCCCCAAAAAACTCAGCGGCGTCGGCGGGCGGGAGGTTGACCTCTCCCAACAGGATGGCTTCGCCATGACGCCGGCCGAGCACGCCGGCCAGGTCTCTTAGCAAACCGTGTGGTGTGACCTCGAGTGCGGCTTCGATCCCTTCCAGCTCGATGAGGAAAGGAACCGCGTCGACCCGAAAGCCGCTGAGACCGAGCTCGACCCAGAACGAGAGAATCTCTTTCATCGCCTCTCTGACGTCGGGACTGTTCGGGTTGAGGTCGGGCTGGTGCTCGTAGAAGTGGTGCAGGTAGTAGCGCCGGGCCTTCGGGTCATAGGTCCAGTTCTCGTGCTGTTTTCCGGGAAAGACCAGCGAGGTCTCCCAGTCGGCTGGTCGCTCGTCCTGCCACACGTAATAGTCATGGAATCTGGATTCCGGGCCTTGGCGAGCTCTCTGGAACCAAGGATGCTCCCGGGAGGTGTGGTTGATCACCAGATCCGCGATCACCTTGAACCCGCGCTGTCGAGCGGAACGCAAGAACGAATCGAGAGCCCCGAGGTCACCGAGTCTGGGGTCGACTCCGTGATAGTCGGTGACGTCGTAGCCATCGTCGAGATTCGCCGTTGGGTAGAACGGCATAAGCCAGAGGCAGTCGACACCCAGGTCCTCCAAGTAGTCGATGCGATGCAACAGCCCGTCGAAGTCCCCGACGCCATCCCCGTCGGTGTCGAGGTAAGTCTCGACGTCTAGGCAGTAGACGACCGCATTTTTCCACCAACGTTCGTAGCGGCTTCGTTCGGCCGTGCTGATCTGAACATTGTCTATTTTGGACGGCACGCTTACCTATACCCCACAGAGCTGGAACTCACCCGTACCGAAGCCTGCGAGGCCCTCCGGACTGGATTTCGCGTCAGCCCAAGGGCGATGTGGGGTCTCCTTTTGCTCGTGAGACCGGGAAGGGATGCTCTAGGCGGTGCACCCTTTCATCGCCCTGTAGACGAGGAATTCCCCATTTCCCTTCCCTTCGCATATGAACAGGTCTTCGGTGCCTACCGTGCGCTTCGTTTCTGAAACGTCACGGGGCCGCAGAACGGAGGGAAATTCGAGACCCTCGAAAGCGAGAAGGATCGAGCTGACTGTCCGGCCTGGTGACTAATTGCATGGCGCGTTGATGAATGAATCGGTGCCCAACCGGGTAAGCAAGCGGGATGAGCAGGCTGGAGACTCGAGGCGCGAGCAGTAGGAGGACAAGATGACAGCAGACAACTCAGCCCGCATCCGCGGCACCGAAGTGGACATGGGCTCCATTCGCGATCGATTCGGAGGGGCCGACGTGGTGGCAGGCATCCTGGGGATGTTTGCGGCCTTAGGTACGTTGGTCTTCCTTGGCGCCTTGTTGGCGGCCGGCAGCGCCGGTATCGACTATCAGTTGAATCAGATCGACGTCGACGGCAACCTGCAGGAGGTCGAGGTCATCGGGGCCATCGTGGCCATCGCCGTGGTGCTCGTCTCGTTCTTCGTTGGTGGCTTGACGGCCGGGAGAATGGCACGCTACGACGGGGCCATCAACGGCTTAGGAGTGGCCCTCTGGTTCATCCTGCTGGTGGCGATCTTCGGGGCCCTCGGCATCTGGTTCGGCCAGGAGTACAACGCCTTCGCCGCGGTCGACCTACCCAACTGGTTCGGCCAGCTCGGAGCCGACGACCTGACCCTCAAGGCCATCGCTGGCGCTCTCGCCGGGATCGTGGCAGCACTACTCGGGGGATACCTCGGTGGGGCGTTGGGTGAGAGCTATCACCGGAGGGCTGACGCCGCTCTGGTTACCGAGACAACCAGCGAAGAAGCCTGAAACCCCCCGGTACAGAAGACTCGAACACGAAAAGGAGGAGGCCCGATGTATATAGGAATCGGTACGCTGATCTTGATCATTCTGATTCTGATCCTGATCTTCTGAAACTTCCACCAGCACGAAGTAAAGGGCGGAGCTCCACGGAGCTCCGCCTTTTGTCCTGTAGCGGTGCGTTGATCAGTCGTCGAACCGGTCTCTGAGATCGCGCACCACGTTGTGAGCCCGTCTCACCTCGTCGGCTTGCCTGGCGACGAAATCTCTGAGTTGACCGGAGAGGCTGTCCTCCTCAAGGGCGTCCTCATACTCACTGACGGCATGGTCTTCTCCGCTTTCGGCAGCGGCCAGGATGGCGTGGGGGTCGTCTCCAGTAAGCGCCGCCTTCAGGTCCATCCATCCTCTATGCAGCGCCCCACCGGCCGACCCCTCCTCGTCGAGTTCGGCCCCGGCCGACTGTGCCATGGTTCTGAGCTCGCTCGAGAAGCGCGCCCGTTGATCCGAGAACTCCCTCATCTGCTCGGCCAGTTCAGTGTGGCCTCCCTCGCTCAGCTTCTGCGCAGCCTCGCTGAACCCCTTCTCGCCGTCCTCCAGGGTCTCAACCAGATCCTCGATCACGTTCGTATTGAATTCTTCCGTCATCGTCAGCCTCCTTGCTGTCGTTAGGTGCTGTGTACCCCGACCGTGCCCTTCACAAACCGGATACGGTCTCGCCCTCGCCATTGAGTGGATGTCAGACGTCTCCGGAGAAGGTGTCGCATGATGTCGGATCACCCTCGTCAAAGCCGCGTCTGAACCACTCCATCCGCTGTTCGGATGTCCCATGAGTCCAGGTCTCGGGATTGACCCGGCCGGTGGCGGTCTCCTGCAGTCGATCGTCCCCGACCGCAGATGCGGCGTTGAGCGCCTCTTGCAGATCGCCAGATTCGAGGAGCTCCCGCTGGAACGTGGAGTATCCCCAGATTCCGGCGAAACAATCAGCCTGCAACTCCAGGCGTATCGACAAGTCGTTGGGATCGTCCGAAGACTGCTGCGCGGTCCGCACTCGATCCATGGTTCCCAGGAGATGCTGAACGTGATGGCCTATCTCGTGGGCCAACACGTAGGCCTGGGCGAAGTCACCGCGAGCCCCATATCGCTGCGACAGCTCGTGGAAGAATGACAGATCGAGGTAGACACGCTGATCGAGGGGGCAGTAGTGCGGTCCGACGGCTTCCACGGCGCCACCGCAGGCCGACTGGGTAGCACCGTCGAACACCACGAGCTCTGCCCTCTCATATTCGAGCTCCGACATGCGAAACAGCTCGGTCCACTCGTCTTGAATGTCGTCGAGGACGAACGACAAGAAGTCGACGAGCTCGGCGTCCGGATCCTCGGCCGGGTCCAGAGGGTCTGCGGCAGGTTCTCCTGCGCCGGGTTGCAGCGAGTCCACACCCCCATCGATGCCCGTCCCCCCTGAGATGCTGATGACGACGATGATGACCATCAGGATCAGGCCCGGGATACCGAGTTTGCCCAGCATTCCCAACGGAATGGGAATGCCACCACCTCGGCCGAGACCTCGTGAGCTACCTCTCCTGTCGATAAGGTCGTCGCTCCGCCCCCGTCTCTTCCACTTCATGTGGCTCTGCGGTACCCGCTAACACCCGGAACTCAAACTCTGATAGCTCGGAAGGATCGGGTTTCAAGGCACTCGAGCCGGCGAAACCCGGCCGAGAACCTACCGGTCCACTTCGCTGTCGATTTTCTTCGTCGCTTCGCGCTCGTGTTGTTCCACCGTGGTGAACACCGTCACGCCGCCTCGATGCCGGAGCGACAGAAACCGGAGAGATAAAGTCAGCCGTCCGGCTACAGCTCGAGAGGGGCTGGATGTCCGGGGATCAAACCGGAGACATCGCGATTCCGCCGAATCCGAAGCAGCCGCGCGGCCTGGCTAGTTGGCGCTCGCCTGATCGATGACAGAAAGGGCCTCATCGACAGATTCGAGCCTCGATGCAAATAACGGGTCGGGGAACACCAATTCGAGGACCCGCCGCACTTGCGGTGAGGGAACCAGGAAAATCTGGCTCCCATGCTCGTGCAAGGTTCGCTTTCCCTCTATGAGAGCGTGAAGGCCGGTCGAATCCATGAATGTCACATCGGTCGCATCGAGGATGACCGATGTGGAGGCCCTCTCTGCGATGGCCTCAAGCTGATCGGTCAAGAGATTGGCCGAAGAGAGGTCGATCTCACCGGCGAGCCTTATCAGAACGGCGTCCTCCCGCAGTGCGCGCAGCTCGACCGTGAGCAAGTCTGCCGGCTGCTGTTCGGTCATGTCCATTTCCTTGTCCAATGCGGTAATCGGCTTTTCAACACAGGCATCACGGGGTCAAAAAGAATAAGTCCTGCCCGGATGCTATCAGTGCTATCAGTAAGCCGCGCCGTGCGGGATCAACGAGCTAGTCACCATCGGGACCCGCCCGCACGCGGAACAGCACGTCGGTTCCGTCCTCGCCACGGATGATGCCCAAATCGTCCGTGACGGCCTGCGATATCGTCGTGCCCAGGCCAGGTGAGTCGGCCTCCGGTCTCGGCGCACGCCAGCTGCCACGGTCGCTCACCTTCACGCTCAGGTTCCCATCAACGAGCTCAATGCGAATTGTGATATCGCCGTCAGGCAGCCCCTGATATGCGTGGCGGACAACGTTGCCGGTGGCCTCGCCCACAGCGATGAGGAGATCTTCCGCTCGGGTCGAGCAACAAGCCGGGAGGGTGGCCGGCGGAGGCATACCGGATCTCAGTCAGGTCGAAGTCGACGATGGGTAATCCCGGCGCAAGAAGCAGCTTTGCGGGTTCTTGTGTGCTGCCCCTCCAGATGAGTTAGTCAGCTCGGGCGATCCCGGTGAGGCCACGATCGGCGGTCTGTCGGACGAGCAACGTCTTGGTTTGACACGGAGAGCGGACGGGTACTCCTCTCTCGATGATCTTGTCCAGGACTCGCCCAACGCCTCTCCTGGCAGAACTGGATATCCGATCGGCAGGAGACAGCGGATGTTTCCCTGTCCCTCCCGTCGGTCTCGGGGAACCCGGATCACAACCGCTTGCTAGCGACAACCAGTGAGTATTGTCGATCCGGCTTCCCCGGGCATGTGGGGACAGGAGACATCATTGCTTCGTGTGCGCGGCGGATACCAGGGGAAACACTTGGATAGAGATGCCTCGCTCCGATCCTGGGTCGAGTCCTGGTGGGGGTCGTCGGGAACTTGTCCCTCGGCGCTGCGGCTCACTCCTCGAGAACCTGTGGCTCCTCCCGGCGGGGACCCGGCTTGGCCTTGTCGATCGACTCAATCGACTTCAGTGGGATTTCCTCGATAAGACCTTCCTTGGCAATCGGGTGAGTGATGAGAAGCCGATACGTCTTGGGGCCGCTAGACACCTCGAATCCGAATAGGACCTCGGTTTCGCCCTCGACATCTATACGAACTGCCCTTTGTTCTTCTTTCATCGGGATCCACCCAACAGGTGTGATTGCATGGCTGTCGGCATACCCGATTACCCACGACTTCTAACCATCCTCTTTCGACCAAGGCCGAAGGGACGCTCACCGGCGTGATCGAGCCAGGCATGTCTTGAGAAATATCTTGTTTGACCGCTATCGGGTCTGGGGTACCGAGGAGAGAGGTCGGCGACTGAACGCGCGGTTGTGTCGCCGCCTCTGTCTGTTCCCATGCCCACTTTCTGGTCGGGGAGACAAGACCCTTCTGTCGAGCAGAGGATGAACGAATAATGAATGCGAAGATCCGGGATCCCGAGCTGTGGGGTGTGATCAGCGGGGGTTTGATGACCAGTTTGGGTCTGTTCGCATTAGTGGTCGGGGTAGGGCAAGTGGGCTCATTCGAGGCATTGCAGCTGCTCGATGCGGTGATACCCGCGGCTCGCTTTCTGGCCACAGCTGTCTTGACGGCTGGCATAACTGTGCTCGCGCTACTCCTCACGCTTCTAGGTCTGAGCTTCACCACCGATTTCACCTTCAGTGAATTGTTCTACTCGCGGATCTCCCGGATCACCACTCTTAGCGTCGCCATGATCGTGGTGGCGATCTCTGTGCTCTTGGCTGCCGGTCTTCCGGTAGCAGAAGTAGAGACCGATAGCGTCTACGAACTCTTCTACTACGCCATCGCTGGCGCCCTGTCGCTTCTGGCAGGCGTGGCGGTGAGCGTGAGCCTCATGATCGGATCGACGATGCGAGACCTCATGCGTGCTGGCCGGAGAGGGAGAAGAGCCAGCCATCTCCTGGAGCTTGAAAATGAGGAGACCGGCGAGGACGAGTAGTCGTTGGACCGTTACCCAGTGGATGCCTCTGCAATGCTAGGAGGGCCGTCAGACACGTAGAAAGGTAAGGTCTGCTAGGCAAGACTCGAGTGACGCTGAATCACCCGGTTCCTGAAGAGATGACAACAAATATGCCCCATTGGAGAACGGGGCATATTTGCGGATTTTGGACGTGGGCGCGGAATTAGGCGTTCAGTTTCTCTTCGATCTCTTCTCTGCTCTCGCCAGTCCGCTCCTTGATCCGACCAACGAGTTCTTCATAGTTGCCTTCGGCGACGTCGATGTCATCGTCGGTAAGATCGCCCCAGGTCTCCTTGACCTTCCCTTTGAGCTGATCCCAGCGTCCTTCCCACTTCATCTTCGTTGCATCCACGGCTTCTCCTTTCGCTGTTGTCTGCCGGAATCAGGAATTACCCGTTCTTGGCCCGCTGAAAACTCGACTCTCAATTTCGCGGATCAGACGGCTGGGACGGGCGTCTCGTACTGGGTGCGTCAGTTAGTCGGGTCTGTCTATGAGGGCATTCGACTTGGAACTCACTGTCGCTCTTCTCGAAGCGGCAGTTTGAAGGTCAAATGCGTTCCTTTCGTTGTTCTGTCTATGCGGAAATCGTCAACGGTCGACTCGATGATTTTCATACCGAATCCAGGATGGCCGTGTTCGTGCTGCCACTGACCCTCGTCGCTGACAGCAACTTCGAGGGCTCTGGCTCCCAACGTCACCTGTATTGTGACATGCCCACCGGCCGACTCCGGATAAGCATGGCGAGCAGTGTTCGATGTGGCCTCACTGACCGCTATCAGGAGATTCTCTCCGACCGGGGGCGGGATGCCTTGCTCGGTAACCCACGCCCGAAGGGACGATCGGATGTTGCGAAGCTCCTCAGAGTTGGCTGGGAACGTCTCGACATACTTGTGTCGCTCCAAAGTTGACCTTCCCGTCGTCACGGAATGTCGTCACTAATTCACCCTCGGTTGAGCTACTTGACGACGCGTCAACTCGGGGTCAGAGGGAGGAGTCCCCCGCCGCCCACGTCACACACCAGATCGGATCGATCGATCAGGCGGAGATTGCACTTCATACGGGAATCGAGAGAGCAACCCGCTGACCGAATGAGTGGTGAGGAGTCGTTTGTCTGGACTTCTCTGCGACAGGGAAGGACCGGGATCAGAGGAGCCGAACTCGACCGATAGCCACACCATCTCCCCGACACGTCGAAACATCCAGAATTCACCCACCATCAAGGCCAAACGGTGGATCCAGGCTTAGCGGCGGACCGCCAGCGATTGTTGTTTGACGGAGTTAGCCCCTGGGTATCTGACCTTGGGGCATGAGGACCTCTGGGGGGCAGATCGGTTCAAACCGATCTCTCACAGAGCCTTCCGCTCGTATCGAGAGCGGAAGGCTCTGCACGAGATTCCGACCGGAACACAGGGCTCAACTTCCGGACGATGAACGAATGTGGTGGCCTCCATTGGTTTCCAGCACAGCGAACTGCTTCCTGCAAGGACGGGATCCCTGGCGCGAGGCCCCGGCGACCTCGGCGAGAAGGGTCAGGAATCTTCTTCAACCACTCTCGAAGCGACGCTTGCTTCGTTGGCCGAGGGAGACGTCTGGTTACGAGCGAGGCTAGGGGGAAGCCCTCCCGGCGGATCACTGGCCGGGAAAGACTCCTCACCCCACTCATCCAGGAGATCGTCCATGCTCGGCATTTCTCCCCGATCGCTCTCGGTCACTCGGCCTCCTACTCGTAACTCCTCATGGACCCCAATACCCGTGGAGACCTGATCTCAACCTCGGCCCAAGCGAGGCACGGGATCAATGCTTAGACATCCTTGCGTCCATTCTGATGACTGCCGCTCAGGTTCTCCAGTATCGACGCCTTGATCGCAGCGGACGAGATGCCAGCGAGTTCTCGTTGTTCTTGGGGCGTAGCCGACCCGGCCACGTGCTCCACTCCCAATCTGATGACAGGTCCGGCGGCCCTCCCCGAGACGGCACTGCTGACGGCATCGCCCAGGCCACCGAAGTAGCTGTGGTCCTCGGCGACGACGACCAGGCCGGTATCTGTCATCGCCTGGTTCACCGTCGATGTGTCGAGAGGCTGCACTGAGTATGCGTCGATGACACGAACTCTGATGTCTTCCTCCCCGAGCTGCGCTGCGGCGGCGAGTGCCTCATGAACTGTCACTCCCGCGGCGACGATCGTTGCTTGGTCGCCTCCGGAGCTGCGGAGGACATGTGAGCCTCCTATGGAGAAGGCCCGGGATGATTCGTAGATTTGTGGTGTCTTCTCCCTCGTTGTCCGGATGTATGAGATTCCGGGCCATTCGAGAGCGGCCTCCAAGAGCGAGGCAGTCGCCGCTCCGTCGGCGGGGTAGAGAACCGCTGTCCCCGGCGTGGCTCGCATCATCGCAATGTCATCGAGGCCCATCTGCGACGGGCCATCTTCACCGATCGAGACGCCGGCATGCGAGCCATTCAGCACCATGCAGGCGCGGCTGATCGCACCCATGCGGATGAAGTCGTGCGCCCGTGTCATGAAGGCGGCGAAAGTCGATGCCACAGGTCTCAACCCGACCGCCTGCATCCCAACGGCGACGCCGATCATGGCCTGTTCGGCAATGTATAACTGGAAGAACTGCCCGGGGACCGACTCCTTGGCTGCGGCGGTCCTGGTCGAATCGGAGACTTCTGCATCGAGTATGACGACACCGGGATCCGCAGCCCCGATCGTGGCCAGAGCGCTGCCAAATGCGTCCCTGGTAGCCGTCTCCTCCTGAAACTCGGGTAGATCGAAAGGTTTGGCTGGCTCAATGCCCGCGCTCTGCTGGGACGGTCTCTGCACCGTAATGGTTCGCCATTCTCCCGGATGCAACTCGGCTATCGCCTTTTCGGCATCCTCCTTTGAAAGGGCCTTTCCGTGCTTACCAGGCTGGTCCTCGAGAAAGGAGACACCATGGCCCTTGACCGTGCGCGCCACCAGCATGCCGGGGCCTTCGCCCTTAGAGATCTCATCCAGCCCCCTGCTGATCTCTTCGGGATCATGGCCGTCGACCACCCCGGTGCTCCAGCCGAACGCCTGCGCCCGGTGTACGTAGACGTCGGTATCCCATCCATACATGGTCGGGCCACGCTGACCAAGGCGATTCACGTCGACGATGGCAGTCAGATTGGAAGTCCGATAGTGGGATGCCAGGGCCATGGCTTCCCAAACCGATCCCTCGGCCATCTCCGAGTCGCCGAGGAGCACGAAGATCTGCGCGGGAGAGCCCAAGTGCCTGGTGGCCAGTGCCATGCCCAAGCCGTTCGCCAGACCCTGTCCCAGCGAACCGGTGGCGATCGGGACATGAGGCAGACCCGGGACCGGGTGACCCTCCAAAGGGCTACCGCTGTCCCTGAGGTCGGTCAGCATGTCCCGATCCAACGCGTCCACTGCCGCCAAAGCCGCGTAGAGCAAAGGTGCCGCGTGTCCTTTGGAGAAAAGCAGCCGATCGTTGGCCGGATCGTCTGGGACCTCTGGTCGGAGCCTGATGTGCCTCAGCAGGATCGTGGCCACGATGTGCGCCGCTGACAGACAGGACGTGGGGTGACCGGATCCTGCAGCGGTCGTAGATCGAATGCTGTCGGCGGATAGCTGCCGGGCGAACATCTCGACATCACGCGGATCGACGGGTTGGCTCTGGCCGCTCACAGTCTGATTCGGGTTGGTGGCTGGCATCTTGTTCCTCGGCTCGCTTTCAAACGGTCGGTACCCGTGCTGCATCGGCACCAAACGGCTCCACACTCCGTACCCCCTCCGTACACCGGCAGCTCGCGCTCTCAGATGGGAGCAGGATCTGCGCACGTATGCAGAAGGACGCTGGCGATGAGTCTCGATTCTGCCCTTGGCCGCCAGAT
>JBKHKD010000025.1:0-40126 GCA_046537785.1 Actinomycetota bacterium
AACCGGGCTTACCCGTAGTAGCTGAGTATCTGTAACTCCGTTGACAAATCCACTTGCCGTACCGGCACCTCGTCGGGGACCGAGACCCGGACCGGGGCGAAGTTGAGGATCGAGGAGATGCCGGCGGCCACGAGACGGTTGGTCACGTTCTGGGCCGCTCCAGCGGGAACGGCCAGGATCGCCATGTCGTACAACCCCTCCCGGCAGTCCCTCTCGATGTAGGTGGTGTCTGACACGACGAGGTCGCCTATGGATGACCCGATCCGCTGGACATCGACGTCGTAGATGGCGACCACGTCGAAGCCGCGCTGACGCAAACCGTTGTACCGGGCGAGCGCCGTGCCCAGGTTTCCTGCCCCGACGATGGCGACCCGCCGCCGGCCTTCGATGCCGAGCTCCTTTTGGATGCGCGACCGCAGGTCGGCAACCGAGTAGCCCACGCCCCGTGTGCCCTGGAATCCGAGATCGGACAGGTCGCGGCGCACGTTTGCGGGGTTGACCCCGGCTGCCTCGGCGAGCTCGCCCGAACTCACGGTGCTTTGCGTCTCTCTGATGTCGTCGAGCAGCCGGAGATATCTTGGCATCCGGCTGACGGTTGCGCGTGAGAGCCCGCTCATCGGAAAGGCACGTTACAACCGCCTTTCCTGGTTCCCCATTCGGGTGATTTACGATCAAGCCGACATGTCCTCTTCCAAAGTCCTCGTCGTCGGCGGCGGCCCCGCAGGCTCGGCCGCGGCCTACTGGATGGCGAGGGACGGACTCGACGTCACGCTCGTCGAGAAGAAGGAGTATCCCCGCGAGAAGACCTGCGGCGATGGCCTCACCCCTAGGGCGATACGCCAGCTCCAGGATATGGGGTTCGACTTCGACGTTCCCGAGTTCCACCGGATCACCGGGCTGCGCTCCTACGCCGGCGACGATCTGATGATCGAGATGCCCTGGCCCGACCACAGCCGCTTCCCCAACTGGGGTGGCGTCATCCGTCGTCGCGATCTCGACCAGCAGGTCGCCCGTCTCGCCGAGGAGGAGGGGGTGCGGATTCGGGAGAAGACCACCGCCACTCCCGTCATCGAGAACGGTCTGCTCACGTCGGTTGCCCTCGCCAATGGAGATGAGTCGGAGACGATCACACCCGATGTGACGATCATCGCTGACGGGTCGATGAACCGATTTGGACGTGAACTCGGAACCACGCGTCGGCGTGACTACCCGCTCGGGATGGCGGCCCGCGGCTACTACTCCTCCCCGCGATCGGAGGACCCATTCCTCGAGAGCCAGCTCGACTTGCGTGACTCTTCGGGAGCGACGATGCCCGGTTACGGGTGGGTCTTCCCTCTCGGCGACGGGACCGTCAACGTCGGTGTCGGCCTGCTCTCCACCTTTAAGAAGTGGAAGGACGTCAACACCACCCACATGATGAACGACTACGTGGCCACCGCCCCCGACTACTGGGGTCTCAGTGAGGACTCCAAACTGAGCAAGCCCATGGGTGGCAAGCTGACCATGTCGTACTCGAAGAGTCCGCTGGTGGGCCACAACTGGCTGACCATCGGCGACGCCGCCGGGGCGATCAACCCCTGGAACGGTGAGGGAATCTCCTATGCATACGAGACCGGCCGCATCGCCGCTGAATACGTCCAGGAGTCGATCGGGGGTGGAGATCTCGGACTGCTCCGTCGCTATCCGCAGCGTCTCGAAGACGAGTATGGCCTCTACTTCAAGATGGCCCGCATCTTCGTGAAGCTGATCGGTTATCCATCGGTTATGCGGACACTCGCCCATACCGGTCTTCGCAACCGGCCCCTCATGGAATGGACTCTGAAGGTGATGTCCAACCTCCTCGATGAGGACGACAAGCACATGGGGGAGCGCACCTACGGCGCACTGGCCGGGATAGTCGCCACCCTGCCGACCAGGTAGACAGAAGGGTCGCGCCTACCATCGACGGGGTGGGGCGACCGACTCTCATTGCGTTTGACGTGAACGAGACCCTGCTCAGCCTCGAGCCGATCAGGGTCAATCTGGAACGGATCTTCGGTGCCGATGCACCGGTGGGTGAGTGGTTCGCCCGTCTCCTCCACGGATCGCTCATCGCCAACACGTTCAACGAGCATCGCCCCTTCGGTGAGATCGGCGCCGAGGCATTGATCAACGTGGCTGCCCGGCGGGGTTTGTTGCTTCGGGCTGAGGACGCCCTCGAGGCTCTAGCTCCGATGAGTGCCCTTCCCCCGCACCCCGATGTACTCGAAGGCGTGAGAAGGCTGTCCGGTGCCGACTACCGGATGGTGGCTCTGACCAACGGGAGCGCCGAGACCGCCAACCTCCAAATCGAGAACGCCGGCCTCGACTCACTCCTCGAGAGGGTCATCTCCGTTGACGAAGTCGGCAAGTTCAAACCCCATCCGGCTCCATACGTCCACACCGCAGAGACCATGGGCGTCGACATCGGCGAGATGGTGCTGGTCGCGGCACACGACTGGGATTGCGCCGGGGCCATGGCGGCTGGCGCCGAGGCCGTGTTCGTCAAGAGACCCGGATCCATCTGGGGACTCCCGATCCCTCCGCCGGACAAGCAGGTTTCCGACATTTCCAGACTGGCTGAGGCCCTGGGAGCTCCATGAACCGTCTTTCTCGAGGCTGTGGGTTCCACATTTGAGCCCCACTACCTGAGGTAACGGGTTCCACCCTCAGGCGAGGCCCGCACTTGATTACGGAACTAGCCGATTCAGCCCCTATTCTCGGAGCCGTGACATTGGCCGACTACGCACCGATCCTCGTCATGTTCTTCTTGGCGGCCGGATTCGTGGCCGTTTCGCTTCTCGTGTCGCGCATTTTCGCACCCGACAAGCCGACCCCCGAGAAGCTGGCCCCCTACGAATGCGGGATCCTCCCCGAAGTCGAGCCCGTACAGCGTTTTCCGGTGAAGTTCTATCTCGTGGCAATGCTGTTCGTGATCTTTGATGTCGAGATCATCTTCCTCTTCGCCTGGGCCTCGATATGGGACTCCCTCGGGTGGTTCGGTGTGGGAGCGGTCCTCATCTTCACCTTTTTCGTCATCGAGACGCTCGTGTACGTGTGGAAGCGCGGCGCTCTCGACTGGAACGTCCACCGTCGGGGCCGTTACGTGCCCGAAGTCTTCAAGAAGGCTGCCTGACCCATGGCAGCCACCACCCCTCCGGGCAACCTGTTGATGACGACCGTCGAGAGGGCGGCCAATTGGGCGCGCACCCGTTCGATGTTCCCGGCGACGTTCGGGCTGGCCTGCTGCGCCATCGAGATGATGGCCACAGGAGCGGCGCACTACGACCTAGCCCGATTCGGGATGGAGGTCTTCCGCGCCTCGCCCCGCCAGGCCGACCTGATGATCGTTGCCGGCCGCGTGAGCCAGAAGATGGCGCCCGTGCTACGTCAGGTCTATGACCAGATGGCAGACCCCAAGTGGGTGATCTCGATGGGCGCCTGCGCCAGCACCGGCGGCATGTTCAACAACTACGCGCTGGTTCAGGGGGTAGACCAGGTGGTCCCGGTCGACATGTACGTCCCCGGTTGCCCACCGGGCCCGCAGAGCCTGATGCACGGGATCCTCACACTCCACGACAAGATCATGGAAGGGGAGATCGTCCGATGAGTGTCCTGGAACGGCTCGCCGAGGCTTTCGAGTCAGTCGCCTGGGAGGACTCCCACGGCCAGACAGTGGCCCGGGTCCCGACCGAGGAGTGGGGGAGCTTCGCCGAAGCAGCGAAGGAGGCCGGCTTCGAGGTGTGCGCCGATGTCACTGCGGTCGACTGGTTGCGAGCACGTCCCGAGCGCTACGAGGTGGTGGCCAGCCTGGTCTCGATGGAGCACAAGACCCGTCTCCGCATGATCACCTCCGTGGGCAGAGAAGACCCCACCGTTGCCTCTCTGACGCCGATCTGGCCCGGTGCCGGCTACGCCGAGCGGGAGGTCTATGACATGTTCGGCATCAGATTCGACGGTCATCCCGACCTCACCCGGATCCTCATGCCCGACGACTGGGAAGGCTTCCCTCTCCGCAAGGACTACGGGGTGGGCATGGTGCCCGTCCAATTCAAGGCAGCGCACGAGATTCACTGATGGTCGACGAGAAAACGACAGAGACGAAAGAGATCTGGGTCGCCGGGACCGAGGAGCCTCAGTTCGACCCGACTGACGAAGGGGCCCAGGAGTTCGGCCCCCACGAGTCCGACGCCCGGATGGACGACCAGTTCGGCCGGACGGTCCAGGACGACTACATCTTCGCCGACGAGGTCGCCGATGACGAGCGCATGGTGGTCAACATGGGCCCCCAGCACCCGTCCACTCACGGCGTTCTCCGCCTCCAGCTCGAGATGGAAGGCGAGATGATCCGCCGTACCCGGCCCATCATCGGCTACCTGCACACGGGGATGGAGAAGACCGCCGAACAACTCACGTTCGCCCAGGGTCCCACCAACGTCACCCGCATGGACTATCTGGCACCGCTCCACAACGAGTTGGCGTTCTCGCTCGCAGTCGAGCGTCTCCTCGACGTGGAGGTCCCGCCACGGGCGGCGGCGATCCGTGTCCTCATGACCGAACTGAACCGGATCTCATCACACCTCGTCGCCTTGGCCACCAACGGGATGGACATCGGGGCCCTCTCGATGATGATCTACGGCTTCCGGGAGCGGGAGTCGATCCTCGCCTTCTTCGAGAAGACCACCGGTCTGCGCATGAACCACAACTACATCCGCCCCGGCGGCGTCGCCACGGATCTACCTCCCGGCTGGAAGGACGACGTCGCTGCCATCCTCGAGGAGATTCCGAGACGGATAAAGCAGTACGACGACCTGCTCAAGGACAATCCGATCTGGGTGGCCCGCACCCAGGGTGTCGGAGTCATCTCTCCCGAGGAGGCGATCGCCTACTCGATCACCGGTCCCATCCTTCGCGCCACGGGCGTCGACTGGGACCTGCGCAAAGAGTTCCCCTACTCGGGCATCGAGCAGTACGAGTTCGACGTTCCGGTTGGCGAGACCGGAGACGTCTATGACCGGTACCGGGTGAGGATCGACGAAATGCACGAGTCGTTGAAGATCGTCGAACAGGTCATGGACACCATGCCCAAGGGCGACTACCGGGTCGGGGACCGCAAGATCACCCCTCCGCCAAGGGCGCGCATCGACGAGTCGATGGAAGCCCTCATCCATCACTTCAAGCTGTTCACCGAAGGCTTCAAGGTGCCGGCCGGCGAAACCTACGTCGCGGTCGAGTCCCCTCGGGGGGAGCTGGGCATGTATGTGGTTTCCGACGGTGAGGGCCGTCCCTACCGGATGCACACCCGCGCCCCGTCGTTCTACAACCTCCAGGGTCTCCCCATCGCCATGGCCGACAGCCCTGTCGCCGACACCATCGCCACCATCGCGTCGATGGATCCGGTGATGGGAGACGTCGACCGCTGAGCCTGGAGCCACCCGGTGTTGCTGAGCGATACGTGGTGCACGCGAGCAGTCACCGAGCGCTTGTTCCCGGTTTCCCTAGCCAGACCCAAACTCCCTATTCTCCGCCACCGATGAGTCACTGGTCGGAGGCGACACAAGATCGAGCCCGCCAGATCATCTCCCGGTATCCGGAGAAGCGGTCTGCGGTTATGCCTCTCCTGTACCTGGCGATGGCCGAGGAGGGTTACCTCACCGAACAGGGGATGGAAGAGGTCGCCCGGTGGTGTGAGATCACTCCGGCGCAGGTGCTTGCCGTGGCCAGTTTCTACACGATGTACAAGCGTGAGCGCACCGGCGAGTACCTGATCTCATGCTGCACATCGATCTCCTGCATGCTCCTGGGTGGCGACGACGTTCTCCACGCGGTGGAGGACGAATCGGGAGTACCCCACGGCGAGACTGACGAGGAGGGCCTGCTCTCGGTGGAGCATGTGGAATGCATCGGTGCCTGCGGTGGGGCCCCGGCCGTCCAGGTTAACTACGAGCTGATCGAGGGCGTCACCCCGGAGAAGGGCCGCGAGCTCGTGAGATGGCTCAAGAAGGCGCGTCCCGAGGTGGTCAACACCGACGAGATGCAACAGCTGTTTGGCGAGAAGAGAAGCTTCGACTGGGCAATCCCCGAAGAGGTGGGAGCGATTGGCCCCTATCCCGCCGTTGAAGATCTGGGCACCGTCAGGAGCAAGGAAGGCTCATGACGACGCCACTACTGGTCACGAAGCGGATGACAGAGCACCCGTCCGATTCGCACACGATCGACCGTTACGAGACGACGGGTGGCTACGTCCAGGCCAGGCGCGCCTTGACGATGACCCGTGACGAATTGGTCGAGGAGGTCAAGGCCTCCGGTCTCATCGGACGGGGCGGCGCCGGGTTCCCTGCCGGAATGAAGTGGAGCTTTCTTGCGCCCGCCCGGCCTGCCTACCTGGTCGTCAACGCCGACGAGTCCGAGCCAGGCACGTTCAAGGATCGACAGCTCATGGAGCGCGACCCCCACCAGCTCGTCGAGGGGACGATCATCACGGCCTTCGCCAACGAGGTACATCACGCCTTCATCTACATCCGGGGGGAGTACCCGAAGTCGGCCCGGCGGGTCCAGAAGGCGGTCGACGAGGCGTATGAGAAGGGGTATCTGGGTCGGGGGATCTTCGACTCCGACTACGACCTCGAGGTGATAGTCCATCTCGGCGCCGGCGCCTACATCTGCGGCGAGGAGACTGCCCTGATCAACTCTCTCGAGGGAAAGAGGGGTGAGCCCAGGCTGAAGCCCCCATACTTCCCCGCCGCCAAGGGTCTCTACATGCTCCCCACGATCGTCAACAACGTGGAGACGATCTCTAACCTGCCCCACGTCCTCGAGATGGGTGCCGACGGCTACTCGGGACTCACCGACAGCGCCGATAGCGGGACCTTCATGATGTCCCTGTCGGGGCATGTCAACAATCCCGGCAACTACGAGTTGCCCCACGGCATCACCTGGCGGGAGCTCATCTACGAGGTGGGAGGTGGCATCCGGGATGGCAAGGAGCTGAAGGCGTGGATCCCCGGCGGCGCCTCGGCACCGTGGTTCGTGCCGGAGCATCATCTCGACTTAACCATCAGCAAGGACGCCACCGCAGAGGCAGGGTCGATGCTGGGCTCGGGAGCGATCATCGTCATGGACGAAGACACCTGCATGGTCCGCGCTGCCGAGCGAATCGTTCGCTTCTTCTCCCACGAGTCGTGCGGCCAGTGCACGCCCTGTCGGGAAGGCACCACCTGGATGGAGATGATCCTGCGACGAATCGACGAGGGCAATGGTCGCCCCGTCGACCTCGACCTGGTCGTCGACGTGGCAGACGGGATCAGCCTCGACCTCGCCTGGCCACCCAAGATGACCACCATCTGTGCCCTCGGCCCCTCGGCAGTCTCTCCGATCATCGCCCTCCGCGACCACTTCAGCGAAGAAGTCCAGGAGCACGTAGAACGCGCTGGTTGTTGGTTCCCAGGCGCGCGAGTGCGGCCCGGCGGGAGAGCTGAGGGTGACCGCCCCCAGCCGGTGAGCATTGGGGCGAGCAGCGAGCGGGGGTCTGGGGGTCGCCCTCCAGAAGATATCGAAGCCGGGGAGGGGGGCACCCCATGAGCGAAAACGACAACGGGCTCGTTCAGGTCACTATCAACGGGGTTGAGCATCAGGTGCCCGAGGGGGAACTGGTGATCAAGGCTGCCCAGGACCTCGGCACCTATATCCCCCGGTTCTGCTGGCACCCCCGTATGGCGCCGGTGGGCATGTGCCGGGTTTGCCTCGTCGAGATCGACACCGGACGGGGGCCGATGGTCATCCCCGCCTGCATGAATCCCGTCAGTGACGGCATGGTCGTCGAGACCGAGAGCCCCGACGCCAAGCGAGCCCAGGAGGCGGTGCTTGAGTATCTCCTGATCAATCACCCGCTCGATTGCCCGGTGTGCGACAAGGGCGGGGAGTGCCCGCTCCAGGACCAGGCGATGGCCTACGGACCGGGCGAGAGCCGCTTTGTGGAGATCAAGCGGACCTTCGAGAAACCGATCCCGATCTCGGATCTGGTCCTGCTCGACCGGGAGCGATGCATCCTGTGCGCCCGCTGCACCCGCTTTTCCGACGAGGTCTCCGGTGACCCGCTGATCGAGTTCCAGGAGCGGGGGAATCGAACCGAGATCAACACATTCCCCGACCTGCCGTTTTCCTCCTACTTCTCCGGAAACACCGTCCAGATCTGCCCGGTGGGAGCCCTAACCGCCAAGCCCTACCGCTTCCGTGCCCGGCCGTGGGACCTGCGCCGCGTGGAGAGCTCGTCGATGTTCGACACCGCCCATCCCCGCATCGAGATCCATGCCAGCCAAAACGAGATCCTTCGCTACAACGGGGTCGACATCGAGCCGACCAACCACGGGTGGCTCTCCGACAAGGACCGCTTTGGGTTCCAGTATCTCGAATCCGAGGACCGGCTGACCCAGCCGCTCGTCCGCCGTGAGGGCGAACTGGTGGAGGTCGAGTGGGGTGATGCCCTCGACATAGTCGCCACCCGTCTCGGGCTCATCAAGGAGGAGGACGGCGGCGAGGCCATGGCCGTCATCGGTGGTGCCAACGGGACCAATGAGGACGCATACGCCATCTCCCGTTTCGCAAGGGAGGTGCTCGAGACCCCGCACATCGACTCCCGCATGGGCGATGGCCTCTCCTCGCATTTCCTGGCAGCCACCGTGGACCGCGCCCTCATCGCGGATATGGACCGGGCGGACACGATCCTCGTGTGGGGTCCCGACCTGAAAGAGGAGCATCCCACCCTCTATCTCCGGGCGCGCCGCGCCGCTCAGGACCTCGGCAAGACTCTCGTCGTGGTTCATCCCCGAGCCACCGGTCTGGACGATCGAGCCACCCACAAGCTCAACTACCGTCCCGGAGGCGGGTTCGCTCTCCTCGAAGAGATCCGCTCGGGACAGCACGAGGAAGTCTCAGAGGTGCTTTCTGCAGACAATGTCGTGGCCCTGGTCGGTATTGCCAGCATCGCCGACGGGCCCAGACTGGCCGAGTCCGTCGCGGCGGCGGTCCGGGAGATGTCCGCAGGTTCCAGGATCATGCCGCTCAACTCCAGGTCAAATACCTATGGCGCCCTCGATATGGGTCTGGCACCGGATCTCCAGGCAGGCCGTGTCCTTGCCGAACGCCCCGGCAAGGACACGCCGGAGATCATGGAGGGTCTCGACTCCGGTGAGATACGTGGCCTGGTGCTGGTGGGCGCCGACCCTCTGTCTGACATGCCCGACCCCCGGGTGACGGCCCGCGCCCTCGACGCCGCCGAGTACGTGGTCGCCATCGACCTGTTCCACAACGACTCGAACCAGTACGCCGACGTGATCCTCCCGGCTGCGGGGTTCGCCGAGAAGGAAGGAACCATCACCAACGTGGAGGGGAGGGTCCAGAAGGTGAACAGGCTGCGACCCGCTCCCGGCTCCGCGCGGCCCGACTGGTCGATCGTCGACGACATCGCCTCCTACATGGCGCAGCCCTTGGGGTTGGTCTCGGCGGAGACGATTGCCAAAGAGATCGCCGAGTCGGTCCCGCTCTACCGTGGTGTCACTCACGACCATCTGGATTGGGATGCACGCGACGGGGCAGTGGTGCCCCTCGATGGCTCACAGCCATTTGATCACATCCCGGTGGTCCTCGACGGGCCGCAAGCGCCCGGAGCCCAGTTCACCATTCATCGAGCCCGCACCATGTACGACGACGGGGTCCGTCTCCGACACAGTCCGTCGTTGCACCCTCTCGCCCCCGGAACCATCGTTGCGATCAACCCAGCCGACGCGCCGGGACTGGGCGTGACCGAGGGAGCCACCGTCGAGGTCACCACATCCCACGGGAAGGGCGAGTTCACAGCGGTCCTCGACGAGAACACTCCGGGCGGCGTCGCATACGTCCCTGCCAATCAGCCAGGTAGCGCCGCACTCGGGACCGATCCCGTGGCCAGGCTGAAGGTGGTGAGCTGATGCCGTGGGCGGACATTGGCATCGTCCTCCTCCGGGTCGTGCTGGTCTTCGGCCTGCTCCTCGGCGCCACGATCATCAATGTTTGGTTGGAGCGGAAGATCCTCGCCGACATGCAGAGTCGCATCGGGCCCAACCGGGCCGGCCCGTGGGGGATTCTCCAGACGGTCGCGGACGGGCTCAAGCTGTTCTTCAAGGAGTCGGTGACACCCCGCAAGGCCGAGGTTGCCACCTACTTGCTTGCCCCGTTCCTGGCGGTGATACCCGCCTTCCTCATTTTCATGATGGTCCCCTTTGGCGCCCCCTTCACCATCGGCGACCGGGAGGTGATCCTCCAGGGAGCCGATCTCAACGTCGGGTTGCTGTTCGTCCTCGCCATGTCGTCAATGGCGGTCTACGCGGTGGTCCTCGCCGGCTGGTCCTCGGGCTCCAAGTATCCCCTGCTCGGAGGGGTCAGGGCGACGGCCCAGGCGATCTCCTACGAGGCGGCGATGGGTCTGGCGATGGTGGCGGTGGTGATGTTCACCGCCACACAGGGCGAGGGGGGCACGCTCAGTCTTGCCGAGATCGTCGCCCGTCAGGATGGGACTTGGGCCGGGTTCATCCCCCGCTGGAACGTGTTCCCACAGATCGTGGCGTTCGTCATCTTCATGATGGCGATCGTCGCCGAGACCAATCGCGCTCCGTTCGACCTCGTCGAGGCCGAACAGGAGCTGGTGGGTGGGTTTCACACAGAGTATTCCGGCATGCGCTTCGCCATGTTCTTCCTCGCCGAGTACGTCAACATCTTCTCGATGTCGGCGATCGCGGCGACCCTCTTCCTCGGCGGCTGGAACGGTCCGACATGGGAGGGGACACTCCCGGCGGTCGTCTCTGCGGTGCTGCCCACGATCTGGTTCCTGCTCAAGACATATTTCATCGTTTTCATCTTCTTCTGGCTGCGCGCCACCCTGCCCCGTCTCCGCTACGACCAGCTGATGTCGCTTGGCTGGAAACGTCTCATCCCGGCAGCACTCACCTGGATAGTCGTCTCCAGCGTGGCTGTCGGTGTTCGCCAATTCGGACTTCCCTGGAGCTGATCGTATGGGTCTCGTGACAGACATCCTCAAAGGCCTCCGGGTGACCGGCAGCACGATGCTCAAGACCATCACGGGTCGGGAGAAGTTCACCGGCGAATACCCGAAGGAGAAGCGAGAGAAGCCGCAACGTTTCCACGGGCGGCATGTCCTCAATCGCTATCCGGACGGGATGGAGAAGTGCATCGGATGTGAGCTGTGCGCCGGTGTCTGCCCCGCCCGGTGCATATATGTCAGGGGGAAGGACAACGACCCCGAGAATCCCACGTCGCCCGGTGAGCGCTACGGCTACGTCTATGAGATCAACATGCTGCGCTGCATCTTCTGTGGTCTCTGTGTCGAGGCATGTCCCACCGAGGCAATCACGATGACACACTTGTTCGAGTTCTCGACGACCAACCGCGAAGATGCCATCTACACGCGGGATGAGCTGTTGATGGGGCGTGACGGCAGCGTCCCTCACATGTTCCCCGAGGACGACCTCACCAACCAGAAAGAGTTGTTGACGGCCGACGGCTGGGTCAGGGCGACCGCCCCGTCTGGAAGCGCCGCCTACGAAGGGGTGAAGATGTGGCAGGACACCCCCGGGCCGGCGTCGTGGGATCCCGAGCCCACCCAGGACGAGATCGATGCCCACTCGGAGAGCGATGATGGTTGAGGCGCTGCTCTTCGTCGTTGTTGGGCTAGCCGCCCTGGCCGGGGCGGTCACGGTGGTCGTGGCCAGGAACCCGGTTCACTCCGCCCTCGGACTGCTGGGCACCCTCCTTGCGGTGGCGGTGCTCTACATCATGCAGTTGGCACATCTCGTGGCTGCGGTGCAGATCGTCGTCTACGCCGGTGCGGTTCTCACGCTGTTCCTCTTTGTGATCATGCTCATCGGGGTAGACATGGACGAGGGCCGCGAGGAGCCATTGCCCTATCAACGTTGGATCGTCGGAGGCGTCTCCGCGGTGATCATTCTCTTTGCCGCCGGTCTCACCATCTTCGGAGACTTCGATTGGATCCCGGCTGCCGACTCGACGCTGCCCTCCGCCACCAACGGGACTGTCGAGCAGGTGGCCGAGCCGCTCTTCACCGACTGGATCCTGGCGTTCGAGGCGACCGCCCTGCTCCTGACCATCGCCGCCGCCGGGGCAATAGCCCTGGCCCACTACCGGCAGAAAGAGAACTGAGTGCCGATGGTCGATCCCAGCTTGTACATGGGTCTCGCCGCCGCCCTCTTTTTCATTGGGGCGGTAGGTCTCCTGCTCCGGCGCAACGCTCTGGTCATGTTCATGTGCATCGAGTTGATGCTCAATGCGGTCAATCTGACACTCATCTCCGCCGGACGCGCTCTCAACGACATCAACGGACAGGTGGCGGTGTTCTTCATTCTCGTGGTGGCCGCCGCCGAGGTCGTCGTGGGTTTGGCGATCATCGTGTCCATCTTCCGCCAGCGCGCCTCCGCCTCGGTGGACGAGTTGTCGGAGATGAAGGGATGAGAGTGCTCGCTTCGCTCGCAGTATCAGGTATGAGGTATCGGGCACTTCGTGCCCTGAAGTATCGGGACAGGCGTCATGCCGGATACCTCATACTTCATACCTCATATCCAGAGGAGATCAGCCGTGGCTGATCTCCTCTGGTTGATCATTGCCTTGCCGCTGGCGGGAGCGGTGCTGCTGCACTTCTTGGGCAGGTATCTCAAGGAGCCGATGTCGGGATGGTTGGCGAGTGCGGCCATCGGCGGGTCTTTCGTCATCGCTCTGGTCGGGGCGATTCCGTTCATACGGGGCGGCGAGCACGCCGAAACGATCCTGTTGTGGGAATGGATGCCCGCCATAGGCGCCAACCTCGAGATCCTCTGGGACCCGCTGTCGGCCCTGATGGCCCTCGTCGTCACCGGTGTGGGCGCGTTGATCCACGTGTTCGCCATTGGCTACATGCACGGCGACGAGCGGTTCCACCGGTTCTTCACCAACCTAAATCTCTTCGCTGCGTCCATGCTCACCCTGGTGCTGGCGGGCAACTACGCCATGTTGTTCCTGGGATGGGAGCTGGTGGGTCTGTGCTCCTATCTCCTGATCGGATTCTGGTACACCAAGGCTGCTCCCCCTCCTGCCGCGAAGAAGGCGTTCGTCGTCAACCGCATTGGTGACTTCGGCTTCATGATCGGCCTCATGGTCGTGTTCACTACGTTCGGGACCCTCTCCTACTCAGGAGTCTTCGAGCGGGCGGGTGCGGAGCTGACCACAGGTCTGGCCACGGCCATCGGCCTGCTTTTCCTGGTGGGTGCTGCCGGAAAGTCCGCCCAGCTACCCCTGTATGTCTGGCTGCCAGATGCAATGGAGGGCCCGACGCCGGTTTCGGCCCTGATCCACGCCGCCACCATGGTCACGGCCGGGGTGTACGTGATCGCCCGGTCGGCGGCGATCTACGAGCTGTCCACGGTCGCCCAGGTGACGGTGGCCACCATCGGTGCGGTCACCGCCCTCTGGGCGGCGTCCATCGCCCTGGCCCAACGCGACATCAAGAAGGTCCTGGCCTACTCGACCATCTCCCAGCTCGGCTACATGTTCCTGGCGGTCGGAGCGACGGCATATGTGGCGGGGATCTTCCATCTCATGACTCACGCCTTCTTCAAGGCGCTTCTCTTCCTCGGGGCGGGTTCGGTCATCCACGCCATGAGCGACGAACAGGACATGCACAAGATGGGTGGGCTGCTGAAGAAGATGCCGGTCACCGCCTGGACCATGGGCATCGCCACCCTCGCCATCGCAGGGATCCCGCCTCTTGCCGGCTTCTGGTCCAAGGACGAGATCCTCGGCTCGGCCTTCGCCCGCGGTGGCTGGTTCTCGGTCCTGTGGGTGGTTGGTCTGATCACCGCGCTCCTGACCGCCTTCTACATGACCCGGCAGTGGGTGATGGTGTTTCTCGGCGAGCCCCGCTGGGATGCGGAAGCCAACCCTCATGAGTCGCCTTCGGTCATGACGGTCCCGTTGGTAGTCCTCGCCGCCCTGTCAGTGGTCGGTGGCCTCATCAACACACCTCTCCGGTTGACACTGGAGCACTTCCTCGAGCCGGCCTTCGAATTGGTCACGCTGCAGCACCCGCCCGAAGGTCTCGGCATGTTCGCCCTCCTCGCCGGTCTCTCGGTGCTCGCCGGTATCGCCGGTGCTGTCGCCGCATACATGACCTATCGCCAGCCCATGGACAACTGGCGCGGCTTCGAGCACGGTTTCGACCCGCTCTGGGGTGCGTGGGAACAGGCCTACCGGGTGGACGACATCTATGGCAAGACCATCGTCGCCCCCGGCAGGAAGACTGCCGAGCTGGCGGCGTTCAACATTGACCTCCCCGTAATCGACGGAGCCGTCAACGGAGTCGCCCGTGTGGTGAGAGGCATCGGCGATTGGGCGCGCCCGCTGCAATCTGGCTTCGTCCGCAACTATGGGGCCCTCTTTCTCGCCGGCACCGTGGTGATAGTGATCTGGCTGGTGATGGGCTCGTGATGTCGCTTCGCTCCACCACGAGCCGTATCTGGTATCTGGTATCAGGACTCGCGTTTCGAGGCTCGCACACCGAGATTCAGTCTCGTTACCTCATACCTCATACCTCATACCTCATACCAGATACTTCATACGTGGCCGACGAAGGAGGCCACACATGCTGACCTGGCTCATCCTGCTTCCGGTCCTTGGGGCAATTGCTGTCGGTCTGACGCCGCGGGCCCGAAAGGAGCTTCATCTCCCGTTGGGGATCGCCATCGCGGTGTTGCCGATGGCGCTTGCCCTCTATGTCTTTTACGTGTTCGAGCCGGTGGCGGGGTACCAGTTCACCGAGTTGCACAACTGGTACGAGCCGTGGGGAATCGCATGGAGTCTCGGCATCGACGGCATCTCCATGCCGATGGTGCTGTTGACGACGATCCTGGTGCCTATCGCGCTCGCCGCTTCGACCGCGATCACAGACCGCACCAAGCATTTCGTCATCTATACGCTGCTGTTGGAGGGGGGGATGATCGGGGTGTTCCTCTCCCTGGACCTCTTCCTCTTCTTCGTGTTCTTCGAGGCGATCCTGATCCCCATGTACTTCATCATCGGGATGTGGGGCAGCGATCGCCGCATATACGCCGCGATGAAGTTCTTCATCTACACGGCCTTCGGGTCGGCGTTGATGCTGGCCGGGATCATCGCATTGGCCATCACCCACGGACAGCAGTTCGGCAGCGTCACCTTCGCCCTGTCGGATTTGATGAACCTCGAACTCGGTGTCGGTGCAGAACGATGGCTCTTCGCCGCCTTCGCCCTCGCGTTTGCGATCAAGGTGCCGCTGTTCCCGCTCCACACCTGGCTGCCCGACGCCCACACCGAGGCACCGACCGCCGGCTCGGTCCTGTTGGCCGGGGTGCTGCTGAAGCTGGGGACCTACGGGTTGCTTCGCTTCAACCTGGCCCTGTTCCCCGAGGCATCAGTGGATGCGGTGTGGATCATGGGGATCCTGGCGGTCATCGGCATCGTCTACGGGGCGGCGGTGGCCATCGTCCAGCCCGATCTGAAGAAGCTGGTCGCCTACTCCTCGGTCAGCCACCTGGGCTTCATCGTCCTTGGCACGTTCGCACTGACCTCGGGCGGTCTCCAGGGCGCGGTGATCCAAAACGTCAACCACGGGCTCACCACAGGGGCGCTCTTCCTCCTCGTCGGAATGATCTACGACCGGCGCCACACCAAGAAGATCGCCGACTTCGGTGGTCTCCAGAAGGTTATGCCCATATATGCCGGGTTCTTCCTCTTCATGATCTTCGCCTCGATCGGCCTGCCCGGACTCAACGGGTTCGTCGGCGAGTTCCTCGTCCTCGTCGGGAGCTACACCACGCTGCCCGTGCTGGCCATCATCGCCGCATCGGGTGTCATCCTCGCCGCCATATATCTCCTCTGGGCCTATGAGCGGGTCTTCACCGGCGTCCCCGACAAGGAGGAGAACAAAGCACTCTCCGACCTCTCTGTTCGGGAGGTCTCCCTCCTCGCTCCGCTGGCCGCCCTGGTTCTCTTGCTGGGCCTATACCCGAACATCCTCCTCAACAAGATCGCACCGTCGACCGAGGCAGTGCTCGACCACATCGAGGCATCCACCGAGTACCAGGTTCCCCAGCCGGGCCGCCTCGGCGACGTCTTCGTGGCGGGGGAGGGCGACTGAGCATGGTGACACCGGAGATCTCCTGGGTGGCCATCTTCCCCGAGCTTCTGCTCGCTCTCGGGGCCGCGGGAGTGCTGCTTGTCGAAGTGCAGTGGAAACCCCTCACCAGGGTGCTGGGCGCCATCGCCGCAACGACCCTCGTCCTGGCGGCCGCTCTGACGGTCGTGCAGTGGGTTCAGGCGGGCGACGCTGCCACCTCGGGTAATCCCGGCGAACTCTCGGTCTTTTCCGGGCTGGTGGTGATGGACGGTTTTGCCATCTTCGGCCGTTTCGCGCTGCTGACGATCACCGCCTTTGGCCTGCTGGCGGGCTGGCGTTATCTCCTGTCTCTGGGGAGACGGGGCGCCGAGGCGATTGCACTGGTGCTCCTGGCCACGGCCGGGTTCTCGATAATGGTCGCCGCCAACAACCTGGTGATGATGTTCCTCGGTCTCGAGGTGGGCTCCATCGCCCTCTACGTTCTCGCCGGGATGTCGCGGGAGAAGATCCGGTCCGACGAGGCGGCGATCAAGTACTTTCTGCTCGGCTCGTTCGCCTCGGCCATCTTCGTCTACGGGGTGGCATTGCTGTACGCCGGAACCGGGGAGTTCGAGATCCTGGCGATGCGGGGCTTTCTCACCAATTTCGTGGTCTTTTCGCCCGCAGTGATCCTCGTCGGCCTCGGTCTCGTGGTGGTAGGCCTTGGCTTCAAAGTATCGGCGGCTCCCTTTCACTCCTGGGCACCGGACGTCTACCAGGGTGCTCCGGCCGGGGTCGTCGGCTACATGGCGGCCGTGGCAAAGATCGCGGGCTTCATCGCTCTCGCCCGGATCCTGCTCACCGGTCTCGACGCCCTCGACTCTGCCTGGCTGCCAATCGTCGCTGCGATAGCCGCCCTCTCCATGCTCGTGGGGTCGATCCTCGCCCTGGTCCAGGGGGATGTCCGAAGGATGCTGGCCTACTCCGGAGTCGCCCACGCCGGGTTCATCATGACCGGCGTGGTTGGGGGCACCACGGAGGGCGTGCTCTTCTATCTCGCGGTCTACGCCCTGCAACTCCTCGGATCTTTCGCTGTGGTTGCCGCAGTCAGTGGTGCCGACAACACCGCGTCCGACCTGGACGTCTACAAGGGGCTGGGCAGGCGAAGCCCGCTACTGGCCGGTTCTTTCACCATTTTGCTTTTGGGGATGGCAGGGCTGCCGGTGACTTCGGGGTTCATCGCCAAGTTCGGGGTGTTCGCCCAGGCTTGGAGCGCCGGCTTCGAGTGGCTGGTTGTGGTTGCAGTGTTGGCCTCAGTCATCGCCTTCGCCTTCTATCTGAGGATCATCGTCATGATGTACATGGACGAGAGCGATGAAGCAGAGGTCGAGATCCCGGGAACGATCAGGTGGGTTCTCGCGGCTGCCGTGGGGACCACGATCCTCTGGGGCATCCTCCCCGGGTCGCTGCTCAGTCTCGCGGCCGATGCCTTCCCTCTCTAGAGTCGTCCTCCCCGTACTCCTTGGAGCGGGTTTTGTCGTCGGGTTGGCGGCCCCGGCTCTGGCGGTGGAGACATCCAACTCCCAGTTCATGATCGTCCCCGAAGACGAGGTGTTTCCCGAGGATCTGTACGCCGGGTCGATCCGGGTCGTGATCGACGGCACTCTCGATGGAGACCTGGTGGCGTTCGCCGCCGAGGAGGTCGTGATCAACGGCACGGTCACCGGAACGGTCACGGCCGTCGCTCCTAGCGTGACTATCAATGGGCGGGTCGGGGAGACACTACGCGCGAGTGGTACCGCCTTAACCGTGAACGGGGACGTGGGTGGTGACCTGGTTGCCGCGGTAGTCGGAGCCGAATTGTCCTCCGACTCGAACATCGATGGTGACGTGCTCGTTTGGGCGTGGGATGCCAGATTTCTCGGGGCGGTGGGAGGCGACCTGACCGGTAGCCAGCGTCACCTCGATCTCGCCGGGGATGTCGACGGAGATGTCGACGTCTCGGTGTCACGTCTGACGCTTGTCGATTCGCTCGGCGTCTCCGGGGACTTCGGCTACAGGTCCGGGTCAACAGCCGAGAGCCTCGATCGAGCGGAGGTGGGAGGCACGATCGTGGAGAAGTCTCCCTTGCCGCCGAATCTGAGGATCCGGGCGCTGGCCATGATGGGACGAATCTTGACCGTCCTGGTGCTCAGCGTCACCGCCCTCAGCATCGCCTACGGATGGCCACGTCGTACCGCCCTGGCCATCGGCCTGGTAGGCGCGGCTCCCGTTCGCCGGTGGCTGGTCGGAGCAACAATCCTTCTCTCACCATTGATCGTGACTGCGGTGACAGCCCTGATTCTCAGCCTGGCTCCCGCCGAGATGGCGTTCCCGTTGTTGCTGGTCCTGATACCGGTCATCCTGGGCCTCATTGGAATGGTGTTTGCACTGGCACTCGTCGCCGGTCTGCCGACCGTGGGCTGGCTGGGAGGGGTGTTGTTCAAACGACTCGACCTCTACGGGTCGATCCTCGCCGGCTCACTTCTGGTCGGCGTGATCTGGTATCTGCCGATCATCGGCTGGCTGACGGCGCTGCTGGTGCTCCCCGTGGGACTTGGAGCCTGGATCGCCAGTTTGGGGCAGTCAGCTATCGGAGTTGGTGCCGAATGAGCGAACCGCGGCTTCGAGTTTCTCCGCTTGCTCGGAGCCGAGATGATTCTCGATGTAGCCGACGGTCACCTTGCCGCAGGCCTCACAGACTTCCCTGCTCATCCCTGCGACCTCGATTCGCATCTGCGATTCGTGCTTGCAGTCGGTGACAGACCGATGCTTGGAGAGGAACTTGATCGTCATATGAGTTTCATCGACCGGACGCCCCAAAACTCGAGTGTCATATCCGGGTAGCCCCATATGACTAGTTACGTTCAGGCTGAATCGACTGCCTTCTGTAGCTGGCCGACGAGCTGATCCTTCTTGACCAGCCCGGAGTGACGGAACCTCTGATGGAGGCCTTCGCCCTTCGGGGTGAGCACCACAAAGGTAGGGGTGGACTTGACCTTGAATTTCTGGAAGAGATCTGGAACGCGTTCCAAGCCGGCCTTGAGGACTACGGCGTCGTCCTGAAACTCGTCCGCCAACTCATCGACGATGCCGTCCATGATGCGGCACGGCTGACAGTTGTTCTTCCAGAAGTCCACGAACACCGGTTTGCCCATGGCTAGGGCGGTCTCGAGGTCTTCAATCGAGGTGATCTGTTGCGCCTTCACGCGCTTGCTGAACAATCCCATACCGTTCCCATTATCGGCTCGCCTCAGGAACAACGCTCAGTCGACTGTGATCCTTCCCGCCGAACGAAGTCGGCGATGTGGAAGGGTCACGACGAGGCTCTCCTGCCTATTCGCCGGTGCCTACCAAGTGCCCCTCGCCACGACCAGGCTGGCGTTTCGCCGGCCAGGATGCCCCGTCCACGGCGTCCTCGTCCTTGACGCACCGTCCCGGTGCGCCATCGTCCTGCGTCCTTGTGGATCGAGACCCCTGCCTCGCCGAAACGCGCGACCCTGCTTGTGGCGGTGAGCACTTAGTCTTTGCCCTACATGACCGTCGTCACCGACCTCTTCGACCGGCAACTGCGGGATCTCCGGATCTCGGTGACCGACCGGTGCAACTTCCGGTGCACCTACTGCATGCCCAAGGAGATCTTCGGTCCTGGCTACGAGTTCCTTCCCCGAGATCAGCTCCTGACCTTCGAGGAGATCACCTCCGTGGTCCACCACTTCGTTGAGCGAGGCGTGACCAAGGTGCGGATCACAGGTGGCGAGCCGCTGCTGCGTAAAGGCATCGAAGATCTCGTCGCCATGATTGCCGGTGTGGAAGGCGTCGAGGACCTCACGCTCACCACGAACGCCTCCCTTCTCGCCCGGAAGGCGCAAGCCCTCTACGACGCGGGGCTGAACCGGGTGACCGTCAGTCTCGATGCGATGGACGACCCCACGTTCCAGAAGATGAACGATGTGGGGTTTCCGGTGGCCACGGTGCTGGAGGCGATTGATATGGCATCCGAGGTAGGGCTCGGTCCGATCAAAGTGAACGCCGTAATCAAGAGGGGTGTCAACGAGCATTCCGTGGTCGACATGGCTCGTCACTTTCGGGGCACCGGACACATCGTCAGGTTCATCGAGTTCATGGACGTGGGCAACAGCAACGGCTGGCGTCTCGACGACGTCGTGCCAGCCGACGAAATGCTGGAGAGGGTCCATGCCGAGTTTCCCCTGGAGCCGATCCTGCCGAACTACCCGGGGGAGGTAGCCAACCGGTTCCGCTATCTCGACGGACAGGGTGAGATCGGGGTCATCGCCTCGGTCACCAAGCCTTTCTGCGGCTCGTGCACCAGGGCCAGGATCTCGGCGGAAGGGTCTATGTTCACCTGTTTGTTCGCCTCAGGGGGCACGAATCTCCGGGAGGTCATCCGGTCGGGAGGCGACCTCGGGGAGACCATCGACGAGGTTTGGGCCAAACGCGACGATCGTTACTCAGAGATCAGGTCCTCGAATACCGCCCGTCTGGCCGTCCCTGTCGAGATGTCCTATATCGGCGGATGAGAACCGCCCTGGCCATCGGCATCGCCGTCTGGACCCTCGTTGCCTGGGGTGGGAGGATCGGCTTGCTGACCAGCGGCGAGGGTATGGATGCCTGGCTCCGCATCGGGGGCTCCATTGTCATCGGTCTGTTCGCCGCCGCCACGCTGCTGGTTCCGCAACTGGAGGGAGCCCGCAAGTCTGCGCTGATCTTGTTCGCGGTCTTCACCGTGGTCCTGTGGATCCGCAGCCTCGTCGTCAACTGGACAGGCGACGGATCGATGCCCTTCAAGATCGTGCATACCGTCCTCGCGATCGGCTTTTTCGCCCTGGCCTTGTGGGCCGTCTCCTTCGTCATGTCACCTGCTGAGAGCCGGGCCGATTCCGGGTCTGTTCCCGGTCAGACGGGCTCATCGCAGTGAGCCGGCCGGTAACTGTCCAGTTCCTGAAGAACCCCGACGTCCTCCATTGGGGTTTCGATGCGATGTGGCTGGGGGAGGACGAGTGGGGCGACTGGATCGCGGTCCCGAAAGGCACCAAGCGCTGGAAGGGGGAAAAGAGCGTCCGGCTGACTTCCTCGGATGCTGTGTTCTGCGCTCCCAGGGGGGAATGGTGGCATCTGCACTACACAGGAGCGCTCTGGGGGCACATAGCCGCTTTTATAGACATCGTGACTCCACCGCGGTGGGTATCGGAGAACCGGTACGAGATGATCGACCTCGACCTCGATGTGGCGCTCCATGTCGACGGCACCGTCGAGGTTCAGGATGAGGACGAGTTCGAGGTGCATCAGGTCAAGTACGGCTACACAGACGAGATGATCAGGGGGGCTGTGGTGGAGACCAGAAAGGTCGTCGAACAACTGCAGGGAGGTCACGAGCCTTTTTTCGATGTAGCCGAGCAATGGCTCGGGCGTGTCGACGGTTGATCGGCTGCAGCTGAGGGTCATTAGCCTCGACATCAGTGACAGCACCACAAGCAACCGACTTCCTCATCACCGACGATGACCTGTATCTGTGGAATGAGGGAACCCACTACCGCCTGTACGAGAAGCTGGGCGCCCACCCGACAGACGAAGGAACCTATTTCGCCGTATGGGCTCCCAACGCCGACCGGGTTTCGGTGGTAGGCGACTGGAATGGCTGGGATTCGGCGTCAGACCCCCTTCAGGCAAGAGGTGTCTCCGGTATCTGGGAGGGCTTCGTCGCCGGAGCCGGTCATGCCGCGGCGTATAAGTACCACATCGTCAATGGGGACTATCAGGTAGATAAGGCCGACCCCTTTGGGTTCCACCACGAAACACCTCCGGACACTGCTTCGAAGGTCTGGGCCATCGACTACGACTGGTCGGACGAGGAGTGGATGACCGGGCGCGCAGCCCGCAACGCCCTGGACGCCCCCATCAGCGTGTACGAGGTCCATCTCGGGTCCTGGAGACGCGGCGAGGAGGGTCGTTTTCTGACCTACCGGGAAATGGCGGAGCAGCTTCCCGAATATGCCCGCGATTTGGGGTTCACCCACATCGAGCTGCTTCCGGTCGCCGAGCATCCCTTCTACGGGTCATGGGGCTATCAAACCACCGGATATTTCGCACCCACCTCCCGCTACGGCACACCGCAGGATTTCATGGCCCTCGTCGACGCCTGTCACCAGGCCGGCGTCGGGGTGATCCTCGACTGGGTGCCCTCGCACTTCCCCAACGACGAGCACGGTCTCGGCTACTTCGACGGCACCCATCTCTACGAGCATTCGGACCCCAGGCAGGGCTATCACCCCGACTGGGGAACGTTGATCTTCAACTACGGGCGGACCGAGATCCCGTCGTTTCTCATCAGCAACGCCCTCTTCTGGCTCGACAAATACCACATCGACGGTCTCCGGGTGGACGCCGTCGCCTCGATGCTCTATCTCGACTACTCCCGCTCCGAAGGGGAGTGGACGCCGAACGTTCATGGTGGTCGGGAGAACCTGGAGGCGATCGCCTTCCTGCGGCGCTTCAACGAGACGGTCTATCTGAACTATCCCGATACCCACACTATCGCCGAGGAGTCGACGTCCTGGCCGATGGTTTCCCGCCCCACCTTTCTCGGAGGGCTCGGATTCGGCATGAAGTGGGACATGGGATGGATGCACGACACGCTCGAGTACATGTCGGCGGATCCCATCTATCGCAGTTATCGCCACCACGAGCTCACGTTCCGGGCGGTGTATGCCTTCACCGAGAACTTCATGCTTCCCCTTTCCCACGACGAAGTGGTCCACGGCAAGAACTCCCTCGTCGGCAAGATGCCCGGGGACGAGTGGCAGCAGCTGGCGAATCTCAGGGTGTTGCTCTCGATGATGTGGTCCCAGCCCGGCAAGAAGCTGCTCTTCATGGGCGGCGAGCTCGCCCAGCGCACCGAGTGGGCCCACGAGGGACAGCTCGAATGGGGTCTTCTCGAGGACGACGCCCACCGCGGCATTTCCAGGATGGTCGGCGACCTGAACCGGATTTACAGGGACTACCCGGCGTTGCATGAGACCGACTGTGTGCCGGACGGCTTCGAATGGGCCGTGGTCAACGACTCCGAGACCAGTGTCCTCGCCTATTTCCGCCATGCGGCCGACGGAGAAACCCTCCTCGTCGTGCACAACCTCACCCCGGTGCCGCGCCACGCCTACCGGGTGGGTGTTCCCGGGCCCGGGCGATGGGTCGAGGTCTTCAACAGCGACTCGGAGATCTACGGCGGCTCCGGTCAGGGCAATCTAGGAGGGGTAGACACCGGCCCACTTGGGGTGCCACATCACGGACGCCCCGAGTCGATCGACCTCACTCTCCCTCCGCTCTCCACTCTGATCTTCAAACAGTTCCCCAGGGACGACGACGCTATGGACGGCGAGCAGACAGGTACCCGGATCGCCAGATAACGCCGGTTCTCCGTCTAACTTGATTCCCGAATTGACCCACAACAGCTACGTCTGCATCCACGGGCACTGGTATCAGCCGCCCCGGGAGAACCCCTTCACCGGCGAGATCAGCGAACAGGAGTCGGCCGCGCCGTTCGTCAACTGGAACGAGCGGATAACAGCCGAGTGCTACGACCCGAACACGAGAGCCGAGATCCTCGACGAGGACGGCTCGATCCGTCGTCGTCTCAACAACTACAGGTGGGTCAGCTCCGACTGGGGGCCGACACTCCTCGACTGGCTCGAGAACCATCACCCCGACACCTATCTACGGATCGTCGAGGCGGATGGAGACTCGATAGAGAGGTTCGGCGGCCACGGAACCGCGGTGGCACACACCTACAACCACACCATCCTTCCCCTGTCCAACCGCAGGGACAAGCGAACCCAGATCCTGTGGGGACTGGCCGACTTCCGGCACCGTTTCGGACGTGAGCCGGAAGGAATGTGGCTTCCCGAGACCGCGGTGGACCTGGAGAGTCTCGAGCTCATGGCCGAGGCGGGGATTCGCTTCACGATTCTCTCCCCATATCAGGCGGCATCGGTGCTGGAGGGAGATGAATGGGTCGACGTTGTGGGCGGATCGATCGATACCCGGGTTCCATACGAGGTACAGCTGTTCGGAGGACGCAGCATCGCCGTATTCTTCTACGACGGTCCGCTGTCACAGGAGATAGCCTTCAACGGTCTGCTCGAGGACGGCTCCGACCTGGCCAAGCGACTCGTCCAGGCTCTCGGCGAGCCGCTTGGCGAGGCTCGCCTTTCCCACGCGGCCACTGATGGAGAGACCTACGGCCATCACCATCGCCATGGTGAGATGGCGCTGGCCAAGGCCATCGAGGAACTCGAGGCCGACCCGAACGTGCAGCTGACCAACTACGCCGAGTTCCTGGCTGAACACCCCCCGACCCGCATTGCCCGCATCATCGAAGGGACCTCCTGGAGCTGCGCCCATGGCGTAGACCGATGGCGGGCCGACTGCGGCTGTCACACGGGACAGCATCCCGAGTGGAGTCAGAAATGGCGGAAGCACCTCAGAGACGGGCTCGACTTTCTACGTGACTCATTGGTGGACGAGTTCGAGACGCGTGGAGCCACGGTGCTCAATGATCCATGGGCCGCCCGCGACGCCTACATCGAGGTGATCCTCAACGGCGACAGGGACCACTTCATCGCCGAGCATGGTCGCACCGGTCTCGATGCCGATGCCAGAGCCCTTGGCCTCGATCTCCTCGAGATCCAGTACCGGGCGATGCTGATGTACACGTCATGCGGATGGTTCTTCGACGACATCGCCGGTCTGGAGGCGGTCTTTGTGCTCCGGCATGCGGGCATGGTGATCGATCTCAGCCGGAGGGCCCTCGATCTCGATCTCGAGCCGGGGTTCCTCGAGATATTGGGCCGCGCCCCCTCCAACGTCGATGACAAGACCGGACGCGACGTATACGAAGAGTGGGTGGCGCCCTACATGAGTACCCATGCCCCCGGCTCATCTGGCGCGCGATCTGCGCGTCACTAGATTCCAAGCAATGCCCAGGATTCAGGCGACCGACAAGCGCGTGGTCATCGAGTCGGTGTCTCCCGAGGTGGACGGGGGTTCATTCCCAGCCAAGTCGACAATCGGTGACCCGGTGACAGTGGAGGCAGATGTCTTCGCCGACGGGCACGACGAGGTGCGCTGTGTGCTTCGTCATCGGAAGGCCACCGCTCGCAACTGGAGCGAGACTCCTATGGCCTTTCTGGGCAACGACCGCTGGCAGGCAGAGTTCACCCCCGACGAACTAGGCCTGTGGCATTTCGAGATCGCCGGCTGGGTCGACCATTTCGACACCTGGCTCTCCGGCATCGCGAAGAAGGCGGAGGCCGGTGTCGACATCACCGTCGAGCTCGCGGCCGGCGCGCTTCTCTACGAAGCGGCGGCCGACAAAGCGCGCGGTGACGCTGCCGAACGACTTGCAGAAGTCGCCGACATGCTCCGGGACAGGTCCATCGCCGTCGACAAGCGGTTCGAGATGGCAACGTCCGAGGACCCTGTCGCCCTGGCAAGGCAATATCCGGACAGGACCCGGGAGACCAGGTCCACGACGCGCTGGCCGGTGGTCATCGATCGCGCGAAGGCGACCTTCTCCACCTGGTACGAGCTGTTCCCCAGGTCGTGGTCGAAAAAGGAGGGTGAACCAGGCACCTTCGGTGACGTCGAGGAACGACTCGGCTACGTGGCCGACATGGGCTTCGACGTCCTCTATCTGCCGCCGATCCATCCAATCGGAACCACGCACCGCAAAGGTGCCAACAACACCCTGGTCGCAGACGAGGATGACCCGGGTGTTCCCTGGGCCATCGGATCGGAGGACGGCGGTCACACCGCCATCAACCCCGACCTGGGAACGGTCGAGGACTTCCGTTCCCTGCGGGACGCGGCCGCGGCCCATGACCTCGAGCTTGCCCTCGACATTGCCTTCCAATGCTCCCCCGACCACCCCTGGGTGAGCGAGCACCCCGAGTGGTTCAAACATCGGCCCGACGGTGCCATCCAGTACGCCGAGAACCCGCCCAAGAAGTACCAGGACATCTATCCGCTCGACTTCGAGACCGATGACCCGGAGGGCTTGTGGACCGCCCTCAAGGATGTGTTCGACCACTGGATCGATGAGGGGATCCGGATCTTCAGGGTGGACAACCCGCACACGAAGTCGTTCCCCTTCTGGGAGTGGGTCATTCCCGAGATCCGATCGGAACACCCCGACGTGATCATGCTGGCCGAGGCCTTCACCCGACCCGCAGTGATGCACCGGCTGGCGAAGGCCGGGTTCAACCAGTCGTACACCTATTTTGCCTGGCGGAGCACAAAGTGGGAGCTGACCCAGTACATGGCTGATCTCGAGGAGGTGGTGGACTATTTCCGGCCCACCTTCTGGCCGAACACGCCGGACATCCTCACCGAGGAGCTCCAGACCGGAGGCAGGGGAGCATTCGTCAGCCGCTACGTCCTGGCGGCCACCCTCAGCCCGGCATGCGGCATCTACGGCCCGGCCTACGAGCTGATGGAGAACCGCCCGTTGCGGGAGGGGTCTGAGGAGTACCGCGACTCGGAGAAATACCAGCTGCGGCAGTGGGACCTCGACCGGTCTGACTCCCTGGCACCACTCATCACCCAGGTCAACAAGGCAAGACGCGATCACCCCGCCCTGCAGCGAAACCGGGGGTTGGTGTTCCACCCGACCGACAACGAGATGATCATCTGCTATTCGAAGCGAGCGGGCGAAGACGTGGTCCTGGTCGTGGTCAGCCTCGACCCCCATCACGTCCAGTCGGGCTGGATCGACCTCGACCTAGACGCTCTCGGGGTCGCCGCCGACCAGAGATTCGTGGTCCACGACCGTCTCACCGACCGCCGCTATCAATGGGATGGCCAGCACAACTTCGTCCAGCTCGACCCCGGGGGCGTTCCCGCGCACGTCTTCGCCATCCGCGGCAAGGGCCGCTCCGAGAAGGGATTCGACTATTTCGTCTGACAATGCTGCCTGGTATCACGACGCGATCATCTACGAGATCCACGTGCGTGCCTTCCGCGACAACAGCGGGGACGGCATCGGCGACTTCAAAGGTCTCACCTCAAAGCTCGACTATCTGAGAGACCTCGGCGTCACCGCTTTGTGGCTTCTTCCGTTCTATCCCTCACCGCTGCGCGACGACGGCTACGACATTGCCGACTACAAGTCGATCAACCCGTCCTACGGGACGATGCGCGACTTCAAGCGACTGCTGCGCGAGGCGCATGCCCGGGACCTGAAGGTGATAACCGAGCTGGTCATAAACCATACTTCCGACCAGCACCCATGGTTCCAGAGAGCCCGACACGCCGAGCCAGGGTCACCGGAGCGAGACTTCTACGTCTGGTCTGATACACCCGAGCTGTACTCAGATGCCCGGATCATCTTTCAGGACACCGAGACCTCCAACTGGACCTGGGACCCGGTGGCCCACTCCTATTACTGGCACCGCTTCTTCAGCCACCAGCCCGACCTCAACTTCGAGAATCCGGCTGTCCACGAGGCGATATTCGACGTCCTGGACTACT
The DNA here is from genome assembly GCA_046537785.1 of Actinomycetota bacterium. Taxonomy (GTDB): domain Bacteria; phylum Actinomycetota; class Acidimicrobiia; order Spongiisociales; family ZC4RG35; genus JANQRA01. Next base: position 27,770 of record JBKHKD010000025.1, read on the forward strand.
GGCTCGACATGGGCGTCGACGGCCTTCGCCTCGACGCTGTTCCCTACCTCTACGAAGAGGACGGGACGATGTGTGAGAACCTCCCTCGTACCCACGAGTTCCTGAAGAAGTTGCGGACCCGAATGGACGCCAAATACGAGGACCGGCTATTCATCGCCGAAGCGAACCAGTGGCCCGAAGACGCCGTCGCCTACTTCGGGGACGGAGACGAGTGTCACATGTGCTTCCACTTCCCGCTCATGCCCCGTCTCTTCATGGCCCTCCGGATGGAGAACCGCTTCCCCATCATCGACATCCTGGAGCAGACCCCCGCCATTCCGGACAACGCCGCCTGGGCCATCTTCTTGCGCAACCACGACGAGCTGACCCTGGAGATGGTTACCGACGAGGAGCGGGACTACATGTACCGGGTCTATGCCCACGATCCGAGGATGAGGATCAACGTGGGCATCCGGCGGAGGCTCGCACCCCTGCTCGGAAACAACCGTCGGGAGATCGAGCTCATGAACGGCCTGCTCCTGGCGCTGCCAGGTACGCCGGTCATCTACTACGGCGACGAGATCGGGATGGGTGACAACATCTACCTTGGCGACCGAAACGGAGTGCGGACGCCGATGCAGTGGTCGAGCGACCGCAACGCCGGGTTCTCCGAGGCGAATCCCCAGAGTCTCTACTTCCCGGTCATCACCGACCCCCAGTACCACTGGGAGTCGGTCAACGTCGAGGTCCAGCGGGAGAACCCGAACTCGCTCTGGTGGTGGATGAAGCGCTCCCTGGCGTTGCGCAAGAGCTTTCCCGAGATGTCCCGGGGAACTTTCGAGCCCGTGCCGTCGGACAATCCCAAGGTGCTCACGTTTCTGCGACGTCTCGATGGGCGTGCCGTTCTCGTCGTTGCCAACCTCTCTCGCCACGTCCAGCCGGTGACCCTGGAGCTGGGGGAGTTTGCGGGGCTCCATCCCGTCGAGGTGCTGGGACGGGCCATGTTCCCCGTCATAGGCGAGGACCCGTACACGATCACGGTGGGTCCCCACGACATCTACTGGTTCTCGCTCAAGCCACAGGAGGAGGAGGTCGCGGACGGTCGGCCCCGGATCAACTTGCGCGGCGGTGACCTCGAGGGTGTCTGGAGGGCGCGCCAGCAGTTGCAGCGCGCTCTGGTCTCCGACGCGACCCGGCGCCGCTGGTATCGCAGCAAGGCCCAGAAGATCCGGGACAGCGAAGTCGTGGACATGGCCGAGATGCCTGACTCGGGAGCGAGGTTGGCGTTCCTCCGGCTGGACTACGTCGACGCCGACCCCGAGATCTATGTCATGCCCCTCGCCCTCGCCTCCGGAGCGGCGGCAGATCGTCTGCTGTCAGAACGACCCGACGCGGTAATCGCTGACGTGACCGGAGCCGACGAGCCAGCGATCCTCTACGACGCCATGCAGCTTCCCGCCTTCACCTGGGAGCTGCTGCGACTGGCTGCACGGCGGAGGAAGATACGAGGACGCCACGTCAGCCTGTCGTCGGAGAGCGTCAAGGGTTCTAGCCGTCTTCGCGAGATAGGCGACGACATCTCTATTCGTACCGCCGATGCCGAGCAGACCAACACGTCGGTCTTCTTCGGGGACGAGGTGATCATGAAACTGTTCCGCAAGGTCGAGCCGGGGGTCAACCCCGAGATCGAGGTGGGACGCTTCCTCACCGAAAAGCAAGGATTCTCCAACACGCCGCGAGCGGCCGGTGTCATCTCCGCGGAGGTGAAGAGGGAGAAGGCTTCCATTGCCTTTTTTCAGGACCTCATCCCATCACAGCAAAATCTGTTCGAGCACACGTTCGACAGCATCGTGCTCACGCTGGAGACGATCCTCGCCTCGGGCGAGGAGGTGCCGGACCCGCCCCCGCGAGTGCGACACCCCCTGGACACAACGGAGGAGGAACTGGACTCGATGGGAGAACTGCTCGGCGCGTACATCGCCGAGGCGGACTTGCTCGGACAAAGGACCGGCGAGATGCATCTGGCTCTTGCATCCGACCCGACCGATCCGGTGTTCGCACCGGAGCCGCTCTCGACTCTGCTCCAGCGCTCTACCTACCAGTCGATCCGATCGACGGTGCGAACGAGCCTTTCCGTCCTGCGCCGACGCAGAGCGAGGCTTCGCCCCGAGGACGCCGACCTCGTGGACCAGTTCGTGACGTCAGAGAAGGAGATTCTCGACAAGCTCAAACAGGTCACCGCGGAGAAGATCGAATGTGACCGGATCCGCATCCACGGCGACTTCCACCTGGGGCAGGTCCTTTTCACCGGAAACGACTTCTACATCATTGACTTCGAGGGCGAGCCGCAGCGTCCCCTTTCACAGCGCCGCCTGAAGAGACTTGCCCTGCGCGACGTCGCCGGCATGGTGCGGTCTTATCACTACGCAGCCGTAATGTCCCTCCACCAGGTGGCGGAGACCGGGCTCGCCGAACAGACCCGGGTCGTCCTGGACGAATGGGCCAATGCCATCCACGTCTGGCTCTCGGCCTCCTTCCTCATGGGCTATCTGGGAACGGTCGGGGACTCCGACGTGGTGCCATCCGACCCCGCCCACGTCCGGCTGCTGCTCGACGCCCTCATCGTCGAAAAGGCGGCCTATGAGCTGGAGTACGAGGTGAACAACAGGCCCGACTGGGTGGAGATCCCGCTGCACGGGATACTCAACACACTCTCCTGATCAGTCCACCCGGTAGACGCTGTCCTCGTAGTCGCGCAGCATCCGGGCCGAGGTGACCTTCGGTCCGAGCGTCGTCCAGGCGTGTCGGATGCGTCCGAGGAACAGCGGATATCCCTCGTAGTACTCCCGGGTGATCGCTGCGATCTGGCCCAGCATCGTCGTCGCCTCCTCTTTGTCCCTCGTCGCTGCGTCCTTCGATTCGCTGGGGATGATCTCCCATCCGTTGTGCCCGTCGTACATCTCGGCCCACCATCCGTCGAGCACCGAGCAGTTGAGCGAGCCGTTCAGCGCCGCCTTCTGCCCGCTGGTCCCTGATGCCTCGCGGGGGTGGATGGGATTGTTGAGCCAGATGTCCGATCCCTGCACCATGGCCAGGGCGATGTCCATCTCGTAGTCCGGTATGAAGGTGAGCCTGCCGTTGACCATCTCGGAGTCCTTCGCCTCCAATATGTCGGCAACGAGCTTCTTGCCGGTCTCGTCGGACGGGTGGGCCTTGCCGGCGAAGACGAAATGCACGGGGCGATCGTCGTCGCCGAGGAGATCGGCGAGAAGGTCGGGTCGCTCCAGGAAAAGTGAGGCCCGTTTGTACGGGGCGAATCGGCGGGCAAATCCGACGATCAGAGCGTCAGGGTCGATGATGTCACCAGTACGTTCCTTGATGACGTCGGCGAGCAGCAGCGACGACTTTCTCCTCTTCTCTGCGATTTGAACATCGTCGATGAGTCGGGCCCGCTCCCAGGCCTCACTGTGACCCTCGGCCCAGCCGTTTCCGAGGGTGGCGTCGAACAGGGTCTGGCTGTGTGGTCCGGTCCATGTCCGGGCGTGCACCCCATTGGTCACGTGGCCGATGTCGTCACCGATGCCGACTCCGGCAAAGAGTTTCCTGCTGACTTCGCCGTGTAGCTCGGATACGCCATTGGCCCGCCCGGCGCTCCGGAGACAGAGCGCGGCCATGTTGAACACGTCCTTCGACTTCGGGTCCTGGCCAATCTCCCACAGTGACGCCACCGGCACGTCCCAACTCCTCGCCCACGGCTCCAGATACGGCTTCACGATCGCCCGGTCGAATCGGTCGATTCCCGCAGGGACCGGGGTGTGGGTGGTGAAGACGAGCCCTGCGCGCACCCGCGACCTGGCCTCTTCGAACCCGACTTCTGCGCTGATGCGGTCGATCAACTCGAGGATGATGAAACCGGCGTGGCCTTCGTTCAGATGGTGAATCTCGATCTCCCAGCCCATCGCGGCGAGTGCCCTCGCCCCACCGACGCCAAGCACCATTTCCTGCTCGAGACGGTGCGGCTTGGTCCCGGTATAGAGGCGGTCGGTAATTCGGCGGTCCTCGTCGGTGTTGGGCTCGATGTCGGTGTCGAGGAGGAGTAGTGGGACGCGTCCGACCTCGATCCGCCAGACCTTCGCCTTGACCTCTCTCCCCGGGAATGGGACGGCAACTATGTTGCCCGTGTCGGTCGCCCCCACCCTTTCGGGATCGATGACGTCGTAACGCTCTGTCTGGACACCGTCATTGATCTCCTGACGAAAGACTCCCTCGCGGTAGAAGAGCCCGACGGCGGCGAGGGGGAGACCGAGGTCGCTGGCGCTCTTGAGATGGTCGCCGGCGAGAACGCCTAAACCCCCGGCGTACTGGGGGAGCAAGGCACTGAGCCCGTACTCGGGCGAGCAGTAGGCAATGGTCGGACTGTTTGGTTCCGGAACCTGGGACGTTTCGTATCCGAGACGGCTCACGAAGTCGATGTCTGCGGACAGTGCCGCCAGCTGACTCTCGTCGAGATTGACCACGACCGTGGCCGGGTGGGTATGTCCATCCGCCCCCGGCAGGCTCTCGAGAAGGTCACGGGTCGACGTCGACCAGGTCCAGCGATAGTTGGCGGCGACGCGCATGAGGTCGGACCGCAATGCATCGAGACTCAATATGAACACTCCTGATTCCCGAAGGGGGCCATCGAATTCCGCTCCCCCTCGATGGCGATGGAGTGAGTCTAGGCAATCGGCCCGAGCATGCACTTTCGCCGCCGGGCCGGGTTCTCTCTGAAGGGGTCGTCTCGTCCGCGCTGCAGCGCGTGGCGGTTTCCGCGACGGTGTGCAGCGCGATGGAGGTGGGGGCGTTGTGGACTCGTCCGCGCTGCAACGCGTGGCGGTTTCCACGACGGATTGCAGCGCGAATAGTTGGACACAAGGGGGTTGAACGGGTGCGTCTGTCGCGGCATCTTGGTGATGTGGGGGATATTGCAGCTCTCAATCGGTTGGCAGCCGCGCAGCACGGCGTATTCAGCATCGAGCAAGCGAGGGCTGCCGGTTTCGATCGTTCCGCCGTACACCGCCGCGTCCGTGCCGGAGCCTGGGTTCCTATCGACGACTCCGTTTACGCGATGGCCTCCGCTCCGCGTACCTGGAGACAGGCACTGTGGACAGCGGTGCTCAGCCGTCAACCGGCCATGCTGACGCACTGGAGTGCCTGTCGGCTGTTCGGACTGAGTGACATCCCCAGGCACCGCCCGGCGATATTGGTGCCCAGAGGTTCGAATACCAGGTCCAAGGTCGCGCGGGTCTACGAGACGGATCAGTTCGAGGACATAGCGGCAACCGAGATCGAACGGCTCCTGGTGACCACGATGCCCGAGACGATCCTGATACTGGCTCGTGATGTCGGCGCCGACGTGCTTACCGACGTCTTCGATGAAGCCATCATTCGTGGACTGCAGGACCTCGATGCAATGGCCGCCACTATCGATCGGGAGGCAGGTCGCCGGACACCGGGGGCTCCACTGTTGCGCAGTCTCACCTCATCCCGGATGCCGACCGCGCCATCGCAGTCGTCTTCCTATCTCGAACGGGTGTTGGAGATCATCCTCCACGATCCTCGCATGCCGCCCTGGACCCGGGAGTACGAGTTCTCGCTGGCTGGTGTCGCTTCCAGGGTCGATGTCTTTGTCCCGTCCGCCCGGCTCGTCATCGAGGCCGATGGTCGCAACTGGCATTCCAGATGGCAGAACATGGAGTCGGATCGAGCCCGTGACAATGAATTGGCAGCACGTGGCATTCAGGTTCTGCGGTTCACCTACGACATGCTCACTTCCACACCGCAGAAGTGCCTGGAGCAGGTCATCGCAACTTGCCTCCTCCGCGCTGCATGACGTGGCGGTTTCCGCGACGGATTGCAGCGCAGACGAGGCCGGGTCCAAGTCGCCTTGACCGGGCTGTAACACGTGGCGGTTTCCGCGACGGATTGCAGCGCAGACGAGAGGATGCCCGCCTCACCCCACGAGCAAGGGGATGTCGACCTCCTCGGGGGAAAGGCCGCCGTGGTAACAGCGGAGACGTTTGTCGAATCCCTTCGGAATCACTGCTTTGCCCTGAGGAGCCAGCATGAAACGCTGGCCGAGGTGGGACAGGGCCTTTTCTGTGGGATCGGGGCCCAGCCAGGAGACGGGGTCGATTAGCTCACCGTCAACCGATTCAGCCAACTCCTCGATCAAGCCGTCGTCACCCCAGAGATGGACCCCTCGGGTATCCCCGGCGAACCGGAGCTCTGAGAACCGCGGCTCCCGTACCAGGAGTTTGTCCTCCTCGCCGACCTCCATCAGGCCGTGATCTGAAGTCCCCAAAAGGGTGACGCCGGACGGCAGCCGCGACACGATGCCCTCCCAGATCGCCGCTGCCGTCTTCATCGCCCCGGTGAATTGCTCAGAGCCCTGGCCATAGACATGGCCGGCCACATCCACGAAGGGGACATAGGTGAATATGAAGCGTCCCGGCTCGCCGGCGAGGGTCACCGTCGCCTCGACCAGGTCGTCGGCATTCCAGGCCCCTTCGAACCGGGCGCCGCGGTAGAGAGCCCTGGTCAGCGGGGACGTCTGGAAGTCGCCTGGCTGGATGGTGATTGGCTCCACCCCCGCGTCCCGGAGCCGCTCCCACAGATTGGGCCGGGGGAGCAATCCCGCGTAGTCGTAGGAGACATGGTCCCCGGTGAGGGTCACCCACTTGAGGGTGTTGACCACCGTTTGCAGGTCCGGGTACCAGCTGAGATGTGCCACCTGACCGTGCCGGGACGGTGGCAGGGCCGACGCGACGGTGGATAGCGACACCGGCGTGGTGGTGGGGAATGGGGCGTCGAGGGTCCTGGCAAGGGAGGACCGGAACACCATCGCCTCGGGGTGGTCGAGCTGGGCGACTCCCAGGCCGTCGAACAGCACCAGGACCGAAGTGGGTGTCTCAGCCAGCGCGGGACCGCCGGCCAGACCGGGAGACGGCGAGTCCCCGGTCATGCGATGCTCGATTTCCGCCACGAGGTTGACCAGCCCGGAACCGGTGTAAGAAGGCCCGTTTTCCATTGAAGAGAGGCTAGAACTGTGACTTCGACGTATTGGCGCCAATGCGTATACTCGCCCGCGGTCAGTCCCCGCGACCCGATGAGGCATGAGCCCATACTTTGAGAGCTATTTGACTGTTGGCGCCTTCGCAGCGCTCGGTGCGATCCTGGTTCTGGTGATGCTCGGCGTGGCGTCGGTTCTGCGCCCCACCAATCCCACTCAGACCAAACAGATGACCTACGAGTGTGGTGTCGACCCGGTGGGCACAGGTTGGGACCAGACCTACATCCGCTACTACGTGTTCGGCCTGTTGTTCGTCGTGTTCGATGTGGAGGCCGTGTTCCTGTTCCCGTGGGCGATCCAGGTCGACGCCCTCGGTCTCTTCGGGGTGGTCGCCATGGTCATCTTCATGCTCACCCTCATCGAGGGTCTTGTTTACGCGGTGAAGAAGGGGGTGCTCAAATGGGACTGATTCAGAAGTTCGGTGCACCCAAGCCGATCTCCTGGCTGCTCAACTGGTCGCGCCAGTACTCGTTGTGGATGTTCCAGTTCGGCCTGGCCTGCTGCGCCATCGAGATGATGGCCGCCTCCGGCCCGCGCTACGACTTCATGCGGTTCGGCATCATTCCCCTTCCGGCATCGCCCCGTCAGGCTGACCTCATGGTCGTGGCCGGCACCGTCACCGACAAGATGGCGCCGGCGATCAGACGTCTCTATGACCAGATGCCCGAGCCGAAGTACGTTATCTCCATGGGCTCCTGCGCCAACTGCGGCGGCCCTTACTGGGACTCCTATTCGGTGACGAAAGGGGTCGACCAGGTGATCCCGGTCGATGTCTACGTCCCCGGTTGCCCGCCGCGACCGGAGGCACTCATGGACGGGATCGTCCTTCTCCAAAACCTGATCAAGAACGAGGACCTCAAAGAGAAGTGGAACAAGCGTGACCTCGAGCCCGTCTGATACCGAGACACCGGAGACCGGGGCCCAGGACACCGAGGCTCAGGAGCCCGAGGCGCATCCGCTCCAGGATTTCGCCGACCGGGTTGCTGAAGCCGTGGGAGGTACCGCGGAGATCCAGTTCGACACGGTGAAGGTCCGGGTGCCCTCGGACTCGTGGAAACAAGCTCACCAGACCGCCCGCGACGACCTGGACCTGGTCTTCTTCTCCTGGCTGTCCGCCATCGACTGGTCCAATGACGTGGCGGCCGGCGAGCCACTCGACGAGGAGGTCGAGGAGCACATCGAGCTGATCAGCGCCCTCTCCAACGTCACCGACGGCGATCTTGTCATCCTGTCGACCGATCTTTCGAGGGAGTCGCCGAAGATCCCCAGCCTCGTGGACGTCTACGCCGGCGCCGAGTGGCACGAGCGGGAGGCTTTCGAGATGTTCGGCATCGACTTCGACGGCCATCCCAACCTGATCCATCTCTATCTCCCTGAGGCTTTTGTGGGCAATCCGCTCCGGAAGAGCTATCCCTTGCTGAGCCGCGAGGTGAAGCCCTGGCCCGGAAAAGTGGATGTCGAGGCGATGCCCGAAACCGAAGACGAAGAAGAGTCCTCCTCAGACGAGCCATCTACCGAGAACCCCGAAGCATGACTATGGATGCAGACACCATTCGCCACCTGAGCGAGGTCTCGGTCTCGGTCGAGCTGGAGACCGAGGACATGACGCTCAACATCGGGCCCCAGCATCCGTCCACCCATGGGGTCCTCCGTCTGGTGGCCCGGGTCGACGGTGAACGTTGTTTCGACGTCCAGCCCGTGATCGGATACATGCACCGTGGCTACGAGAAGCTCGCTGAGGTGCGGTCCTATCCACAGATCACCACGATCATCAACCGCATCGATTGGGTCTCCGGCTACGCCAACGAAGTCCCCTTCATCGTCGCCGCCGAGAAGCTGATGGAGATCGACGTTCCCGAGCGGGCCCAGTACATAAGGCTGATCCTCACCGAGATGGCCCGGATCGCCTCCCACTTCGTCTTCATGGCCTCCTATCCGCTCGAACTCGGCGCCCAGACCCCGCTCTTTTTCGCGCTGCGGGAGCGGGAGCGGGTGCTCGATCTCCTCGAGAGCGTCACCGGAGGGCGATTCCACCCCAATTTCAACCGCATCGGAGGGGTCAAGCCCGCCTACGCCGCCGGTTCCCAGACCCGCAAACTGCCCCAGGACCTGCCCGCGGGGTTTCTCGATGAGACCCACGCGGCCATGGACAAGGTCAGGGACGTCACCGACGAGCTCGAGGGACTGGTCGCCGGCAACGAGATCATCCACGCTCGTACCAAGGGTGTCGGGGTCCTTCCTCCCGAGGTGGCAGTCGCCTATGGCGTCTCGGGGCCGAACCTGCGGGCATCCGGCGTGCCCTTCGACCTGCGCAAGACCGAGAACTATCTGCCCTACGACCGCTTCGACTTCGATGTCGTCACTGGCGAAAACGGGGATTGTTGGGACCGCTGGTACGTCCGGTTGCTGGAGATCAGGGAGTCGGTGAAGATCATCCAGCAGGCCATCGAGACCATACCGGCGGGTGACCTCCGGGCGAAGGTCCCCAAGATCATCAGTGTCCCCAAGGGCGAGACCTACGTCCGGGCCGAGAATCCGAAGGGGGAGATGGGTTACTATCTGGTCTCCGGCGGCGGTATCGGCCCCTACCGCCTCAAGATCCGCTCGGCGAGCTTCTCCAACATCTCGATCCTGCCCTGGATCCTCGAAGGCGTCCTGGTGCCCGACATCATCGCCATCATGGGATCGCTCGACTTCGTCCTGGGAGACGTGGATAGATGACTCGCTCGCTGGCGCTCGCTCGTCGTATCAGGTATCAGGTATCGGTCGCTTCGCTCCCTGAGGTATCAAGTACCGCGCTCGACCGGCCCACACCGAGTTTCAGTCTTCATACCTCATACCTCATACCTCATACCTCATACTTGATACTTCATACCCGTCAGGAGGCCACGAAGTGGACTTCCTGACGGACATTTTCTCCAACCCTTGGGTTTCATTGAGCGGGAAGCTCACGCTCGTGGCCCTGATGATCCCCCTCATCGGCATGGTCATCGGGTTCGCCGAAATGAAGCTCTCCGCCAAGATGCAGGCCCGGGTCGGCCCCTACTTCGCCGGTGGACGATGGGGATGGGCTCAGCTGATTGCCGACGGGGTGAAGTTCTTCCAGAAGGAAGATGTCATCCCGGAGGCTGCTGACCGCCCGGTCTTCAAGATAGCCCCCATCCTCGTCCTCGTCGGCACGGTGGCGCTGTTCGTGGTGATCCCATTCGGACCCGGGCTGATCTTCCGCGATCTCGACGTGGGCATCTTCTACGCCCTCGCCATCTCTTCGCTCGGCACGATCGGGATCCTCATGGCCGGATGGTCTTCGGCCAACAAGTACTCGTTGATCGGTGGGCTGCGTGCCGCCGGTCAGCTGATCGCCTATGAGCTGCCGCTGGTGCTCGGTGTGGTCGGGTCGGTGATTCTCGCCGGCACGATGAGCATGCAAGGGATCGTCCAGGCCCAGATCGACGCCGGCTACCCGTTTATCATCTTCCAGTTCCTCGGCTTCGCCGTCTTCATGATCGCCGCGCTCGCCGAGCTGTCCCGGATCCCTTTCGACATGCCAATCGCCGAATCCGAGCTGGTGATGGGATATCTCACCGAGTACACCGGCTTCAGGTTCCTGTTCTTCTTCCTGGCGGAGTTCGCCAACATGTTCAGTCTTTCGGCCATTGCGGCAACTCTGTTCCTGGGCGGATACTGGCTGCCCGGCATCCCTGACGACGTTCTGGTGTGGGCCGGGCCGATCATCCTCATGGCCAAGGTCTTCGTCCTCGTGTTCGTGATGATCTGGTTCCGCTGGACCTTCCCCCGCTTCCGGGAGGATCAGCTCCAGCGGCTCGCCTGGATTTGGCTTGTACCGCTCTCAGTCCTCAACATCGTCGTGACCGCGCTCTTCAAGGTGATTCTCTAATGGCAACCAACGGAAAACAGGCATTCCCCGGCGGCGGGATGATCAAGGGCCTCGGGGTGACCATCACCACCATGTTCAAGACCATCTTCATGCCCAACAAGCATCTCGCCACTGTCAACTATCCCAAGGAGAAGGAGACTCCGGTGCCGAGGGCGCGCGGGGTCATCGCCCTGGACCAGGAGGCATGCACCGTGTGCATGCTGTGTGCCCGGCAGTGTCCGGACTGGTGTATCTATATCGAGGGCCACAAGGTCGAGGTGCCTCCGGAAAAGCCCGGTGGACGGGTGAAGGTGCGCAACAAGTTGGACCGTTTCGACATCGACTACGCCCTCTGCATGTACTGCGGGATCTGTGTCGAGGTGTGCCCCTTCGATGCCCTCTTCTGGAGCCCCGAGTACGAGTACTCCGAGTCGAAGATGGGCGACATGATGCACGACATGGACCGTCTCCAGGACTGGCTGGAGACCGTCCCCGAGCCCCCGGAATTGGAAAAATGAGCTCGGCTACGCCTGGCAGTATCAGGGATCAGGTATCGGGCGCTTCGCTCCCTGAGGTATCAGGTATGAAGACAGCAGCGCCGCAGGCGCTGCGTGCTGGTCTCGATACTTCATACTTCATACTTCATACGCCGAGCACAGGAGGTGCTCGGCCATGAGTTTCGAGCTCTGGATATCCGAGCCTGTCAATTGGGCGTTCCTCGTCATCGGATTAGCGGTGCTGGTTTCCGGTTTTCGGGTTGTCACCTCGAAGAACGTCGTCCATGCCGCGCTCTATCTCGTCGGCGCTCTCGGTGCTACGGCCGGGCTCTTTCTGTTGCTGTCTGCCGAATTCGTGGCATGGGTGCTCGTCCTCGTCTACATCGGCGCCGTCATCGTTCTTTTCCTCTTCGGGATCATGATCACCCGCGCTCCCACCGGTCTCGACGAAGGTCTCGACGCCGATAGGAGGGTCTGGCCGGCTCTACTCTCGCTCGCCGTTTTCGTAGTGCTCTCCTGGGGTTCCATCGAGGCCTTCGGGTCGGACCCGGTGGTAACGGCAGGATCTCCGACTGCTACCGAAATTCTGGGCGAGGCACTGCTCGGCCGTTTTGTGATCCCCTTCGAGATCGTGGGTTTCGTGTTGCTTGCAGCCCTGGTGGGAGGCATCACCGTCGCCCGGCGTGACCGCACCCCCCTCGAGGAAGAGGAGGGGGCATGAGCTCGGCCTCGCCTCGCTGTATCAGGTATCAGGTATCGGTCGCTTCGCTCCCTGAAGTATCAGGTATGAAGACAGCAGCGCCACAGGCGCTTCGTGCTGGTCACGATACTTCATACTTCATACCTGATACTCCGAGCACCGAAGGTGCGAGGCCATGATCGCTAATCAGTTC
>JBKHKD010000004.1:0-123991 GCA_046537785.1 Actinomycetota bacterium
CCACCAACGTATCCGACGCCGGTGACAGAATTCTCTCTCTATCAACCCCGCTTGACCGTCAAGCTACAGGCAGGGTGGGACAGAAATTCTGAGTGAGTGATTGATACCACCTGCAAGCTTGCCTGGCGCGATCAGGCCCTGCCAAGACGCCGGGTCCTGGACCAGCTCCCGCGCATGGGTTGGGAGCGAGTGCGGTGAGAGGTTTCGAGCGGGTGGTGCCTTGACCCGGCCCCTCCCGCTCGACGCACAGAAAAGCCCCGCGGTTCTTGTTGTCCATTCTCCGGGAACGCGACCGCGGGGCTCTGTGTACTCTTAAAAGGGAGCCTCGTCGGGTCCGTACTCGTCTCGGGTTTTAGGCTTCTCATGGAACTCGTCCTGCAACCACTTGCGGATAGCTTCCAACTCACGGCTCGTTGTCCGCAAGGGATCCTCCGTAATGCGTCGTTCTGCTCGTGTCATCAGCGACCACACCTCCCAGACGTCAAGGTCATCGGCGACCTCGTACTCGTCGTCGTAGACGTCCTTCATAACTCCTGACAGTCGAACCGAGGTGGTCGTCAACGCAAAGTCCTCCATCTCTAGTGGCTCCTTTTTGCCCGGGTGTTTTGGGAGGTATTGATGTCTCTCATTTGAGAGGAAGGTCTTCACCAGGAGGTCGCGAGTCTGGCTGGCTCCATCCTTAAAGGTCAGCTCAAGCTTGGCCTTTACGTCGAGTGCGGTTCCTTGTCCGATGTTGGTAACGGTGATCACTCCGAAATCAGGATCGATCATATGAACGTTCAACGCGAGCTTGGGTCTGATAGAAAGTTGACGAGACTCCCGCATCTCTTGAACGGTGGACTGGGTTGCCTCGGCCATGTCGCCGGTGCGCTGAGCAAGCTGCCACGTGTAATCGGCCGTACTCTTGGCCTGCCTTGCGTAATAGAAGGTGATGCCGGCAAGGATCAAGTTGACTAGTACCAACGCAGCTGCGAGCCACTCTGTCGGCGTAAGGGATACCGAAATGCCGCCTGAAACCCAGACAGAGATGACTACGACAGCAAGCAAAGTTCCCGCCGCCCCGAGCCAGGTCACCAGTGATTCGGACTCCGACCTCTTCTCGTTCATCTCGCCGCTCCACGATAACTACGCCAACATCCCGCACCGTGGAATAGATCGATCGACTGGTTTAATTGATAAAAGCTTGGCTGGGGCGAGTCTCCCCAAAGCTTCAGCGATTAACCCGACTGCCCTGAACCCTCACCACGTGGTCGTCGCCCTCGGCAGTCTCGCCCAATCTCAGAGCTCGTCCGCCCTGAGTCCGGCGTTGGCCGCAGCTTCGATCGACTCGGACGACAGGATGGCGCCCGGCATCGATTCCCTACCGGAGGCGTCCTCCTCGATCTCCTCCTTGAACTTCACGAGGTTACGTCTGATCATCGGACGCATGGCTCGCTGGATGACGCGAACCACTGCTCGCTTCCACCCCGACCCGGTGGGTCTCGCTCCGCGACAATTGAGCAACGTTCCTCCGTCATTCGAGTGCAGGCCGAAGTCGACGTGTATGTGGCTATCGCTCACGATCGGAGCAGGTTGCCTGACGAGCATTCGCTCGAACGGGCGCCATTCGAGGACGACTTGGGGGATGACAGCATCGCCGTGGTAGCACTGATAGACACTGCCCTCACCGATGCGCTTGCCCTGCCGATCGATCTCGAATCGGTCGGATCCCAGGGTCAGGTTGCGGAACTCGGAGTGGGTGAGGTAGTCCCAGACCAGCTCGGGCTGAAGGGCAATCTGGACGCTCTCGTCCAGGATGATCTCAGACGGCTCGAACTGGATGATCGCCTCATCCCGTCGTGCCTCGTACGTCGGGTGCATGTCCTGGATCCAGACACGAATCCGACCAAAGTCAGGGACATCCTCCATGTGAGAGACCGTCTCCTCGGTGAGATCAGACATGGCCGAGACTCTCCGCTGCTTCCTCAGTGAAAAGGGAGTACGCACGTATTCCGGTTGCGTTCGTCACCGAGTTCTTCAAGAGGCGATGAACCAGGTTGACATCACTACCCATCAGTTCCTGACTCTCGCCGACTGACTGCAGGGCGAAGGTGCCGTGGTGGACGAAGAACTTGAGATCCAGCGAAGACACGTTGGCGCAGGCCTTGCACTGACAGGTGTTGTTGAGAACCATCAGCTCGATCGCTCTGCGAAACGAGACATAGGTGTTCTCGATCATCTCGAGGAAGGTCTGCGGGTCGACGAAACCCTCATCCAGCCCGTAGCTGAAGACGGCGTCACCCTCGAGGCGGGAAATCACCAGGGGCGGCTTCGTGTTGTCGATTAGCAACTCGAGGAGGTTGCTCAGAGTCTCCCGAGCGTGGTCCAACTCCGACTCGTTGAGGTACGAGGTGTAGCCGGTGATGTCGGCGATCAGGATGTAGCCACGTAGCTCCACGGCTGACGATCCTAGGGGCTGGCGGGAGCCCGAGGGGCCCGGGTCGTGCGGGTCCTACCCCTCAGGCAGCAGGGTCGCCCCGTCGTCGGTGACCTCCCAGTCGGGGTTGTATGCCACTTCCCAGGGGTGTCCGTCGGGGTCGATGAACACACCCGAGTAGCCGCCCCAGAACGTCTCGGCCGGGTCCTTGACGATGGTGGCGCCGGCGAACCGGGCCTCCTCGATCACCGAGTTGACCTGGGCCTCCGAGCGGGCGTTGTAGGCAAGGGTTACGCCGCCCCATCCCCCGCTGTCCTCGACGGAGCTGTCCTCGGCGAGCTTCGCTCGATCCCAGAGCCCGAAGACGATGCTGCCGGTTTGGAAGAAGGCGACGTCGTCGCTGGACGACGAGCTCTCCTCCCAACCGAGGTTGCGATAGAAGGTCCGGGCAAGCTCCAGGTCACTGACGCCAAGTGTTACGAGACTGAGGCGTTGTTCCATGAGCGGAGAGTAGTGCCCTGCCCCTGGCGGCTATCCGGCGAAGCAGCCCCAGAACTCGTTTTCGACATCGAAATCACCCAGCGGGATGACATCGCCGGAGTCATTGTGTGCTTCTAGCCCGCTGAGGCTGGCGGTGGCCGGTCCGCATGCACCGGGATCCGGCAGGTCGGTGACCTCGATATCACCCGAGACCTCCCAAACCTCACTGACCTCCGGGGTTGGCTCGCCTGGCTCGAGGACGTCGTCGCACCAGTTGGCGAACAGGTCCTCTCCTCCCTCCAGCTTGGCCGACCAAGTGTCGCTCGAGAGGTCTGAGTGCTCCGGTATCTCGCCGGCATGGGCGGCCTCGAAGTCATCGAAGGTCACCTTCAAGGCCCAGTTCTGGTCGGCGTCGCCTGCGTAGAAGCCATACCCGCAGTGGTGAGCCTCGGTCAGTTCGGGAGCGGTTTCACTCGACGATGTGACGGGCCCACCACACCCTGCCAGAACGAGGGCGAACAGGAAGGAGAAGATTATCTTCATGCGTCTTGGACGGGTTGTCTTGCAGGATGGTTCCCGGTGACCGTTATCGGTTCCGTCTCGAAGGTGACGGCCCATTACCCTCAACGGCTGATGACGCGAAACATCCCCGATAAGCCCAACCTGGAAGGACTCGAGACCAAGTGGGACGAGTGGTGGGAGAAGGAGGGCACCTACCGCTTCGACCCGACGAAGACCCGCGAGGAGATCTTCGCTATCGACACCCCTCCGCCAACGGTGTCGGGGTCGCTCCACATGGGCTCGGTGTTCGGGTATGTCCAGACCGACGCCCACGCCCGCTATCGCCGCATGTCGGGCAACGAGGTCTTCTACCCGATGGGGTGGGACGACAATGGGCTGCCGACCGAGCGCCGGGTCCAGAATTTCTACGGCGTCCGCTGCGATCCTTCCCTGCCCTACGAACCTGACTTCACCCCTCCCGAGGAGCCCCAGGACCCGCCGCTGTCCGTCAGCAGACGGAACTTCATCGAGCTGTGCCACATTCTCACCGACGAGGACGAGAAGGTCTTCGAGAACCTGTGGCGCACCCTCGGTCTGTCCGTCGACTGGACCCAGAGCTACGCCACCATCGACGACCTCAGCCAGCGCACCAGCCAGAAGGCCTTTCTCAACAATCTGGCGCGTGGAGAGGCCTACTCACAGAAAGCGCCGGTTCTTTGGGACATCGACTTCCAGACCGCGGTGGCCCAGGCCGAGTTGGAGGATCGGGAGAAGGGCGGCGCCTATCACCGGATTGCCTTTCACAAGCCCGACGGCTCCCCGGTCTTCATCGAGACCACCCGACCCGAGCTGATCTGCTCCTGTGTTGCCCTGGTTGCCCATCCCGAAGACGAGCGCTACCAGGACATCTTCGGTACGACCGTCACGACTCCGCTGTTCGAGGTGGAGATCCCGGTCGTCTCCCACGAGCTGGCGGACCCCGAGAAGGGGAGCGGTGTCGCCATGATCTGCACCTTCGGCGACACCACCGACGTGACATGGTGGCGTGAGCTCGACCTGCCCACGAGAGCGGTGATCCAACAGGACGGCCGGCTCCAGGAGGAGACGCCCGATTGGCTCAGCGGTCAGGGGGCCGAGGTCTATCAGGAGATCGCCGGCCTCTACGCCAACCAGGCCCGGCGCAAGATGGCCGAGCTGCTCGCCGAGTCGGGTGACCTCGACGGTGAGCCCCGTCAGATCATGCACCCGGTCAAGTTCTACGAGAAGGGCGATCGGCCCCTTGAGATCGTCACCAGCCGTCAGTGGTACATCCGCAACGGCGGTCGGGAGGAGAAGCTGCGCAAGGAACTGCTGGTGCGCGGCGAGGAGCTGCAATGGGTTCCTGACTACATGAGTGTCCGCTATGAGCATTGGGTCGAGGGGCTCAACGGCGACTGGCTCATCTCCCGTCAGCGCTACTTCGGTGTCGCCATCCCGTTGTGGTATCCGGTGACCAAAGACGGCCAGATCGACTACGAGAGCCCGATCGTGCCCCGCGACGACCAGCTCCCGGTCGACCCGAGCTCTGACACTCCGGACGGTTACGAGGAGTCACAGCGTGGTCAGCCGGGCGGTTTTGTCGGAGACCCCGATGTCATGGACACCTGGGCCACCTCGTCACTCACACCGCAGATCGCAGGTCATTGGGTGGATGATCCGGAGTTCTTCGAACGGGTCTTCCCCATGGACATCCGTCCACAGGGTCATGACATAATCCGCACCTGGTTGTTCGCCACCATTGTGCGATCTCACTTCGAGCATGGCGTGGTCCCGTGGCACACGGCGACCATCAACGGGTGGATCCTCGATCCCGACCGCAAGAAGATGTCCAAGTCGATTGGAAACGTGGTCACGCCGCTGCCACTGATCGAAGAATACGGATCGGAGGCGGTGCGCTATTGGGCCTGCAGTGGAAGACCCGGAGTCGATACCGCCGTCGACTACGGAGTGATGAAGATCGGACGCCGGCTGGCGATCAAGATCCTCAATGCGTCCCGATTTGCCCTTGGCTTCGCCGATCAAGACGTCGAGCCGGCGCAGATAACCGAGCCGCTGGACAGGTCGATGCTAGCCGCGCTCGCAGAAACGATCGCCGGTGCGACCGAAGCGTTCGAGGAATACGACTACGCCCGGGCCCTCGAGATCGCGGAGAAGTCGTTCTGGAACTGGACCGACGACTACGTGGAGCTGGTCAAGAGCCGTGCCTACGACGATGGTCCCGGATCGGCCTCGGCCCACGCCGCCCTACAGCTCGCCCTGAGTATCTATCTGCGTTTGTTCGCGCCGTTCCTGCCTTTCGTCACCGAGGAAGTTTGGAGCTGGTGGCAGGAGGGATCCGTGCACCGCTCCAACTGGCCGACCGTCGAGGAGATGGAGGGGCACTCGGGTGAGCCCGGCGTGCTCGACTCCGTCTCCCGGATTCTCGGGGAGGTCCGGAGGGCGAAGTCGGACGCCAAGACCTCCATGAGGGCCGAGGTCGAGACCGTCAGCGTGACCGCAGCCCCCGAGTTCATCGAGGAGGCCAGAAAGGCGGAGGCGGACCTAGTCGCAGCCGGTCGCGTCGGCTCCATCGACTACTCCGAAGGTGAATTCGCCGTCGAGAGCCGGTTGGCACCGACGGACTGAAAAATCCACCCGCAAGGTCAGCGGTCCCGTCCCAGCATCCGGTCGATCTCCTCGAGTCGCTCCTTGATGAATTTCTCCCGGCCCAGGTCACCGGGACGGTAGACGACGGTCGGCGGGACACCGTCGGGGAAGTACTGCTGGGCCACGACCCCACCGGAATGGTCGTGTGAGTACTCGTAGCCCTCGCCGTGGCCGATCTCGGCTGCGCCGCTGTATCCGGTGCCACGGAGATGGAGGGGCACCGACGGCGTGGGCCCGCTGTCGACGAGGCTCTTCGCGGCGCCGATCGCTCTGCCCACCGAGTTGGACTTCGGGGAGGTGGCCAGGAAGAGAGTGGCGTGGGCCAGGTGATAGGTGGCCTCCGGGAGACCGACGTAGGCGAGGGCGTCGGCCGCCGCCACGGCAACCTTCAAACCATCCGAGTCGGCGAGCCCGATGTCCTCGGAGGCCAGGATCACCAGACGTCGGGCGATGAACTCGGGATCCTCGCCACCTTCGATCATGAGCATCAGCCAATACATGGCAGCATCGGGATCGGATCCCCGGACCGACTTGATGAAGGCCGAGATGACGTCGTAGTGGGAGTCGCCGGTCTTGTCGTAGCGGATGAGACGCCGCTGCAGCGCCTCGGCGATGTCGTCGTTCTCGATTACGGAGCGCCCCGCCGCCTTGGCCATTCGCGCCGCCACTTCCAGGGCATTGAGCGATTGGCGGGCATCGCCTCCGGTCCTGGTGGCGAGCTCGACGGCCGCCTCCGTGGGCAGCTCGACGCCCAAAGACCCGAGCCCGCGGTCCTCGTCGGTCAGTGCCGTCTGAAGAAGATCCTCGATGTCCTCAGGTGTCAGTGGCTCCAGCCGGAACAGCGTCATCCGGCTCATCAGCGGACTGTTCACCTCGAAGTACGGATTCTCAGTGGTGGCTCCGACCAGGATCAGCGTCCCGTTCTCCACGCCGGGAAGCAGCGCGTCCTGCTGGTTCTTGGCGAATCGGTGGATCTCGTCGAGGAACAGGACGGTGCGCCGCTCCTCGGTGGCGAGACGGTTGCGGGCCTCCTCGAGCACCTCCCGGACGTCCTTGATTCCCGCGGAGGTCGCGGAGAGGGTGCGGAATGCGGCGTCGGCGTGGGAGGCGACCAGCATCGCCAATGTCGTCTTGCCGGTGCCGGGAGGGCCCCAGAGGAGCATGGAGATGGGCTCGCCGGACTCCACGATGTGGCGGAAGGCGGCGCCCTCGCCCAGCAGCTGGGGCTGACCGGCAACTTCGTCGATCGTCCGCGGTCTCATGCGGGTGGCGAGCGGGGCGGAACGCGAGGCCAGGTCCTCGGCGCGGGCTTCGAAGAGGTCGGTCATCAATACCGACGGTACCCGCGCTGTCGCTGCTGGCGAGCACAGCGGGCGGTCACCGGTACGATGCAACCGTGAGCGCCGGAGTCATCGGCCCGGTAGCGATCTGGCTGGCCGTCGGTCTCGCTGTGATCGCGCTGGCGACAGGTCGCCGCTGGGCCCTGGTCACGTCCGCTCTCTCGGGAGCGGCTGCGGCGCTGGTCCTCGCCATCGCCCTCGTCGCCGGGGACTTCTCCCTCGCCTATGTTGCGGAGACCACCAGCCTGGCCACGCCGTGGCCCTACCGGCTGGCCGCCCTTTGGGGAGGGATGGACGGCTCCATGCTCTTCTACACGGCCATGGTGATGGGCATCGGTGCCGGTGCGATCAGGAGGCCGGTTCCGGTCAGAGTGATCGGGGCGGTGGGTCTCGGTCTGCTGCTGATAACGGTCCTCTTCGCCAATCCCTTCGACGTGCTCGATGTCCCGGCCGTCGACGGCGGTGGGCTTCTGGCCATCCTCCAGCATCCGGCGATGATCTACCACCCGCCGATCCTCTATCTCGGTCTGACGACACTCGTCGTCCCCTTCGCCTTCTCCCTCGACATGACGCGCACCGACGTCGATCGAGGCTTCTGGAGGCACCGGGTGAGACGGTGGCTGTATGTGTCGTGGACTCTCCTCACCATCGGGATGGTCACCGGTGCCAACTGGGCCTACGTCGAGTTGGGCTGGGGCGGCTTCTGGGCCTGGGATCCGGTGGAGAACACGGCTCTCATGCCGTGGATCGCGGCCACAGTGTTCCTGCACACCTCGCGGATCGAGGATGCTACGGGGAGATGGAGACGATGGAATGTCATGTTCTCCATGCTCCCGTTTGCCCTGGCGGTTATGGGTGTCTACCTCACCCGTTCCGGAGCGACCGGCTCCATCCACTCCTTCGCAGAGGACCCGGTCGTGGGAAGGATCCTGCTGGTATCGGCCGCCGCCGTCGGTCTGTTTGCCCTCGTGCTCGCCATCCGATCCGAGCCAGGGGAGAGCTGGGGCCCTCTGCGTCTCGATCGCAATGGCTGGCTGGCCACCAACGCGCTGCTACTCACCCTGACCCTGGTGTTCATAACCGCCGGTTCGGCATACCCGGCGTTCGTCTCGGTGTTCCGGGGTGAGACGGTGACCGTCAACAGCCGCTTCTTCGTGCTCACCGTCCTCCCGGTAGCGGTGGCGATCGCGGTCGGGCTTGCGGTCTCCATACGTCGGTCGTGGACTACCTACCTGCTGGTCGCAGTCGCGGCCGCCGTGGTCTCGCTAGCGATCGCCGGTTGGCGGGTGGGTGCCCTGCTATTTGGCCCAGCATTCGCCGCGGTGGCCCTTCTGGCTATCGGGCTGGTGAGAGGGGGGATGCGGGGACGCCGGTTGACCATCTACCTCGCCCACCTCGGGATGGCCGTCCTCCTCGTAGGCGTCGCCGGCAGCTCATTTGGTGGCGACTTCACCGGCTCGATGAGACCTGGAGAGTCGGTCACCGTGGCGGGTCACGAGCTGGTGCTGCGAGGCGTCGAGACGGGTGAGGCCGATCGCTACGTGTTCGTCAGGGCTGACTTCGATCTCGACGGGGCTCCGATCTCCCCGGAGATAAGAGGCTACGAGGAGCAGACGACCCCGGTGGCCGAGCCGGCGTTGCGAGCCGGTTTGGTCGACGACGTGATCGTGGCCGTGTCACTCCTGTTCCCCGATGGGGAAACGGTCGAGGTCAGCGTGTTCGTGCGGCCGCTGGTGATGTGGGTGTGGGCCGGCGCCGGCCTGATTGCTCTGGCTGGTCTGGTTGCCCTCTTCGGGAGAGGCGGAGCCGCCTCAGGGCCACGTCGATCGGCCACAGCAGAGCCGCGATCAGGAGAAACAAGCACCGGTACTGCCGCTCGGTGACGCCCGCCTCCAGCTCTTCGCCGTCGAACGCCTGAGCCGCCTCAATCTCGCCCCGGCCACCGGTAGCGGAGGAGACACTGGCCATGAGGTCGGTGTTGGGATCGCCGGGGAGATACTCGGCTGCGAACGAACGTGTGGCGAGGGTGGAGAGGACGGCAGTCTCCCCGTCGGCGCCCTCCACCCGGGCACCCACCGCATAGGTGCCGCCCTGTCGGGCCGGCACCAGAGCCCCGAACTCGAGGTCGGATATCCGGTCCAGCTCGACTTCTTCGGAGGTGCCGTCGGGATAGCTGACCCGGGCCAGGGGCTCGGTCCCGGCCGGCCACTCCTCGGCTCCCTCCAGAGAGATGCTCATCATCTCGTCAGCGATGGATGCCTCCAGTCGCTCACCCGCCGATCCGCTCAACGGGAACGTGTCGCGGACCAGGGTCGACCAGAAGTCCCCGTAGCCGTCCCATCCTGCCCACTGGGCGGCCCAGCGGTCTCCTCCGTCGGAGGTCCACGCCGTGACCTTGCCCAGACCCACCCGCCATGAAGCCAGCAAAGGGTCGCTCATCTGGCCAACCTGCAACTGAACGTCTGCCGTGGGTTTCGGGGTCGTCGCCACGTATCCGAGGATGGCCGGCGAGGAGGCGATGTTCCGCACCGTGTCCGCCGTGGATGTCACAACCGGGAAGAACTCACCCTCGTTTATGAAGGACCGTGACGCCAGTCGCGCCTCCTTCACGAATATCTCAGGGATCTCGTTGAGGTCACGTCCCGGGTAGAACCTGCCGTTGCCGGCCTCGGCGACCTCTTCGAGGGCCGGGATGGCCCCTTCTCCAGTGCCGACGACCGAAACGGTGATGCCCTGGGCCGCGATCTGCTCCACGGCCTGGAGTAGATCTCCCGTACTCGGACTGGCGACGAACTCATCGCCGATCTCCATCTCGGTGGTGAACCCGTCGGAGAACAGGATGATGTGTTTCAGTTCCTTATCCGACTCGAGCAGCTCGGCAGCTGCCTCTTCGATGGCGGGCACGATGCGGGTCTCCCCCAACGCGGTCAGGCCGCCGAGCCCCGCGTCGATCGTTTGCCGGTCAGGAAACTCCTGGAGCGGGACCACCCACTCGGTCGATCCGCTGAAGGCGAGGACCCCCACCTCGTCGTTGCCGCCCAGGGCTTCTATGGCACGCTCCGCCGCCGCCTTGGAGATATCGGTCTTGTTGACGCCTCCCATCTCCCGGCCGATGGCACCGTTCTCCTCACAATGACAGGCCCCCATCGACTCGCTCGTATCGATGAGGAGGACCTCGGCAACTTCGGCCTGCCGTTGAGTGTCGGGTGCCTCGGCGTCGACAGGCAGCAGGGCCTCGAGGGGCGTGTCCCGGTAGCCGCCGAGACCGTAGGAATGGGTGCCGCCCACGACCGCCATGCCCCGCCCAAGATCACGCACGAAGGTACCCAGGATCCCGATTTGCTCCTCGCTCATGTCGCGCACACTCACGTCGACGAGCACCACTGAGCGATGGATCGAGAGCTGTTGCAGCCCGGGCATGTCCCCGATCGTCACTCTCTCCACCTCGAGACCTCTCGCGGTCAGGGCCCTCTCCAGTATCTGGCCCCCATCTTCTTCCCCCTCGATGATCATCACACTCGCCGGTCCCCGGACCTCGACTCCGGCCCGGTGCTCGTCATTCTCGGAGACGGCGTCACCTGTCATCCGCACCGCCGCGCTGAACTGCTGAAGACCGGGATCGCCGGCCTCGGCGCTGAAGGTCACGTAGTTGGGACCCGGACTCAACCCCACTTCCTGGGTGCCGACGACGTCCGACCCTTCCGTCAACTCGACGATGGCTTCACCGGAGACGGTGGACAGTACCTCGACTGTCACGTCGAATCGCTCACCAACACTCACCGACGAGGGCATGTCTACCGCTGAGATGGCGGCGTCGGTGACCGACGATGCGGCGACGGTGTGGACGTCTACCACCGTGCCCAGGGTCTCCAAGCGGTCGATCTCTGCCTGAAGGTCGCCAGTGTTCGACCTGCCATCCGACACCACGACGATGCGCTCTTTCGTCTCCCCGCTGAGAACCGATTCTCCCAGTCTCAATCCGCGGGCCAGGTTGGTGGCGTCGGTTTCCACTCCCCGTGCCCCGCGATAGGCAGCCGTGCCAGGAGGCGTGCCCACCCGAGCATCGGCGCCGAACTCGACCACCGCCCACTCGGCATCACCGGCGTCGACTATGGCGGAATTCACCCAAGCCCGGGCGCTCTGCCGGGCGGCATCTCCCATCGAGTCGGATACGTCGACCACGAAGACGGTGGTCACCTGGTCCGAGCTCTGTGAGATCGGTGGGTTGATCAGGGCGAGCGCGATGAGGGCCACTATCACGGCGCGCACAGCGAGGCCGATGCGCCATTGGCGAATGGGTACGCCGCGGGCCCGATAGCTGAAGTACAGCTCGACAGCGAGGACAACGAGAAGAGCGGCCAGTACCCAGGGGAGAAGGGTCCGGGCGATGGTTGTTCGGGCATCGACAAGCGGCTCACTGTCGGGTGCGGGCCTGATAGCGCTCAACTCCGCTCTGGGAGCGAGGTCGGACTCGGCGACATCGGCGTTGACGGCCACCTCGACCGGCTCGCTGTCCTCGCGGGTGACACTCCAGAACCCGGCCAGATCGGCCACCGGGTCGGAGTCGCCGCGGGCGACCACTGCGGTGTTCCCCCTGGGGTCGGTGACAGTCCCCTCCGAGGGTCCCACCGGTATGTGATCGCCGACTGTGAGACCCTCAGTGACACCTTCCGATGTGGCAAGGCCGCCGACCATGCGCGCTCCGATAATCGGAAAGGCCACGTCGATCGGTAGGTTGGACTGCTCCAGAGAGAAGGCGAAGTAGTAGAAGGGGATGCCGTCTGCCTCGCCTTCGACGATCAGGGGAGCGCCTGGAGCGCCCAGGACCACCTCTCCGTTGGTCACCTCCAGAGCCTGAGCATCGGCGATGGCGAGGTTGCCGACGTCGATGTCATCGAGGAGCGGATGGTTGGCCACGAGGGTCGGGACCGGGTTCTCGATCCGCCCGGTGGAGATGATCCCCGGTGCTCCCCCCGGGGCGTCGATGGCGATGAAGGGGGTTTGTGGTTCGTCAGGTACCGGCTCTCCGGCATAGATCGCGAAGTCGACTTCCTCACCCGGTGCGACGTCGAAGTCGATCTCGGGAATGGCGGCCAGCAGTTGATCGATGAAGAAACGGCCCTGCCCGTGGACCCGTGCCTTGAGAGAGCCGAGTTCGGGGGCGCCTACGAAACGTTGGTTGTCGAAGGCGAGCAGGTCGTCCCCGTCGAGGTAGGCGGCGACCCGGGTCCCAGAGGGCAGTTCGAAGGTCTGCTCCACGACCTCGCCGGAGGGGATCTCGATCTCCTCGTTGAGCACCGTGACTCCGTCCACGTCGATGCGAAGCACCTGAACGGCGTCGGGTCCTCCTGTCGACTCGACCGTGACCCTCGCCTGCATACCGCCCGGTCCCGAGTTGACCGACAGGTCTGTGATCGCCCGGTTCGTGTCGGTCTCGCCAACGGGCACGTAGCGGGTGCCCAGGGGCGCGAGGCGTTGCTCGTTCTCGGTGAGCTGGCCATCGGAAATCAGGACGAAGTCGGTCTCCCGGTCGGGGAGAACGAGAGATTCAGCGAGGGCAAAGGCAGCCTCGTAGTCGGCGGTTCCCGCTTGGACCCGGATGGTGTCGGCGGCTCTGAGGAACTCGTCCCGGCTCTCGCTCTGGGTGACTAGCACAGCCGGCCGGGGGGATGCGACCACGAGGCTGGCGGCGCCCTGCTCGGGCAGCTCGTCCCGGAGGGCTCTCGCCTCTTCGATGGCGGTGCCGAGCCGGTCCGGGTCTCCGTCGATGGCCGCCATGGACCCCGAGGCGTCCACGATGAAGACGGTGTGCTCGGCCAGCTCCGCTTCCTCGAGGACCGCCGGCCTGGCCAGCGCGAGGGCGAACAAGACCACCGCTGCCAGCTGAAGAATCAGGAGGATGCTCAAGCGGAGTTTTTGCCATGGCTCGGCCGCGGTGATGGCGTGCTTGAGGCCGTCCCAATGCAGCAGAGACGACACCGGGGTGGACGGGCGGCGCGGCGTGAGCATGTGGAGGATCACGATGGGGATCCCCAGGGCCAGGGCGGCGAGCCCCAGGGGAAGGAGGAGACTCACCGCAGCACACCTGCCTCGCGCCAGGTCTGCAACAGGAGGGCCTCGACGTCGTCGTCGGCGTCTACGGTCTGGTAGCTGGCCCCGGCTCCCCGGGCAGCCCGTGCGACCTCTTGGCGCCAGGTCCGGACCCTGGCCCGGTAGGTCTCGGCCACGTCGTCTGTCACGCTGACCGTCAAGGTCTCCCCCAGTTCCCGGTCGACCAGCTCCAGATCACCCGAGAAGTCCGGGTCGAGGTCCTCCTCGCAGAGGATGTGGAGGATGGTCACATCAGAGCCCGACGCCCGCAGCTGCACCAGGGATCTCCACTCGGAGGTCAGCAGGTCGGAGAGCAGGATCGTGACGCCCGGGAGACCACTTTGGCCGAGAAGATGGCTGGCTGCTTCAGCGAACGGGGTCAGCCCGGTTGCCTCCAGACCTTCGACGTAGGTGAGGAAGGCGGGAACGGCCGCACGTCCGGCGAACCTGGGTGCGGGATCCCGGTCCGGAAATGTGTGCACGGTCACCGAATCGTGAGCGGTTAGCGCTACAAAGCCCATGGCCGCGGCGAGCCGCTGAGCCTGCAGCATCTTGTCGCCTACCTGCATCGAGGCGGACGTGTCAATGAGCAGTCGGACCGTGATCTCGTCGTCGGCTTCGTAGAGCTTGATCAGGACCTGGTCGAGACGTGCCATGACGTGATAGTCGATGCGTCGGAAGTCGTCTCCGGGGTGGTATTCCCTGAAATCGGCGAAGTCGACCGTGTTCCCGTACCGCTTCGACTTGTGCTCCCCACCGAAGCGTCCCATGAGCCGGTGGCGACTGGCCAGCTGGAGGCTCTCGAGCCTGGCCATCAGCGCCGGGCTCAGGAGCGCCGTCACGGGGTGCCCCGTATCCCCGATCTGGGCTCGGGTACGGAGTGGAGTACCTCATCGATTATGGCGTCGGTGCTCACCCCCTCCGCGGTTGCCTCGTAGCCGAGGACGAGGCGATGACGCAGTGCTGCCGGCGCCGCCCAGCGGATGTCGTCGGCAGTCACGTGGGGTCGCCCATCGATCATCGCCGCGGCCTTGCCCGCCAGAATCATGGCCTGAGCCCCTCTGGGCGAGGCACCCCACCGGACATAGCGCTTGACCGGTGGGGTGGCGTTGTCCCCTTCGGGATGGGTCGCCTGGATGATGAGGGAGGCGTATTGGAGGAGATGGGAGGCGACCGGGAGCCGGGGGGTCATGGCGATCATCTCCCTGATCGTGTCGATGGTGACTGCCATGGGCACCTCGGGAACCGCCCCGCCGGTGGTCCTGCGGAGGATCTCCTCGAGCACCGCGGTGGTCGGCGGGTTGACGGTCGCCTTGAACATGAACCGGTCGAGCTGGGCCTCGGGCAGTGGATAGGTGCCCTCCAGCTCGATCGGGTTCTGGGTAGCGAGCACGAGGAATGGCCGGGGCAAGGGCCGTGTCTCTCCGGCCACGGTCACATGGCGCTCCTGCATCGCTTCCAGGAGAGCGGCCTGGGTCTTCGGGGTGGCCCGGTTGATCTCGTCAGCCAGGAGCAGGTTGGTGAACACCGGACCGGCCTGATACTGGAACTGGCGATGGCCGGACTCTCCCTCCTCAAGCACCTGTGTGCCGACGATGTCCGCGGGCATCAGGTCCGGAGTGAACTGGACACGGCCGAAGCTCATGCCAATGGCCTCGGCGAATGCCTTCACGAGTTCGGTCTTTCCCAGTCCCGGCACTCCTTCCAACAGGACATGTCCCTCGGCGAGGAGGCCGATGAGGGTCTGGCGTATCAGATCGGTCTGCCCGGCGATCCTTTTTCGGATGGCGGCCTCTATCGACGCGGCGTGGTCGGCGTATCTGTCGAGTTCGTTTTGCTCGAGAACGGTCAATGTCGTCTCCCTACCTGGCCTCGTCGGCGAGCAGATCGAAGTATGACTGGACGATGCCCCGCATCGATGGTGGTAGCTGGAGTTCGCCCATCGCATCTGCTGCCTGGTTCAGGTATTCGGGAAGAACCTGTGCGTAGGGCACCACCGACTCGCCACGCGCCGTTGGGCCTTCTGCTTCTCCGATGACGTCTCCTTCCCCGGTGCCGCCTTCGATGTCCACCTGCACCAGGTCTGAGAGCGATCCCTCGTCGAGGGGGCTGAAGACATTGGCGGTCTCGACGTCGGTTCCATGGTCCTGACCGTCACCGGCTCCGACGCTTCCTTGCTGACCCTGACCGGATGCATCCCCGTCCCCGGGGGCGACTCCGCTTATCTCCCCTCCACCACCGGCCGGGTCGCCACCCTGTCCTGCTCCCTGCCCCTGGCCTTCCCCTTGACCCTCGCCGGTTCCCTGGCCCTCGCCCTCGCCCTGCCCTTGACCTTCGCCCTGACCTTCGCCCTGACCTTCCCCTTCGCCTTCCTGTCCCTGGCTCTCCTGGCCCTGCTGGCCGATCCCGTCCCCGCTCAGCCTCGTCCTGGTTCCTTCGAGGGCGCGCTGGGTCTCGGTCAGCGCCTGTTGACCGCGTGCTCCGTCGAGCCCTGATTGCTGTTCGGCGGCGGCCTGTTCCAGGGCCCTCGTCGCGTCGCTCATGTTGCCGTTCTCGACTGCACGTGCGGCTTCGGAAAGCTGGCTCGAAAGCCCGGAGTTACCTGCGGACTGCGACTCGGCCAGGTCGGCGAGACGATCGGCAAGCGCCGCTCGTTCCGGCTCGGACAGCGAGTCGAGAGAATCGGCGAGCTGGCTGAACTGGGAGCCGGCGTCCAGCGGGGCGTCCTCGGCCAGGGGACGGAGGGCGAGGTCGCGAGCGAGTCCCTGGACAGCGGCCTTCCGGGAGTGGAAATCCGGGTCGAGCTGCTCACCGAGTCGACTCTCGGCGTCCTCGATCGACTGAAGGGCTTGCTCGAGCGACTCGGCGCTGCGCAGCTCCTCAGCGAGATTGCGCAGCTCTTCGACGATTTCGTCGGAGGTGTCGACCTCGGTCTCCTCGACAGCGTCGGCGATGGTCTCGATCCGCTCGGCCTCCTCGTCCAGTTCCCCCTCGAGATCGGAGGACATGGCCGGTGTGGAACCAAGCGGAGGCAGGAGCCCGATGATCAACGCGAGGGCGCCTGCCATTGCCAGCTGACGTAAACGCGACCTGTCGGCCCGGATTGGTATCGCCGCACTGGCACGAGACTCGTCCGCCAGACGCTCGGCACGCTGCTGGATCAGCCGGTGCATCGGGTCAGCCTCGTCAGTGAATTCGAGCGCCGTCGTCAGGGCGTCCCGGGCCCCGAGCCCTCGCTCGGCGGCGCGGGCAGCGTCCCATGGTGTGATGCGCAGGGTGGCTGAGCGCAAGAGTAGGACCAGGAGGAATGCGGCGAGGATGCCTGCCGACATCTCCAGACCGCTTTCGAATGAGGTCATCCAATTGACCGCCATGGCGACCACGACGGCGAGACCGACATGGGGGGCGTATCTTTGTGCGGTCGCAGCCAGCCAGACAAGACGCATCCGGACCCGGATACGTCTCAGGAACCCTGATCGGTTCTGGCTCAAATCAACATCTCCTCCGGAATGTAAGACGCTCGCAGCCGGGCTTTTGGTTCCCTTCGAGCGTTGGTTACAAAGTTAAGCAGGGAACGCGACATGTTTGATTGGATGTGTTTGCCGGTACCTTTCTCTCCCTTGGGACTCCTTGGTGAAGAGTCGATGTCGAGACGTCTCGCCGTCATCGGCGGGCTGAGTGCTGTTGGTTTCGCCGCGCCGATCCTCGACATCTACGGCAAGAACCCAGAGGTCTTTGTCGCCAATCGAACCAGCCGGGTCGAGATATTTCTCTTCGGCGTGATCATGGCCCTGTTCATCCCCCTCTTTTCCTGGGCCGTCCTGGAGTTAGCGAAGGCGATCGGCGGCGGGGCACCGGCAATCGCATATCGGTCGATCGTGGCCGTCCTCGCCGCCGGGTCGGGTCTGGTCATAAGCCGACAGACCCTTCCTGACGACACTCTCCCCGCCATCCTCCTGGCTCTCGCCACCGCAGCCTTCATCTACTGGCTCGTCAAGAACCTGGACGTACTCTTTGTAATTGCCGCGTTGGCCGTCCCTGTGACACTCGTGATGTTCCTGGCAACATCGGCGACAGCGCGCCTCGTATGGGAGGAGCCAGAAACCGCCCAGAGCGGCGCCGAAGTTGGAGCCCCGTCCCATGTCGTGATGTTGCAGTTGGACGAGATGCCCATAGCATCGATCTTGGACGCCGACGGCACCATCAACGATCGGCTCTTCCCCAACTTTGCCAGGCTCGCCGAGGAGGGGACCTGGTACCGCAATGCCCTATCAGATTCCATCGCGACCACCCAGAGCGTGCCCGCGATCATGACCGGTGTCAGGGGTGAGCAGGGATCGAGCCCGTCCCACGTCGATCACCCCAACAACCTCTTCACTCTCCTCGGTGACTCGTACGAGATGCACGTCATCGAATGGATCGCCGACCTTTGCCCTGAGGGGACTTGCCCGGACTATGCACGACGGGCGCCGGCCCGCTTCACGAGTCTCCTGGCTGATGTTGGAGTCGTTTACGGGCATCTGACCCTTCCAGGTGAGACCCGGGAGAGCCTGCCGAGCATCGACAACGCGTGGAAGGGCTTTCTCGGGCAGTCCGACACTTCCAGCGGTTTGGATCTGGAGATAGAGGGTCTGCCGGTTCCCGACGAATCCGAACGCCAGGACTGGATCGACTGGGTGCAGCGGCTCATCAATGGCATCGATGCCGGGATGATGACCCCAACCCTCAGCTACGCCCATCTCCGGGCCCCACACGTGCCCTGGGAGATAAACCCCTCCGGCACCCACTACGAGGGACCGGAGGCGTACACCGAGGTCGATGGCGTGGGAGGCGATGGCCGTTGGGTGTCCGACCCGGCGCCGGCACTGATCGGCTTCCAGAGACACATGTATCAGGTCGGATTCCTCGACAGAATGTTGGGCCGGATGCTCGACCATCTGGACAAGACGGAGACATGGGACGACACGATGGTGATAGTGGTGGCTGACCACGGCGCCTCGTTCGTGCCGGGCGAGCACCGACGCTGGCCCTACTCGGACAATCGCGACGACCTCTACCGGGTCCCGCTCTTCATCAAGTATCCGGACCAGACTTCGGGCGAGATCGTCGACCTGCCGGTCTTCGGCATCGACATCCTCCCCACGATCGTCGACGCTCTCGAGATCGACACGGACTGGGGTTTCGATGGGGTCTCTCTGCTCGAGTTGGACAGGGAACGACCCCACGAGCCCATTCATTGGTGTTGCGACGGCGAGGGCGTGAGCACCGACGTCGATGTCCTCTTCTCCCAGGTGGAGCGCAATCATGGCTGGATCCCCGATCAGGGCTCGTGGCTAGGCGTGGCGTCTGCCGGCGCCAACGGTGAGTTGGTGGGCACTCCCACGACCGACATTCGCATCAGCTCGGCCGCCGACTTCCGCTGGGCGCTCGACTTGGGGGCGGGTTTGAGCGAGATCGACCGATCGACGGGCAAGGTGCAGACGCTTCTAACCGGCCGCGTCGAGGCCGAACCACTGCCCGATTCGGACGAGCTTCTCGTCGTCATCAACGATGTCGTAGCCGGAGTTGCCCATCTGACGAGGGACGGTGCGACCACCGGGGCGGTGACGGGACTTGTCGCCGAGGATCTCGTCGAGAACGGCGACAACGACGTGGACCTGCTCATGCGGGACGACGGCGGGGGATGGGTCGCCGGTTCCAATGAGGACATCACGCTGGAGCTAGTCGACGAGGAAGGCCGTGTCATCGATATCGCTGCGGAGGGGAGCCGGAGGGTGCAAGTCGACTCGGTGGAGAGGACCGAGGATGGCTGGAAGGTGGCGGGGTGGGCCGCCGACGTCAACGAGAAGGAGACTCCCGACATGGTCTACATCTTCGCCGGAGACCATCTCCTCGTCTCCGGTCAACCGAACGTGGAGAACGGCAACGTCGTGAGATGGTTCGACAGCGAGAACCTGCTGCTCTCGGGTTTCGAATTCGAGGTGGAGGACAGCGAGGTTCCCGAGGAAGTCGACCGGTTCCTGGTGGTGGCCGAGTTCGGCGATGTGGCGGTGGCCGACCCGGCCTCCCTGATCCGCTAGCGGGGAGTCAGTGAGTAGAGGGTTCGCGATCCCTCTCCGAGCGTCTCGGTCGCGGTGACCTGGAAGCGGGATGCGAGCAGCGATTCGAACTCGGGCTGCGTTCGCTTCGGATGTAGCTCGGAGTCCAACTTGTTGGCGGTCAGCCTGGCCACCATATCGTCATCGGGGGCGACGAACTCGAGGACCACGGGGCAGCCAAACGAAGCCAGCCAGTCCACGACCGCAGCGGGCGGAATGCTGGCGGTGTAGATGAGATGGTGGATCAGCCCGTAGGCGATCACCAGATCAGGATCCGCACGCTCGTGCAGAGAGGGTCGCTCCGAAGTTGCCCACCCCTGTGACGGTGACGGGTTGGTCAGGTCGCTGAGCACCACCGAGGCCGTCGTAGGTTTTCGATAGAAGGCATCGAGAACCGGCTCGTCACCGTCCACGGCGATGGCAAGTGCGCCGCTGTCGGCCGCGATCTCGGAGAAGTGACCGTCGTTCGTACCGAGATCGAGGACGCGACCCGGCCCGTGAGATTCCAGGGCGTCCTGCAAGAACCGGGTCTTGGTATCACGGTCCCGGCCGACGTGTTCACATGTCTCGTATTCGATCCACCCGGCTTCGTCGCCGCTCCACTCCAGGCTGTCTACGAGGCTCCGTAGTTTCCTGACGTTGGCGAGGATCATCTCCGAGTTGAACCCGGCCGTCTTCAGCTCGTTGCGGACCGAGGCCCCCGACATCCGGTCCTCCATCCTTGCCTGGAGGGTTACATGCATCAGACTGGAGGGTTTGAGGCGCTGCCAGAACCCGAGGAGGTTGCGCATGTCGCCTGCCGTCGGCCCTTCCGGATTCCCTCGGAGCCAAGGCTGGAACGGGATCCCGGCATAAGCCCGCAACATCAGGGGGAACAGGAACTGTCGGGTGAACTGGCGGTAGCCAATCCAGGGCTCACCGGGGGAGTACTCCTCGAACGATCCGATGTCGATGAAGATCGGGTGTCCGTCGACGAACTGGACGTTGTACGGGGTAGCGTCCTTGATCGTTATGCCCTCGGCGAGGGCTCCTGCCAGCAGATCGAGCTGGAGGAGAGCGGCGTCCCGCAGCATGGAGAACGTCCACTCGTACGGATAGGAGATGAAGGGGATCTTGGGATGCTCGAGGGCTCCCGCAACGCCCTTGTCTCCAGGGTCGACGGGCTCCGCGGCGATCACCCGACCGTCGGCGACGGCCCGCTCGAAGAACTTCGTGGTGGAGAGCGCCTTCCATCCCTCGAGCCCGCGTTCGTCGAGGAGACGGATGACACGGTCGTCTTCGAAGACGATGTGCGACGCTGGATCCCGGAAAGAGCCCGGATCGGGGCGGGTCACTACCTCAGGAGTCAGTCGGGACTGCGGATTCGTCGGCCGCGGACTCCGTCTCTGCGTCGGCCTCGGCCATCGCCTTCTTGCCGACGAGACGCGCCTTCCATGCCTTGAAGGCGACCGCGATCCCGGCTGCACCACCGAGGATCGCCTGCAAGATCAGGCTTCCGGATCCGGCATCGAGGTATGCAAACAACATTCGACTGTTCCTTCCCAAGGACGAGCGGTTGACCGCCGCGGGCACCATATTCGTCCAAGTCGGCGCTCATGCCAACCCATTCAGTGGTGAAAAGTGACGATTCCGTTGCGGAGATCGCTCTCGATCCGGCCCAGTTCCCGCAGGTGCTCCAGGTGTGAGACCGTCTCCAGGAAGGCCAGACGAGCAGCCACCGGATCGAGGTTGGGGCGGAAGGAACGTGTCATGACGGTCCACGCCGTCGTGTCCGCCTCTCTCACCAGCTCGGCCATGTCGCGGAGTCTTCGGTCGTGGTGGAGGAGGATCTGTCGGCTCCGTTCCTCCCCATTCTCGATGATCGCTCCGTGTGCGGGATAGGTGAGGCCGATCTCCATGGCAACCAGCTTCTGTAGTGAGTTCAGGTAGTCACCGAGCGGGTTCCCTATGTCCGTGTCGTACATGATCACAGGGGAGATGCGGGGCAAGACGTGGTCACCGGAGAAGAGAATCCCGGTCCTGGTGTCACGGAGACATATGTGTGCGGGCTCGTGTCCGGGAGTATGCACCACGTGGAGTGAACGACCAGCTCCGAGGGGGATCTCGTCACCGTCGGACACGAGGTGGTCGGGAGGGTCGATGAGAGGCATGTAATCGGGTCTCTCGGTCCTGGTCGCCACCGCGATGATCTCTTCGGGAACCCCGTGTGCCCGGGCGATTTCGGCGAGACGCTGTGCATACCCGGCGGTGTCGTTGTAGCGGCTGACGAGTTGGGCGGCTCTTTGGTGCATCAAGAACCCGCAATCGAGCTCCCGGACCAGACGGGAGGACATGCCGACATGGTCCGGATGGAGGTGCGACACCACCAGGGTGTGCACCGCCGACTCCTCGAGACCGAGAGCATCGAACCCCTCCTTGAGGGCGGTGCGCCCTGGTTCCCAATCGGTTCCGCAGTCGATCAACAGCAGTCCGTCGTCGGTTTCGACGACATAGGCGTTCACGAACGGAGGCGACTTGAAAGGCAGCGGCGCCGGGATCATGTGGATCCCGTTTCCGAGCGATCGCGGTCCGGGGGTAGTCACGCTGTGACCGGTGCCAGCACGCTACGATTGGCCCACCAGAAGTATCCGTAGCCGAGCCCGAGGATGACGCCGAGGGCCGCGGCGACCCACATGGCCACTCCGGGATAGCCTCCGCTCTCTGCGGGATCGAGGAACGGGTAGGGATACCAGCCGTCGAGGGCACCGCGGCCGACCGTGTAGGTGAGGTAGATCGCTGGCAGCGCCAGCCAAGTGGCCGGCGCGCTCTGGGGCAGGTCGATCGGTGGGGCGTGGAGAACCCAGTCGAGGGCCACCGCGGCGGGAGCCACGACATACAGAGTCCATTCGATCCATGGCTCGTCTGGGGCGGGTGCGCCACCCGTCTGCGCCAACAGGACCAGGTAAAGGATCGGGGCGACGCTCATATAGACCGTCACGGCCCCCCTGAACCACGAGAACCGGAGCGATGATGACCGCTCCGGGCGCCACGCCAGCATCGCGAGCATGATCACTGCCAACACGCTCGAGACGACCGTGAAGAGCCCGAACAAGTCCAAAACCTCGAACTCATCCCGGCTCATGACGACAGCGAACCTCGCCAGCAACGTCACCATGAGCAGGGAGGCCAGGGCAAGACGCAGTGCCCGGTGTGTGGTCTCGCTCATGGCGACGGGATGCTAAACGCGGTAAACGGCCCGTTGACCGCTACCGGGTGATGTTGGGTTCAGCTAGATGCAGGCTTGCGCGTGCCGCCGTATATAGCCACGACCACGGCCGCCACAGCAACCTGTATCAGCAGCTTGATCCAGTCGATTCCCGAAGTCTCGGTTCCGCCCAGTGCCTGGTAGACGAACCCTCCGACGATGGCGCCGACCGCTCCGAGCACGATGGTCATGATCAGTGAGATGTCCTGCTTGCCTGGTAGTACGAGCCTGGCCAGCGGGCCGATGATCAATCCGGCCAGTAGACCCCCGATGAGGGTGCTCAGTAGTTCACTCATTCATGCTCCTGACTTGGGGCGGCACTTCTGATGAGACTACTCAAGGTCACCTGGGGTGACTGGTTTCGATCGGATCTCGCACAACTTTCGTTATGCTGATGGGTGGCACCGGTAGTCGGTGCCACGCCTGGCTTGTGCGCTCCTGACCCGCCGGAGACTGCATGAGGTGGCCGGCGGCGAACATTCGCCGGTTGACCGACGCTTGGTGCGAGACGATCTGGCGGGACGCTCGACAAAGGAGCATCAATGACCAACATCTTTGTGGGGAATCTCCCCTTCTCGACCGACTCCTCGGAGTTGGAGGAGCTCTTCGCCCGGTACGGCTCGGTATCCCGAGCTCAGGTGATAACCGACCGCGATACCGGCCGCTCCCGCGGCTTCGGCTTCGTGGAGATGGATTCTGACGACGAAGCCCAGAATGCCATCGAGTCCCTCAACGGGTCCGATCTCGAAGGACGTCAGCTCAAGGTCAACGTAGCGCGCGAGCGTTCTCGCTGACACCCGGGCCGGGGAAGTCCCGGCTACTCGTGCTCGACGGTGTCCTTGATCCCGAACGTGATGTCGAGGGTCACGGTGAACACCGTGGGCGCTCCTGAGGAGTCGACCTCCCCGCCGACTTTGACGATCTCGAACTTGTGAATGTCCGAGATGGTGCTGGCGGCGCGTGCGAGCACGGTGCGGACCGCATCTTCTATCGAGTCGCCGGCCTTGCCGGAGAGTCTGAT
Organism: Actinomycetota bacterium; assembly: GCA_046537785.1. GTDB lineage: Bacteria > Actinomycetota > Acidimicrobiia > Spongiisociales > ZC4RG35 > JANQRA01. The sequence goes on from JBKHKD010000004.1 coordinate 23,876, forward strand.
GGTCTTGGTAATCGACGACATGAGCCTCGGTAGACGCTAGCCGGTCCTGGTGATCGCCGACGCCACTTCGGCGGCGCCCGATCCCAGTAACAAGGTGTAGTGATTCACTCCGGGCAGGTACTGCATCGTGAGATGCGGGTTGTTCCCCGCGGTCCGTTCTGCCACATCGAGAGGAATCATTCCGCCGGGCTGGTCCATGGTTCCCCGTTCAACGACGATCAGATGGGAAGGGACGGCCAACTGCTCCGCGGCGTTGTTCGCTTCTTCGCTGACGATCATCTCCCTGGCTCCCACCCGGATCGCCTCCGGGTTGCATCGGACGATGAAGCGTTCTCCGTCAGGCACGAGCTCATGGCCGAGGCAGGCTCTCATGGAGTCGTCCCAGTAGCTGGCGAAGCCGGGGTGGGTCCTCCAGGTCTCGAAGAACGACTCTTCGCTCGCGAATTCGGTCTCCAGCCTTCGTAGCGACGGTCCGACGATCGTTTCGATCATCTCCTCGGGGTCCGCCCCGTCGCTGGGGATCGGAAGCCCACCATCGATGAGCAGCAGTCGTTGGATGCGGTCTGGGTGTCTGGTGCCAAAAAGGGCTACGACCCATCCCCCCATCGAGTAGCCGGTGACAACTGCGGTTTCCACCCCCAGGTGGTCCATGGCCCGGGCGATGTCGTCGCCGATAGTGGTCAGGTCGTAAGGGGCCGGGGCGTCGACACTCCCACCTCGTCCGCGCACGTCCAGGGCGACAACGCCCATTTCCTCTGGCAGATGGTCGATCACCGACGTCCACCATCGGGAGTTTCCCGAGAGACCGTGGACGAGGACGGCTGTGGCCGCGTTGTCTTCGGCCTGGCGATGCCAGACGTTTATCTCGCCGTTCGGGACAGGTACGGAGAGGTCTTCCATGGGCTCGAATGTAGCGGTGGTCAACCGAACAGCCGCTCACCAGCCACATAGGTGGCGACAACCCCGAAATCGTCGTCCAGCAGGGTCAGGTCGGCACGGGCACCAACGTCCAGGCTTCCCCTGTCGTCCAGGCCCAGAGCCGAGGACGGGTTGGCGGTAGCGCAGCGAATGGCATTGGCGGGATCGGCTGATGTGGATGCGGTTAGGTTGACGATTGCCTGCGGCAGGGTGACCACGCTTCCGGCCAGACGCCCGTCGGTGGTCCGGGGTCCGTCGTCTCCCACGGTGACAGGGCCGTCACCCAGCGGGTATGTGCCGTGGCCGAGTCCGAGGGCGGCCATGGCATCGGTTATGAGGATGACCCGATCCGGTCCCAGGAGACGCCACGTGATCTCGAGGGTTCCATCGGCGATGTGGAGACCGTCGACGATGAGAAGACAATGCCGTGCTCCTAGGAGGGCTGCGCCCACCGCTCCCGGGTCCCGATGGTGCAGCGGTGTCATCTGATTGAACAGGTGGGTGGCCAGAGTGGCTCCATCGGTGAAGGCTTGAGCCGCAGTCTCGAAGTCGGCCGCGGTGTGACCCATCGAAACGACGACACCCTCTTCGGTGAGGCGGTGGACCACCGCGGAGGCCCCCGGTCTTTCCGGAGCGAGCGTGACGATGCTCACCCTCCCGGAGGCTGCCCATTTCGCTGCGACGTCGGGGTCGGGGTCCACGATGTGGTCGACATTGTGCGCACCGTGCATCTCCGGGGAGATCCAGGGACCTTCGAAGTGCAGGCCGAGCACCTCGGCGCCCCGATAGTCGCCGGGGCGGCGGTTGGCGACGACATCGATGGCGAGATCGGTGACACCATCGGGGGAGGTGACGATGGTCGGCACGAAACCGGTTACCCCCAGTTCGGGGAGACGCCGACCGACATCCCAGATCGTCGTTGGGTCCTGGGTGAAGTCATGGCCGAAGCCCCCGTTGATCTGGATGTCGATGAGACCCGGGGCAACGATGAGGCCGTCGGCGTCGATGCGATGCCCGTCTGTGTCAGCGTCCGTTATCAAACCTCTTTCGAAGCGGAGGTAGCCAGCGACCAGTCCTTCTGGGGTCGCCAGCCGCCCACCTTTGATCGTCGTCACCGCCGGGAGTGTGGGCGGGTTCGGCGACGGAAGCAACTATGGGGCGGCGGGGCGTATCGTCGGGCCATGCGACGTCTGTCGCTCACCCTGGTCTTGGCGACCGTCACCGCCTGCGCGGGACAGGTCGTGGAGGAGCCTGCGGCCACAACCGACGTAGCGAGGGTGGCCGTGGCAACTCCCACTACGACGACCTCGACAACGACCAGTCCCACGACGACCACGGTCCCCGCGACCACCACCACCCTCAATCCGCATGCCCGGCCCGACTGGCTGGGCACCCGACCCCTCCCGCTGCGTCCTGACGGCCATGGCGAGGTGCAGCCCACCCCGGAGGAACTCGTGGACCGACAGTTGGAGACGGTAGACCTCCTCGAACCTCCGGAGACGAGCGAATACCGGTATTCGATCGAGTCCATCCCCGATGAAGTCCTTGCCCGGTCGAGCTGGGTGGAGGAATGTCCGGTGGCCATCGACGAACTTCGCTATCTCACCATGACCCACCACGGCTTCGATGGTGAGGCGCACACAGGGGAGATGATCGTGAATGCGGCGGTTGCCGAGGATGTGGTCGAGGTCTTCCGCAAGCTGTACGACGCACGTTTCCCGATCGAGTCGATGCGGGTGATAAGGCTCGAGGAGGTCGACGACCATCCCACCGGGGACTGGAACGAGACCACTTCGTTTGTCTGCCGTCCTGCAGTGGGGTCCACCAACTGGTCCTATCACGCCTACGGGCTGGCGATCGACGTGAACCCGTTCCACAACCCGTATGTGAAGGGTGACCTGGTGATTCCGGAGCTGGCGTCGGCCTACGTCGACCGCGAGTACGAGAGAGTGGGCATGATCCACGAGGGAGACGTGGTGACCGAGGCCTTCGCCGAGGCGGGATGGGAGTGGGGCGGCAACTGGGACACCCTCAAGGACTGGATGCACTTCTCCACGACGGGTAGGTGAACTGCGAACCTCAGGTTCTGTGGCTCATATGTGAAACCCACGGCCTCGAGAAATTCTCGAGGCTCCGGGTTTCACCTTTCTCGAGGCTCTCGGTTCCATATATGAGCCGTACTACCTGAGGTTCCCGGTTCCACCCGAACACTTGTTCGATATAGTGTGACCGGTGTCCGGTTACGCCGAGTTGCATTGTCACACCAACTTCTCCTTCCTCGATGGGGCGTCGCATCCCGAGGATCTGGTGCAGCGGGCCATCGACCTCGGCTATGACGCTCTTGCGGTGACTGACCACGACGGTTTCTACGGCACCTCGCGTCTGTGGCAGGCTGCTCGCTCCACGGGGCTGGGGGTCATCTACGGGGTAGAGATTGCTCTGCAACCTGTGAGGGGGGACGACCCCCCTCAGACCTCCCGCCGGCCTGACGGCCGGAACTCGCGAGACGCCAACCCGGTTGAAGCGGCCGAAGAGCGGGACCGGATACGTCATGCCCGGACCAAGGGCGGCCAGGGCCGGCTGCGACGGGGACGCTCGGTGAGGACGCACGGGGTCAAACCGACCGACCTTCCCGAGTCGGATCATCTCGTTCTCCTGTCGGGTTCACCCGACGGCTATCGCGCCCTCTCCCACCTGGTGACCAAGGCGCAGATGCGGGGGGAGAAGGATCACCCGATCTACACCTGGGACGACCTCGCCGCGACTGCCGCCAATGGGGACATCCACGCCCTCACCGGCTGCCGTAACGGGGCGGTGCCCAAGGCAACGGCCGAAGGGCTGGCAGCGACCATCCGGGAGACATCCCGTCTCAGAGAGCTCTTCGGCACCCGGATCCACCTGGAGATGTGGCACCACGGCATGCCCGAGGACGACCCCCGCAACGATCTGATGTGGGAGGTGGGCCAGAAGCTGGGACTGTCGACGGTGGCCACCAACCAGGTCCATTACCACGACCGCTCCGACGCCTACCTGTCAGAGGTTCTCGCCGCGATCGGCGGGCGCCGCACTCTTGCTGAGGCCGACGGCTTCAGACCGGCATCAGACGAGCGATACCTGAAACACCCCAAGGAGATGGAGTGGCGGTTCTCCCGCTATCCCGGTGTCGTCGCCCGCAGCGCAGAACTGGGGCAGCGCCTCGCCTTCGACCTCGCCCTGGTTGCCCCCCGTCTTCCCGACTTCCCCATGCCGGGGCACTTCAGGGACGAGATGGACTACCTGAGACACATCACCTGGGAAGGGGCGAGGGACGTCTACCCGGGCTCCGATGACGGTGTTGACCCGGTGGCGCGGCGGCGCATCAGCTACGAGTTGGACGTCATCAACCGTCTCGGATTCCCCGGCTACTTCCTCGTCGTAAAAGATCTCGTCGACTTCGCCAAGGATCAAGGGATCTTTTGTCAGATCAGGGGCTCGGGAGCCGACTCGGCGGTGTGCCGCTGCATCGGGCTGACCCGGGTTGACCCCATCAGGCTGCACCTGCCGTTCGAGCGGTTTCTGTCGGAGGAGCGGGGCCGGCCTCCCGACATCGACGTCGACTTCGAGGCCGACCGGCGCGAGGAGGTGATCCAGTACTGCTACCGCCGCTACGGGCGGGAGCGGGCGGCAATGGTGGCCAATGTCATCACCTACCGGGCGCGCTCAGTCTTGCGCGACGTAGCCAAGACGTTCGGTTTCACCCAGGCACAGGTCGACGGTCTCTCCAGGTACGTCGACACCCGCGACCCCGCACAACTGCGGAACATGGACACCTCACTGCCCGAGGGACTGACTGCGGAGATGATCTATGACATCTGCTGGCGTCTCGACGGCTATCCCCGTCATCTCGGGATCCATTCCGGGGGGATGGTCATCTCCGACCGCCCCCTGTGGCAGGTGGTTCCCCTGGAGTGGGGGAGGATGGAGGGGAGGACGGTCATCCAGTGGGACAAGGACGACTCCGCAGCCGTGGGCATCGTCAAGTTCGATCTGCTCGGTCTCGGAATGCTCAACGCACTTCACCTCGCCACCGATCTCATCGAGGACACCCATGGAGTCGAAATCAACCTGTCCCGTATCCCCCAGGAGCCGGCGATCTATGAGTCGTTGACCCGTGCCGACACGGTGGGACTGTTCCAGGTCGAGTCGAGGGCGCAGATGGCGACGTTGCCCAAGATGAAGCCGAGGACGTTCTACGACCTCGCTGTTGAGGTGGCCCTGATCCGCCCGGGCCCGATCCAGGGTCAGTCGGTCCATCCCTATCTGCGGCGGCGCAGCGGCGAGGACCCCATCCGCTACCCGCATCCATCCACGGAGGAGATCCTGAAAAAGACCCTCGGAGTCCCCATCTTCCAGGAGCAACTGATGGAGTTGGCCCGGATATGTGCCGGCTTCGACGGCTCACAGGCCGATCGTCTCCGTCAGGCGATGACCCACAAGCGCTCCGACGAGGCGATGGGGAGGCTGCGTGACGAGGTGTATGCCGGTATGGCCGGCAACGGGATCACTGGAGCCGCCGCCGATGAGATATGGGAGAAGCTGCAGGGTTTCGCCAGTTTTGGTTTCCCGGAGAGCCACTCGGTGAGCTTTGCCTACATCGTCTACATGTCGGCCTGGCTCCGTTTTCATTACCCGGCGGAGTATCTGGCGGGGTTGCTCAACGCTCAGCCCATGGGCTTTTACAGCCCTAATTCCCTGGTCCAGGACGCCCAGCGCCACGGGGTGGTAGTGCTTGCGCCGTGCATCAACCTCTCCTGGCACGACTGCACAGTGGAACCGGTCGAGGCCGACCCCGACGACATAGTGGCCTATCTCGGACAGGCGTGGAGGCGGGGGAGGGGCCATGTCGATGACCCGATCCGTCCGGCGGTCGGGGTGAGGATGGGTCTGCGCTATGTGCGGAACCTGGGGGAGAGAGAGATCACCAGGATCGAGGCTGCCCGGATCATCGGAGGTGAGTTCACCTCGCCGGAGGACCTGGCCTTTCGCACGGGTCTCGACGTGGATGCGCTGGAGGGTCTGGCCGCCTCAGGCGCCCTCGAGTCGATCGGGTTGGGTCGCCGAGAAGGCATGTGGGCAGCAGGCGCCCTGGCGGAGATCGATCCCGGGAGGTTGGCGCTGTCACCCGGTGTCGAGGCTCCCACCTTGCCGGGAATGAGCGACGAGGAGACCCATCGGGCCGACCTCTGGGCCACGTCGGTGTCCGCACGTCACCCGATGAGCTTCGTCCGCCAACAGTTGGAAGGTTGTCTGACCGCGGCAGGAGCCCTCGACGTGAAGAGCAACATGGCCAGGGTGAAGGTGGCAGGTGTGGTTACCCATCGGCAGCGTCCCGGCACCGCCCGGGGTGTCTACTTCCTCAACCTCGAGGACGAGACCGGTCTGCTGAACATCGTGGTGCTGCCCGAGGTGTGGGCCAGACACCGTCACATCGTCCGCAAGAGCCCGGCACTGGTGATCCACGGCCGTCTCGAGTATCACGACGGCGTCACCAATATCGTCGCCCGCGACTTCGACCCCATTGGCGTGCAAACCGTGCAATCCCGCGACTTCAGATGAGACAACTTCGGATCATGTCCCGCGCCCACGAGAGGTTTTCGGTCGGGTCTTACCTACAACTGAAGACTTCCCAGCCGACGCCGTTGTAGACCTCCCAGGCGGCGGCTGCCGTGGAGGCTTCGGGGTCGGTGGCGGGGACGCCGGGGAACCCGGCGTTGCCAGCGCGTTCCTCCCAATAGCGGGGGAGATGGCCGAACAATCCGACACTGCCGGTCTGCATGTCGACTGCGTTGGGGTCGAAGCGTGACTCGCACCAGGCGATGCGCACCGCCCTGTTGACGTCGGTCGGCTCGAAATACTTTTCCACCAGAGATCTGACTTCGACCTCAGAGAGCCAGCCTGAAACCGGTGAGGCGATAGTGCCGTATGAGGCTTCTTCGGTCTCCGTAGCCTCGGAGGGTTCCGGGGCCGGATTCTCGGCCTCCTCAGTCACAGGTTCGTCGGCAACTGCCACCGCGGCGGTCTCTCCGTCACCCACCAGGGCGAAGCTGAGACCCGCATAGGCTCCCGAGGTGTGGCCGATAGAAGCCGCGATGACGTTCGTCTCGAGATCCTCCGAACCCCCATCAGAGGTGCCGAACGCGGCGAAACCGGCTATTGCGAGCAGTGCAACGGCTGCCCATCCAGCGACAAATGAGAGGCGTTTAGAACGCATGTAGAAATTGACTCCATGTGGGTGACACACCCACATCCAGGGGACGTAACCCTAACCACCTGTGGAAAACAATGCGTTGCCGACGTCTTCGTCTCGGCGCTTTTGGGCCTCAGATCGAACGGAGACACGTCTCCATTCGCTGGAGGGACTCGGTGATGATCTCCGGTTCGGTGGCGAAGTTGAATCTCACGTACTGACCGGCGTTGCCACCAAACGGCTTCCCGTCGGTCAGCGCCACCCGACCCTGGTCCCGAATATGTTTCATCGGGGATTCGAGGCTGAAGGCGGACATGTCGAGCCAGGCGAGATAGGTACCTTCGGGGGGATGCATCACCACCTCGGGGAGCAGGTCGGCCACCATCTCCACGACCTGGTCCCGGTTCGACCCGAGCCGCTTGAGGACGTCGTCGAACCAGGGGGCTCCCCGTGAGTAAGCGGCTTCGGAAGCCACCAGACCGAAGGTACCGACACCCACTTTGTGTGGGGCGAAGTACTCCTTCCAGACCCGGCGATCGTTCTCGTTGGTGAGGACGACCTGAGCGCACTTGAGCCCCGGCAGGTTCCACGCCTTTGAGGCTGCAGTGACCGTGGCAGTCCGCTCGCGGTCGACGGTGGCGATGGGGAAATGTTCCGTTTCGTATGTGATGGGGCCGTGGACCTCGTCGGCGATGACCCGTGCGTCGTGGCGAGCGGCCAGGTGGACGACCTCTTCAAGCTCAGCCCTGGAGAGGGTCCTTCCGGTCGGATTCCATGGATTACAGATGACCACCGAGCCCGCTCCTGCCGCCAGACCCTGTTCGATGCCATCGAGGTCGATCGCGTAGCGGCCGTCTGCATCAGGGGTGCAGGGGGCCTCGATGATCTTCCGGCCGGCCCGCTCGACCATCGAGAAGAAAGGAAAGTAGACGGGTGTGTGCAATACGACCGGTGAGCCGGGTCGGGTGAGATGGACGATGCAGCGCCTGATCCCCTCGATCACGTCCGGCGCCGCGAAGACCCAGGACGGATCGACTTCCCAGCCGAAACGGTTGGCCCAAAAACGCGTCGCCGCCACCGCAACGGCATGCTCCGCCTCCGGGTACGGGTAGCCCGTCAGGCCGCGGTCGACCGCGTCGTGGAGAGCCTCGGCGACCGGAGGAGCCAGACCGAAATCCATCTCAGCGACCCACGCCGCCAGGATGTCATCGTCGTAGAACGTCCACTTGAGGCCGCCCTGTCGGCGCAGCTGGTCAGCCGGCGAGCTCATGGCCCGACCCTATTCGATCGACCGCCCACGACCATTCGGGTTTCGAAGGGTCGAGCAGTGAGAAGTGATCGCAGCCGGTGCGGTGGTGCTCGATGGCATGCTGTTTTGCGAAGGCGACGGTCCGTTCCACGGGGACGATCTGGTCGTTGTCTCCATGGATTAGCACCGTGGCTATCCCTGCAGGCTCGACCGATGGTGGGGCGCCCTGCTCCATCATCGCCCTGCACTCGGTGGCGCTAACGTCGTCAGACTCGACGGCGGCGCCGAGATCCACGAGTGGCCCGAGAGCGACATGCAGACTCGGCGTGATGGCGGCCCGGGGAGCAGCCCACATGAGGAGTTGAGAGCCGACCGAGTGGGTGACCAGGGTCACCAGTGCGATATCGATTTCCAGGTGGGGGATGAAGTCGAGGGCGGTCAGCGCATCGTGGGCCGACGCCGGCCATCCTCCACCGGTGCCGACCCGGCGGTATTCGATATTCCAGGTGCTGTGGCCCCGTCGGGCCAGGTCCACCGCGAGACTCTCCATGAGATCTCGTTCGAACTCTTGTTTCCAGAGACCCCCGTGGGCGAGAACCACCAGATGTCCGCCCCCGCCTCGGAGATCGCCCACGTTCTCCCGGTGTGGCCCGTAGGAGATGGTCTCGAAGGGGACGGCGGAGCGGTTGACCAGATGACGCATGGCATTGCGGTATCCGCCGATGCCGCGTCCGAAGATTGTCCGCACACACGCGTTGGCGATCACGGACCGGGCACGCCACGGTTCTCTCTCGCGGATGTTCGAGATATGAACCTCCACCGCGGGGGTATCCACGGCACGGAGAGCATCCGCTATGGCGCGGGAGGTGTGTGTGAAGGCGCCCGCATTGATGACGATCCCGTCGCCTTCGAATCCGTGGATGGCCTCGATGATCCCGTCTTCGCTGTTCCATTGCCCCGTCTCGACGTCAACACCCATCTCCGCACCCCAGGCCGTGACCTGTTCTTCGAGGTCGGCGAGGGTCGTGGAACCGTAGACCTCGGGTTGCCTCGTTCCGAGGAGGTCGAGGTTGGGGCCATTGATGATGAGAAAGCGCATCAGGCCACTGCGGGCAGATGCTCTGCGACGAGGTGCTCTGCCTGCTCGACGATCTCTTCGGGCAGTTCGTCCTCCACCAGGGAATAGCGAGCATGGAACTGGTCGGTGATGCTTTTCATGACCAGCTCGTTGGTTATCCCCGGGGAGCGATCGGCAAGGGAGCCCGCAGTCCTGGGATCCCAGTCGAGCCCGAGAGCCCTGTAGACAGGGATCAGGACATCCCGGATGCGGTCGCCCTCGTTGACGACCACGACTCCTCCGATGTGCACGGCATTGCGGACCAGACGCTGGCCGACACCCATCACCTTTACCCGGCCTCCGACGTTGACCGACCACTGGCCAGGGCAGTATTCGCCCGGTATCTCTCCGATGCGGACGTCGATGCCCAGTGCTCCAAAGGCATCCACCATGAGCCCGGCGATCAGCTTGAAGCGCTCCTCGATCCCGCTCTTCGGCTCGGCCTCCGGAATGGCGAATGAGAAGGCGATGGTCGATTCGTGAAACACGGCGGCTCTGCCTCCGGCGAGACGCTCCACCGCATCGAACCCATGGGCCCGTGCCGCTCGTACCGCCGCCGGGTAACCGCTGGTGACGCGATCGGCACGCCCGAAAGCAAGCACCGGACCGGGGTAGTGAAGACGGAGAGTGGGGCCACTGTCGCCCCGGGACACCGCCGAGAGGATGGAGTGGCTGATCGCCACGTCCAGCGGCCCGGGACGGCTCTCTCGAATCAATCTGACCGAATTCACTCGATTCAGCATACGGGCGGGGACAATGAACATCGGGACCAATCCACCAGGAGGAACGAATCCGACGGAGGTCTCGTTTTATGAGCGCGATGAGGCATTTCGTCATGACAGTGGATAGAAACGTTTGATGATGCGGCGTCGCGCCATGTTCGTCTTGGGGGCTCTGGTGTTAGCCGCTTGTGGCGCGTCTCCACTCGAGTCGATCGGCCTGCGCAGCTCGGAATGGATCAACGAACCGACGGTCCCGACGACAGTTCCGGTCATAACAACGACGCCCACGATTGTCGACGTGGGCCAGCTCGAGTGGGCGAATGACGACATTGAGAACGAGCATCTCGACGACCCGGATGCCCTGCTCGCCGAGGTCTTCTCCAGACGGGAGGGCGATAGCTTCATACAGGCAAGCCGCTCTGAAATCGCCGCCGCACTTCCGGAAGTCTCCTTCCCCGCAGAGGCCCCGAATGGGGCAGAGTGGGTCTCCTCGCAGTTGGTCTTCGACAACGATGGTTCGCTGGACGACGATCCGAGTGCCGCCTTTGGGATCTGGTCGACCGAGCCGTACACCCGTTCGCGGTCGGTGGCACAGATGGTCGTGATACGGGTTGCTCGCGATCAACAGGGCGCCGAAGAAGTGGCGGAGGTGGGGTCCGGTGCGACCTGTGACCGGTTCTCCGCTCGCGACGCCGAGAGCTGTGAGATCACGATGATCGACGACCGACCGACGTGGGTGCTCGGCTCGTCGGGTGGCACCACGCTCATCTGGTTCGACAGCCCCTATCGCTATGAGATGTTCGGACGCAACTTCATCTCGGTCTCGATCCTCCAAGACATGAGCGCCACCAACGTGACGCTCGACTCCATTGCTGGAGAGTCGCCATAAGGTCCGTCAGACCACACCAGAGGATCTGTCCGGTGCCATCGAGGGAACGATCACGACGGGCGAAATCGTCATGTTCTCGACGCTCCTCGCGCAGTTCTGACTATTCCTCCTCGCCGGAACGGTTGTCGTCCTGGTGGGAAGATGGCTCGTCCTCCGGCGTGTCAACGTCTTGGTCGGAAGACGACCGGTCCTCAGCCGGCTCCCACTGCTTCCGGGCTGCGGCCATGCCCTGGTCGATGGCGTCTCCGAGACGGCTGGTCGCCTCCTTGGCAGACTGGAGTGTGGCCGTCCGCGCCTCGTGGGACTCCTTCCAGGCAGCCTTCAGGGCCTGTCCGATCTTATTCAACGCCTCTTCAGCGTCGTCGATCCACCGTCTGGCCGTGTCCTTCTCGTCTGTCACTACGTCTGCACCTCCAAAGCAAGTTCAGTAGCGATGCGTCGCGCCCAAGAGTCGATGGCGTCCCAGTCACGGAAGTCTCCTTCGGGCGCTTTCACTGCAATCATTATCGCCTTCTCGCCGAAGCTCAGCTTCGAGCGATCGATCTTCCCGGAGAACATCCGGTGCTCCCTCGCTCCGGTTGCCTCCATGACACCCGCCACATCGACGGGCTCCTCCTCCGGCTTTGGGGGATCTCCAACGGGCCCGCTCGAGAAGATCCACACCGGGGGTTTAGGGTCCAGTGTTGACACCCGCTCGGCGAGAGCTAAAGAGTCCCGTGTCCAGTGTCCGGCGTATACGGCGCTCCCGAGGACGATGGCGTCGAATCCACTCAGACTCGTGGCTTCCTCGGGGGTCAGCACGGTGACTTCGGGCCCTTCTACGTCGATCGTCTTTCCAATCCTGTAGGCGATCTCCACGGTCGCCCCGTGCTTGGAGCCCGCGGAGACGAGGACCCTCGGTGTTGGTTTCGGTGTCTGGGTCATGATGTTGTTCTCCTTCACGGGTTGAGGAGTGCCCCGGGGGGAAGTCTTCCCCGGGGCACTCAGTCAGACGGACGGTTAGGACTCACCCGTGTCTGATCGGTCGCCGTCACCGCGCGTGAACGCGCCGGCGAGGATCACGCTACCCATGAGGATGACGATCACGGGTGCCGCATAGCGCAGGTCGAGAAACGCCAGGTCCCACCATCCGAAGCCGACGGCTGCCAGGGCAGCTCCGACCACGGTGAGGATCATGCCCCAGAGAAACGTGCCCATATGAAGCCTGTCACTCATCGGTCACCTCCACGTGTCCGGTAAACATCTCGAGGTCGAGGACGAGATTCGCTTCGGCCTCGTTCAGACCGGGGGACCTGTAGGTCTCGTAGATGCCGAGACCGTCGGAGGCCCTGTCGAGGATCTCCAGCTCCCCGGCTCCGACCCGGGCGTTCACCGCCACATCTGTCCCTTCCGGGATTCGAACGATCAGGTCACCCATCCCGACGCTCGCACTGAGACTCGTTCCCGTTCGGAGGTCATTGACCTGGCTTAGGTCGATCGTGAGCTTGCCCATGGCGAGGTTGTAATCGGCGGCGATGTCGTCGACTGTTGTCAGCTCGATGGTCCGGTCACCGATGCCGCCCTGGAATCCCTCAAAGGGCGCGGTGGCGGTTATCAGCGTTACGAGAGCGAGGATCGTGCCGAGTACGACCAGCCCTCCGTGCGGCCCGTCGCGCGCCAACAGCATCAGTGAGATGCCGGTGACCATTGTGGCGAGGCCGAACACGGCAGTGACGCTGATGTCGATGAGCGCTAGGCGCTCCAGCAGCCACAGGAGCCCGATCAGGATCAGGACCCCGCCGCCGACTATCTGCGGCATGGGTCTCTTCGGTCGGGTGGGCGCCCTGGGTTCGGTCGGTGGCTTTTCAACGATCGTCACGATTGATACCTCCCATCACGAGGGCGAGACCGCCGACCACGAGGATCGCCGGCCAGAAGTAACGCCCAAACCAAGGCGCAATGGCGTTCACCAGGGCGACGGTGCCAACGAACATGAGGACGATCCCAATCACGGCGGCGCCATTTACCGATGTCCCCGCTCCCGGGGTCGGCTCGTAGCCTGCGGGCTGTTCGGGGACGATCAGCCACATGAGGAGATAGATCAGGATTCCCGATCCTCCTCCGAGAGCGAGCACCACGAATCCGATGCGGAACCAGACCGGGTCTATCGCGAAGTAGTCCCCCAGTCCGCCGCAGACCCCGCCGAGGATCTTTTCGGTCCTGCTTCGATACAAACGCTTCTCTGCGAGCGGCGGTGTAGCCTGCTCGGTCTGAAGCGAGTCGGTATTTGACGACACGCTCACCTTCTTTCTGCTCGTTTCTCTGTTCTGACTTCTCTCGACGCAAGCTTCACGGTCTCAGTGATCACTCCGATCCCCGCTCCGAGCATGGCCAGGGCGAGGAGCAGTCGGGCGATGACCTCCCAGTTGAAGCTGTATTGGGAAAAGTCGAACGGGAACACCCGAAAGACCTGGGAAATGACGACGATGCCGATGAGATTGAGCACCATTTGTCCGAAGGACCTGAGCGGCCGGGAGTCCTGGGACAGATAGGCGAGATTCAGAGCGATCGACGCCACCAGCGAGAATCCAATCCATGGGACGACGGTGGAGAAGTCGTCGGTCAGCCACGGGAAGACGTCCCACTCGAGGAGGTTGATGACCACGAGCAGAAGTGCCAGGTTGAACAGGATCGTCACCGCGTACCCGGTTCGCCTTCCGAACTGCTTCACGTTTGCAGGAACCTGGAAGTGGGTCGTAGACATTTGTTGCTCCTTACCAACCGATTGGACACCTTCCGGGAGCGATGCGCCAGGGCCATTGGTCATGATCCACTCGGCCCCGTGTCCCCGTCAGACTTCAATGTCGTGGCGTGTACTTCTTGGCGGAAGGGACCTTCGCCCCTAGACAGCGGCGGCTAGGGCGCGTATGTTTGCTGCCAGAAGAGCCCGAAGTGTGGGAACGGGAACCGGGTGACTGCCCGGTTGAGACCGAGACCGTAGGAGTCCCGGAACTGTTGAACCTGAACCGGTTGATACCGGCGTAGGAACCCACTCATCGGGCTCTTCGTCTTAGTGCCCACAACGGGCCCGGGAAAGGAGTCTCCGATGACTGTCGTAGCCGGTGTGGACAATTCGCCGGTCTCAGAGCAGGTCGTTGCACGTGCGATCGAGCAGGCCAGGTGGAGAGGCTCCGGGGTGCACCTGGTGTATGTGTCCTATTTGTCGATGATCTACGCAGACGTGCCGATCGATTGGACGGAAGTAAGGGAGGCACAGCGGGCCCACGTCTGGTCTCAACTCGAAGCCGCCATCTCCGTGGCCGACCTACCGATCGAGAAGGTCGACCTCGAAGGATATCCACCGGATCGGCTGGTCGGCTATGCGAACGAGATCGAGGCCAGCCTTTTGGTCGTTGGCACGAGGGGCCATGGCGAGCTGGCCTCCTTGGTCCTCGGGAGCACGAGCCACCGGGCGATACACATAGCTGAGTGCGACGTGCTCGTGGTCAAGGTGAGCGGCTAGCCGGTGAATAAGGCCGATCCGCACACACTGGCCACTCAGTCGCCGGCGGCGATGTCGACGTTATAGGCGTCGTAGAGGAGCTCGGCACCGTTTTGCCGATGAAAGGCGAGTCTCGCAAGAAGAACGTTGGCTTTGCGGCGGAGTCCCGTCGGCGACCAGTCCGCCGCCATTGACAGTGCTTCGCGGCAGGCGGCCCGCAGCTCCCCGTGCTCTTCTTCGAGGTCGGCTATCCGGGAACCGAGATGCGGAGAGGCGTCCCGGATCTCGGCGAAGAGGCCGTCGTCGGCCTCGGTACGGTGAATGTGGTCGTCCAAGGACCTTTCGAGATCGGTGATTGCGGTCTCTATCTCTATTCGCCAGTCAGCCAGTCCGCTCGGTCGGGCCACTGCCGCCTCCAGCCGTCTCATCGCCTCGTAGAGCTCGTAGCGTCTCTCGGCGACCCCCGCCACTGTCTCCTCTGAGGGCCAGTGGATGTTCTCATCTGCGATCCACCCTGAGGCTCCCTCCTGCTCGAGGGACAGCTCGGATCTCTGGTTACTCATGATCTCGATCATGTCGCGGCATCAGGCGTGCCAGAAGGGCACAAAGGCCCTTAGTGCCAGGTCCCCAGACGGTCATGTGCCCTTTCGGCCCGGTTAACGGTGACTTTGTGCTCTGGAAGTCGACGATCGCACACTGCATCGTGGAGTTCGGTCCGAAGAAGGAAACAGATCATGGGGTCAATCCCTACGTCATCTTCAACCTCGAATTCCGGCCAGACGCCGTCCAGGGGTGTCACCACTAGATCTGACGAATCGACACTCCGGGTCGTGCTCGTCGACGACCACCAGGTGGTCCGGTCGGGACTCAAGATGCTGATCGAAGCGGAGCCGGACATCGAGGTGGTCGGGGAGGCGGACACGGCATCTGGTGGTGTCCAGGTGACCGAAGAGCTGACTCCCGATGTGGTCGTGATGGATCTCCGTCTTCCCGACATGTCGGGGATTGCTGCCTGCAAAGAGATCGTGGAGGCCATTCCCGGTGTGCGGGTGCTGATCCTCACCTCCTATGCCGACCGGGGAGCGGTTCGGGCAGCATCTGCTGCCGGTGCTTCGGGTTACGTGCTGAAGCGGGCCAAGGCGTTCGAGCTCGTCTCGATCCTCCGCCGGGTCGCACGGGGCGAAGAAGGCTTTGTGGTGGATCCCGAAGGGAGTGAGGCAGCGGTGGAGGAGGAGGACCATCTGCTCGCCACTCTCTCTCCTCAGGAGAAAGCCGTCGCCCGCTACATCGCCCGGGGTCTCTCGAATCGCGAGATCGCAGCCGAGATGTCACTCGCCGAGAAGACCGTCAAGAACTATGTGTCCCACGTCCTGACGAAGATGAGTTTCCAGCGACGGAGCGAAGCCGCCGCCTACATCGCCCGGATCGAGGCAGAAGCGGATCGCTGGACTCCATCGCCGGTCTGAGACACATCAGCCACTCCTGCGGGCAAGCACCCGGTTGAGCAGACGGACCAGGAGCATCGAGACCACTGAAGCGCCAACTGTCGTTGCCATGGCCGCCGACGAGAGGGGGATCGTGCGGAACACGGTGTTCCCGACCCCGGTGTAAACGACCAGGAACTGCAACGCCGCCGACCCTGTCACCGCGGCGAGAAGGAAGAGGCTCGGCCGGTTCACCGGAGCTTCTTCGTCTTTTGCACCGGCACGTGCCCGGATGCTGAGGGCGTGGAGCAGCTGGGAGAAGACCAGTGTGCTGAAGACCATCGTCTGGACCACTCGATGCTCTACATCGAGGGCATATGCCCCAACGAGCATCGCAGCCACCGCAGCAGCAGCGAGGATGACGCCTTGGGCGAGTAGCGACGTCGTGTTGCTGATGCTGAGAACGTTCCTTCCCGCTCCAGGGGGGTCTTTCATCAGGTCCCGGACCGGGGCCTCCATGCCGAGAGCGATGGCGGGCAAGGCGTCGGATACCAGGTTGATCCAGAGCAGTTGGACGGCCAGCAGCGGCTCGCCCATGAACCCGAAGGCGAGGAACCCCACGAGCACGAACAGAACCTCGGAGGCGTTGGCCGAGAGGAGATAGTGGACCACATTGCGCAGGTTGCTGAATAGACGGCGTCCCTCGGCGATCGCGGCAACGATGGAGGCGTAGTTGTCGTCGGTAAGGACCATGGCGGCCGACTCCCTTGCCACATCGGTGCCCGATCCCATGGCGACGCCGATGTCGGCCCGGTGAAGCGCAGGAGCATCGTTCACCCCGTCGCCCGTCATGGCCACCTTCGCCCCATATGCCTGCCATGCCTCGATGATCTTGACCTTGTCGGCGGGGTCGACACGGGCATAGACGTCGTGGCGGTCGATCGTCGCGGTCAGGGTCTCCACGTCCATCCCGGCGAGTTCTCCCCCTTCCACCAGCCCCTCGCTGCCGATACCCACCGCATCGGCGATGGCGGCCGCAGTTGTTGCGTGATCACCGGTGACCATCACAGTGCGCACCCCGGCCTGGCGTGCCCTCTCCACGGCAGAGACGATTTCGGGCCGAATGCGCTCCCGGAGCCCCACGAGTCCCAGGAAGCAGAGGGCGTTCTCCTCGTCGGCAGGGTCGTCCGGTCGGTCATCGAGTCGCTTCATGGCGAAGGCGAGGGTGCGCATGCCACGACCGGCCAGGTCTTCGGCCCGGTCGAGGATGTCGTCACGATCCTGCTGGTCCATGGATTTCTTCGACGTTCCTCGGGCCACGGTGTCGGATCGAGACACGATGACCTCGGGTGCACCCTTGACCAACATCACATGGCCGTCCTCGTGGGCATGAAGCGTGGACATGCGCTTCCTGCGGGCATCGAATCCGGCTTCGTCGACTCTCGGGAAACCGGATCGGATATCGCCGACGTCGATCCCCAGGCCGGCGAAGTGTTCCAGGAGTGCGGTTTCGGTCGGGTCTCCCCCCCATCCCTCAGGAGACTCGAAGGCGTCATTGCAGAGGATCGCGCCGGCGACCAGCCATTGACGATCTTTCACCTCGTCCAAATCGGTTCTGTCGTCTCCCAACCACCATTCGCCGACTTCGAGTTCGGGCGCGGTGAGGGTGCCCGTCTTGTCGGTGCAGATCACATCCACCGCGCCCAGAGTCTCGACGGCGGGAAGTCGTCGAACGATGGCGTTCTGCTGTGCCATGCGTTGCAGTCCACCGGCGAGGCTGACCGTGATCACCGCGGGAAGACCTTCGGGTATGGCGGCGACGGCCAGGGCCACTGCTGTCAGGATCATGGTCTCCACCGGGAATGAGCGGGCGATCCCGGCACCGAAGATGAGGATGGCAGCAACCCCGGCCACAACCGCGAGCCTCCTTCCAATCCTCGACAGATCGGCCTCGAGGGGGGTTGGTGGTTGCTCTGTCGAGAACAGGCCGGCGATCCGGCCCATCTCGCTCTCCATCCCTGTGGCAGTCACGATGCCCCGTCCGCGACCGGAGACGATCG
Source organism: Actinomycetota bacterium (assembly GCA_046537785.1). Lineage (GTDB taxonomy): Bacteria > Actinomycetota > Acidimicrobiia > Spongiisociales > ZC4RG35 > JANQRA01. The sequence goes on from JBKHKD010000004.1 coordinate 41,962, forward strand.
TGGTCCCCGTGTAGACCATCGAAGTGCGTTCGGCGAGCACCGTTTCCTCGGACGAGGGCTGGTCGGTCTTGGATACGGGCATCGATTCGCCGGTCAGGGCGGACTCGTCCGCCAGCAGTCGCACCTCCGATGAGACCCTGGCGTCCGACGGGACCCGGTCTCCTGCCTCGAGGGCGAGCAGGTCCCCGGGCACGATTTCTCTGCTCGGAATGGTCGTCACGACCCCGTTCCGGATCACTTTGGCGTCCGGTGCCTCCATCTCGCGGAGACGATCGAGAGCAGAGTGGGCTCGTGATTCCTGGGCGTAGCCGATCACGGCGTTGATGACCACGATCAGGGTGATGGCGCCGGCATCGATCCACGCGTCCAAGAGCAGCGCACTGATCCCCGCAGCGGCGATCAGCAGCCAGACGAGCACATCGCGAAACTGGTTGGCCAGTCGACGTAGCCGGACCCAGCCCCGGGATTGTGTCAGCTGGTTCGGTCCGTGGACGGTGAGACGCCGCTCTGCTTCGGCTGCGCTCAGTCCCGAGGCGAGGTCGCTTTCGAGTCGATCGGCTACCTCCGTTGTCGACGAGGCGTGCCATGGGCGGCTAGATGTTTCCAGCATTGATCCGATTCTGGCCGTCCGGCCTGTCGACGGGTAGGGGTTTTTGGCCCGGGGCCATCGACCTTCAGGGTCTTCGACTCAGGCTCCTCTAATCAGGTTCTCGTGGAGGAGGCGTTGGGTGGTGGACAGCAGGAGCACCTCGCCGTCGGTCGACATCCACAGATGAGGCCCGGCTTTGAGCCAGGCCCGTCGGGGCAGAGCGTCGAGGTGTCGGCGTTTTCTCGCCGTTGGTGGTGCATAGACCAGCACCTCCGGTGAAGGAGCTCCCAGAGCTTCCGTGGAGCCGACCAGGTCGAAGCTGCCGAAGAGGGCGGCCATGGCTTCGGCGGGGTCGACCGGGCCGTGATCCGAGAGCCAGTCGACCTGGCTGCAGTCCTCGCATGCGGCCACGGCCACGCGTCCCACCCATACCGGTTTGTGTTCGCACCACTGCTTGTCGTCCATGTGGGTCAAACTAAGAGAGAGGTGGGACATTTTCTCCGGGGGCGGCCGGAGCGGTCCCACCGTTAGAGGACTTTCGGCCATGTTTACCCGGGTTTTGGTCGACCATCATGGGGGAAACGACCCCAAGAGGAGGAATGAACATGGAACTTCGTGAGCTGCTCAGCGGCGAGATTCAAACAGTCTCAGCGGGTGCGACCGTCACCGATGCTGCCCAACAGATGCAGCGGGAGCACATCGGGTCTCTCGCCGTAATAGACGACGACGAGTTCAGCGGGATATTCACCGAGCGGGACGTGCTCCGCGTGGTCGCAGAAGGCGGCGATCCGGTCGAAGAGACTGTCGCCGAATGGATGACCATGTACCCCGATTCGTTCCTCCCGGACATGGAGGTGGAGGAGGCGGCCGAGTGGATGCTGGCAGCGGGATACCGGCACCTCCCGGTCATCGAGAACGGGGCGCTCATCGGGATGGCGTCTATCAAGGACATTCTGTGGGCGCTGGCCGGCGACACAGTGACTTGAGGCGAAGATGGAACGGCTCAGCAAAGAAGAGGCCCTGGAGCTGCTCGAGAACCAGCCGGTAGCTCACCTCGGGGTCATCCGCGATGGTCGTCCATACGTGACACCCATGTCTTTTGTCTTCGACGGCGATGTGATCCTGTTTCGCACCATGGCCGGAGTGAAATTGGAAGCGATCGAAGCGAATCCGTCCGTGTGCATCGAGGTGTCCTCTTACGACGAGGTCAGTGGTGACTGGGTCAGCGCCATAGTCAGTGGTGAGGCATCGGAAGTCCTCGATGACGAGGTCAGGGCGAAAACCACTTCTTTGCTGTTCAACAAATACGCCGACGTTCTCGGGTCCCCGCTCAGTCATGGTGGTGGCATGCGTCCGTTGCAGGGGTTTCCTCACGTGATCCAGGTGGTGATCGAAGATGTCAGCGGCATGTCGTCCGGTAACGCCTGGTCGGCCCGGACCCGTCCCGGGCGGCTCTAGTTGTTCGTCGAATACGCGACCACCATCGACTCGGGCCTCTCCAAAGTCGAAAAACGTCTCGACGCCCTCCGCTCCAATGTCGCCGAGTGGGCCGACATCGCCTATCGGGATGGAGAGCAGCTGCGGGCGAAGGTGGGTCCAACGTCCGGGGTCGCACGAGAGGTGAACCTGGAGATAGGTGTGGCCGAAATTCACAGCATTGGACTCGTTTATCCCATCCATTGGACGGCTTCCGGCGCGACCTTGCTGTTCCCCGAGATGAACGCGGATCTGATCCTGTCCACGGCCGGCTCCGATCGGACGAGTCTCATCTTCAGGGGGACATATGATCCGCCTCTAGGGGCGGTGGGCTGGCTGGCCGACCGTGCCGGCCTCCGGCGTGTCGCCGATGCAACCGTTGCCAACTGGGTCGATCGCCTCGCGGTTGCGCTCAGCGCCGACTCTGTAGCGACCTGATCGGGATCCTGGCCACCACCGTCGTGCCCCCACCAGGCTCGCCGTGGAACTCGAGAGTGCCGTCGAGACTGAGGACACGGGCCCTCATGTTGGCGAGACCCATGCCGGCTTCGATTTCGGCCGGGTCGAATCCGACTCCGTCATCGGTGACCCTGACGACGATGTCCTCTTCTTCCTGCGCCACATCCACGCTGATCTTTTCGGCATCCGCATGACGCAATGCGTTGGAGAGCGCCTCTGTGATGAGGAGGACCAGCTCGTCATCGGAGTCATAGCTCTCCAGGGGCTCCACCGACAGCTCGACTCTCGTGGGATAGGCGGACCCCATGCGGGCGACCAGGGCCTGAATCTTGTCGTCGAGGCCTATCGTCGGGACGACGTCCTCCCGAAGCTCGAAGACGTATCTCCGGAGTTTGTTGACCGTCCGGTCCAGAGTGTCGATGAACGAGTCGATCTGGTCGCTTATTTGCTGGTCGCTCACCCGGGTACCGAGTCCCTGAAGGCTCAAACCGACGGCGAAGATGTCCTGGATCACCGAGTCGTGGAGGTCGCGGGCGATCCTCTGGCGGTCCTCGACCACCGCCATCTGTCGTAGCCGGGTTTGGAGCCGGGCGGTCTGGATGGCGGCGCCGGCGATCCGGCTGATGGCTTCCACCGTGGCGATGTCCTCGTCGGTGAAGCCGCCTTCCTTGTCGGTCAGGTACAGGTTCCCGAAGGGATCGCCCCTCACGGAGATGGGCACTCCGAGGAATGCCTCCATCGGAGGGTGATGCTCGGGAAATCCGATCGAGTCGGGGTGATCGGAGATCCTCTCCAAGATGATGGTCTGGTTCTCCCTGATGACGGTGCCGAGAACGCCGTGTCCCGTGGGGAGCTTGCCGATCTTGTCTGCCTGCTCTTTCGATATGCCTTCGTAGACGAAGTCTGAGAGCACCTGGTGATCGCCGATGACGCCGAGGGCGACATAGGGGGCGCCGGTCGCGGCCTGTACCTCCGCGACGAGAATGCGCAGCAATCTGCCCAGATCGGTCTCACCCTCGACCGATGCCGCCTCGGCGATCAAAGGGCCCAGTCGGCGAAGACCTGTCGGGTCGGTCATGGTTCGACGTTAACGGCAGTTATCGTGGCCTCATGGCTCTCCGAGTTTTACTTGTCGACGACCACGAGGTGGTGCGCGCCGGTCTGCGATCGCTCATCGACTCCCAAGAGGACATGAGCGTCGTGGGAGAGGCGGGAACGGCCGAAGAAGGGGTGCGCAGGGTCGGATTCGACGAGCCTGATGTCGTCGTCCTCGACGTCCGCCTGCCTGACGCCAGCGGGGTCGAGGCATGCCGGGACATCCGGGAGCGGTTTCCTGACGTCAAGGTTCTCATGCTGACCTCGTTCGCCGACGAGGAGGCGCTGCTGGCGGCGATCCTCGCCGGGGCGTCGGGTTACGTATTGAAGCGGATAAAGAGCGAGGAGCTGGTGGCCGACATCCGCAAGGTGGGCTCGGGGGAGTCGCTGCTCGACCCCGAGATGACCGATCGCCTTTTCCAGCGTCTCCGTACCGGATCCTCAGAGGACCCGTTGTTGGGTCAGCTTACCAAACAGGAGCGCGCCATCGTGGAGCACATTGCTGACGGGCTGACCAACAAACAGATCGCCGACGAGATGTTTCTCGCCGAGAAGACGGTCAAGAACTACGTCTCGAACGTCCTGGCCAAAATGGGGATGAGCCGTCGGAGCGAAGCAGCAGCCTATGTCGCCCGGGTTCAGGCGGAGAAAGAGGGCACCGAGCTTCCCGAGAGCTGGGACTAAAGGTTCTATACCTCGATGATGGGCATCTCCATGGTGTCCTCGATGCGGGCGCCCGGGACAAGAAGAACCGGCAGATGTGAGTTGACCATCACCCGGGCCGAGACGCTGCGCCACGCCTCCTCTGTGAAGAGACGCCGGGTTGCTCCCATGACCACCATCTCGGCATCGACACTCTGAGCAGTCTGGATGATCGCCTCGGCCGGGTCATCGCCTTCAACGAAGTGGATGTCACATTCGATGTCTTCGGCCGCCAGGGCGGCGCAAATGGGGTCGACGGCTCGGCGTCCCCGTTCCTCGAGATACGTGGCAGCCTTCTCCTCCGCAGTTGAATCTTCGTCCGGTGAGTCGTCGAGAAAGGACCGTCTCACGTCGTCGTCGAGGGCCTCGAGAAACGATCGAGGCACCTGGATGACGGTCATCACGGAGACGGAAGACTCATCGCCGATGAGCTGCCGACAGAACTCCGCCGTCGGTGCCGCGGGCAACACGCCAGTGGTGGCTATGAGGATCCGCACTGCGGGAAACATTAGGGTTGCGATCTCGATTACGCAGAGGTGGAAGTGGACACAGACATCATCAACAACGTCACCTTCAAGATCCCGAACGCCCTGGCCCTTATCGGTTCGGCCTCGGGTGAGGAGTGGAATGGCATGACCGCGAGCTGGATCACCCAGCTCTCCATGGAGCCGGTGATCATCGGAGTGGGGGTGGACAACAAGGCGGTAACCCATCGGCTCATTGCCGAAGGTGGCTCGTTCACTGTGAATCTCTGGGACTCGGAGGACACCAAGCCGTTCGTGAAGTTCTCGACTCCGGCCGAGCGCGACGGCAACACCCTCAACGGACGCCCGGTGACCACAGCCACCACCGGGGCACCGGTTTTCGAAGAGGCCATCGCCTGGATGGACTGTGAGGTGAGACAGGCGATCAACCTCGGAACCCACACTCTCTTCCTCGGCGAGATCGTCGATGCCGGCATCAACGACGATGAGAAGCGAGCCGCAGCCATGTCCGACACCCGCATGAAATACGGCGGGGTCAAGCGCGGCGGCCACTGAACAGGGGCGCGGTCAGCATGGACGTATCCGTGGAAGGCAAGGTTGCGCTGGTCACCGGGGGGAGCAGGGGGATCGGCCAGGAAACCGCGCTGACGCTGGCGTACAGCGGCGCCAAAGGGCTTGTGATTACCTCGCGCAAACAGGAGAACGTCGACCAGTCCAAGGCGGAGATGGTCGAGTCCGGTGTTGACGAGGACAGGGTTCTCGCCCTTGCCGCACGCGTCGACGACGAGGACTCGGCTCGCCAAGCGGCCGCGGCGACCGTCGAGGCCTTCGGATCCTGTGACATCCTCGTCAACAACGCCGGCACCAATCCGGCCTTCGGGAACCTCATGGAGGTCGATCTCGGCGCTCTTGACAAGACCTGGGCCGTGAACATGCGAGCCCCGCTGCTGTGGGTGCGGGCGGTTCACGACGCCTGGATGGGAGAGCACGGCGGGGTCGTGGTCAATGTCGCCTCCGTCGCGGGCTTGCGACCCAGCCCGTTCATGGGCGCCTACAACATCTCCAAAGCGGGGCTGGTCCACATGACCCGTCAGCTTGCCCTCGAACTGGCACCCGACATCAGGGTCAACGCGGTTGCCCCGGCGGTGGTCAAGACCCGTCTCGCCGGCGCCCTCCTGGAGGACGAGAGTGCCACGGCGGCCCTGCATCCTCTGGGTCGTGTGGGCGAACCTGCCGACGTGGCCCGTCTCATCGTCTTCCTGGCGTCGGACGCATCCAACTGGATGACCGGCAGCATCGTGCCCGTGGATGGAGGGGTCACCGGCGCCGGGTCGTCCGGTATCTCCTGATGACGCATCCGGGACCCGACCCCGAACTGGCTCTGCGCTACCTCCAGGGAGAGGTGGGCGACGGGCCCTTGTTCGAGCACGCTTCGGCCTTGCGCGACGAGGGCAAGGGACGGACCGTCACGTATAGCCGCAAGGTATTCATTCCGCTGACGACGCTCTGTGTCGACCGCTGCTCCTACTGCACCTTCGCCAAGCCGCCCGGGGCCGGCGGCGTCTACATGGAGCCCGACGACGTGCTCGCGGTAGCCCGGGCCGGTGACGCCGCCGGGTGCACCGAGGCCCTGTTCACGTTGGGAGACCGTCCCGAACAGCGCTGGCCTCAGGCGCGCGAGTTCCTCGATAGGAAAGGCCACGAGACGACTCTCGAGTACGTGGCCGCGATGTCGGACCTGGTGCGCTCCGAGACCCGGGTGTTTCCCCACGCCAACCCCGGTCTCCTCGACGATGACGACTTCGGTCTGCTGCGTCCAACCAACGTCTCCATGGGAATGATGCTCGAGAACATCTCATCTCGGCTCACCGAGCCCGGCATGCCACATGCAGGCACGGTGACCAAGGACCCGGCCAAGCGTGTCGCCACCATTGAGGCCGCGGGTCGCCAGAAGGTCCCGTTCACCACCGGGATCCTTGTCGGGATCGGGGAGAACAACACCGAGATCGTCGACTCGCTGTTCGCCCTCCGCGATCTCGCCGATCGCACCGGGGCGATCCAGGAGGTGATCGTGCAGAACTTCCGGGCCAAGGCAGACACCAGGATGCGGCACAGCGCCGAGCCCGTGCCGCGCTGGTTTGCCAGGGTGGTGGCGCTGGCCAGGTGGGTCATGGGCCCCGAGGCCAATATCCAGGTGCCGCCCAACCTGACGGAGTCCTACGAGATCTATTTGAATGCCGGGATCAACGACTGGGGAGGGGTGTCGCCTGTGACCATCGACTGGGTCAACCCGGAGGCCCCGTGGCCCCATCTCGACGAACTGGCTACCCGGACCTCGGCGGCCGGATTCGAGCTGCGACCCCGTCTGCCGGTGTACCCCGAGTACATCGACGAGGAATGGATCGATCCCGGACTGGTTGACGACGTGAGAGCGGCGAGCGACCAAGATGGCCTCGCCGCCATTGGTTCTATGCCAGGAGTGAGATGACTGTCACGTATCTACGAATGAGACCGGCCGAGACCCTTGCCGAGCCCACCGCAGTGAGCCGGCGCCGCGAGGGCACCACCACAGTGGAGATGGAGACGCCGTCGGCCAGCGACCTCAGAGCAGCCGCCGAAGCCGGTCTGCTGGTGGTCGCAAAGGGGGTCACCGACGTCGAGCCCGGGGGATGGGTGCTGGCCCCGGCTGCGGCTCTCGAGCTGTCACCCGCCCCGTGGCGTCTCACCGTCCTCGACGAGGGATCCCGTGAGGAGGTGCTCGACGCGGTGGCCAGGACCCGTGCCCGGTTTCTCCGCACGACACGGTCCTCGGTTGCCCGAGCCGCCGGGCTGGCGTCACTGCCGGCCGTCGACGCGGCAGTGTCCGTGTTTGTCGATGATGTTGCCTCGGCCGTCCAGGCGGTGGAGGATGGAGCGACCGACCTGCTCTTGAGAGACTGGAGCCAGGAGCGTATCGGGGAGCTGCGGGACCGGCTCGACGTGCTGTTCGTCGAACGCTCCCTCTTCCCGGTCGGCACCGAGATCGACGAGGCCCGCAACACGCTCCCCAAAACGGTCTTCACCGCGTGGCTGTCACAGGTCGACGGGTCGGGTGCCGTCCGTCCCGGATACGAATGGGCGCCGGGCAAAGACATGTCCCCGCCGGTGCCACCGCGTCGTCTCTCGGCGGAGTGGGCCGATGCCGCCTGGATAGAGGGATCTGCCCCCGAGGGCCTTGCGGGCGCTGGTCACCTGAGGCCCATCCTGGAACGCTCGCTCGAAGGCACCCCCCCGACGGTCCCCGAGATCAAGGCACTGTTCAGAGCCCGCGGCGATCAGGTCGACGCGGTGGCCCATGTGGCCGACATCCTCCGGGAGCGGGCGGTCGGCGACACGGTGACGTATGTGGTCAACCGCAACATCAACTACACCAACCTCTGCTACTTCAAGTGCGGGTTTTGCGCCTTCTCCAAGGGGCCCAAGTCGCTCAACCTGAGAGGCGAGCCCTACCTGATGGGTCTGGACGAGATCGTCGGGCTGGCCCGGGAGGCGTGGGACCGGGGCGCTACCGAGGTGACCCTCCAGGGCGGGATCCATCCCGACTTCACCGGCAACTTCTACCGCGAGGTGGTGGAGGCGATCAAGGCGGAGATGCCCGACATGCACATCCACGGGTTCACCCCGCTGGAGGTGTGGCAGGGAGCGGAGACCCTCGGGATCACGGTGCGTCAATTCCTCACCGAACTGCGTGACGCCGGTCTGGGCACCCTTCCCGGGACTGCCGCCGAGATCCTCGACGACGACATAAGGACACATCTCTGCCCTGACAAGATCCGGACCTCACAATGGGCCGAGGTGATGCTCACTGCCCATGAGCTTGGGCTGCGGGCGACGTCCACGATCATGTTCGGCCACATCGACCACCCCAGGGCCTGGGCCAACCATCTCGAGGTGATCCGTCAGGTGCAGCGGCGCACCGGCGGATTCACCGAGATGGTGCCGTTGCCGTTCGTCCACATGGGATCGCCGATCTTCCTGCGTGGCAGGTCGCGTCCCGGGCCGACCTGGGACGAGGCGGTGCTGATCCACTCAGTCTCCCGTGTCGCCTTCGACGGGCTCATCGACAACATCCAGGCCTCCTGGGTGAAGCTGGGTCTCGACGGGGGAGCGAGACTTCTCCAGGCCGGCTGCAACGACATGGGCGGCACCCTCATGGGCGAGATCATCACCCGTTCCGCCGGTGCCGAGCACGGCCAGGAGGTGACCCCGGATCAGTTCGTCGAAGTCATCGAGTCCGTGGGCCGCACCCCCGCCCTGCGCAACACCACCTACGAGATCCTCGACCGGGTCGTCTAGCCATTCTGTGAACGCTGGCTACGTGTCACGCGTAACCACCGTTCACGGAACGGGATTTCAACCCCTGTACGTCAAACCCCGCGGGGCCGTGGCGAAGCCCCACTCGGACAACGGCGCCGCCAGCGGGGTCGACGATGCCGGCTCCCCGTTGACCGTTGTCAGGGTGAGTCGGCGGTGTCGTCCCGCCACTCCGGCCAGTGCCCGGGAGATCTCCCCCAACCGCTCCGGGGTCACGTCGAAGAGAGTCAGGCCCCGACGTCCCTTGTCGAGATAGCCGATCAACTCCCCATCGAGCAACAGGACGTAGGCCCCGGCGTCCCGGGCCAATCGGATGTCGTCGGCCTCGGGCCAGGGGAGGACGCCGCCATAGGGGTTGGCCGGGTCGGTGGCGGCCAGGGCGATCAGTCCCGACTCGGCACCGCCGCGGAGACGGTCGACTGCTCCGGGCAATGCGAACTGGGAGCCACCGAGACCCTCGACGAAGTAGCCGCGGCGGATGCGCCCGGTCTCCTCGAGGTGCCGGTACACCGGGTAGAGGGCGCTGAAGCCACCCGGGAAACCCTCGGCCAGGACCGTGCGGCGGGTGACCACACCGTGGCGGTCCAATAACAGCTCGGCCCAGGCGGCATGATGCTCGGTGTCCCCGGCCGGGGAGCGGACCAGGGCACCGGTGAGCGACCAGCGTCCCTGGGAGTGGGGCGGAAAGCGACTGGAGAGGGGTCTCCTGCCGCCGGTGCGACCCCGGCGTCGCGACACAAAGGCCCGCACCGGCCCAAAGGTGTCGTTGGTGACCCGGCCCGCCCAGACGAGGTCCCACAGCGAGTCGAGCACCTCGTCGGGATCGCCTCCACCGGCCGCCTCGTAGATGTCATGGAAGAAGCTGGCTCCCCGGGCATCCAGGGTCTCGATGATCGTCTCGCCAGTGGCGTCGGGTTCGTGGTCGGCGTCCGGGCCGGTCCAGAGGGTCGTTAGCGTCTCCCGGGGGTAGAGCGCCACCCTGCCGTCCTTCTGTCCCAGCGCCCCGTGTCCCACCCAGACCAGATCGCCGCTGAGCATGAGCTCGTCGATACCCGACCCGGGGTCGGCGACCCGGGCCGCCAGGATGTCCCGCTCCAGGGTCGATGCCGGCATGGGGGCGGCGGTGAGCCCGCGAAGGGCGTCGGTGAGGGCGTTCTTTCCCCGGGGAGGCTCCGGGCTCACCCTCTGCCATGCCACCTCGAAACGGGCCAGGGCGCTCTGCTCCACGGGCTCGATCTCGGAGCGCAGCTGCGCCAGTGACCGGCGCTTGAGCCGCTTCAGCACGCCCTCGTCGACCCACTCCCGACCATGTCCGCCGGGGCGGAAGGCACCCTCCACGACCCGGGACGACTGCTCGAGACGTCGCAGAGCGGTCTCGACGACCCCCACGGGCAGACCCAGCGCCGCGGAGGCCTCGGAGGCGACGAATGGGCCGTGGGTCCTGGCGTAGCGGCCCACGACATCTCCTAGGGGGTCCTCCACCGGCTCGAGGAAGGTGTGGGGAACTCCTGGCGGCGGCTGGACACCGAGCCCGTCACGGAGCCGGGCCACGTCCTCCATGGCCGCCCAGCGGGGCCCTCCGTTCATGGTCACCTCCACGATCCGGCGCGAGTCGACTAGATGGCTCAATGCATCCTCGACATCGAAGCCGGCGCTACGGACCGCGATCTCCTCGGTGGTGAGCGGCCCCAGATCACGGAGGAGGTCGTGGACTCCGTCTACGTTGCGAACCTGACGTCCCTCGGTGAGACGCTGCAGCTCCAGCTCCACGGCAGCGACCACCTCGGGGTCGATCAGCTCGCGCAGCTCGCCCTCACCGAGCAGCTCCCTGAGCAGCTCCCGGTCGAGGGTGAGAGCGGTGGCACGTCGCTCCGCGAGCGGCGCGTCCGCCTCGTACATGTAGGCGGCGATGAAGGAGAACAGCAGCGACGAGGCGAACGGGCTGGGGCTGTGGGCCTCGACGGGGACCACCCTGATCTGCCGTGACCGGATGGCGCCCAGGACGTCCTGGAGTGCGGGGAGGTCGAAGTCGTCCTGGAGGATCTCGCGGTAGACCTCGAGGAGGATCGGGAACGACCCGAACTGCCTGGCCACGCCCAGCAGGTCTGCGGAGCGGCGGCGCTGTAGCCACAGCGGCGTGCGTTCGCCGGGACGTCGGCGGGGGAGGAGAAGGGCTCTTCCCGCCGCCTCCCGGAAACGCGCCGCGAAGAGAGCCGTGTCGGCCAGGTGCTCGAGGAGCAGGGCCTCGACCTCCTCGGGGTCGAGCATGAGGTCGTCTGCCGCGGGCACATCGTCGGAGTCGGGGAACCGGAAGGCGATGCCGTCGTCGGACCAGATGACGTCGACGTCGGTGCCGTAACGGGAGCGGAAGCGGTGGCGCAACGCCATCGCCCACGGGGCGTGGACCTGTGCGCCAAGAGGGGAGAGGATCACCACCCGCCAGTCGCCGATCTCGTCCTGGAAGCGCTCGATGACGATGGTCCTGTCAGTGGGCAACGTTCCCGTGGCCTCCCGTTCCTCACTCAGATATGCCACGAGATTCCGGGCGGCGTGCCCGTTGAGCAGACTGTCTTGCTGAAGTCTTTCGATGGCCTCCGCGGGATCGAGGGATGAGGTCTCCCTGATGAATCGGCCCACCTCGCGCCCGGTCTCCAGGGGGCGTCCCAGCATGTCTCCGTGCCAGAAGGGCATCTTCGCCGGGACGCCGGGAGCGGGCAACACCTCGACCGTGTCGTGGGTGATCTGGCTGATCCTCCAGGCGCTCGACCCCAGGAGGAAGGTGTCGCCCTCCCTCGACTCGTAGACCATCTCCTCGTCTAGCTCCCCCACCCTGCTGCCGTCGGGCAGCGTCACCCGATAGAGCCCGCGGTCGGGGATCGTCCCGGGGTTGGTCACCGCCAGCTGACGTGCTCCGGGCCGTGCCGTCACGGCTCCGGTGGCCCGGTCCCAGGTGAGACGGGGCCTGAGCTCGGCGAAGAGGTCGGACGGATAGCGGCCGGACAGCATGTCGAGGGTCTCGTCGAAGAGGCTGCGACTCAGGCTGGAGTAAGGGGTCGCCCGTCGGGACATCTCGTAGAGGTGGTCGGCGGTGGTGTCGACGGAGACCACGTGGGCGACGAGTTGCTGCGAGAGCACGTCGATGGGGTTGGCGGGCACCCGGGTCGACTCCACCTTGCGCTCGACCATCTGTGAGGAGACGACCGTCGCCACCAGGAGATCTCCCCGATATTTCGGGAAGATCCGGGCCCGGGACATCCCACCGACATGGTGACCGGAGCGGCCCACCCGCTGGAGGCCGGAAGCCACCGAGCTAGGGGCCTCGATCTGGAGGACGAGGTCGACCGCTCCCATGTCGATCCCGAGCTCGAGCGACGACGTGGCGACCACGGCCTTGATCTCGCCGCGTTTGAGCGCCTCCTCGATCTCCAGGCGCTGTTCCCGGGAGACCGACCCGTGATGGGCCCTGGCGACCTCGCCGCCGGCGAGGTTGTTGATCTCGGAGCACACCCGTTCGGCGAGACGCCGCGAGTTGGCGAAGACGATGGTGGAAGTGTGGGCTTCGATCTGAGCCAGTAGCTCGGGGTAGATGGCGGGCCAGATGGAGCGACGCGGGGTGGAGTCGGGGTCGAGCGGATCGGGCTCGCCGGGCTCCTCCATGTCTTCAACCGGGACCACTATCTCCAGGTCGAGGGTGCGGTCCTGGGGAATATCGACGACGGTCACCGGCCGCGGTGTCCACTCTTCGTCCGCGATGGTGCCCCCTCCGAGGAATCGGGCGATCGTCTCCAGTGGACGCTGGGTGGCGGAGAGCCCGATGCGCTGCGGCGGACGGTCGGCGATCTCCTCGAGCCTCTCGAGCGACAGCGCCAGATGCGCCCCCCGCTTCGACCCGGCCACCGCGTGGACCTCGTCGACGATCACCCATTGCACGGAGCGGAACACCGAGCGCACCGCTGAGGTGAGCATGAGATAGAGCGACTCCGGGGTGGTGATCAGGATGTCGGGCGGGTTGCGCTCCATCCGGCGCCGGTCCTCCTGCGGGGTGTCACCGGTCCGCAGGAAGGTGGTCAGCTCGGGGAGAGGGTCGCCCCCGAGACGCTCCGCGGCGTGGCGGATGCCGGCCAGGGGCGCCCGAAGGTTGCGGTCGACGTCGTGGGCGAGCGCCTTCATCGGGGATACGTAGAGCACCCGGCACCGTTCTGCCTTGTCGGGCAGCGACGCGGTGAGCAGTTGGTCGAGTGTCCACAGGAAGGCTGCCAGGGTCTTGCCCGATCCGGTGGGGGCGTGGATGAGGGTGTGCTCGCCTCTGGTGATGGCGGGCCAACCCTCGGCCTGGGCCCGAGTCGGCTCCGGGAAGGAGGCCTCGAACCAGGTGCGGGTGGCCGGGGAGAAGGTCTCGAGAGCGCTCACGGTTCGAAGGTATCAGGGGCGGGCGACAAGTTTCTGCGTTGGATGTTGTGGGCGGCTTCCTCATTTCGTGTCGTCCCATTGTTTGGTCACTTGTTCCACCGAGCGGCAGGAGGCGAGAGACCGTGCCGAGGGGGCAGCGCGGATCGCGAGTCGTTCCGTCGGGCCGGCGGCGACTCGAGGGGGGCCGATCTGGTCGAGGAGCTGCTCGAGGGTACGCGTGGACGCGGGAAGACAACCGCAAGCTCCCCTGCCATGGATTGAGTCGGTTCGACTGCGGGGTGAGGGCCCGTTCTCACCCCTTGGTTCTTCGTTGTCGGCGACGGCGGAATGCTTCCTTGAGGTGTTCGATGGTGTGGCAGCGTCGGCAGAGGAGGACTCCTTTGTCGACTGAGGTGGTCCCTCCATCGGCCCAGTGGTCGATGTGGTGGATGTCACACCAGCGTGGGTCCCGTTCGCATCCGCGTCCCTGGCAGTGGCGGTCTCGGGCGACGATGGCCCGTCGTTGGGCGGGGGTCCAGACCCGGGTTTTGCGTCCTACGTCCAAGACTTCTGAGTCCGGGCCGAGGACGATGCGGGATATCGAGCAGTCGCAGGCGAGCATTCTGAGTGTATCGATGTCGACGATGTCGCCCTGGAGAGTCTCATGGCAGCCTCCGGGAATACCGGCGAGAGCGTCGAGGTCTGAGAGAACCATTATGTGCGGCTTCTCTCCACCCACTACGGGAGTGTCAGCGTGGTCTAGCCAGTAGCGGCAGAGGTCTTCCAGGGCGTCGTGACGGCGTTGTCTGGGGCTGCGGTGGTCTCCTTCGGCTGGTGGCCCCATGGCAGCGTTGAGGACGGTGTCGAAGGCTTCTCCGGCCGTTGGGTGAGCCATCCTTCGACATGACGCATGCCGCCGATCGTCTTCGAGGATGAGAGGCCGCGGCGGGCGAATGCGACGTCGGCGTCGAGTTCTCCCGGTCCGTCAACAGACTGACGCCAATACTCCAACGCCTTGCGGGTGTCCCGGACACTGAGGCCTTCGACGATGTCGACCAGCCGGTCTTCGGCTTCGGAAAAGGAGTTGGGGACGGTCTCGGCCAACGAGAAGACGTGACGGGCCTGGTCCGTGGAGAGCCGGCCGTCGGCCCAAGCCCGGAACGCAGCAGGTGCCTTCTCGGCGGCATTGGACCGGGCCACGATCTGGCGGGCACGACCGCCGGACATTCGACCGATGTGAGTGAGCAGGGCCGTCGGGTTCGGATACCCCAACGCAATATGGCCGCCACGGTCGGTCAGCGACCTGACCTTTTCGGCGATGAGAACATCCACCATCTGGCTGACGTGGACCAATTCGTCGACATCAGCGACTAACTCGTCGACCGAAAATCGATCGTTCGGCTCTGCCGCTAGCTCATCGAGTGCAGAACGGATAGCACTCATCCCAAGTCTCCCCTCATGCCACCGACCATACGACCCGCCGGTAGCGCTCATCCCCAACGGATGCGCCAGATGAGCACTGTACTTGGCAACCGCAGTGTCTTCGGGCGCTTGGATCGTGAACCGACCGCACTCTGGGCGATGAATTCGGCAGGCATCCGTCTACGGCCTGCCTCTACCGTGCTTGGTCTCAAACCATGAACCTCGACTACCCCAACCCGGAACTTCGCTCCGACAAGGTTCACTTGAGGAAGTGGACCATGGGTGATCTCGCCTGTGTCGAGGAGGCCAGCGAAGATGCGGAGATCCCCCGTGGAACGACGGTCCCGGCCGTGTACTCGGACGCGGAAGGCAAGGCGTGGATCGAGCGCCAATGGTCACGACAGACGAGTGGACAGGGGCTGTCACTAGCCATCGCGGAAACCGATACTAGCGTCGCGAAAGGGCTGGTCTATTTGGGGCTCAGACGACCGGAGGGCCACTGCGAGCTTGGCTATTGGCTGATACCGGGCGCACGGGAACGCGGGTTGGGCAGTGACGCCATCCGGCTGGTGAGCCGGTGGGTTCTCACCAGCACGGCCGTGTACAGGCTCTTCGCCATAGTCCAGCCCACGAACTCGGCGTCTATCGCCCTGTTGCGCAAGTGTGGGTTCACCGAAGAGGGGCTTCTGCGGTCTTACCTTCGATTGGGCGACGAGATCTTCGACGTCACGTCGTTTTCGCTTCTCGAATCCGATCTGGGCTGATTCGTCGAACGGCACCAGCGGTGTCTGATAGCAATGATCCGCAAGGTTCGTGTGGTGGTCACCGTTGCTCCGGGACAGACCGGGCAAAGTTTGGCGCGTCTAACCAGTACCGTGGGAAGCAATGCGCTTCCTGACGCTTTTCGCCGTCATCGCCATAGCCGAGATGGCCACCTTCTTCTGGGTCGAGTCCAGGATTGGTCTCGGCTGGGCGCTCGTGCTGGCCCTCGCCACCGCCGTTATCGGGTCCTACCTCGTCCGCCGGGCCGGGTTCTCGGTGCTCGGCCGGATCAGGCAGAAGATGAACCGGGCCGAGCTACCGGGACGGGAGTTGAGTCATGGTGCCGCCATCCTCGTCGCAGGGGCGTTCTTGATCTCTCCGGGGTTCATCACCGACACGCTGGGATTCTTGCTGCTACTGCCGGCGATGCGGGAGATGATCCACGGGGTGATCTCCAAGCGACTGACCTCACGGGTTACCGTGATGACCTCGAACTTCCAGACACCGCCCCGCGACGTCATTCAGGGCGAGGTCATTGACATAGACCCCGACGACGTGAAGTAGGAAGCGGCTTAAGCGCTGAGCTCGAGGGGGAGGGCGTCGACTTCGGCGAGCTCCATGAAGATGTCGACTACCTGGGGATCGAACTGGGTGCCGGCGTTCTTGCGGATCTCGTGGACGGCGAAGTCGGGGGGCAGGGCCGGCTGATAGGCCCTTTTTGAGGTCATGGCGTCGAAGGCGTCGGCCACCAGGACGATGCGGCTGAGGATGGGGATACCGTTTCCGGCGAGCCCGAAGGGGTAGCCGTCGCCGTCGAAGCGTTCGTGGTGGTAGAGAATCGCCTCTGAGATCTTGGGATCGAGGCGGTTGCGGGTCATGGCGAAACCAAGCTCGGGATGACGTTCCATGAGGTCACGTTCGTTCTCGTCTAGGGGTCCCGGCTTGCCGAGTATCGCCGGGTCCATGTGGATCTTCCCCACATCGTGGAGTACCCCGGCCAAGGCGAGGCGATCGAGATCGTCCTCGCCCAGCCCGATTCCGCGTCCGAGATCGACCGAGAGGTTGGAAACGCGGTGAACGTGCCCGTGCAAATCTTCGATGACGTCTTCCATCACCTTGATCAGGTAATTGTCCGGAAGCTCCTTCATGCCTGTACCACCGCAGGGAGTGTCGTCATGACTAGTCCACTTGTGGATAAGTCGTGCGTCTCATTAGTGCTCAGGATGGGCAGCATCGGAAAAGTAAACGACTGGCGGGCAATATTGGATACGGGGTGGGGACTAGTGCGTTCGGCCTATTCGCGGTTCTTCAGGTTCTCCACATAGGAGGCCACCGCCGTCATGTGCTCGGGCGTCGTGTGGGCGATGGACTGGAGCGCGGCGGAGAACTCGAGGAAACCGTCGAGGTCCATGGTTCTGGCCTGACGAAGAAGACGCTTGGCCAGAATCACTGCCGGCTTCGGTTTTGCGGCGATCGTGGAGGCGACCTCGCGAACACGGCTCCTTAGCTTGTCTTCAGGCACCACTTCGAGGAGCACGCCATAGTTTTCCGCTTCGGCGGCGGTGATGAACCTCGCGGTGAGAGCCAACTCCGTCGCCCGCTGCCAGCCGACCACCCGGGGCAGCAGCCAGGCCCCGCCGTCACCCGGGATGATCCCCATCTCGATGAAGGTGTGGGCGAAACGGGCATTGCGCGAGCCGAACCGCAAGTCGCACCCGAGGACGAGGTCGAACCCGGCTCCCACTGCCGGACCGTTGACCGCGGCGATGGTGACGAGGTCGGTGGTGGCGAGGAAGCGGGTGAGCTGCTGGATGGTGTCCCGGTACTTTTCGGTCATCTCAGCCGGATCGCCGGAAAACAGACCTTCCTTGTTCGCCATGTCCTTGACGTTGCCGCCGGAGGAGAAGGCTGGACCTTCGGCGTCGATGATCGTCACGACCGTGTCCGGGTCTGCTTCGATCTCGTCGAGCGCGTCGAGGAGATCCTCGAGCATTTCCTCGCCGGTGATGGCGTTTCGTGTGTCGGGGTCGGCAAGGGTGATCGTGGCAACCCCGTTCTCGGTCTTGGTCTTGATGCTCATACCAGCCCTCTCTCAGCTGCCGCTTCTATGAATGCACCCGCCCTGGCCGGATCGGGCCGCTTGTTAGCGTCGCCGCCGACCTTGACGCTGGACCCAACAATGACGGTATCCACCACGTCGAGCAGCGTGGCGAGGTTGTCGGCGGTGACCCCCGATCCCACTGCCACACGCGTTCCCGCAGGTACCGCATCTCTGACGGTGCGCGCCTCGGTCACGTCGGGCTCTTCGCCGGTTCCCGAACCAGACACGATCACCGCGTCAGCCAGTCCGCGCTCGACGGTGTCCAGCGCTGCCTGACGGGCGTCGACACCGTAGGGGGCAGTGGAGTGCTTGACCAATACATCGGCCCAGATCTCGATGGACGGCTCCAGTGTCTCCCGACGACGCGACAGATCTGCCGCCTTGCCCACGATCGGGCCCTGGTCGGTGTACATGATCCCCGTGAGAACGTTGACACGGATGAAACGTGCCCCGGTGGCCGCAGCCACACCCAGGGCGGCGAGGGCGTCGTTGCGGAGGACGTTGACCCCGATGGGGACCCCCGTCCCGGCCACGGCCTCGACGGCCACGGTCATGGCGGCGATGGTCTCCGGGGGCACCTCGTCGGCATAAAAGGGGACGTCGCCAAAATTCTCGACTAGGAGAGAGGGAAATCCCGCGCCGGCCAGCAAGCGAGAGTCCTCGGCCGCGGTGGTTACCACCTCGTCCATGGATCCCGCGAACCCGGGCGAGCCGGGAAGAGGCAGCAAATGGACCATCCCCACTAGCCGGGGGAGCGGCGCGGTCACAGAAACGTCTGAGCGAGCTTGATCGCCTTTTCGGCGTGATCGCCGCTGACCTTCAGCCGGGTGTCCTTGGGGTCGATGCGACGGACTGCGATACGGGCCCAATCGGATGCCGAGCCCTTTATGAGCTGGTCTGTGTCCTCGGGCCCGTAGACCCACTTCGAATATCCGGGACCAATCACCTCGACGCGCACCGGCTCGTAGTGCTCTCCCGCCTGCTTGAAGGCGTAGGGAAGCGTCTTCCAGCCAAACCAGCAGACATGGCGGATGCGCGGTGTGTCCTCAACCTCGATCCCGAGAGTTTCGTAGATGTCGAGGCCATGCAGCCAGGTTTCGGTGAGGCGGAAGGTGGCAAAGGTGCGTGCGCCCATGTCCCCGGCGATCCAGGGGATGCGATCGTCACCGTTCATGTGCGACAGTGGCTCGACGACCCGGGCTCGCCCCCCGCGCCACCATTCGATGACGTCCTGGGGCCGCATGTTGCGTCCCTTCTCGATCGGGCGCTGGCGCAGGGACTCGATGTCGGCCGCCGCTTGCCATTCCTTGATCTTTTCGCCCTTCTGTAGGGCGTCGGCCCCGAGGTCTTCGAAGTCGGCTAGATGCGCGATGGTGTCCCGCACCGTCCATGGTTTGTTGGGGGTCACCATGTCCCAGACCTTGATCGGGATCCTCTGGAGGGATTGATCCAGGAACTGCTGCTCGGCGACTAGGTCTGACAGGATATCGCGCACCCTCAAATTCTAGTATCGAACTCGGAAAAAGCCCCAGCCGAAAGCCTGCTACCAGGGTCTCTCCGCCTGCTCCTCACTCATCGAGGCAGGAATCTCGGTGGTTTCGGGGAGACTCGCCAGGTCGTTGAGCCGGTCGATGAGCTGACGGAGACGTCCGAACTGGCGCCGGTCGAAGTAGAAGGTGATCCGGTCCTTGTCGAGGGCGTCATCGTCCTCGATCTCGGCCTGGTTGGGTTCTGCAGACTCGATTTCGCCTTCCACCACGATGTCGGCGAAATGCTCGTTCAAGGTCGCCAGCTCGTCTTCGGTCGGTCCCTGGCGGAGACGCAGGATGAGCTTTCCCGCCGTGTAGCGCTGGGAGTGGTAGTTGGAGTAGAACTTGAAGATCTCTCCGCAGGCTTCGTCGAGGTCGGTGGTCTGGAGGAACAAGTTGAGGTCAGACTCCGAAATGAGACCTCTGGCGAGGAGTTTGCCCGTTATGAAGCTGATCAGCGGGCCCCAGTAGTTGGTGCCCTCGGCCTCGAGGAGGACGATGGGATGCATATCCGACTTGCCGGTCTGGATGAGGGTGATCAACTCGAAGGCCTCGTCGAGGGTGCCGAAGCCTCCGGGCATGATCACGAACGCATGGGACTCCTTGACGAAGCCGAGCTTCCGGGTGAAGAAATACTTGAAGTTGACCGTTCTTCCGTCGGCGATGTAGTGGTTAGCCGAGGCTTCGAAGGGGAGACGGATGTTCACCCCGTATGAGTTGTCGATTCCCGCGCCTTTGCTCCCGGCCTCCATCAGACCCGGTCCGGCACCTGTGATGACTCCCCATCCGTGGCTGGCGATCGTTGCCGCGAAGGACTCGGTCAGCTGATAGTTGGGGTCGCCTTCCTTGATGCGAGCCGAGCCGTAGATGGTCACCTTTGGCTCCGGATGACGGCTGAAGACGAGGTTGGAGTACCTCATCTCTTTTACCGCGGTGTTGATCAGCTTGAGGTCTCCACGGCTGGCGCCGTCACGGTGCAGCTTTATCGCGGTGACGATGAGCTCCTCGATGAGATCCTGGTTGCCGGTGTCGTTGTCGGCTGAGTCGGCGACGAGGCTGCGCAGCCTCTCGTCCAGCTCTTCGTTCCCGAGGTCGTAAGCCATTCTCTACTCACTCTCCCAACTGGCCAGGGCAGCCCGGGCGACCTGTTCGCCCTGCTCCTGGACGAAGTGCCTGGCCTCGGGAAGCCGCATCGGGCCGGAAAAGGGCGCCGCGTAGGCTGCCGCCTCTACCCCGGAGCGAGGCTCATATGGCCAGGCCGGCAATGAGGTGAACCGGTCATCCGCGGTGCCAACAGTTTCGAGAGTCACCAGTGCGAGAGTACAGGCAGCCGTCTAGAAGGGCGCCTCCGACGGACCTTTGCGGACGACCGCGTTCCAGACCGTCTCGTAGTGGTCGCGGTCGAAACGGTCGATCTGGGGAAGGACGAACTCCTCCCACGCCTCCCGCAGTGGATCGTCGCGGTCGGCATAGATCAGCAGGCCCGTGGGCAGGCGATCGAGGATCGAACGCAACGAGAGTGGAGTCTCAACGCGAGTGCCGCTGTCCTCCTCGTCGAAGGAGGCGTTGATCTCGACAGTGAGTCGGGCGATCGCCTCGACGTAAACGTCCTTCAGACTCGGGTAGCGCCGCTCCAGCATGGCCTTCACCTGATCCTCCACCGGGAATTTCTTCTCCCAAATCGCCCAACGGTCCGCGAAGGCCTTGTTGAGTGTCTGGGTGCCGGCGTAGTCGCGGATGTCGGTGGGGTTCATGGTCCCGAAGATCCGCACGTCGTCGCGCAGCGGGACCGTCTCCCCGGTAGGCAGGTCGAGGGCGGCGTAGCGGTCGAGGAGGCCGTGCAGTGCGAAGAGGGTCTCGGCGCCAGCGGCGTTGAGCTCGGAGAGGTTGAGCAGGGCCGGGCCCCTCAGGGCACGGGTAATGTCTCCGTCCTCCCACCGGCTCTCGGTCCCGCCCTTGCCGTCACCATGCAGATGGGTCGATCCGATGAGGGTCACATCCCGCACCTCTCCGGTGAGGGGTATGCGGAAGTAGGGGAGCTCCATGGCGGCTGCGAACTGCTCGATGTCGTGGTCCTTGCCCGTCCCCATGTGACCCCTCACGGCAAGATGAAGAGGAACAAGGCCCTCCGCTTCGGTGCGTCGTGCCTGCTCCACCTGGGCGAAGCGGTAGAGCATTCCGAGATCGACATAGTGAGGGTCGGGCTCGGGGATCTTCTGACGTCGAATGTCAGCGTCGGCAAGGTCGTCTGCCACCTCGAACTTCTCCAATTCGATTGGTGGTCCCTCTCCCTTGGGGTCTTCGAAAACGACTGTTTCAGGCAATTGATGTCTCCTTGTCTCGATACTCTGAGGCGCGTAGCCACCAGGTGTCCATACCCGAGAAGGCCAGGCTTCTCCTCAAAGCGCCCCGGGCCCCTTCGATCATGGCGTTGGCCAGTTGGTCGGGCTCGTCTACAACCTGATGGCGGCGGTAGGCCTGGTCGACCGTGTGGTCGCCGATCCCGATACCGATCACCGTTGTGCCCGTGGCTTCGACCGACTCGACCGCGCTGGTCAGGTTCTGCACCGAGCCCCGGGTCATCCCGTCGGCCAGCACCATCAGGATGCGAACGTCCGCGCCAAGCCGGCCCATCCGTTCCGAAGCGTGGACCACGTTGAACTCGTCTACATTGGCCGCCTTCTCGAACAGCGAGACCGGGGGAGCGGATCGGGCGTCCTGGCGCGCCATCGTGGCCGCCCGGCGCGGATTCAGGGCCGTGAAGAACAGTCCGGCGAGAGTGTTCTGGGCTTCCCGCCATCTGCGGTCGAAAGACTTCACCATGTAGTGGTTCACTGTGGCGGTGAGCCGATCAGCCGCCGAGCCCTGTGTCCGTTTCAGGCCCGCGGTCGCCGCCGAACGGCTCTTCGTGTAGCTCTCCTCGGTGTCGTCGGGTCGGGCTGCGTAACCCCTGTTGAAGAGGGCCACTTCGAAGTCGATCTGCAACTCGTCGCACAGACGGGCCATGCTCCAGGCACCAAGCACCGCGGCAGGCATCGCCCACTGGGTGTCCGAGTGGGCGCGTCGACCCGGGCTGAGCATCGAGGCCGATCCGTCGACGAGGAGCGACACGGCGTAACGGCGCCGGGTACGGGCAGCACGGCGCTCGTAGAGACGCTGGTAAAGGCCAGCGCCGATGAACAGGGCCGCATGGGGTGACACGTCTCCCTGGTCGAAGCCAGACCGGAGGCCGCGACGCTGGTTGGCGGCGAAGAGCGGGAACAGCTCCCCGGACACGTGTCGCTGATCGACTGACCACTTCTTCGACGCCTCGCCGATCGCCTCGATCCCTTCCCGGCCGAAACCGGCGAACGCGGCGGGGATCGGGGTGACCAGGAGCTTTCCTCCTTGGCCGGTGGGCAGATAGACCTGTGGCGCCTGACTCACCCGAAGGAGCTGGTTGGTCGACTCGTCGTCGGCCATGCCGGATGCGCCTTTACGGTCGGACGATCCCGACCTGGAGTCGGCGGCGCGACGGGTGTCCTGGTACGACTCGGCGTCGGCCAGGATCGGCGAGGTCATGCGAACCGAGTCGACACCCTCCTGTGCCTTGTCGGCGTCGATCTTCTCGGCCTGCTTCTTTTGGGAGGTGGTAGCCGTTTCGGGCACCTCGGTCAGGAGCCCGTTGGCCCGGGCGATGGCCTCCAGTTCGAGGGCGAGTTGGGCTACGTACCACGGATCGTCCGACGCTGCGGCCTCGTCGCAGTGCCCCGTAGCGTCGGCCAGAGCGACCGCGGCGCGGGCTTCGAAGCGCTTCTCCAAGACCTCGCGGTCGACATAACCCGCCGTGAGCAGGAAGGAGCCGAGGACGAACTGGCTCAGTGCGCCAGAACGCTGGATCGCCTCGCTCAGTGACGACAGGTAGAGATCTTGCAAGACCGAACGAGCCCCCGGATAGAGAGCAAGGCCCTGGAACTCCTGTCGGGCGTCCTCCAGGGCGAAGAAGAGAACCTCGGCAACCGGCTTCTCAGTCTTCTCCAGGGCGCTGAGAAGATCCAGTTCGACGTCACTTCGCACATCGGAGTCCACGGGCCAGTCGTCGGGGATCGCTCTCTCTTCGTCGAGATTGGTCGACACGAGATGCATGACCTCGTGGAGCGCCGAGGCCAGGGCGACCTCATCAGGGGTTACCGGAGCGTTGCGGTGGTACGCCGCCTGGAAGATTCGGGGGTCGCAGATGATCTCGTTCGTCGAAGCCGAGGATTCCGGCCCCAGCCGCACTTGTAGCTCCGGATTGTCGGAGAGGCTGCGGGCCAGGCGGGTGACGGCAGGCGCGACCCGCTGGTATCGCCCGACGACCGCCTCGATGGCCTGGTCCTCGGGTCCGATCAGGTCGGTCAGGAATGTCTGGTCGCGTCCGCGCACAAGCCGTTCATTGTCTCACGACTTGTCAACCTTCTGCCAATGGAGAGTCCCAGTTGTAGATCGGTGCCTTTACCCTGCGCGCCGTGCACTACGATTTCACAACTCTTCCCAATCGTCTGAGGGTCATAACCGAGCCGATGCCCTCGCTTCGCTCCGTGGCTCTGGGCTGTTGGATCGACACCGGGACCCGGGACGAGAACGCCAACGAGGCCGGGGTGTCCCACTTTCTCGAACACCTGCTCTTCAAGGGTTCAGAGAAGCTGTCGGCCCGCGAGGTCAACGAGACACTCGACTCGATCGGGGCGGAGTCCAATGCCTTCACCTCGAAGGAGACGACCTGTTATTGGACACGCTTGCTCGACCAGGACCTTGCTGTCGGGCTGGACGTTCTCTCCGAGATCATCCAGCGGCCGGCGTTCCGGATCAACGAGATCGACTCCGAGCGTCAGGTGGTGGTCGAGGAGATCAACATGAACGAGGACGATCCCACCGATGTCGCCTTTGAGAACTTCAGTACGGGCGCATTCCAGGGTCACCCGCTGGAGGCACCTGTGCTGGGCACGCGTGAATCGATAAGAGCAATCACGCGTGATGACATTCACGGCTACTGGAAGCGCCGCTACGGGGCCGGTTCGGTGGTCATCGCCGCGGCCGGTTCGGTCGACCACGAGGAAGTAGTCGAGATGGTCGCTGAGCGCTTCGGGGACTGGTCCGGAGACCCGGTGGACCACCACCACTCGCCCGTCTCGGTAGACCCGAAGGTCAACGTGACCCGACGGGAGACCGAACAGGCGCATCTGATCCTGGGCGGTCCTGGCCTGCATCGCTCCGATGAGCGTCGCTGGGCTTTCGAGGTGCTGACCCATGTCATGGGCTCGGGGATGTCGTCCCGGCTCTTCCGGGAAGTCCGGGAGGAGCGCGGTCTTGCCTACGCCGTTTTTGGCTTCAAGCTCGCCTACGCCGACAACGGCGCCTGGGGAGTCCACGTCGGCACCACACCACATCAGACCGACACGGCCCTGACCGTTATCAGGGACGAGTTGGAGAAGGTGGTCGAAGAGGGGATCACCCCCGAGGAGTTGGAACGGGCCAAGGGCTCCATGCGAGGCGGACTGGCATTGTCGCTGGAGGACTCCAACAGCCGCATGGTCCGTCTCGGCCGCGACGAGCTGGCGGGGATGCCCCATCTTTCAGTCGACGAGCGTCTCGAGAAACTCGAAGGCGTGGACCTGGACATGGTCCAGTCGGTGGCCGCCGACATCTACGGCTCACCCACCCGCGTCATGGGCGCCGTCGGCCCCTTCGACGAAGGGGATCTGGACCAGTATCTGGTTTGAAGGAGGCCCCGTCGAGTGTGCAACGGAGCGCGCTGAGCACGTCTGCCTCCACGCTCGACGGGTGAATCCCCTACGACTATTGAACCTGGCTGTCCAGGAGGCACACCGCCAAAGTCGGCTGCCCATCAGAATTGCCGGCCGGCAGCTACCGCGCTTGCTGGAGGGTTCTGTCAATCAAAGCTGAATTCCATCGCCATCGGCTTTTCGCCGATGTTGACGGTGCCTGCGGTGGGGTCGGCGGGTCTTTCGATCATGAGGGCGCCGCCGAGCTCGTGGGTGCCGTCGGATGAGGGCCAGCCCAGGGTCTCGACGGTGGAGATGTTCCCGGCCAGAGAGGTCCAGAGAACGGCATCGTTCGACTGGACGAGGCTGACCAACAAGTCAGCCCCGTCCGTCGGACGCATGTCCTCGCCAGGTCCCCCGGCCGTGAAGACTGCGACAGCGCCCCCGGCTGCCGTCAGAGTCAAGATCGCGGCCAATCCCAGCCCGACGAGTCCGGTTGTGATGTTCATCACTCTGTGCATGCAATGTTCACTGTACGCGGTTGTAGCCCGGTACTACATGGCTATTTCCACGAATGTTGAAAGGACTAGTCCATAGATGAGAGCGACGATCACGACGGCGAGGGCGGCACCGGATGGACGGGTCCCGCGCCGGTCGCTCCAGCCGGCGAGTAGGAAACCTACGACCACCCAGAAGGTGATGTCCAATGGCCAGGCCAGGACCAGGTCACCGAAGAAGAATCCGAAGACCCCGGATACGGGCAGCCCTGCGTAGAGGAGGGTGATTCCCGTGGTCTCACATGCTGCTGTGCATCCCGGGTTGTTGACCATGGCGAGACCGATGGCCATGAAGCCCAGGGCGAAGCCAACCACCAGACCTGTGGTGATCGCTGCATTGCGGCAACCGGGAGCGTCGGAGTTCTCGGACAAGGGGCACCGATCGTATGCCGGGAGCCACCGATTGCGGTAGCTACGGTCTCCGCAAGCACACCTGACTCGGGTTGGAGGTTCGATGTCATACCGCGAGATTCTCCTCGTTCTCCACATAATCGGAGCCGGCACCTGGCTGGGTGCCAACGTCGTCCAGGCGGTGGTTCCGCCCGCCGCTGCGCGGGTCGGCGCCGCCACGCTCGCGGGGTGGTATCGGCTCACCTCGGTGCTCTCCAAGCGGCTCTACATGCCGGCGGCTCTCCTGATCCTCATTACCGGTGTTGCCCTCGTGATCGACAGCGATGCCTACGGGTTCGACAGCACATTCGTGGCGATCGGCTTCGGCATGATCATCCTTGGTGCCCTGTTCGGGATCATCATCTTCGAGCCCGGAGGGGAGAGGGCGGCCGAGGCGGTTGAATCGGAGGACCACGGGAGTATCCGCTCGGCCGTCTCCCGGCTCACGGCGTGGGGCCTCGTTGACACCTTGCTGTTGATCTTCACCATCACTGCCATGGTGTTACGGCTGGACTGATCCATACTTCCGGGTGTGAAGACCCCGCATCTCCTCTTCGGTCTGAGCCTGCTCGTGGCATGCACGGGCGAGCCTGGTGGCGGAGGTGTCAACATCTCCGCAACGACAGCGGTGGCGACTCCGGAGACCACAAGAACGACCTCCACGACTACGGCGCCCACCACGACCACGCTGCCCCCTACGACAACAGTCACCAGCCAGCTGGTGTCAGGCCGGGTCTCCGACGAGAAGGGGACACCGGTGGCACGCGCCTTTGTCACCATGGGCGAGGTTCGTACGGCTACCGGGCCGGATGGGTGGTTCTCTCTCGAGACCACTTCCCCGACGACGATGAGCGTCTGGAAGCCGGGATGGGCGAGCACCGAAGTTGTCTGGAACGAGGAGACCACCTTCTACGAGGCCACCATCGAGCAGCAAACGATCCGCGGGCTGCGGGTGGGGGCGGAGGCGGCCGGGAGCGACCAGGCATTTGCGAGTCTTCTCGATGTGGCCGGATCCTCGGCTGTGAACGCCCTCGTGTTCGACACGAAACAGGAGGGCGGGAAGGTCCTGTACGACACCGGAGTGCAGGCTGCGCACGACATCGGTGCCGTCGACGTGTTCTACGACCCGGAGACGAGGATCGCCCAGGCTCACGACCACGAGCTGTACACCGTCACCCGCATCGTTACCTTTGAGGATGCGCACCGGGCCAACGCTTTCCCGGAAGAGACACTGGTGGGGCCATGGCTGGATCCGGCGTCGGAGACGGCCCGTCAGTACAGCCTGGATCTAGCTGCCGAGGCTTGTGAGCTGGGTTTCGACGAGATCCAATTCGACTACGTCCGCTACCCGGCGGGCCGGACGGCAGAGATCTCCGGCCAGCGAGACCTGACCCAGGAGCAGCGTCTCGATGCGGTGTCAGGGTTTCTCTCGGATGCCCGGGAGCTGCTGCACCCCATGGGATGTGCGGTGGGTGCGGCCGTTTTCGGGATCGTGGCCTCCTCTCCCGACGATCAAGGCCTCGGCCAGCGTCCTGAGGAGGTTTCCCGGGAGGTCGATGTGTTGAGTCCGATGGTTTATCCGAGCCATTACTCCGACGGCTGGCTGGGGTTCGAAGACCCCAACGACCATCCCTACGACGTGACCTCCGACGCCATCGGCGATGCCATGTCGCGGATGTGGGACGACAGCACACTGCGTCCGTATCTCCAGGCTTTCTGGTGGAACAACCAGCAGATACGCCGATCGATCCAGGCTGCCGAAGATGCCGGAGTGGGTTGGATGCTGTGGAACGTGCGCAGCAACTTCGATCTCGAGGCGTTGCCGACAGACGCCGAAGTCGCCGACTAGTCGCTCGACCCGGTCCGCACGTCGGGAGCACCCATCCTCGCCGCGTCCGCGGTGTGATCGTCCGGCTGTCGTTGTGAGTCCAGCTCGGCGCGGACCCTGGCCTCGTAGTGGCGGATCTCGCGCTCGGCAGTTGCCTGGTCCCAGCCGAGGATCTCACCCATCACGGCTGCCGTGGTCGGCGCGGCGGCCACACCGCGATGGACCGTCTCTATCGACATCCGGGTGCGACGGGTCAACACGTCGTCGAGATGCAGGGCGCCTTCGTGGGTGGTGGCGTAGGCGATCTCAGCAACCAGGTAGGGGGCATCGTCCACCACCGGTGCGCCATAGTGCGGATGGGCGGCGATGGTCTCTCCAAGCTGGTTCTTCAACAGCCCGTATCTGGTGTGGATGCGCTCGTCGAGGGGGTCGGTAGCCCCGACGAGACGGATCTCCCGGGTGCGTGACTCATCCAGGTCCCTGTCCAGGTATGGGCCGACTGAGTCCACCGAGTCGGCCGCCATCACCCGGTAGGTGGTGTACTTGCCGCCCGCCACCGAGACGAGGCCGTTCCCCCGGTCGATCACGGCGTGCTCCCGGCTCAGCTTCGAGGTCTGCTCCGATTCGCCCTTGAGCAAGGGACGCAGCCCGGCGTACACCCCGACAATGTCCTCGCTGGTGAGCGGAGTTCGCAGGGCGGTGTTGACCCAGCGGAGCAGGTACTCGATGTCCGAGCGGCTCGCTGCCGGATGGGCCCGGCCGAGGGACCACGGAGTGTCGGTGGTCCCGACGATCCAGTGTCGATCCCAGGGAATCACGAACAGGACGCTGACCTCGGTGCGGAGCAGGATCCCCGTGCCCGACTCGATTCGATCCCTCGGCACCAGGAGATGCACACCTTTCGACGCCTGAACGTCGCTGCGGTGCTCACCCACCATGTCCTCGACATCGTCGGTCCAGACGCCGGTGGCGTTGACCACCGACCGGGTCCGGATGGCGATCTCCCCTCCGGCCTCGAGATCCCTGATTCGCACTGCCCGGACCCGCCCATCCTCCTCGTCGATACCGACGACCCTGGTGCTGTTGGCAAGCACGGCTCCGTGCCCCGCAGCGGTACGGGCCAGCGTGAGGTTATGACGGGCGTCGTCGAACACGGTGTCCCAATAGAGAATGCCGCCGAAGGCGTCGAGGTCGGGGGCGAGGTTTCTCAGGCCCTCCCCACCCAGGTGACGATGCAGGGGGAGGGGGTTGTCGGCGAGTCTGGCGAGAACCTCGTAGAGGAGCACCCCGGCGCCGACGTACCAGCGCTCCCAGAACCGATGCACGAGGGGGTAGACGAACGAGACCGGGCGGACCAGATGAGGGCAGAGCCGGTTGAGCATCAGGTTTCTCTCCCTGAGCGCCTCACGGACCAGACCGAACTCGAACTGCTCCAGATAGCGAAGACCGCCATGGAACATTTTCGACGAGCGGCTCGACGTTCCCGACGCGTAGTCGCGTTGCTCGACCAGAGCGACCCGAAGCCCCCGCGTGGCGGCATCCAGGGCGGTGCCCGCTCCGGTAACGCCGCCGCCGATCACGACCACGTCGAATGTCTCGTCGGCCATCCGGGAGAGGTGTCGATCGCGTTGCGCCGCGTTGAGGGCAGACGGATCGTCGACGGGGAACACCGATCGAAGCTTACGATGCCCCTGAATGCAGATAGGAGTCCAGCTTCCGGAAGTCGAGCGAGAGATCCGATGGGAGGAGCTGCGCGACGTCGCCCTCACCGCCGAGGAGTGCGGATTCGACTCGATCTGGCTCGGTGACCATCTCCTCTACAGAGACCCGGATGGTTCCACCCGTGGTCCCTGGGAGGCCTGGTCGGCCCTGGCCGCCCTGGGCGAGGCCACGGACCGGGTTGAGTTGGGGCCGCTGGTGGCGTCGACCGCCTTCCACGCTCCTGCGATGTTGGCCAAGAAGGCGGCGACGATCGACGAGATCAGCGGCGGCCGGCTCATCCTGGGACTCGGTGCGGGGTGGAATCGGACCGAATTCGAGGCGTTCGGGTTCCCCTACGACCACCGAGCATCTCGCTTCGAGGAAGCCTTCACCATCATCCGCACCCTGATCCGGGAGGGCTCGATCGACTTCACTGGCAACTACTACCGGGTCCAGGGCACGGAGCTGGTGCCACCGGCACGCCGAAACATGAAGATCCTCGTGGGCTCTAACGGCCCACGGCTGCTCCGGGCCACGATGTCTCACGCCGACATGTGGAACACCTGGCATCTCGACTACGGCAACCGGGCCGGCGGGCTCGAGTCGCTGATGCGCCGGGTCGACGAGGCTTGCTTGGACGTCGGGCGTGACCCGGGTGCAGTGGAAAAGACAGCCGCGGTCTACGTGCAGCTCTCCAGAGGCGAGGGCCGACGCGCCGGCAGCCATGAGAAACAGGACTCGCCGCCCATCCGGGGCTCCCACGAGGAGATCGCTGCAGAGCTGAAGACGTTCGACGATCTCGGGCTGGATCACATCCAGGTCGTCCTCGACCCGATCGACGCCCCCGGGGTCGAGGAACTGGCTGAAATCGTGCGTCTCGTTCGATAGGTTCGGAGCCATGAGACTCACCAGCAACAGCTTCAAAGACGGCGAGCCGATCCCGGCCCGCTACGCACTGGCCAAGCACCACCCCGAGACCCGGGTGACGTTGACCGACAACGTCAACCCCCATCTGGAGTGGACGGACGTGCCCGAGGGGACGAAGTCCTTCGCCATCATCGGCCACGACCCCGACGTGCCGAGTAAGCCCGACGACATAAACCAGCCCGATCGGGAGGTCCCTGAGGATCTGCCCCGGGTTGACTTCTTCCACTGGGTGCTGGTCGATCTGCCTGCTGACAAACGCTCCATCGAGGAGGGCGAGTTCTCCGACGGCGTTGTTGCCGGAGGCAAGGACGCCAAGGAGGGTCCATACGGCACCCGGCAAGGCCTCAACGACTTCACCAACTGGTTCGCGGGGGACGAGGACATGGGAGGCGAGTACTACGGCTACGACGGGTGCGCCCCGCCGTGGAACGACTCCATCCTCCACCGTTACATCTTCACCGTCTACGCCCTCGACGTGGAGAAGGTCGACGTAGAAGGCGACTTCACCGGCCACGACGTGAGGAACGCCATCGACGGCCACGTCCTCGCCGAAGCGTCGATCACCGGGACCTACACCCAGAACCCGCGACTGGCCGGCTGACCCGACATCCCTACCCGGGCACGGTGACGGCTACGTTCCGGCCCACTCCCGGACGATGCGGTGAACCTCGTCGACACCGTCGCTGAGGGCGGCGGGGCCGGGTTGGAGGATGATGTCCGCCGGGATCTCGTAGGCGGTGCGCGACCGGACCAGGTCCAGCGAGTCCCAACCCGGGCGCGACCAGACCTTGTCCGGCTGGAACTTCTTGCCGCACCACGAGGCGAGCATGAGGTCGGGTTCGCGGCGGACCACTTCCGACGGGTCTTCGACGATCCGATCCTTGGCGAGGCCCGAGGACGCCTTCTCCGGGAAGATGTCGTCCCCTCCGGCGATTCCGATGACCTCTGAGACCCAGCCTATCCCGCTGATCATCGGGTCGTCCCACTCTTCGAAATAGACCCTGGGCCGCCGTTTCAGCGTGTCCGAGGAGCGACGCACCTCGTCGAGATGCCTCTCGAGGTCGTCAGCCCATGCGTCGGCGTCGTCGGCCCGACCGACCATTGCCCCGAGACGGCGGATGTAGCCAAGGATCCCGCTCACGGTGCGGTGATTGCTGATCCAGACCTCGACCCCTGCCTTGATGAGGTCGCGGGCGACGTCGGCCTGGACGTCTGAGAACCCGATGGCGAGATCGGGCTCCAGGTCGAGGATCTTCTCCACCCGGGCGCTCGTGAACGCCGATACCCGGGGCTTCTCCTCGCGGGCCTCCGGTGGTCTGACCGTGAACTGCGATATCCCGACGATCCGGTCCTGGCAGCCCAGCCCGTAGAGGACTTCCGTCGGCTCCTCGGTCAGACAGACGATCCGGTGCGGGAAGCGGCTCACTCTTCGCTGATGGTCACCTTTTCGATGACGACGTCGTCGCTGGGGCGGTCGGAAGAATCGGTGTCCGAGTTGGCGATGGAGTCGACCGTGTCCAGACCGGAGATCACCCGTCCGAAGATGGTGTAGCTGTGCGGCAGGCCGACATCGTTGTGGCAGATGAAGAACTGGCTGCCGTTGGTGTTGGGGCCGGCATTGGCCATGGCCACCGTGCCCCGCTTGTACTCGCCGGGGCCTTCCAGTTCGTCGCGAAACCGGTACCCCGGGCCGCCGCGTCCGGTGCCGGTCGGGTCGCCGCCCTGGATCATGAAGTTCTTGATGACCCTGTGGAAGATCACTCCGTCGTAGAAGCCGTCCCTGGCGAGAAAGACGAAGTTGTTGACCGTCGTCGGGGACCGCTCCGGGTCAAGCTCGATGACGATCTCGCCGTGGTTCGTCTTGAGCGTGGCCGTGTAGATCTTGGCTGGGTCGATGGTGAACTCGGGCGCGGAGTCATATTGGGTGGTCATGGTTTCCTTTGTTCGAGGTCTCGGCGGGTGGCGTTCAGCCTATGTAGGCGGGCTCGTTGCCCGGCTTCCACTTGATCGAGCACCCCATCGAGGGGAGTTGCTCATCCGGCACCGGTTCGCCTGCCAGCACGGCATCCATCGCGGCCCGGAGCTCCTTACCCGTCACGGGTACGTCGGTGTTGGGGCGGGAGCCGTCCATCCGGCCTCGGTAGACCAGCTTGCGGTCCGGGCCGAAGAGGAAGAAGTCGGGTGTGCACACGGCGCTGTACGCCTTGGCGACAGACTGGTCTTCGTCATGTAGATAGGGGAAGACGTAGCCATGTGCCTCGGCCTCTGCCTTCATCGCCTCCGGGGAGTCGCCCGGGTAGTTCTTCGAGTCGTTCGAGCAGATCGCCACCACCCCGATGTCGGAGTCGGCATAGTCCTTGCCGATCCTGGCCAGCTCCTCACGCACATGCTGGACGTAGGGACAGTGGTTGCAGATGAACATGACCAGGACGCCCTTTTTGTCTGCGTAGTCAGACAGGGAGACCGTTTCCCCCGACACGGTGTCCGGCAGCGAGAAGTCGGGTGCCTCGGTGTCGAGCTCGAGCATTGTTGATGTAGCAGCCATGCTCCCACTCTAAGGGGGGCCGGGAATTGAAATCGTGTCACCCTCATCTCGTGATTCTGTGGTTTGGGTCGGTAACCTCCGCGGTGTGACCGATAGACCTACAGCACCTTTTGGCCTCCTGGCGACCGCCATGGTCACCCCTTTCGATGAGTCGGGTGCGGTGGATCACCAGAGAGCCCACGAGCTCGCCCGCTATCTGGTCGAGCAGGGAACGGACACACTTGTCGTGGCCGGGACCACTGGTGAGTCGCCCACCCTCTCCGACGAAGAGAAACTGGCCCTGTTCAAGACCGTGGTCGATGCGGTGTCCGGGAAGAAGACTCAGGTGGTCGCAGGCACCGGGACCTACGACACCGCCCACTCGGTCGAGCTGACTGCCGCCGCCAAGGAGCTCGGGGTGGATGGGGTTCTGGCGGTGACTCCCTACTACAACAAACCGTCACAAAAGGGCCTGATCGCCCACTTCAGCGAGATCGCCGATGTCGGTGCGCCCGTAATGCTCTACAACATCCCCGGGCGGACTGGTCGCCGCATCGAGGTGGAGACACTCGTGGAGCTGGCTTCGCACCCCGACATCGTTGCGGTCAAGGACGCTGTGGAGGAGTTGGAGTTCACTTCGTCGACTGCCAATCTCGCTCCCGGCTTTCCCATCTACTCCGGCCAGGACAGCCTCACCCTCCCGATGATGGCCGTGGGTGCCGTCGGTGTCGTCTCGGTCATAGGCCATCTCGCTGGTCCGGCCCTCAAAGCCATGCTCAAGGCCGCTGACAGCGGGGACTTCGAAGAGGCGCGTCGTCGTCACCATCAGCTCCTGCCGCTCTGTCTTGCCTGTTTCCTCGAGCCCAACCCGACACCGGTGAAGGGAGCGCTGAGCCGATTCTGGAAACCGGTTGGCGACGTCCGTCTCCCGCTGGTGCCTGCCTCCGATGACACCCTGACAAAGGTAGAAAAAGCCCTCGGAGCGGTCGAGACGTCGTGAGCGTTTCTGTCACATTCCTGGGTGGGCTGGGGGAGATCGGCCGCAACTGTGCCGCCCTCGAAGTAGAGGGCAAGATCGCCCTCGTCGATGTCGGTCTCATGTTCCCCGAAGAGGACATGCTCGGAATTGATCTCGTCTTCCCGGACTGGTCCTGGCTGGTGGAACGAAAGAAGGATGTGTCCTGTGTGATTCTGACCCACGGGCACGAGGACCACATGGGGGCCCTTGCCTACTTACTGCGCGACATCCAGGTGCCGGTGTATGGAACAGAGCTGAGCCTGAAGATGGCCGCGGGGCGGATCGAGGAGGTCGGGGTCGAGTCCGACCTCCGGACGGTTCAGCAGA
Organism: Actinomycetota bacterium; assembly: GCA_046537785.1. Classification (GTDB taxonomy): domain Bacteria; phylum Actinomycetota; class Acidimicrobiia; order Spongiisociales; family ZC4RG35; genus JANQRA01. The sequence continues at coordinate 76,340 of JBKHKD010000004.1, forward strand.
ACAAGTGGACGAGCCACGGGCCCTTCAAGTTCCAGCTCATCCCCGTCACCCACTCGATTCCCGACGCATCTGCCATCGCCTTCGATACCCCCGAGGGGATGGTCCTCCACTCTGGGGACTTCAAGCTCGATCCGACACCTATCGACGGCCGACCGGCCGATCTCCCCGCCTTCGCTGCCCTCGGCCGAGAGGGAGTCCGGTTGCTGCTCTCCGACTCCACCAACGCGGAGAAGCCAGGGTTCGAGCCGTCCGAGAGCTCGGTCGGCCAGCCCATCACGGATGTAGTACGCGACGCTCCGGGGCGGGTCATCGCCGCCTGCTTCTCTTCACACATGCATCGTGTCCAGCAGATCGCCGACGCCGGGGTCAACGCGGGGCGGAAGGTGGCCTTCTTCGGGAGGTCGATGCATCGCTATACGACACTGGCGACCGAACTCGACATCCTCGACGTCCCTGACAAGTCGCTCGTGGACATCAAGGAGTTGTCCAAATACCCACCAGATCAGCAGTTGCTGATCACCACGGGTTCCCAAGGGGAGCCGTTCGCCGCCCTGTCGCTGATGTCGCAGGGTCGGCACAAGTTCGTCGAATTGGGCGAGGACGACACGGTCCTCATCTCAGCGAAACCCATCCCCGGCAACGAGACCGCGGTGTCGAAGGTGATCTCCAACCTGATGCGCAGAGGTGCCCGGGTGGTGCACGGCCGCAACTCCCCGGTGCATGTGTCGGGCCATGCCGCCCGGGAGGAGTTGCTCACGTTCCTCAATCTGATCCGCCCCCAGGCGTTCGTCCCGGTTCACGGCGAGTACCGCCACCTGGCGGCCCATGCCGACCTGGCTCGATCCATGGGGGTCCCCCAGGTCGACGTCCTCGAGGACGGGGACCGAGTGATCGTCGACGGCGGGAAGACACTCGTCGAGCGCCGAGCCGTTCCCTCCGGATACGTCTACCTCGACGGCTCGGCCGTCGGTGACGTCCAGGGTGGGGTGCTCCGCGACCGGTCTCATCTGGCCGACGAGGGTGTTGTGGTAGTGACAGTGGGTATAGATCGGGACAACGGTGAGATCGTTTACGGCCCCGACTTCGACAGCCACGGTGTAATGGACGATCCCGACCCGGTGCTGGCGAAAGCCTCCGATGCGGTGCGTTCTGCCATCGAGTCACACGACTCCGGCCGCACGGACCACGCCGAGATGCAGAAGGCGGTCCGCCAGGCCACCGGCAAGGTCATCCGCGCCGAGACGTCACGCCGCCCGGTGATCCTCCCCATCATCATGGAGGTCTGAACCTTCCCAGCATTAGGAAGGATCAGGACGCGGCGGACCGCCTGGTCAGCGCTTCCGCAACCTCCAAGCTTGTTCCGAGGGGAAGTCGTGCGCCCATTCGGGTCCGACGAAGAAGCGAGCCTCACCTTCCCGGGTCGGGCTCTGGATCTCATGGAACGACACGACATCAAACCCGGTCGCGTCGAACAGGCGCATCCAATCTGAGATCGGGAGGTTGAACTCCGTGCCCTGCTCGTCTTCGTCCTCCCAGTCGACGCGGTGTAGCCCAAAGTACGGGTAGAGCAGTTCCCTGGTTACCTCATCGCTGGCGTTCCGGCGTTGAGTGACCATGACCAGCGGATGGTGTCCGATGAACGAAAGCTCCCCTCCCTCCTTCAACAGCCGCCAAGCCTCGGGGATCCACCTGTATGGATCGGCCCATATCGCCGCTCCGTACTCCGAGATAGCGAAATCGAAGGAGCCATCTGGATGGGGCACCTCCTCGGCGTTGCCGTGTATCAACTCCAAAGCGACGCCGTGCTCCTCAGCCAACCGACGCGCCGTCTCCAGTTGCTTCTCGGAGTTGTCGATCCCGACGCAGCGTGCTCCCCGGCGAGTCATCCACGCTGACACGTAGGCGGTGCCGCAGCCCAGCTCGATGGCCCTCATGCCGGTCAGGTCGTCCGGCAACATCGCGAGCTCGGCTTCGGGGATCCCCCATATTCCCCATGAGGGCTCTTCGGTCCAGGCGCGCTCGCCCATCTCCACCCATTGGTCCGCCTGACGATCCCAGTGGTTCCGGTTCGCCATCACATAATCCGGCAGTTCTGGCATGAATTCACGGTAATAGGCGCATGACTGGGTATTGTTTTCAATCACATGCCAACCCGGACATCCACCCGAAAGGGCTCCGGGCGGAGACGGGTGTCCCCTAAGAACAAAAAGAAGTCCTCGAAGAAGTCGTTCTCGCAGACGCTGGCTGCGACCCGCGATTGGCTCAGGCAGACCCTCGGCCGTCAGACCGATGATGTCTGGGGTCTCGTCCTCGTGGTGCTGGCCATTCTTTCAACGCTGGCCTTCTTCGATCTCGCCGGGCCGGTGGGTCGGGGCTTTGACTCCGGATCTCGTTTTCTCTTCGGCGTGTGGCGATATGTCCTGCCGGTGGCCTTCGCGGGGATCGGTGTCGCCCTCATCGTCGGCAAACCGCGCGACGGCGCCCGGCGTCTCATCCTCGGTGGCCTCGCCACCTTCGTAGGCACTCTTGCCCTCTTCCACCTGCTGACCGGTGCCGTGGCCCTGCGATCGAGCATCGAGATGGTGCAGGACCGGGGAGGTGCGGTCGGCTCGCTCATCGCCTTCCCGCTGCGGCGGATAGTCGGCCATTGGGGCGCCTTCGTGATCCTTGCCGCCGCAGTTGGGATGGGTGTGCTCGTGATGACGCGTACATCTGTCCGTGAGCTGTTCCACGGGATCGTCGACCTGTGGAAGAGCCTTCGCACCATGTCCAGGGAGGTCAGCTTCGGCAGCCCAGAACGGGGCGCACATAGCGCCCGCCCGGTGCAGATCGTTGAGCAGCGGCCCCGGGGCAAGCACCAAAAGCCCGCGGACAAGCGGCCGCCGAAGAAGGAAGACGAGAAGGAGCCCGAGCCTCCCATCGAGGAGTCCGTCGAGCCGGAACCGGTCGAAGTGACGCTCGACCTGAGCAACAGCGACTACGAGCTTCCCCCGCTCTCGCTTCTCGACGGCGGTACCGGAGGGGAAGTCAACAAGCGCTCTCTGGAGGAGACCGCTCGCCAACTCGAGGACACGCTCGTACAGCACGGAGTGGATGCCCAACTCACCAAGATCGTCCCGGGACCCACGGTCACCCGCTACGAGATCGAACTGGCTCCGGGGGTGAAGGTGAACCGGGTCTCCAACCTCTCTCACGACATCGCCTACGCCCTGGCCACTCCCGACGTGAGGCTGCTGGTGCCGATCCCCGGCAAGTCCGCGATCGGAGTCGAGGTGCCGAACAACAAGCGTCGTCTCGTCTCCCTCGGCGACATCCTTTCCAGCCCCGAGGCTGCCAAGAAGAGCCACCCGCTCACCGTGGGCCTCGGCATGGACATCTCGGGTCAGCCGAAGCTGCTGAACCTGTCCGAGCTGCCCCATCTGCTCATCGCTGGCGCCACCGGTGCCGGCAAGTCCTCGTGCATCAACTCGATCGTCACATCGATCTTGATGCGGACCCATCCGGACGATGTGCGGGTGATCATGGTCGACCCGAAGCGAGTCGAGCTCGGCCAGTACAACGGAGTCCCGCATCTGCTCACCCGGGTGATAACCAACCCGAAGAAGGCGAACGAGGCTCTCAAGTGGGCAGTCGCCGAAATGGATCGGCGCTACGACCTCCTCGCCGACGGAGGGGTGCGCGACATCGAGGGCTACCGCGAAAAGCTCGACGCGGGCAAACTCGACCCGGAAGGCTTCGACCGATTCCCCTACATAGTCGTCATCATCGACGAGTTGAACGACCTGATGATGGTCGCCGGCCGTGAGGTCGAGGAGTCGATCGTCCGAATAGCGCAGATGGCCCGCGCCGTCGGGATCCACCTCGTGGTCGCCACCCAGCGACCGTCGGTGGATGTGATCACGGGAGTCATCAAGGCCAATGTGCCCAGCCGTCTCGCCTTCAGCGTCGCGTCACAGACCGACAGCCGGGTGATCATCGACGGGGCGGGCGCCGAGAAGCTGGTGGGCATGGGAGACATGCTGGTCGTCACGGCCAAGGAGCCCCGGCCGCAGCGGATCCAGGGCGCATGGGTGCGGGAGACCGAGGTGCACGAGGTCGTCGACTGGGTCAAGAAGCAGAGGGAAGCCCAGTACCAGGACAAGCAGGTGCTGGAGGCGGCTGCGGCGGCGGCCGCGCAAACTTCCGAAGAGGACGATGAGGACGCCGAGCTCATCCGACAGGCCATGGAACTGGTGGTCAGGTCAGAGCTGGGCTCGACATCCATGCTGCAACGCAAGCTGCGTATCGGTTTCGCCAGGGCGGGGCGCGTGATGGACGCGCTGGAACGTAAGGGCGTGGTGGGTCCTTCGGTCGGCAGCAAGGCCCGTGACGTTCTCATGACAGTCGAGGAGCTCGAAGAGGTGCTCGAGGCTGAATCGGCCGGTGTTTGAGTGCGATTTGAAGGTGGGATGGCACGTTTAAGCTCGCGCCTTCGGCTATCCACCACGAGGAGAGAAGCGTGAGCTCACGCAAGTCTGGGCTGGGGCGCGGGCTCGACGCATTGATCCCGCCCGCCCCACCGGCGACATCAGGTCCCGTCATCAGGCAGACTGAACCTGATGACAGGCCTGCGATGTTCGGTCTGATCAACCCAGACGGGTCGGTTCTCGATCGTCTCCCGATAACTCTCGAGGAGATGAAAACGCTTTACGTCGACATGGTCGAGGCGAGGGTCTTCGACGCCAAGTCGATCGCCATGCAGCGACAGGGGCGTCTTGCCACATACGCCCCTTTCCGCGGCCAGGAGGCCGCACAGATTGGTGCCGCCGCCGCACTCTACGACGAGGACTGGGTGGCCGGTACCTATCGGGACGCGGCTCTCAACTGGCGTGCCGGTTATCCATGGGAGTTGCTGATCCTTGGCCGCACCGGCGACGAGCGGGGAGGCCAGGTCCCGGAAGGGATAAACGTGCTTCCCCCATCGATAACCGTCGGTGGTCACATGATCCACGCCGTGGGACTCGCCTGGGCGGAGAAGCTCCAGCACACCGACCGGGTCGCGCTGACCTCGTTCGGAGACGGTGCCACCTCGGAAGGGGACTTCCACGAGGCCATGAACTTCGCCGCCGTCTACGCCACGCCGACCGTCTTCTTCTGCCAGAACAACGGATACGCGATCTCTTACCCCACCTCCGAGCAGACCAGGTCGGAGTCGATCGCCATAAAGGCAAGCGCCTATGGAATGCCCGGCGTCCAGGTCGACGGCAATGACGTAGTGGCCGTCCTGGTCGCCGTGCGGGAGGCGGCCGCCCGGGCACGGAAAGGGCAAGGCCCGACGCTCATCGAAGCCCTCACTTACAGGATGGGCCCGCACACCACCGCCGACGATCCCACCAGGTATCGCCCCGACAGCGAGGACGACGAGTGGGAGGAGAAAGATCCCCTCACGAGAGTGCGCAGGCTCCTCGAGCAGCAGGGGGAATGGTCCGAGGACTGGCAATCGGAGTTGGAGGAGCAGGCCGCGCAGAACATCGAAAGAGCGGTGGAATGGGCAGAAGCGGTACCGGAGCCGACTTTCGAGGAGATGCTCAACCGCATGTACGCAGAGCCGACTGCACCGTTGCGACGCCAGCTCGAGGAAGGCGACGGTGGGTCCGGGGGCGGTTTACGTGGCTGAGGTCAACATCGCTCAGGCGCTCAACGGTGCCCTCGACACCGCGCTGGGGTCGGATGAGCGGGTCGTCCTCCTCGGGGAAGACATCGGACGCACCGGTGGGGTCTTTCGGGTGACCGACGGTCTCCGCGAGCGGTACGGGGAAGACCGGGTGTTCGATACCCCTGTCGCCGAATCGGGCATCGTTGGCGCGGCTTTCGGCATGGCCGTAGCCGGCATGCGCCCTGTGGCCGAGATCCAGTTTCTCGGGTTCTCTTACCCGGCCTATGACCAGGTCATCAACCACGTGGCGCGTATCCGGAACCGCAGCAACCACCGCTTCACAGCGCCCATGGTCATCCGGATCCCCTACGGTGGCGGGATCGGGGCTGCCGAGCACCACTCCGAGTCGACCGAAGCCATCTATGCCCACATACCCGGGATCAAAGTGGTGGTGCCGTCCACGCCGCGCGATGCCCGCGCCCTGCTGCTCGCTGCTGTCGCCGACCCCGACCCGGTGGTCTTTCTCGAGCCGATCAGGCTCTACCGGGCGGTCAAGGAGGACATTCCCGACATCGATTCCACAGTCGAGATCGGCCCCATTCGTCTCGAGCGCAGCGGGGACGACATCACGCTCATCAGCTGGGGGGCGATGATGAAGGAGACCAGGAGCGCGGCGAATGTCCTCGAGGATGAGGGCTATTCGGTGGAGGTGATCGATCTGCGCACCCTGTCTCCCCTCGACCGTGCCGGGATCCTTGCGTCAGTCGAGAAAACCGGCAGGGCGGTGGTCGTTCACGAGGCACCGCTGACCGGTGGTCTGGGTGGAGAGATCGCCGCCACCATCCAGGAGGAGGCGCTCTATTCGCTGGAAGCCCCGGTCCGTCGGGTGACAGGTTGGGACACGATCTTCCCCCTCAAGAGGTCCGAGGGCCACTACCTTCCAACGGTGGACCGGATCGTCACGGCAGCACACGAGACACTGGAGGTTTGAGTGGCCCGCGATTTCAGGCTCCCCGACATCGGAGAAGGGCTGACCGAGGCCGAGATCGTGCGCTGGCTGGTCGGTGTGGGCGACGAGGTCGAGTCGGACCAGCCGATCGTGGAGGTCGAGACCGACAAGGCCGTTGTGGAGATCCCCTCGCCCTTCGCTGGTGTCGTCGTGTCGCTCGGGGGCGAGGAAGGCGACGTCATAGAAGTTGGCGAGGTGCTCCTGACCATCGGTGAGCCTGAAGAGGCCCCGGCCGAGCCGGAGATGGAACCGACTAGACCCGAGCCAATAGTGGGAACACTCAGCGATGAGGCCGAGACTCTTGCCCCCTCAGCCCCGGGCGAGCCCGCCGTGCCCCAGTCGATCAAGGCACTGCCGGTGGTGCGCAAGCTGGCCCGGGACAACGACATCGACCTCGAGACGATCGAGGGCTCGGGACCGGGGGGCCGCATCATGCGCCAGGACGTCGAGGCCGCCATCGCGGCAGGTGGGGAGCCCGAAACGTTCGACGAGCCGGTGGGAGCAGGGCATGGTGTGAGTGAAGAGGCGATCGACGAGGAGATCAGACGCCAGGACGTTTCCTCCCCCAGGAGCGAAGCCGTTTCTCCCCCCAGCGAAGCGTTGGGGGGAGTGTCCGCGGAGCCGACGAGGGGGGCACCCCAGCCGCCGCAGGCGACGGAGGGGGCAACCGAAACACGAGAAGGCGAGCGCCGGCCCATGTCGCGTCTCCGTCGCACCATCGCGGCGAACATGGCGAAGAGCTGGGCGGAGATCCCTCACGTCACCACGTTCGACGACGTCGACGCCACCCGTCTGCTCGAGGTCCGTCGTGCCCTCGGCGAGCGTCACGGGACCAAGATCCCGATCGAGGCTCTCGTGGTGAAGGCAGTGATTCCTGCTCTGGACGAGTTCCCAGAGTTCAATTCCAGTCTCGACGGTGACGATCTCGTCTACCACGAGTCCAAGGACATCGGGATCGCAGTGGACACTTCCGAGGGTCTCATGGTTGCTGTGGTTCGTGACGCCGACGAGAAGAGTGTCATGGATCTGGCAAGTGAAGTGCGCCGGCTCGGCGACGGTGCCCGCGATCGGAGCCTCGCCCCCGAAGAGTTGTCCGGCCAGACCTTCACGGTTTCCAATATCGGAGCGGTGGGAGGTGGTCACGGAACGCCGATCGTTCCCTACGGCACCGTTGCCATCCTCTCGGTTGGCGCAGCCCGGCCACGACCTGTCGTGTATGAGGAAGACCTGGCCGTCGCCCCTGTCATGCCGTTGTCTCTCTCCTACGACCACCGGGTGATCGACGGAGCCGTAGGCCGCAGATTCATGGCTCTGGTATTGGAGAACCTCGAGGAGCCGGCGCTCTTCCTGGCCCGGTAGAAGCTGGATGAACGAACGCGACCCGATCCGCCTCTTCAGCGGGAGTGGGAGTCGTCGACTGTCGGGAGACATCGCAGAGCACCTGGGCATCGAGATTGGTCGGAGTGAAACGACCCGGTTCTCTGAAGGCAACCTCTTCGTGAGGATCCAGGAAAACGTGCGCGGCCATGACATCTATCTCGTCCAGTCGACGGTGTTCCCCACGAATGACAACTTCATGGAGTTGCTGTTCTGGCTGGATGCCTTCAAGCGAGCCAGCGCCCGGTCGGTAACCCTGGTCATGCCCTTCTTCAGCTATGCCAAAGGCGACAAGAAGGATGAGCCCCGTGTCTCGATCCGGGCCCGCGTCTGCGCCGACGCCATCGAGGCCGCTGGCGCCGACAGGGTGGTCGCCATGGATCTGCACACGCCCCAGATCCAGGGATTCTTTCGGATCCCGGTGGACAACCTCTATGCAGTGCGGGTGCTGTGCGATCGCATCCGCGCCGAGAAGAAGCAGAATCTGGTAGTGGTCGCGCCCGACGCCGGTTTCGCAGCAGATGCGCGTCGGTACGCCCGGATTCTCGATGCCCCGGTAGCGATCGCCGATAAGGAGAGAAGAGGTCACGGGGAGTTGGCTGAGGTCTGGGACGTGGTCGGGGACGTCAAGGAGAGAGATGCAGTGGTAGTCGATGACTTCACGATCTCGGGAGGGACGCTCGTGTCGTGCGCCGAGATGCTCGTCGAGCTGGGGGCGCGGTCGGTGTTCGCCGCCATTACCCATGGAGTCTTCACGGAAGGCTCGATGGAGCGGATCGATCAGAGTCCGCTCGAGAAGCTGATAGTCACCGACACCGTGGAGAACCAGCCCGTGGCCTTCTCACCCAAGGTCAAGATCGTCTCTGTCGCACCATTGCTAGCCGAGGCGATCAAGAGGATCCACAGCAGGGAGAGCATCAGTGTCATGTTCTCCGAGACCTGAGGCGGCAAACGATGCCACACATACACGTCTTCGACTACGAGGAGACAACCGGGATCACCCGGCGCGAATATGACAGGGCATTACGTCGGGCGGGACGGATCTGGAATATCGTCTCGATCCAGTGTCAGCTCCCCGAGGTGATGCGCGACTCGATGCGCATCTACCAGTCGATCATGTTCGGGCCGTCGCCCCTGACCAGGGCCCAGCGCGAGATGATGGCGGTCGTCACCTCGCAGGTCAACGAGTGTCACTATTGAATAGCGGCGCACCTCCACGACCTCCGGGATGAGGTCGAAGACCAGCGAATCGCAGACCGGATCGCCCTCGATTGGAGAACAGCCGACATCGACGAGGTTGATATCGCTCTCTGCGAGTACGCCGAGAAGCTGACGCGGGAACCGGCGAATGTCGGGCCCGACGACATCACCAGGTTGCGGGCCGCGGGCTTGGACGATCAGGGGATCTCCAGTGCCACCCAGGTCATTGCCTATTTCAACTACATCAACAGGATCGCTGAAGGGCTCGGGGTGCCAGCAGAGAGCTGGCTCAACGCAGACGGAACCACCTAGCCTGATTCGTCATGGCAAAGGAAAAAGAGAAGAAGACGAAGCCAAAGGCGAAGAAGGCCACCGAACTGAAGGAGCAGAAGGTCTCCAAGCAGTACACCGGCAAGTTCGGCAAGGAGTCAGTCGCCTACACCGCCACCGCCGCCACGCAGGTGTTCGAAACGAGCGGCGAAAAGGTCTCTTTCTTCTACGTCTCCTACACGAAGGACGACGCCGACCCCGCCATCCGTCCCATCCTCTTCTGCTTCAACGGTGGCCCCGGCTCGTCAACGGTCTGGCTCCACCTGGGACTGTTCGGTCCGAAGCGGATGGAGTTCGATGAGGACGGCTTCAAGGTGGGGATGCAGGGCCGGCTCGTCGACAACGAGCACTCCATTCTCGACGTCGCCGACGTCGTCTGCATCGACGCCATGGGGACCGGGCTCAGCCGCACCGACGTGGAGGGCAAGGAGAAGGAGTTCTTCCACTTCAAGAAAGACATCGAAGCGTTCAGCGAGTTCATCGTCCACTACCTGAACCGCAACGGTCGCTGGGCCTCACCCAAATTCCTGGCAGGGGAGAGCTACGGGACGCTGCGTGGCGCCGGAATCACCCATGAGCTCTTCACGAAGCACAACGTGGAGTTCAACGGGGTCGTCTTCATCTCCATGATCCTGAACTACCAGACCTCTGCCATCGACCGAAACAACTACTTGATTCACCCCGGCAACGATCTGCCCTTTGCGGTCTACCTGCCGACATACGCAGCCACCGCCTGGTATCACCAGCGTCTCCCGAAGAAGCATCAGAAGAAAGACTTGCGTGAGCTCCTCGACGAGGTGGAGGAGTTCGCTCTCGGTGAGTACTGGCTGGCGCTGGCACAGGGCGACCAAATCGATGAGTCACGGCAGACCAAGGTCGCCGCCAAGCTGGGGGAGTACACCGGTCTCGACGGGGAGTTCATCGACCACTACAACCTCCGGGTGCCGATCATGCGCTTCTGCAAGGAGTTGCTGCGGGACCGAAAGCGGACCGTGGGACGGATCGACTCTCGCTTCACGGGCATCGATCGGGTCTCGGCAGGGGACAACATCGAAGCCGACCCCAGCATCGACGCCACCGGCGGTGTCGCCGCCTCGGCCCTGAACGACTACCTGCGTACCGAGCTCGGATTCGAGACCGACGAGATCTACGAGGTCATGTCGATGGAGGTCAACAAAGACTGGGATTACGAGGACTTCAAGGGCCGCTATGTCGACACCTCGGAGAACTTTCGCGAGGTCCTGTCCCGCTCCAAGGAGACGAAGGTTCTCGTGGCCAACGGCTACTTCGATCTGGCCACCCCGCACTTCGCCACCGAGTACACCATCTCGCACATGGGACTCGACCCCGAGGTACGGGGGAACATCGAGATGACCTACTACGAGGCCGGCCACATGATGTACATCCACCAGCCCTCGCTGAAGCAGCTCGCCACCGACCTCCGCCGCTTCATTACCGCTTCCTGATGTTCTAGAGCCGGTATACCGGCTCTGGGCCACGCAGAAAGGCTTGACAGGTCTCACTTTGGCTACATAATTCAACAAGCGGTGAATTAAGGAGACCAGGTGCTGGCCATGATCGTGAAGGAGTTCCGGCAGGTGGTTCGGGACAGACGGACACTGGCGATGCTCATCGTCATGCCGGTAGTCCTCCTGTTGGTTTTCGGATACGCTGCCAGCTTCGACGTCGACGAGATCCCGACGGTGCTGGTCGGTGATCGGGCAGAACTGGTCGCAGAGCAGCTTCCCGAGCTGTTTCGGGTCAATGTGGTGGACAGCGCCGGGGGTGTCGACGTTGCCGAGGAAGCACTTGTCTCCGGGGAGGCACAAGTTGCCGTCATCGCCGAAGGGTCCGGGATAGAGGCCCTGATAGACGGCGGTGAACTGTTCATGGCACAGGCGGCGGTGCGCGTTATCACTGCCGCCCAGGGCCAGGTGCCCGGGCTGAGCTATGAGGTTCTGTTCAACCCGGAGTTGGACACCTCGGCGGTTCTTGTCCCCGGCCTCGCCGGGTTGATCATCGTCTTCGTCGGGACGCTGGTGACTTCGATGTCGGTGGTGAAAGAACGCGAAGCCGGGACCCTCGAACAGCTCTCTGTCATGCCGTTCAAGCCCAAGGACGTGTTCATCGGCAAGATCGCCCCGTATTTTCTCATCGCGCTCATGGACATCGTGCTGGTGCTGGTGATCGGCACCCTTTTGTTCGACGTCCCATTCAACGGTTCGCTCTTCCCCCTCGCACTCGGGGCGCTCATGTTCTTGTTCGTCGCCCTGGGTCTGGGCGTGCTCATCTCCTCGGTCTCGGAGAACCAGGCCCAATCGATCCAGCTTGCCCTGATGACCGTCCTTCCTCAGATCATGCTGTCGGGGATCATCTTTCCCCTCTCCTCGATGGCGCCCGGAGTGCGCTGGATCGGGTATCTGCTTCCACTCACCTACTTCAACGAGGTTGCCAAGGGGATCATGATCCGCGGAGCCGGATTGGGTGACCTGCTGATGCCTCTGGGTCTTCTGACCTTGCTGGGCGCGGTCATCTTCGGTCTCGCCGTCATGCGCTTCGCCCGCCAGCTCCGGCCTGCCCGCTCCCGGGTAGCCGCATGACCTGGGGTGTGGAAGATGTCTCGGTGTCCTACGGGTCGAACCGTGCCCTCGACAATGTCACCCTCGACCTGGAGCCCGGTCGGATCGCCGTGGTGGTGGGCGGCGACGGAGCCGGGAAGACGACCCTTTGCCGCACGATCGTCGGTCTCGAGGACATGGGCGGGGGCGAAGTCAGGCGTCCGGAACGCACGGTTTTTCAGCCCGAGTCTTCGGGTGTCTGGGGTGATCTCACGGTCCTCGAGAACCTCCAGTTCGTCGCCGGGGGCTATCGGCTTCCCATCGACCATTCCCGATGCCGCATCGAGGAGCTCCTGGAGCTGACCGAGTTGAGCGATGCCCGCAACCGGCTCGGGCGGCAGCTGTCTGGAGGAATGCATCAGAAGCTTGGCGTGGCGATGGCGGTTCTGTCGGAGCCGGAACTGTTGATCCTGGACGAGCCCACCACTGGTCTCGACCCGGTGAGCCGGGTGGAGCTGTGGTCGTTCATCAACCGTTCGGCCCGGGAGGGTCGTGCGGTCCTGGTCAGCTCCACCTATGTAGACGAAGCCGCCCGCGGTGACTCGGTGCTGGCGCTCGACGATGGCAACGTGCTGGCAAGAGGTTCGGTGGCCGATACGGTCGCCGCCATGTCGGGCCGTCTCTTCGAGACGGTCGACAAGAGGGGAGACCGCTCCTGGCACCGGGGCGAGTCGTGGCGGGTGTGGTCCCCGGATGGGTCTGATGTCCCCGGGGGCCGTGAGATCACCCCTGACCTCGCCGATGTCGTCACCGTGGCGGCGCTGGCGGGAGAGCAACGATGACATCGATAGCGGCCCGCAATCTCACCAAGAAATTCGGCGACGTGGTTGCCGTTTCCGGGTTGTCCTTCGAGGTGCGACCGGGTGAAGTGGTCGGTCTTCTCGGGGCCAACGGGGCGGGAAAGACGACGACCATGAAGATGCTGCTGGGGCTTCTCGAGCCGACGAGCGGTGAGGTGCTCATCGGTGGACAGTCTCCGCGGCGGATCGACCGTCACGTGATGGGTTACGTTCCTCAGGGCCTCGGTCTCTACCGTGAGCTGACCGTTGCAGAGAATCTGTCCTTCGCCTCCGCTGCCTTCGGTGTCCCCGTGCCTTCACTCGCCGAAGCCAACCTCGAGGAGGTCGCCGACCGCAAGGTCGACGACATCTCACTCGGGCTGCGGCGGAGGCTGGCGTTCCTGGTGGCCGGCTGTCACCAGCCGTCGGTCCTGATCCTCGACGAGCCGACCTCCGGTGTCGGGCCATTGGGCCGTGCTCGGCTATGGGAGACGATCCATGAGACTGCCGACGATGGTGCCTCGGTTCTCGTGTCGACCCACTACATGGAGGAAGCAGAGGAGTGTCATCGCGTGGTTCTCATGGCGTCGGGCCGGGCCGTGGCCTCGGGTTCGGTGTCTGACGTGATCGGCCGGGTCCGTTCGGTGGCGGTCTCCGGCGCTGTTTCCGGGTCCGTGCTGGCGTCGATCGGCGAGGCCGGCGGCACGGTTCTGATGGCCGGCGATGGCTGGCGGGTCGTGGGTCTGGACGTAGGGGCGGTGGGGGAGATAGTCGGTGACGGAGCAAGAGTCGTGGAGGTCCCGGCATCTTTTGAAGAGGCGTTCGTGGCGTTGTCCCGATGAGTGCGAAGCGAACCGGGAGACGCACCGGATCCCCCGATACCCGTTCCGAGATCATCGACGCGGCGAAGCGTGTCTTCGGGAAGATGGGATACGACCGGGCAACGGTCCGGGGAATTGCCACGGAGGCCGGCGTCGACCCTTCGTTGATCTACCACTATTTCGGGGCGAAGGATGAGTTGTTTGCGGCGTCCATCGACATCCCGATCCCGGCCGCTGAGGCACTGCGGTCGGTCTTCGCCGCGGATCGAGAGGATCTGGGCCGCCGGCTTGCGGAGACCTTCTTCTTCGTATGGGAGCAGGAGACCGCCCGGGCGTCACTTCTCGGCATCCTCCGATCGGCGATAGGGGGTGAGGACCAGGCGGCTGAGGCTTTTCGCCAGTTCCTCACTGCTTCGGTTCTGGACCAGATCTCTCCCCTGATCGGTGGGGAGAACCCGCGGTTGCGCGCCCTGCTGATGGCCTCGCAGCTGGTGGGAGTCGCCATGACCCGTTACGTGATGCGCCTCGAGCCGATCGCCTCGGCTCCCATCGAAGACATCATCGAGCTGGTGGCGCCTCGGATCCAGTCGTACGCCGCCGGTGAGTGACGCCTATTCTGAGTGTGACTCCACCACCGACAGTGCCTCGGGCATGTCCAGGTCGGGGTAGGGGTCAGGCGCCATCAACCCGAGGATCCGCGACTGCGACCGTGCCGACACGATGACCTTGCCCGACCATCGCTCCGCCAGTTCGGAATCAGGCACCCGACAGCAGGAAGGGTCGGGGCATGTCGAGATCTCCCGGTTCTTGGTGTCCCGCCCCCGGAACCAGCGGGCATCGTCGAAACCCACCCCGAGGGTGATGGCATGTGCCGGCTCGCGGCCCGCCTCCACGTGGGTGGTGCAGAAGTAGGTGCCGTTGGGAGTGTCGGTGTACTGGTGGTGGGTGCCGAACTTGTCCGGTGAGTCGAAGGTCACCCGGGCGCCCCATCGGCGGCAGAGTCGCTGGGTCTCGATACCCCCGTATTCGTCCCGGGGAACCGGCACCCCGTCGTTGGCATAGCCCTTCACCACCACCCCCATGTCGTCGCTGACCAGGAGATGGCAGTTGATCCCCAGATGGCGCGTCAGGAGGTTGGCGGTCCTCCAGGCGGCCATCTCATATGAGACGTAGAAGAGCTCTTTCACGTCCTCAACATCGATGTCGTGATTTTCCTTCGACACCAGCAGCCGGGCGGCGACGGCGTCCTCAGGCACCAGCACCGCGGTTGCGAAGTAGGCGGTCTCCATCCGCTGGCGCAGGAACGTGGCGAGGTCGGGCTCGCTCTCGTGCCCGAGGACGAACCCGGCGATCGTCTGGAGCACCGCCTTGCGCGCCTGTCTGGTCCTCAACTCGTTGCGCTGGGCGATGTAGATCCGCCGGTTTTCCAGGTCGATGATCGACCGTGCGAACGACGGCATGTCATCGATCAATCTCAGCTCGAATCCGATGTTCGCCGTGAGGTCGAGAAGGTTTCGTGAGGAGAACGGTCCCTCTCCGGCGTATCCAGACGACTCCAGGGCCTCGCGGGCGGCCACCTCGATCTCCTTGAGGTAGCCATTGTTCTCCAGGAGGTGCGACTGAACGGCGCCGTTGGCCTTGCGCACCTCCTCGGATCCGGCGGACTCCAGGCTGGAGCGTTCTCTGATCGCATCGTGGAGACCGACGATGTGCGCCAAGGTCTGGTTGTCGATCTTTGCCGAGGGCTTGATGCTGGGGATGTCGAGGCTCTCGAAGAGGGAGCTGTGCTGCGCCTTGATCAGGGAGATCTCGAGGGCGTCCCGGCGGGTGGGGGGAGTGGTCTCGAGGAGCTCGGACACCTCCACTTCGAGTGCGCCGGCGATGTCGAGGACGAGGTTGAGCCGTGGCTCTTTCTTCCCATTCTCGAGGAGGGAGAGGTAGGGGGCGGGCTTGCCGACGAGCTCTCCCAACTGATCCAGGGTCAGACCGGCCTCGTTGCGGTAGTGACGTATCCGTCGTCCCAGGATCAGTGGATCGAGTTGCTGAGGTTCGGTCATTCCTTACTCCTGATGAAAGATAGGCTCATCTTATATTGATTGAGATCGGCATCTCAAGGGTATAGGCAAGACACTTACTTCTTAGGAACGGAGAATCATGAACCAGTTTCAAGAGAGCGATATCGAACGTGAGGTCCTCACCCCTGACGCGGTGGCCTTCCTGATCGACCTGGAGAACGAGTTCTGCTGGCGACGCGGCCAGATCCTCGAGGAGCGCATCGCCCGACAGCATCGTCTCGACACGGGGGAGAAACCCGACTTTCTGGCAGAGACCGAATACGTTCGATCGGGGGATTGGGAGATCGCACCCGTGCCCTCTGACCTCGCCGACCGGCGTGTCGAGATCACCGGCCCGGTCGACAAGAAGATGATGATCAATGCCCTCAACTCGGGGGCCAGGGTCTTCATGGCCGACTTCGAGGATGCGACCTCGCCCACATGGGCCAATCTGCTCCACGGTCAGAAGAATCTCGTCGAGGCCTACCAGGGCACCCTCTCCCTGGATACGGGGGAGAAGACCTACGAGCTCGCCGACGAGACGGCGACCCTCGTGGTCAGACCGCGTGGCTGGCACCTGGGCGAGAAGCACTTCCTGGTCGACGGTCAGCCGATGTCGGCGTCTCTCTTCGACTTCGGCCTCTACCTATTTCACGGGGGTCGGGCAGCCCTCGAGAACGGGACCGCCCCCTTCCTCTATCTACCCAAGCTGGAGTCTCATCGCGAGGCTCGACTCTGGAACGACGTGTTCATCTGGGCTCAGGACCGGCTCGACATTCCGCGCGGCACCATCAAGGCGACGGTCCTCATCGAAAACATCCTCGCCGCGTTTGAGATGGACGAGATCCTCTACGAGCTGCGCGACCACGCAGCCGGGCTCAACGCCGGGCGCTGGGACTACATCTTCAGTGTCATCAAGAAGTTCAGGAACGATCCCGACTTCGTGCTGCCTGACCGCAAACAGGTGACGATGACAGTTCCCTTCATGCACGCCTACACCGAGCTGATGGTGAAGACCTGCCATCGTCGCGGTGCTCACGCCATCGGTGGCATGGCGGCCTTCATTCCCAACCGGCGTGACCAGGAGGTCACCGACAGGGCAATGGCCGCGGTGACCGAGGACAAAAAGCGCGAGGCGGGAGCAGGGTGCGACGGAACCTGGGTGGCCCATCCAGATCTGGTTCCGGTGGCCCGGGAGCAATTCGACGCCGTGCTCGGCGACCGGCCCAACCAGGTGGAGAGGCAGCGTGACGACGTCGACGTGGGCGCCGACGACCTCCTCGACCTCGACTTCCCCGGCGACGTGACCGTGGACGGCGTCCGCACCAATGTCTCCGTCGGGATCCGCTATCTCGCCTCTTGGCTGTCGGGCGTCGGAGCCGCCGCCATCGACAACCTGATGGAAGACGTCGCCACGGCCGAGATCTCCCGATCCCAGATCTGGCAGTGGGTGCACCACGGGGTGACCACTTCGGATGGCACGCCGGTCACCGAGTCGCTGGTGCGGTCGTTCGCCGGCGAGGTCGTCGACGAGATCGACGGAGGGAGCGGCCAGGATGTCCACTCCGCCCGCAAAGTCTTCGAAGAAGTGGCGCTGTCAGACGACTTCGTCGACTTCCTCACGCTGCCCGCATACGAACTGATCAACTAGCAAGCCAGGAGCACCAGGTGACTCACATCCAACAAGAAGCCGCCCGTATCACCGAGGAGTGGAAGAACGACTCCCGCTGGGAAGGCATTGTCCGCGACTACACCGCCGAGGATGTCGTCAGGCTCAGGGGGAGCATCCGCGAGCAATACACCCTGGCCTACCGGATGGCGGACAAGCTCCGGGATCTGCTCCAGAGCCGGGACTATCTCAGCGCTCTTGGCGCACTGAGCGGCGGTCAGGCTGTGCAGATGGTGAAGGCGGGGCTCGAGTCGATCTATCTCTCCGGGTGGCAGGTGGCCGGAGATGGCAACCTCTCCGGTGAGGTCTACCCGGATCAGTCTCTGTACCCGGCCAACTCGGCGCCGGCGATGGTCAAGCGGATCAACAACGCCCTGCGACGAGCCGACCAAATCCACTGGGCCGAAGGCGACACCGACACCGACTGGTTCGTGCCCATCGTCGCCGATGGCGAGGCCGGCTTTGGCGGCGCCCTCAACGTCTTCGAGCTGACCAAGTCGTTCATCGAGGCGGGGGCGGCCGGTGTCCACTTCGAGGATCAACTCGCCTCGGAGAAGAAGTGCGGCCACATGGGAGGGAAGGTTTTGGTGCCCACCAGCCAGCACGTGCGCACATTGCAGTCGGCGCGTCTCGCTGCCGATGTGATGGGGGTTCCGACCGTCATCGTTGCCAGGACCGACGCCAACTCGGCGACCCTGCTCACCTCGGACATCGACGAGAGGGATCACGAGTTCATCGTCGGGGAGCGGACCCAGGAGGGCTTCTATCAGGTCAGCGGCGGGCTGGAGTCAGCGATTGCCCGTGGTCTTGCATATGCGCCCTATTGCGATCTCATCTGGTGTGAGACTGCGAAGCCGGATCTCGAAGAGGCAAGGCGTTTCGCCGATGCCATCCATGCCGAGTATCCGGGGAAGATGCTCGCCTACAACTGCTCCCCTTCGTTCAACTGGAGCAAGCACCTGGACGAGGCGACCATCGCCCGCTTCCAGAAGGAGCTGGGGGCCATGGGATACCGCTATCAGTTCATCACGCTCGCCGGGTTCCATGCCCTCAACGCCTCGATGTTCGAGCTCGCCAGCGGCTACGCCGAGCGCGGGATGTCGGCCTATGTGGAGCTACAGAACCGCGAGTTCGCCATGGAGGAGCAGGGTTACACGGCCACCAAGCACCAGCGCGAGGTCGGCGCCGGCTACTTCGATCTCGTCAGCCAGGCACTCACCGGCGGCAACTCGTCGACCCTCTCGCTGAAGGGCTCCACCGAAGAGGATCAGTTTTAGGAGCGGTCGGCTTCAGGTCTGGACCCAGGCTGCGGTGTCCGCGGGCAACTCGTCCCCTTCGAGGGGATTGCTGATGAGGAGGACCGTTCCTGCTGGCAGGGACACCGGATGGGGGCCGTAGTTGACCACGCACACCAAGCCGCCGCCACGACGGAACGCAATGACATCGTCACCAAGGTGGAGCCATTCGAGGTCTTCGTCTCCGACGAGATGTTCCGCCCTGACCCTGACCGCAGCGCGGTAGAGCTCGAGCGTCGAGTCCCCGTCTCCCTCCTGGGCTTCCACCGACAGGTCCTCCCATCCTTTGGGCTGAGGCAGCCAGCCCGACTCCTCTCCGAACCCGAACGAAGGCCCCCGACGTGACCAGGGGATGGGCACCCGGCAGCCGTCTCTTCCCTTCTCGGTATGCGCCGATCGCTCCCACATCGGATCGTCGAGCGCACCCGGGGGTAGATCGTGGACCTCGGGAAGTCCCAGCTCCTCACCTTGATAGAGATAGACCGAACCGGGCAGCGCCAGCATCAACAGTGCTGCTGCCCGGGCCCGTCGCAGTCCCTTCTCCGGATCGAGCAGTGACCGATCCCCGTTGAGCAGCCACTCTTTGGCCTCGACGTCCTGAGGCAGCGCATACCGGGTGGCGTGTCTGACCACATCGTGGTTGGAGAGGACCCAGGTGGGGACTTTGCCGACCGAGGCCGTGGCCTCCAGGGCCTCGCGCACCGACTCCCGCATCACCCCGGCATCCCAGGGTGATTGGAGAAAGAGGAAGTCGAACGCCTGGTGGTACTCGCCGGGGCGTAGATAGTCGACCAGGTGCTTCCAGTCGGGCAACCAGGCCTCGGCGATCATCACGGAGTCCTCGTATTCGTCGAGCACCCGTCGCCACCCCTTCACAATCTCATGCAACTCCGGCCGGTTCCAGTGGGGATGGTCTTCGGCGTGGGGAGTGGCCATGAACTCCTCGAGTTTCTCCCCCAGGTCGGGATAGCCGGGCGCCTTGACGAGTGAGTGCGCCACGTCGACCCGGAACCCGACGGCACCGAGATCCATCCAGTAGCGGATGATCGACTCAAACTCGGCGCGCACCTCGGGGTTCTCCCAGTTGAGGTCGGGCTGGGACGGGTCAAAGAGGTGCAGGTACCACTCGCCATCGGGGACCCGGGTCCATGCCGGGCCTCCGAAGACGCTCTGCCAGTCGTTGGGCGGCTCCTTGCCGTTGTGGCCCCGTCCGGGAAGGAAGTGATATCGATCCCGCTCCGAACTGCCCGGTGGGGCGGCCAGTGCGGCCTGGAACCACTCGTGCTCAGATGAGGTGTGGTTGGGAACCAGGTCCGCGAGGAGACGCAGCCCAAGATCGCTGGCCTCTTCGATGAGGAGTTTGGCCTCGTCCAGCGTCCCGAAGAGAGGATTGATGCTCCGGTAGTCGGCCACGTCGTAGCCGCCGTCATTCATGGGAGACTCGTACCAGGGGTTGACCCAGATGGCGTCGACTCCCAACGAGGCCAGATAGGGCAATCGGGAGCGGAGACCTGCGATGTCCCCGGTCCCGTCTCCGTCTCCATCGGCGAAGGAGCGTATGTAGACCTGGTAGACGAGTGAGTTACGCCACCAGGGATAGTTCGTGGTCACCCGGGGAAGATTATGGCCAGGTAAGGGCGAAGTCAGATTGTATCCTGACTGGGTTGGGTACTATGCGTTTGGCGACATGACTGACCACTCGCTCCGGAGGGATCCCTCATGAACATCGTCCACGTCGTCGGTACCGGCACCATTGGTGAGCCACTCATCGGTCTCCTCGCTGACAACAAGGAGCACTTCGGAATCGACGAAGTCACCTTCCATAAGCGCACCCCCTTGGTGACCGAGATCGCCAAGGTGGAGGATCTGGTGCGGCGCGGCGCGGTGTTGGCGGTGGACGACAACCGGAAGTCGACTTTCGAGGAGCTGGGGCACGCCCCGAAGTACGAGAAGAACGAGGCGATCGAGCGCGCCACCGTCGTCATCGACTGCACCCCGGTGGGCAACGAGAACAAGACAGAGTTCTACGAGGATGCGATCGGTCCGATCGGTTTTATGGCACAGGGCTCTGAGTACGGGTTCGGCAAGATGTATGCCCGGGGCATCAACGACGACGCGCTCATCCGCAACGAGGACAAGTTCCTGCATATCGTCAGCTGTAACACCCACAACATCGCGGTCCTCATCAGGGCCCTGGCCATGGACCCCGACGGGACGAACCATCTGGAGAACGGGCGGTTCCTCTGCATGCGGCGGGCCAACGACATCTCCCAGGACGATGGCTTCATCGCCAGTCCCGTGGTCGGGGGTCATGGGGACGATCGATTCGGTACGCACCACGCTCGCGACGCCCATGATCTCTTTACGACACTGGGCTATGACCTCAACATCCACTCCTCGGCCATCAAGTTGAACACCCAGTACATGCACTCGCTGCACTTCTCCTTGAGCCTCGACCGTGAGATCGAAATGGACGAGATCAGAGACCGGCTCAAGAACAACACCCGGGTGGCCACCACCCACAAGAAGTCCGCGAACCAGGTGTTCTCATTCGGCCGCGACCACGGTTACTACGGCCGGCTGATGAGCCAGGCAGTGGTTGCTCTCGAGACGCTGGCGGTTCGCAACGGGAACGAGATCGTCGGCTTCTCGTTCACCCCCCAGGACGGAAACCCGCTGCTGTCCACGATCGCCGCCATGCTCTGGTACCTCGACCCCGAGACCATGGATGATCGCATGGACATCCTGCGCCGCTACCTCTTCGAGGAGATTTAGAAGGGCATCTTGGAGCAGGAAGCCAAACCCTTCGCCGAGGAGGCGATCCTGGCGTTGGGACGTCTTGACGTCGCCACTGCACGTCTCTCCATCTCTCAGGCGATCGCCGTCGACCACAAGATCGGTGCTCTGGCCGATGCCGTCTACCTGGCCTGCGCCGAGATCGAGGAGGACGACAGGGTGAGCACGTCGACCTGGAACACCCTCGCCGACGCCGTCGACTCACCAGACCTGTTGGCGGTCGTGGAGAACACCCGCACCTGAGGGTGGAACCCGTTACCTCAGGTTCTGTGGCTCACATATGGAACGGAGAGCCTCGAGAAGCGTGGAACCAATCGCCTCGAGTCTTTCTCGAGGCTGTGGGTTCCACATGTGAGTCGTACTACCTGAGGTACGCGGTTCCGCCCTAACCTCCGGCGCGTGATCGTTGAAGTCATCGCGGTGGGGACCGAGATCCTCCTGGGCCAGATCGTCAACTCCAACGCCTCGTTCATCGGCAGCGCCCTCGCCGATCACGGATACGACGCCCACTACCAGCAGGTGGTCGGGGACAACCTCGGGAGGGTCGCCACCGCCATACGAACGGCGATGGGCCGTTCGGATGCGGTCGTCATCACCGGTGGCATCGGCCCTACCCGGGATGACCTCACCCGGGAGGCGCTGTGTGAGACCACCGGACGGAAGATGGTGTTCAACGAGGCGTACGCCGACCGCCTTCGCTCGTGGTGGGCGACGAGGGGCCGGGAGATGCCCGAGTCGAATCTCCGACAGGCCGAGCACCCCGAAGGCGCCGAGTTGCTGATGAACCCGAAGGGGACCGCTCCCGGCATCGCCCTCGACCACGACGGGACCCTCGTCTTCTGTGTGCCGGGCGTGCCCGAGGAGATGGAACACCTCGTGACTGCCGAAGTCCTGCCCCGTCTCGCCGAGCGGTCGGGAGGCCATTCGGTGGTGGCGAGCCGGCTCCTGCGGACATGGGGCCAAAGCGAGTCGATGATCGGTGAGCTTCTCGACGACCTCTATCAGGGGTCGACCAACCCGTCTGTGGCCTACCTGGCCTCGGGCGGGGAGATCAAGATTCGGATCACCGCCAAGGCCGACACCAGGGAGGAGGCCCTGGCACTCATCGACCCGATCGAAACCGAGATAAGGCGACGGGTGGGCGAGTGGTACTTCGCCAGCGACGACGAGACGGTGCATCGGGTGATCTTCCGGCTTCTTCGGGAGAAGGAGTGGACCATCGGGACTGCCGAGTCGATGACCGGCGGGATGGTGGCTGCGGCCCTGACGTCTGAGCCTGGAGCGTCCGAGCTGGTGATGGGAGGCCTCGTGGCCTACGACGGAGAGTTGAAAGAGCGGCTGCTCGCAGTCAGCGACATCCACCAGGTGGTGAACAAGGAGACCGCCATGGAGATGGCCAGGGGCGGACAGAAACTGCTCGGCACCGACGTCGTGGTCTCGGTCACCGGATCGGCCGGACCTGAGCCCATGGAGAAGCCCCCGGGGACCGTCGTCATCGCGGTGGCGACACCTGAGGACGTGAGAGCACGTGAGCTGAGGATGCCGGGGGACAGGGAACGGGTGCGTGTCTACGGCACTACCAGTGCATTGCATCTGACGCGACTGGCCATCTCAGGACGATGGTGGATGACGTAGCTCCGGTCGGCCGCGTGTTCGTGGCGGCTCCGCTGCCGCCGGAGATCCGGTTCGCGTTGTCGGAGCGGATCTCTGAGATGCCGATCCCGGGCAAGGTGGGTCCGCCGGAGAACTGGCACGTCACCCTGCGCTTCCTCGACACGATCGACCGGGTGACCTATGAGCGGTTTCTCTCCGAGCTGGAGCGGGTGTGCGATCAGTTCGCTTTCCCGATTGCACTCGACGGCTTTGGCGCGTTCCCGAACCCGCGCAAGGCGACGGTTTTCTGGGCCGGGATCGGCCGGGGCTCCAGCGATATCTCGGTGCTCAACGAGCTGGCGGAGGATGCCGCCATCGCTTCCGGGCTGATCCCCGAGGAGCGGCCGTTCCACCCCCACGTCACCCTGGCCCGGATCAGACCACCCGCCGACGTGCGCGATCTCATAGACGAAGAGATCGCACTGAGCTGGCGTTGCGACCGGGTGGTGGTCTACCGGAGTCACCTGGGGAGAGGACCTGCTCGATACGAACCCCTTGACTCGATCGATCTGATCGGATAAATCCAAGGGTGCGAACACATGTTCGGTAAGATCTCGAACGTGATGAGCAAATCTGTCATAGGCAAGTCATAGGTTTGGAGAAATGAGCCAAGAAGAACGCGGACCAGAACGCGAAAAAGCACTGGACATGGCGGTCGGCCAGATCGAGAGACAGTTTGGCAAGGGCGCCGTCATGAAGATGGGCGACGCCTCCGCCCGCAAGGTGGCCACCATCCCCACGGGAGCCTTGTCCCTCGACCTCGCCCTGGGCATCGGCGGTGTGCCCCGGGGACGGATCGTGGAGCTGTACGGCCCAGAGAGTTCGGGCAAGACCTCGCTGGCACTTCACATCGTGGCCGAGGCTCAGCGCAACGGGGGCATTGCCGCCTTCATCGATGCCGAGCACGCTCTCGACCCGATCTACGCCAAGGCCATCGGGGTCGACGTCGACGAGTTGCTGATCTCCCAGCCCGACACGGGGGAGCAGGCGCTCGAGATCGCCGACATGCTCATCCGCTCCGGTGCCCTCGACGTGCTGGTCATCGACTCGGTGGCCGCCCTGGTGCCCCGCGCCGAGATCGAAGGCGAGATGGGCGACTCCCACGTGGGCTTGCAGGCCCGGCTGATGAGTCAGGCGCTGCGCAAGCTGGCCGGAACCCTGAACAAGTCCCGGACCACCGCCATTTTTATCAACCAGCTCCGGGAGAAAATCGGGGTGATGTTCGGTTGCTTCAATTACTCGACCCGGGTCACACTCGCCGACGGCACGCAGGAGAAGATCGGCAAGATCGTCAACCAGAAGATGGATGTCGAAGTCCTGGCGGTCGATCCCGAGACAGGCAAGGTCGAGCCGAAGAAGATCGTCAACTGGTACGACAACGGCAACGCCGACGAGTTCCTCCAGTTCACCGTCTACAAGCCCCAGGGCAACGGCCGGGCCCAGTTCGCGGCCACCGCCAACCACCTCATCTCCACACCGGGGGGATGGCGTGAGGCCGGGGAGCTGATCGAAGGGGACCGGGTGCTGATGCCGCTCAAGCACTACCTCTCCGACCAGCAGCGTCAGTTGGTTCTCGGTGGACTTATGGGCGACGGTGCCATCTCGTCCAAACGAGACCACTCGAACGGTCCTGGCATGAAGTCGAGATTTCGCTTCGGCCATGCAAAACGACAGGACGACTATGCACGATGGAAGGCGAGCCTCCTGGAGGGTGTGCCCACCAGCATTTCGCCGCACTCGAAGGGCGGTCTCATGGTCGAGACCACTCCTTTGGCGGAGCTCGATGTCCTGCGGGAAGCGGTCTACGTCGGTGGCAAGAAGGTCTTCAGTTGGGACTACATCAAGGAGCTGACCCCGCTCGCCTTGGCGATCTGGTACATGGATGATGGATCATTCGCCGTGCGACGCAACGACGGTTCAGCCGGTCGTTCCGACATATCTGTAGAGGCGATGGACCGTGGGACACGAACCCGTCTCGTCCATCATCTCAACGACACGCTCGGTCTCAGCTGCAAGCTGATCGACCGGGCCGGCAAGGCAGTCATCGTGTTCGACCTGGCCGGAACCGAAGCGCTCCACGATCTTATCGCGCCCTATGTGCCCGAGAGCATGGAGTACAAGCTCCTCCAGCACCATCGGGGCCGCTACGCGGTCGAAGTGCAGCCCGCCGAGGAGAGATACGAGCTGGCGGCTGTCCCGATCGTCGACATCCATGTCAAGCCGAAGACGAGGAGCATGCGCCGTTTTGACATCGAGATCGAAGGGCACCACAACTATCTGGCCGACGGGGTGATGGTGCACAACTCACCTGAGACGACCCCGGGTGGTCGGGCGCTCAAGTTCTACTCGTCGGTTCGGCTCGACATCCGGCGCATCGAGGCGATCAAGGACGGCGCCGACAACGTCGGCAACCGGACCCGGGTCAAGGTGGCCAAGAACAAGATGGCGCCGCCGTTCCGTCTCGCCGAGTTCGACATCATGTTCGGGGAGGGCATCTCCCGGGAGGGAAGCCTTCTCGACGTGGCCGTCGACAACGGCGTCGTCAAGAAAAGCGGTGCCTGGTACACCTTCGAGGACGACCAGCTCGGCCAGGGCCGGGAGAACTCCAAGCGGTTCCTCCGGGAGAACCCCGAGATCGCTATGCAGCTCCAGGCCAAGGTCTACGAGGCCGTCGGCATGGTCGAGAAGACCGACGAAGACGGCTCGGAAGAGACCAAAGAGGCTGAGGAGAGCGAGAAGTCCGAGGAGACGGCCGACAACGACTGAACCATCGGTCCCCGGAGCCACGCCAGGTGCCCGATTTTCCCGGGTCCTGGAGGCATTGCCGGCCGAAACCTGTGTCCGGGTGTCTCTTGTTGCATTAGCATTGGTTTCTGACACACGAAAA
This sequence comes from Actinomycetota bacterium, assembly GCA_046537785.1. GTDB lineage: Bacteria > Actinomycetota > Acidimicrobiia > Spongiisociales > ZC4RG35 > JANQRA01. The sequence goes on from JBKHKD010000004.1 coordinate 102,463, forward strand.
CGACTTTGAAACCAACCGGAACCGACGAGACATGTCAGGAGGAGCGCAGGAGCACAGGGTGATCTGATCCCTCGATTCTGAATACGCTTCGTTTCGTGTGCCGGCCCGTTCAACGGGAGCCGGCACCGTTTGTCTTAGAGGTCCTCGGGGAAGGGACCGACGATGGATGCTCAGGCGATAGGACTTGCAGCCCTGGGAGTCGTCATTGGTCTTGGCTTCGGATACCTGGTCGCTCGCCTGGCGATCGCAAGGCGCCGGGAACGCGACAGCATGGATGCCGAGGACGCGGTAGCCGCGGCGCGTCGCGACGCCCAGCAGATCCTCGCCAAGGCGGAGGACGAGGGCAGGGCCAAGGCCGAGGCTTACAGGGAGAAGGAAGAAGAGGCGCTGGCTCATCGTCGACTCGAGTTGGGCAATTTCGAGTCGAGGCTGACCCAGCGTGAGGAGACCTTGGAGCAGCGGGCTTCAAACCTCGCCCAACGCGAGAAGCTGCTCATCGATCGTGAGGACGAGGTCACCAACACCCGTGGCGAGTTGGAGCGTCTCAAAGAAGAGGCCCGCAACCAGCTCGAGCAGGTGGCGGGGATCGATGTCGACGCCGCCAAGTCGGAGCTGCTCAGCCAGGTGGAAGACGAGGCCCGTCGTGACGCGATGATCCTCGTTCGGGACATGGAGGTGAAAGCGCGGGAGGAAGCGGACCGTCGGGCCCGACGCATCCTGGCCACCGCCATTCAAAGACTTGCCGGTGAGGTGGTCACCGAGACCACCGTGTCGGTAGTCGAGCTCCCCTCGGATGAGATGAAGGGCCGGATTATCGGACGTGAGGGCCGGAACATCCGTCATCTGGAGTCGGTGACCGGGACCAGTCTCATCGTCGACGACACGCCGGAGGCGGTTTCCGTCAGCTCCTTCGATCCGGTGCGGCGCGAGATAGCGCGGATCACCGTGGAGCGTCTCGTCGCCGATGGCCGGATCCACCCGGCGTCCATCGAGGAGGCATACGAGAAGGCCAAGGACGAGGTCGAGCAGTCGATCCGGGATGCGGGGGAGTGGGCCCTGGTCGAAGTCGGAATCTCCCGGATGCACCCGGAGCTGATAACTCTGATGGGGCGTCTCAAGTACCGGACGTCGTACGGCCAGAACGTCCTCAACCATCTGGTGGAGACGGCTCACATCGGGTCGATGCTGGCCTCCGAGCTCGGGGTGGATCCGACCCCGGTGAAGAGAGCTGCGCTGCTTCACGACATCGGCAAGGCGGTGACCCATGAGGTGGAGGGTTCTCATGCCCTGATCGGTGCTGAGATCGCACGCCGTTTCGAAGAGGACCCGGCGGTTGTCCACGGGATCGAAGCGCATCACAACGAGGTGGAGCCGAGGACCATCGTGGCGGTCATCGTCCAGGCAGCTGACGCGGTGTCCGCCGCCCGCCCGGGTGCCCGACGCGAGACCCTTGAGGGTTATGTGAAGCGTCTGGAGCGTTTAGAGAGCATCGCGATGGAATTCGCAGGCGTGGAGGAGGTATTCGCCCTCCAGGCCGGACGCGAAGTGAGGGTGGTGGTCGATCCGGGTGGTATTACCGATATCGAGGCGAGAGAACTTTCCAGAAAGATCGCCCGTAAACTTGAAGAGGACCTTCAGTATCCAGGTCAGATACAGGTGACCGTGATACGCGAGTTCCGCGCGACAGACTACGCCCGCTAAGTCGAGCACCCATGGCGCAAACAGTCCTGCTTCCCCAACCGACCACACGCGAACGGCCCAACCGTCCGGTTACCCGGTCGGGCCAGACTTACTTCATCCGCACTTTCGGGTGCCAGATGAACGAGCACGATTCCGAGCGGATCGCGGGGCTCTTCGAGCAGGATGGGATGGTCGCCACCGACGGCTATGAGAGCGCCGACGTCGTCTATATCAACACCTGCACGATCCGCGAGAACGCCGACAACCGCATGTACGGCAACCTCGGCCAACTGAAGGCGGTGAAGGATGTCAACCCTGACATGATGCTGATCGTCGGTGGCTGCGCCGCCCAGAAGGACAGGGAGCTGGTCAGGCAGAAGGCTCCTTGGGTCGACGTCGTCATGGGGACTCACAACCTGGACAGGGTTCTCGACCTCATGGACCACGCCGAGCATTGGGGGCCGATAACCGAGGTGGTCGACGAGCTTCAGGCGATGCCATCGTCTCTTCCCGTGCGCCGCGAGCTGGAGCACTCGGCATGGGTGACGATCCAGGTGGGGTGCAACAACACCTGCACCTTCTGCATCGTGCCCGCGGTGAGGGGTGTCGAAGTTTCCCGCCGGCCGGGCGACGTTGTTCGGGAGGTGGAGCGTCTCGCTGCGGACGGAGTGGTCGAGGTCACCCTGCTCGGCCAGAACGTGGACACCTATGGACGCGACCTCGCCATCGACGGGAAGCGGCGGCCGATCTTCGCCGACCTGCTGCGACGGGTAGGGGAGGTAGACGGCATCCGACGGGTCAGATTCACCAGCCCCCATCCCAACGACTTCAGAGAAGACGTGGCTCGGGCCATGGCCGAGACCGAAGCGGTGTGCGAACAGCTCCACTTTCCTCTTCAGTCCGGGTCGGACAAGGTCCTCTCGGCGATGCACCGTGGCTATCACCGTCGCAAATACATGGACCGGCTCGCCATGGCCCGGGAGACGATCCCCGGGTTGGCGGTGTCGACCGACGTCATCGTTGGATTCCCGGGCGAGACCGACGAGGACTTCGCGCTAACCATGGAGGTCATCGAGGAGGCGCGGTTCGACCAGGTGTTCATGTTCAAGTTCTCCCCTCGTCCTGGCACCGCCGCCGCCGAAATGAGAGATGAGTTCGTGCCCGACGACGTCATCCAGGAGCGCTTCGATTGGCTGGTCGACACCCAGAACCGCATTTCTGGTGAGAGGAATGCCGAAATGGTCGGACAGACGGTGGAGGTCCTCTCGGAGGGACCGTCGAAGAAGAACCCGGACGTGGCCACAACCCGAACTCGCACCGGCAAGGTGGTCCACGTCGACGGATGCCACCCTTCGGGAACGTTCCTCGACGTCCACCTGGAGTCGGCCGCTATGCACCATTTGGTGGGGACCCCGGTCTGAGTAGGAAAGTCCTTGCCATTCTCGGGCCGACGGCCTCCGGCAAGACGACAACTGCCATCGAGATCGCCCTGAGGATCGGGGCGGAGATCGTCTCCGCAGACTCGATGCAGGTCTACCGGGGCATGAACGTCGGCACCGCCAAGCCCACCGTCATCGAGCGAAGAGGCGTCCCCCATCACCTGATCGACATCGTCGAGCCTGAAGAGGAGTTCACAGTGGCCCAGTACCGGCGGATGGGGAGGGAGGTGATGGAGTCGTCCGAAGTGCCTCTCATCATCGTTGGGGGTTCGGGGCTGCACTTCCGGGCACTGGTCGACCCCATGAGCTTTGCTCCGACCGACCCGGAGCTGCGGTCCGATCTCGAGAAGGAAGAACTGGAGGAATTGGTGGAGCGTCTCGCCGCACTCGACCCTGATGCCGGCTGGCACGTCGACCTCGCCAACAAGAGACGCGTGGTGCGGGCCCTGGAGATTGCGGTGATCACCGGGGAGACACCTTCGCAGCGGGCGCAATCGGCGGAGGCGGAAGACCTGAGGCGATACGTGTCTGACATCGAATTCACCGCCGTGGGGGTCGATCCCGGCGGCGTCATAGACGAGCGGATCGACCGCAGGCTCGAGGAGATGCGTCGAGGTGGCCTGGTTGAGGAGGTGCAAGGCCTGCGGGGACGGATGGGGCGCACCGCGCGCTCTGCGGTGGGATACCGGGAGATCCTGGAACACCTCGAGGGTCGCACCAGTCTCGACGAGGCCTTCGAAGCGATTCGAGAGAACACACGCAAGCTCGCCAAGAAACAGAGGTCCTGGTTTCAGCGTGACCCGCGGATCCGCTGGATACCCTGGATGGACGACGAGGCGGAGCGCGTAGAACGAGCGATGGAGATTTTGACTTGAGAGCCCTCGATTTCACGAAGATGCAGGGGTTGGGCAACGACTTCATCGTCATGGACGGTCCAATCGGGTTGGCACGGGAGGAGATAGCCGAGCTCTGTGACCGGCGGTTCGGAATCGGGGCCGATGGCCTGCTCGCGGTCACCAGGGGTGATCCGATCCGCATGGAGTACTGGAACGCCGACGGCAGCCCGGCGGAGATGTGCGGCAACGGCCTGCGCTGTGTGGCGAGATACGTCTATGACCGGGGCTGGGCGGCGGACCGCAACTACGGCATCCAGACGGCTGTGGGTACGCGCGGTGTCCGTGTCCTGGAAGATCGGGTGGAGGCTGAGCTGGGACGCCCCAAGCTAGAGGGGGTACGCGCGATCGAGGGGATCGACTACGAGATCGTCGACATGGGCAATCCCCACGCAGTGGCGTTCGTCGACGACCCGGGGACTGTCGAGGTGGCCTCCGTCGGGAAGAGGCTCCAGACGGAGTTCCCCAACGGCTCGAACGTGGAGTTCGCCGCCCTCGATGGCTCAGGTGTTGCCATGCGGGTCTGGGAGAGAGGAGTCGGAGAGACCATGGCATGTGGCACCGGCATCGCGGCCGTGGCTGCGGTGGCCGCCGAGCGACATGGTCTGGCGAGCCCGGTCGAGGTGTCAGTGCCCGGTGGTCAGGCTTCGGTCGACTTCCGCGACGGTGTCGCCTGGATCGTTGGCCCGGCCGAGTACTCGTTCAGGGGTAGCGTCGGAGAACGCTGACCACTCTGCCGATCAGCTCCACGCCGTCTGAGAAGACCATCGGCTCGTATGCCGGGTTCTCCGAGTGGAGGTAGACCTTGCCATCTCTGCGCTGGAGCCGCTTCACGGTCGCCTCCTCGCCGTCGATGAGGCAGGCCACGATCTCGCCGTCCCTGGCATCGGATTGCTTGTGGATGGCGACCAGGTCGCCTTCATGAATCCCGGCATCGACCATGGAGTCACCCTTGACCTCGAGCAGGAAGACGGGGCCATCGCCTACGAGTTCGGTGGGCAGCGGCATCACCTCGTCGATGTGCTCGGCGGCGAGGATCGGGGTACCGGCGGCGATGCGCCCCAGGATGGGGACGTCACGCATGCGACGGTCGTCGATTTCGGTGACCGTGGCAGGCTCGTCCACGATGACGATGGCGCGCGGCTTGGACGGATCCTTCTTGATGAGCCCGGCCTTCACCAGCGAGTTGAGCTGGGCATGCACCGATGACGGAGAGCTCAGCCCGACCGCCTCGCCGATTTCACGCACCGATGGCGGGTAGCCGCGGTCGGCGACGATGTCCCTGATGTAGTCCAGTACTTGTTGCTGTCGGTCGGTGAGCATCCTGACTCCTCTTCGAACTGATGTTCGTCAGGCTAGTCCGCCGCGATGCTCTCACCAAACATCTGTTCGGATGAGTGTTGGTCCCTCGTCTCCGCTGTGTTGGGTGGCGTTTCCGGCAAAGGCTTGCAGCGCGCCGGAGGTGGTGGTGTCGTGCTCTCCTCTGGGCTGCACGACGTAGCGCCAGCCGTCACGCGGTGCAGCGCGATTGAGTCACGGGGCAAATCTGTCACCCCTGGCTGGCAGGGTTTTCGGAGTTGGGTCGAGTTCGGCTTGACATCGAACGCTTGTTCGGTACAGTATCGAACGCACGTTCGGTTTTGCGCCGAATGTCATCCAGCAAGCCAAGCGGGCCCGATCAGGAGGGAGACATGCAGACAACACGAAAACAGCTTTCCGTTCAGCTGTCCGTGCTCCTTGCAACCCTCTGCACGGTCTTTCTCCTGGTCGGAGGGGCTTCCGACGCCAACGCCGGGGCCCTGCCCGCACCGGCCACCGAATATGTCGTGGCCCAGGGCGACACCCTCTGGGACATTGCCGCCGACCACATGTCACCGGAGGAGGACATCCGCGTGGTGATCGACGAGATCAAGGAACGCTCCGGAATCGAGTCGAGCTCCCTTCAGGTTGGTCAGGTTCTACAGATTCCACGGCGCTAAAGCCGCAATTCCCGTTTACCCTGGGGTAATGCTTTGCCCCGCGTGCGGCGAGACGGACATCCGGGTGATCGACAGCCGGCCGGCCGAGAACGGTGCTGCCATCCGTCGCCGTCGTGAATGCGAGGCGTGTGCCCACCGCTTCACCACCTACGAGCGAGTGGAGCCACAGCAGATGGTGATGAAGCGCTCGGGTGAGCTCGAGGTCTTCTCGCCCACGAAACTCGCCTCCGGGATCTCCGCCGCCCTGGCCGACCGTCCCGTCTCGGGCTCGGAGGTGGAGAGAGTGGTCGAGGAAATCGACCAGACCGTTCGAGCGACGGGACCCCAGGTCACCTCCGAGGAGATCGGCCGACTCGTTCTCGACTATCTCCGCGAGCTCGACGAGGTCGCCTACCTCCGTTACGCCTCGGTGTACAAGGAGTTCCAGGGGGCGGCCGACTTCGAGAAGGAGATGGCCGAACTCGAGTCGGCCGAACAGTAGAACTCAGCCCCTGGTGGGGTCGGGTTCGGCCTGCCTGGAGCTGACGTGCTCGTCCACCTCGACCGGCTCCACCTCGACCGCCGGTTCCTCGACTTCGATGACTCGAAGTTCCTTGCCTATGTCCATTTGTCCTCCTTCGTTCTAAGAGACTCGAGGAACTCTCGTGTCTCGTTGCCCTCCGGGCCTTCCATGGGTGATGCCGCCGCCAGAACTCGCTCGGGGTTCTCGAACAGCCGCTCAATCTCGTCGGGGTTCGTGGTGAGGAGTCTGCGGGCACCGTCGTTGGCGGCGATCGCGATCGCAGTAGCCGAGGACGCCCGGTAGCCCTCGTCGTGTTCGACGACCTTTCCCGACATGGCCACCAACCCCACGACCGAGCGGCGGATCTCGCCATTCGCGACGTCGGCCGGGAACATGTCCAGGCCCTTCACCGCATAGACCCCACACGCCGGAGGCCCGCATCGATCTACCGGGTGGGGGAGGTCCTCCCCGGGGATGTCCCGGAGGCACCGGCTGGCCATCGTCGGAGTAGGCCAGGGGAGTTGGTTCCCCTTGACCCGGTTGTCCTCGATACGCCACACCCGGAACCCGGTCACGGGAGTGGGCGACCACGCCTCACCCATGTCTCGCTGCACCTGATCCAGGATCTCCTCGAGCAGCAACGCCCCGGCGGACTTGCTCTTGTCGATCTCGGATTCCACCGCTGCCAGCTCGGTGCGGACCTCGACTAGCTGTTTTTCGAGATCGGCGAGCCGTCGCGCCAGAGCCGCCGAGCGCATCCGGCGTCGGTTCAGCGATTTCTCCAGGCTGGTGATCGTGTCGAGGCGGTCTTCGATGGGATACCGCTGTCGGTAGACCTCGAGACGCTGCCATTGGTCGACTGAGTCACCTACCCGGAACATGTGTTCGAGACTAGGAGATCGAACAGATGTTCGCCAGGGTTGATTGGGTGAGTTTTCGCGCTCTCAGCGGGTGAGGATCCGATCGAGCGCCTGACGCGCTTCGCCTACCCGTGTCTCGACTCTGGCCCGGATCTCTTCGAGCTCCGACTGGAGGAGCGCATCGACTGCCGCCAACCGCTCCGAGAGGTCTGACATCACAGCCTCCACGGCGGCCGGGTCGTCCTCGCGAAGAGCGTCGACGTATCGGCCGAGAAGGGTGGACAGGTCACCGGAGAGGATGTCGAGCTCCTGGGTCACGTCGGAAAGGATGGCCTCGGGGAGAGCGGTGCGAACGTCGTCGAATCCGAGCTGCCAGTCTCCGAACTGACGAGCTGCCTCATCGAGCTCGATCAATTCCGGGTCGGTCTCCAACTCTGGTGGAGTCAGCACGGGGAGCACGGCGGCCTGATAGGACCGGGCCTCGGTCGCCAGGCGTATCGCGTCGAGAGTCGAACCCGAAGCCTGGGAGGCGGCTGTGCGCATCTCGGTCTGGCCGCTCCCGAGGTCGGCGGAGGCGGCGAACAAAGAACGTGCGGTGGCCTCCAACGAGGCGAGTCCTGATGTTTCTGCGGGAATGTCGGCGGCGACGAGGTCGATGTTGAACTGCTCAAGGGTTGGGAGGCCCGACTCGAGCTGCGAAGCCTCCGAGATCAGGGTGGCGACCGAGGCAGCTTCGTGGGCGGCGGGCCGCTGGTAGAGCCACAATCCCGCAGCAGCTGCCCCTGTAACGAGAAGGAGGATCATGGCGACAAACCCCCATCTCACATTGCCTCCCGTGAACCGATCACCGGGATCCTCGGGGCGGAGGTCGGCCACAGTGGCCTCGTGCCTACCCCTGCGGACGGTCTCGGGGACGATGCTGGCCGGGGCAGCGTCGGACCACATCGATTCGGAGTAGGCGAAGCCGAGCACCTCCATCGAGGAGAATCTGAGGCCCCGGCGTTCGGAACGGTCCTTCTCGGGCGGTTTGATTGTCGCTGTCATGAGGAACTCGCTTACAGTCGGGTGACTCCGCCCGATGGCCCCAAGACACCATGCAGGTTAACTTTTTACGTATCGATGAGGAACTCCCGGTTCCCTCACCAGCACATATCGGCGACGCTGCGGTCGATCTTCACTCCAGAATCGACATGACGCTTCAGCCCGGCGAACGGGAGGCGGTGCCCACCGGCATCGCCGTGGCGCTCCCCGAGGGATACGCCGGTTTGGTGCTGCCACGGTCGGGTCACGCCCGTCGGCATGGCATCGGGGTGGTGAACGGGCCAGGTCTCATCGACTCCGGCTACCGCGGTGAGATCAGCGTTCTGTTGATCAACCACGGGGACGAGGCTGTCGTGTTCGCCCGGGGAGACCGCATCGCCCAACTGGCGGTGGTCCCCGTGCCGGCCATCGAGTGGACCGAGGTAGACAGCCTCGGCGAGACCGCCCGTGGGGACGGAGGCTTCGGTTCGACGGGTATATAGGACCTTTTGGTTGGGGTTATCCGGGCGCTACAATGCCCTCGTCCACCTCGCGGAAGTAGCTCAGTTGGCAGAGCGCAACCTTGCCAAGGTTGAGGTCGCGGGTTCGAATCCCGTCTTCCGCTCAAATCGACGATCCGGCGACGTGGCCGAGTGGTTAGGCGCGGGTCTGCAAAACCCGTTACACCGGTTCGATTCCGGTCGTCGCCTCCAAAGCTGGGAACAGTTGTCGAAAAGTGGCAACTACCAGGGGAATTGTCAATTCTCCCACCGCTCTGAATCGGCCGTTGGTTCCACTCCTGCCTGAAGACCGAATCGTCTGAGTTTGCAACTGCTGGGTGCATTAACGAGTTTGAGGACGTGACCATGTTGACGTGGCGTGGCGACGGTTCACGGTCAGGGCACAGGTCTCTCGCCTGCTCGCCGTCACGGTCGACACACCACTCGAGGAAGAGCGGTGGCGGCTGGCCCGTGAGTAGCTCGAAAGCCTCGATTCGGCTGAGGTGCTCGTCGGACAGGTGCGGAGGAAGGGGGAGACCGGAGAGACCTTGCTGGACAACCGATGCGGCTCCTTCGATGCCACGCTCGTTCCACGCGACGCCACCGTCGTTCCATGTGGAGTAGCCGCGCAACCTCATGAACTCCCGCCGGGTGGCGTCGCTGGCATTTGCCAGCTCCCACGCGTGCGCCAGTTCGTGTTCGTAGACGGAATCCACACCTGAGCAGATGGTGATACGCCACGGAACACCGTCCGGACGGAAGAGCCCATGGTGACCTCCGCATTCGGCGAGGTTCTGGTGAAACTCGACCTCCAAGTCGGGGAGGAGGAGTCCGACTCGCTCGAACCGGTGGAGGGCTTCGTCGAGACGCCGATGCTGGGCGGGTGTGCCTCCGCGCAGGGTCACCTCCGGTGCTCGGGAGATCGCCACGGGTGGGACTGCTTCCCCCTCGAGGTGGGCTGTTTCGACAGAGGTGGCCAAGGTGGCTCGGCGTGGCGAGCCGGATCCTTGCCCCCGATCAGGGAGGTCGGAAAGGCCCATCAGAGTCATGATGGTCACCATGAGGCCCAGACCCAGGGCACAGAGTCGGTTTGCAAGCCACACGGCCCGCACGTTCTGAGATGGGCGTTAGCCGAACCCAAAAGGGGTTTAATGGGTCTTTAATCGTTTGGCCGTCGGGACCGGTGAGGTGGAATGGCTTAGATGTGCGCTAGAGCCAGGGCGATCGCCTCATCAGCTTTCAACCGGTCTCTCCTCACCCCGTCAGTCGGGATATCCAGTTCACGGCGAAGCCGGTCGACAACCTGAGCTTCGTCGAAGAGACTGGCCACGTGGTACTTGAGTGGACCGAGGCCCTCGGCTGCCCTCAACATCTCGACCGCCACTTCGGGGGCACTTGCCTGAAGGGTGTCTGCCGCGCCAACGAGTGCGGGTCGGGCAACTTCTATCAACCCGAGCTTTTCAAGGGATGCAAGACCGCTCCGAAGCAGGGCCGACGATCTGTCCTGGTAGCCCAGGCGGAACGCCAGATGACCGGCCGATATGTCCTCGTATGCGCACGAAAGCCCGAGGTGAAAGCGGTGCCGCCTGCGCACACCCTCCTCAACCAGGGCCCAGCCTTCCTCCGTTCTTCCGCGGAGCGCCATTACATATCCCTTGGCGACGGTTGCCAGCGTCGTCGCATAGGGGTCGACCAGCTCATCGCAATGACGCATGGCTTCATCAGCGAGGGAGACGACCTTCTCCAGCTGTTCGGGCTCCCAATTCGGACGTCGAGTGACGTGTGAGAGCGTGGTCTCGGCAAGTCGGGCGGTTGCGTAGGCCAGGTACTCCGGCTTCCCGATCTGCCCCGCCAGGTCTACGGCCGACCTGGCATCTCGAAGGGCTGTCGCCGTATCGCCGATCGCCGGGAAGTAGCTCTGCTGATAGTGGACCCACATGAGCCCGGGCTTGTGGTCCAACTCTCCGAAGAGCTCGCCAGCCTCCGCAAGCCTTTGACGTCCCTCCAGGTAGCGACCGTGGAAGCAGAGAAAGGGTCCGAGGGCAAGGAGCGCGAGAGCCCGCGTAGCGTCGCTCACCCCGTCCGGTGCCTGATCGGCAGCCGCAATGGCGTGTTCCAACCAGTTCAGTGCCTCGTTGGTTCTTCGGAACAAGAGATAGCCGCCCAACAGGCCGACCAGGCGGAGAGCTTCCTCGACCTCGCCACGGCGTAGTGACACATCGAAAGCAGCGCGCAGATCTTCGTGTGCCGCGTCGAGCCGCGGATACCAGGCTCCCTCGTCGCGAAGGATCTCTCTGCTCCCGGTGGTTGCCAGAGCTAGAGCCCAGTCACGATGTCTCGTGAGGACCTCGAGCGGATCATCCGGCAGACGATCCCAGGCGAACGCCTGAATCGATTCGGTCAGACGGAATCGTTTCTCACGGCCACGGGATGCGGGCTCGATGAGGGATTTGTCGACCAGGCGCTCGAGCCCCGACTCCACATCGTCTTCCGACAATGGGTCGAATGCGCAAACCGCACGTGCGGCCGGCAGATCGAAGCCGGCCATGAAGACCGCAAGCCGGCTCAACAGGCGTCGCTCCGCGTCCTCCAGTTGTTGAAAGCTCCAGTCGATGGCGGCTTCCAATGTGCGGTGTCGGGTAATTGCGGTGCGGTCACTTCGCTCCAACACTGAAAACCGGTCGGCCAGACGCCTGCTCACCTCAGCAGGACTGAGCGCCGATGTGCGCGCAGCGGCCAGCTCCAGGGCGAGGGGAATCCCATCGAGACGGCGACAGATCACCGCTACATCGAGTAGATCGAACTCGGTGAAGGGGTATCCGGCTCTCTCACGGGCACGCTCGACAAAGAGTTCCACGCTGGGAGAGCGACGTATCTCGTTGGCGCCCGCCGATGGCTCGGGGACGGGCAGCGAGGGCACGCGCCACACCAGCTCACCTTTCACCTGGAGCGGCTCGCGGGAGGTGACTACGAAGCGGACTCCCGTCAACTCACTCAGGAGTCGGTCGACGATCCGTGCCGTCTCGTCGATCAAGTGGTCGCAATTGTCCAGGACGATCACCAGCTTCCTGGATCCGATCAGACGTTGCAGGACATCGAGCATCTCGACAGTCGGTCCCTGCGCTACCCCACCCGCGGCGGCTATCTGGTCGGGGATCCTCCGAGGATCGTTGAGCCCGCTCAGCTCTACCCACCAGACCTCGATCCCATCCTCGACAACCTGCCACGCAAACCGCTGGGCCAGACGAGTCTTCCCAACTCCACCGGACCCTGTCAGGGTGAGAAGGCGGGTAGAGGCGAAAAGCGACTGGAGCTCCACCAGGTCGTGGCTGCGACCGATCAATCTGGTCCGCTCTGCCGGAGGCGATTGTCTCGGCCCGATCCGCAGAGTTGGCGTCATCAGACTGGGGTCGTTGACGAGGATCCGGTCCTCGAGCATGTTGAGCCCGGGGCCGGGCACCAGACCATGCTGGCCGAGGATGTCAGACAGCCGCCGATGAGCTGAGAGTGCCTCGGATTGCCTACCACTCCGATAGAGAGCGAGCATCAGTTGGCTCCACGGCCGTTCCCTCAATGGATGGGTGGCGACCTGAGACTCCAATTCGACCACCAACTCCGCGTGCTCCCCCATGGCGAGGCGTGCCTCGTTGAGGTCTTCTGTGGCAGAGAGTTGCAACTCCTCCAGGCGGTGGATGGCCATTTGGGCGAAGTCCTCGTAATAGACGTCCTCCAAAGGCGTACCGCCCCACAGTTCGAGGCCGGCCTCAAGCAACTCGACTGCTCGCTTCGGATCCTCTCGAACCGTTTTCCGTCCTTCGGAGATGAGTCGCTCGAATCGATGGCAGTCGATTGCATCGTCATCGACCTTCAACATGTAGCCGGGCGGATGGGTGAGAAGGATCTCCGGGTCGTCCCTGGTTCGCCGGTCCGGTTCCAGCACGCTACGCAAATTGGCGATGTGGACTCGCAACGTCCCGATCTCCCGACCGTTGATCTCATCGCCCCACAAGGCTTCGATCAACTTGTCTGTCGACACGACCTCATTGGCATTGAGCAGCAGAAGGATCAGCAGAGCCCGTTGCTTGGGTCCTTTGATTTTGATCTCCTCGTCCGCTCTCTTGACCTGGAGCGGGCCGAGGATTTGGTACTGCACTGTGTGCGTCCCGAAAGTGTTCACTTTCGAGACTATCGGACTTGTGAGCATGTTTGGGAAGACGCTGCCAACCCGCGATTAATCTCGCCTTAAAGTCCCTGCTAGGCGAGTTTTCATCGTCGGGCTCAAGACCCTGGTCGACGACCTCGCTTCGAGTTCTCGAGGTTCTTGATGAGTTCGTTGGTCTGAAGTCTCTTTACACGGGGGCCACTCCGCTCAGGTTGCTGCCCTCGCCAGAGACGGGGGCGGTTGCGGCCGGATTGCATTGCGGTTCGAGTTATCCGTAGCAACTCTGCAGAACCCGTTACACCGGTTCGATTCCGGTCGTCGCCTCCAAGCAGGCGGGCACCCCGCGCTCAGTCCTTCGAGAAGAAGAAGTCGGGACGCTGGAAGATGAGAAATAAGTCGAGGCCCGACCTGATCATCAGCCAGACCAGCATCACCAGAGCCGCTACGAACCACACCGGCGTGTGGGCTTCCCGGACCAGTGGAGTGACATCGAACGGAGGGCCAGTTCCCGGCACATATCCGGCGTTGGGTCTGAGGGGTACCTCCTCTATCTGAGCAGGGTCGCACCCAAGATTCGGAGACAGTCTTCCGACCTGGGCGATTCCCGGAGCAGTCCAGTGCATGACCAGGCAGGTATCACCGCTTCGGCCGATCAGGCCCACCGCAGGGACGCCGCCGGGTGTAATCGAAGTGAAACCGGCGAAACCGTCGTCGGCGATGGTGAACTCCTCCGGGTTCGCCTCGCCGGAGGAGATCGCGTCGTGGGCACTGCTCATCGAGTCGACCAGCATCTGGGCTTGGGCGACCTCGGCGGCGTTGTCGATCGAGCGCCACGGGTAGATCAAGGTCAGGGCGATGGCGGCGAGCACGATCCAGGCGATGCGCCAGGAGGCGGCCCGCAGCTTCATCGGCAAGGGGTCGGCACGCTGCACCAGCTGAGTCTCCATCCCACGACTTCGGACCGCCATGGTCGAAAGTCAGTTGTCTTGAGGGCTATCCTCCGAAGAAGCGGCTGAGAACATGCCGTCCGGTGCCGGTGGCTGCATCAGCTTTTACCGAGCTGCGACTGGCCTCAATCTCCCGGTCCAGGGCGCGTCGGCGTTCGATCACCACGTCCCGCTGCTGGAACGCCTCCGCCGAACCGGTAGAGAGAAGACGTCCCAGTTCGATCTGGGCCTCTTGAAGGGCCTCGAGTGATCTCGCTGCCTCGGATCCCCAGGCCCGGCGCATCTTGTTGATCGCACTCTTGCGGTCTCGCTTAGTCTGGAGGTCTTTGACGTCGTCGGCGCGGACTCCGGTTGGCTGATGCATGCGGAGGGCTTCGACTACGGCGGGATCCACTCTGGAAGGCATCGGTCTCCTATCTAGTTCGAGACTACCCATCGACCGAGGCGGACTCAGCACTTCTTCCGAACCTCGCTAGAGTTTCCGGCTGCGGGCCCTTAGCTCAGCCTGGTAGAGCGCTTGCTCGACACGCAAGAGGTCGTAGGTTCAAGTCCTGCAGGGCCCACCATCTCCCGGCCAGGGGAGACGTTCAAAAAGCGCCTCTGGCCAGGGAAAACTCTCTTCCCAAGCTTCTTTCACCGTCTTTCCTGATTTCGCGTTCTTTTGCTACATTTCACCTCGCTTGTGACACATACGTGACACAAGAGAGGGTTCGCGAATGGGATCAATCCAGAAGATCGACCGACCGAAGTCATGGAGGGCTCGCTACAGGGGCCCTGACGGCCGCCAGCACTCGAAGAGCTTCAGACGTAAAGTCGACGCCGAACGGTGGCTCCTAACCGAAGAGAACGCCGCGCTGGCCGGGTCCTGGGTCGATCCGCAAGCCGGGACCATCCTCCTCGGTGAGTACGCCGAGTCGTGGCTCCAAGCCCGCCAGGGTCTGGCACCGAAAACGGTCGCCACCTATGAGGCTCTAGTCCGCTCTCACATCATCCCGGCGTTCGGCGGCCGGTCTCTCCGAGTGGTGTCCACCGAAGAGGTCCGGTCCTGGCAGGCCGGCCTGCTGGCGGATGGTCTGTCAGCGGCCACGGTGAGGCAGACCGCGCGTCTGCTGCGCTCGATCCTTGGCCAGGCCGTCGACGACGGTCGGCTGGCACGCAACGCCGCCGCCAAGGTGAAACAACCCTCGGTACGTCCGCGACGCCAGCTCTTCTTGACAGCGGCCGAACTCGGAGATCTTGCCGACGAGTGTGGTGAGCACGGGCCCCTGGTCTGGTTCCTCGGATGGTCGGGGTTGCGCTTCGGAGAGGCGGTGGCTCTACGCGCGGGGAGGGTCGACCGGAAGCGACGACGGGTGAGAGTCGAGGAGGCAGCGACCGAAGTTGGCGGGCGTCTCGTGTTCGGACCGCCCAAGACCTATGAGACTCGGACCGTGATCGTCCCTCAGTTCGTCGTAGACCCGCTGGCGCCCCTCCTCGAGGACCGGGACACCGACGATTTGGTCTTCACCGCTGCCCGCGGCGGGCCGGTCCGTCACGGCAACTTCCGCAACCGGGTGTTCTCCCCTGCCGCGGAGCGGATCGGCAAGCCGGACCTCGTCCCGCATGATCTGAGGGACACTGCGGCGTCACTGATGATCGCCTCTGGGGCGTCGATCAAGGCCGTGCAGCGCGCCCTCGGCCACGCCTCGGCCAAGATGACCCTCGATGTGTACGGGTCGTTGTTCGAGGAGGATCTGGAGCGGCTGGCCGACGCGATGGAGGAGCGTTACGCGTCCGGTGAAGGTGACAACGTGGTGAGGCTTCCCCGGTAAACCAGTAAACCGTGACCGCAGGTGTGCACACGTCTGTGGATCTTTGATGCATTGGTGCGACACATAAATCGGGCTTGTCGTGTCTGTTGTGGCCCAGAAGGTCTCATGCCTGCGCGTCGACTTCGATGCTCAGTCGCTCTGTCACATCGAGCTCCATATCAGCATCTCTTGGCAGTCTGACCTGGATCAGATGGGGTCCTCTCCGATTCGCACGGTTGAGCCGTGCTCCACTCGGTAGAAAATTGGTGTGCACCGGATCCCCGCCCGCTGGCCCAAGGGTGCTCTGTACGACCGGACAAGGTGTCCTTGACAGGGCCGAGCTGGGCGTCCCGCGACAGACCCGGAACCGATTAGTAAGACCCGGCAGACAAACAGGCGGGATCCGGTTGGTGGCAGACCGTTGGCAGACCGTTGGCAGAATCGGACCGTGGGATGGCTGGTGTTTACACGGATCCGGTCGCAACGGTTAGAGCGCCTGGCTAGATGGAAGGTATCCTGAGCGACATGAAGGCGTCTGCGAGACAAGGAGCCATCGAGAGTCCGCAACTCCGTGAGATGGTGGAGGCCCGGAAAGACGACATCGGCTCGTTGGCCGATCGGTACGGGATCTCGAACGTGCGGATCTTCGGGTCGGTCGCCCGGGGAGACGCTCACTCGCGCTCTGATGTCGACTTCCTTGTAGATGTTCCACGAGACGCCTCGCTCTTCGACCTCTCCCGGTTCCGACGCGAGCTGTCGGACCTCCTCGGCGTCGACGTTGACGTCATCAGCAGCCGTGCCCTCCTGCCTAGAGATCATGATGTCTTGGAGGAAGCCATCGGCCTATGAGCCGCAGGTCGGTCGACAAGATCGTGGCCGACCTCCTTGATGCCGTCCAAGCCACGAGTGAGCTCGTCGAGCGTGGTCGGGAAGCCTACGAATCAGATCGAATGCTGCGGCTTGCCGGAGAGGCGCTGATCGGGAGGATCGGTGATTCCGCATCGAAGCTCCGCGATCAGCTGGGTGAGGAGATGCCCGACGGGGTGCCGTGGGACGATGTGATTGCCAACCGCATCATCGTGGACCACGTGTACCACAGGGTTGACTACGACCTCCTCTGGAACACTCTCGAGCGCGATGTACCCCAACTCGGCACCACGCTCAGAGAATGGGCCGTGGATAGGGGAGTGGACCTGACCTAGATCCATCTCCGACAGGGGAAGACTCCTCAGCGGGATTGATCAGAAGCGAGGTGACAGTTCTTGTACTTCTCGCCCGACTTGCACCAGCACTGTTCGTTTCGTCCCAGTTTTCGCTTTGGCCGACTGGCGGGTTCATTTTGCGTGGGTGCCCGTAACTGTTGCCCGAGCCTCTGTTCGACCACCGCCACATTCTCCTCTCGTGCAGCCACCTCCTTTTCCCGGTCCTCGAGGTCGGCCTCCCGGAGGAACAGAGCCCGGTCACGCCGCTGGAGCTCCTTTTCAAGATCCTTCAGCTCTCTGGCTTGGGCATTCATTTCTGCCTGTCGGGTGTTGAGACGGTCAGCAAGCGTCTCAGCGTCCTCCCCGGCCATCGAGGCGAGCTCGTGGAGCATCAACAAGGCAAGACCTTCACCCATACCGACACCCACCGCCTGGCAGTATCTCTGCCACACCGCCTTGGTGGCACCAGAGATCGGAACCTTTGCCATCCACTCGCCCTTCTCCTGGTCGAACTCGGAGCGCAGGGCGTCGTCGATCTTGCGGAGTACCTGACGGCTCAACGTCATCGCACTACCAGGGCGTGGTTACCCGCACACAGTTGCATCATCTCGGATGCGAGTTTACTGGTTTACCGCAACGGTACGTGTTGCAACTGTGTAAAAGGTGAGAACGCCTGTAAGCGGCGAGGCCCGACTACGAGTCAGACCTCCTTGGGCGGGTCGGCCTCCCCCTTCCGATGCTGGTCGAGAAAGTCATCCACTGCGCTTTGAGCTTCGGCTTTGATTTCTCGATACCAGAACTCTTCATCCCAGGGGTCCTCCATCGACGCATCGAAGAGGTCATCCTCATAACTCGTGTATCGATGTCGTATCAGCGCCCGGGCCGCCAAAACTGCACGCTCGTCCAACGAGAGGGTCCGGGTGCGCCCGATTCGGCCGCTCCCCGTCACGGCCGCCCGAGTGGCTGCTTCTGCGGCGATCTCTTCGGCGAGTTCGCTGTGCTCGGGAGCGAAGGCCAGGAACCGGCGGATAGCGTCGGCGAGCTCGTCGCGATAGACGACCTCCTGCCGTTCCCGGGATTTCGCGCCTCGCTCGCGCTGTCTGGCGCGTTCCGCTTCGGTGGCGGCAGCTTCTGCCCACGCCTTCTCGATGGCCGTCTTGGGAGCCCAGAGTCCGAGTCGGCGCCGGTGCGGCCGGTTCTTTCCTCGAGGTCGCCACGCCACCCAGAATCTCCCCGTTGCCTTCACCCGACGTGTAACGAACGCATCACCAGATGGAAGGAAGTCCCATTCCTCCGGTATCTCGATGTCTCCATGCTCTGGGTTCCACGGACCTTCCCGTGTCATGTACACGTCGAGCTGCTGTCGGGCGAGGTCCCCATCATCCATGACGCATAGTGTCGCATTGTCCGCACTGCCGATGTCAGGCGAGGTAGCGCATAATGAAGCTCCTATGTGTCAAGCGCGGGTTTTCGCGTTCTCGGGTGTTGGGTTATCAAGTTGCGGGTGGAGGCTGCGGACATGACAGGGTTGGGCCACTCCGGGGACGCCGGCGGGCATGCTCTTATTAGGTCACGCTGCTCCTGATGCGGGGTGTCGATGGGCGGGTCGACATGTCATTCGTAGGACACCACGGTGATGTGGGTCGGCCGGGACGATCAGCCCGATCCCTCCGAGGATCTCGGCGGCTCCGGAGATCGTGTGTTGCGTGTCGGACAGGTCGTACATCCAGCCCAGGGGGCCGGGCAGTCCCTCCGGAACCACGAAGTGCAGGATCCCGACAATCACGAACTGGATCCCCAGAAGGATCTGCAGCGTCCACAGAATCCGGTGTCGGTTCACGTTCAGCTCCTTCCTCAGGGTTCCTTCTCATCAGACACCGCCGTGGGGACGTCGCCCAGTGCCAGCCGGCCCGGAGCTGACCTCCGTTCGGCCCGGATGAACGTCACTTGGCGGTCAGGTCCCGTCGGCGGGTCAGGAACTCATCCTGGTCGATCTCGCCGTGGGCGTAGCGCTCCTCGAGGATCTCCCGGGCGCGTCCCTGCGGATCAGGACGGCCAGGTCGGCCAGGCCGCCGCGGCGTGACCCACCTCAGTGGGGAAGACCCAGGATCAGGAGGGATCAGAACGGTGCGAACATGAACGGCTCTCCCATGACTCCTGCTCCATGGCTATCTGCTATCAACGGTACGAGGGACGCGAGTCCCGTGTTCAGTGCCATTACAACTACTGATAGCGCCCACAGGGCTAATCCGAATCATCGCCAGAATAGCGCCGGGTTCGACCCAGATTCATTCACGATGTTCCCGGCTGACTCTGTGAGAATTCATTTATGACGGAAACCGCGCTACAGGCGTCTGGGAAGCGTTCTGCGATGCAATCCTACTGCGAGGCCAAAGGCCGCGATAAAGAAAAGCAGCAGCCCTAGAAGCCAAATAAGTATACTCTCACCGGTTCCTAGTCCGTATCTCGTCGCTTTGACCAAGTAAGTCAACGGGGAGGCATACGCCACTACTCGGCCCCACTCTGGGAGATTCTCGACCGGAATGAAGATGCCGCTGACGAAGATCACAGGAAATTTGACCAACGTGGCCAGCATCATAACGTCCGACGTCTGGTCCGTCGGTATGGCGCCCATCAGCACGCCCAGCGCCGAAAACCCTAACGCCGCAAGAACGAGACCGGCCCCGAGGCTCCCGGGATGGGGGACTGAGAATCCAAGGATGAGGGAAAGGCCACCGACGGCGACGCCGGTGATAGCGACGCCGACAGTTGCGGATGCCAGGACGTCGCCAAGCAGTATCTCGGTGACGGTAATCGGGGCAGAGGCGAGCCGCTCCAGCGTGCCGTCGCGGGTTTCCCACGGGCCAATGACTGGCGAGATCGACGTGGCCGTGAACCAGAGTGCCATCCCGACGAGTCCGGCGACGAGTTGCGTCTCGGCCATGTCTTGCCCCATCGTAAACGCGAGAAAGAAAAACGCTGGAATGAGGATTCCGAAGATGAGGACCGGTCCCTTGGCGTAGTAAATCCGGATGTCTTTTTTTCCCACGGCCAACACTCGCTGCAGCCTCACCGGTTTCCCTCCGTCAGGGCGATAAACGCATCTTCAAGACTCGCCCCCCGCGTATGCAATGAACGGAACGTCAAGTCCGTCTTCGCCGCGTAGTCGACAACCGCTTTGACGACAGCATCCGGATCAGGTGTCATGAGGCGAAATGTATTACCACGCGTTTCGACCCGTTCGACCGCGGTGAGCCCGGCCAACACGTCACTTTCCACGTCCGTAGCGAAACTCACCTCGACGGCTCGTGTGCGCTCGATTGCGTCTTTCAGATCGTCAGGGGTATCGATAGCCGCAATCTTGCCTCGGACAATAATAGCAACTCTGTCGCACATTCGGTCCGCTTCATCGATGTCGTGCGTCGTCAGAAAGACTGTTCGTCCTTCACGATTCAACTCCGCTATTTGCTCCCGGATAAGGCGCTGACTCTCGACGTCGAGACCCGTGATAGGTTCGTCCAAGAAGAGGACAGCAGGGTCGTGTATGAGCGCCATCGTCAGCATGAGGCGCTGCTTCATCCCTTTGCTGTACTCGCTCGCCGAAGAATGACGCCGGTCGAATAGCCCGAAGGAACGCAGCAACTCCTTCCCCTTCGTTTGTCGTGTCTCTCGTGGGACCCCGTACAACTCGCCAGCGAGCATCAGGTTCTTCCAGGCCGTCAGGTCCGGATATGCGTTGAACTGCTCCGGAACGATCCCGATTTCGGACTTCGCCGCCTCGGTGTCGGTGCGAACATCGCTTCCGAGAATTCGGGCGGATCCTTGGTCCGGTCGTAAGACGCCGGTCAGCATCCGAATGGTGGTTGACTTGCCAGCACCGTTCGGACCGAGGAATCCAAACACTTCGCCTTCCCCGACTTCGAAGGAGACATTATCTACGGCGGTTAGGTCATCGAATCGTTTTGTGAGGTTCTCTACCACAACCGCTGGTGAATGCTGCTTTGCTGTTGTGTTCATCGTTGTCCCGTGTTGTCCCGCGTCAGGATTCTGGCTCAGTTTCGGGGTCGTGAAAGTTGGGGATCGCGTCGAGGTAGACCTCGATTGGGCGGCGCATGTTGAGTGCTTCGTGGGGGCGGATGGTATTGAACACGTGCCGGTAGTCGGCGAACTCGACGGCGAGGACGTCGACGTCGATGATGTCGTGGCGGTACAGGTGCTCGTACCTTGAGCGACCCGAACGCCCGCTCCCGCACGCCGTTGGTGTGCGGCGACTTGCGCCGGGTCCGCACGTACTCGAGTTCGGGCCGCGAAGCGATAAACCGGGCAAACGCGACCGATTTGAACGCCGGGCCGGCTGACACCTATTCACAAGCCGAAGCCAACGGCAGAGACGAGCTTTCTCTGCGCTACTGCGTGACACAGATGTGACACAAACTTCGGTTGAGCGGTTTATTTCCGACATAAACCCAGGTCAAAGCATCAGTACGCCTGACGAACGTCTGCTCGACACGCAAGAGGTCGTAGGTTCAAGTCCTGCAGGGCCCACGAAACGAGA
>JBKHKD010000026.1:0-39734 GCA_046537785.1 Actinomycetota bacterium
GCCTGGCCGAGGGCTGCGAGGGCCCACGCTCGGTGCCGAAGTCCGTATCTCCTGACCACTGGGACCACGAGAGCCTGTGGCAGCAGCGAGCCCGACTCTCTTATGGGCACCAGGAGGGCGGTGGCGAAGGCTGGCGCACCGAGAGCGGTGAGCATCCAGGGGAGGACGATCTTCGGGTCGGCGATGCGGTCGCCGATCTTCTGAAGCGTGAGTCCCCCGACCAGCCGGGAAGCGTTGCCAGGGACATGACGGCATCACTCGCCGGGTTTCGCAGGTTGATCCCGTGTCGAGGCAGGCTCAGCCGATGTCACCTCGTCAGCAGCAATCCGATCTCGGCTGCAGTGGGGACATTGATCTCCTGTCTCGGTCTCCAGGAACCGGCCACAGGAGAGGCACACCGACGAGAGATAGCAGGCCGGGTCACCAACCATGTCAACACGATAGGTCGGCGGCGCCGATCGAGCCGACTCCGTCAATTTGGTCTCTCAAGGCATACGACTGTGCCGAACGGCCTCTGGGCGAGGATCCTTCAGATCTAGCGCCGAAGGTTGGTGTCAGGGACTCTTGGGTAAGAACAGCGCAGAACCTTGCGCTCTGCTCTTCGAGCACACAACAGGAGGAACCGAAAATGAAGGCACTCGTCTACCACGGACCGGACAACAAGGCATGGGAAGAGGTCCCGAATCCCGCGATCGAGAAGCCGACCGACGCAATCGTCCAGGTCGACACGACAACGATCTGTGGGACCGATCTGCATATCCTCAAAGGGGACGTCCCGGCAGTGACCGATGGCCGGATCCTCGGCCACGAGGGCGTCGGCACGATCACCGAGGTTGGATCAGCGGTAAAGGGCCTTGAGGTCGGTGACCGGGTGATCATCTCGTGCATAACCGCCTGCGGATCATGCTCTTACTGTCACCAGCAGCTCCCCTCCCATTGCCTCGATGAGGAAGGTGCGTCGGGTGTCGGCTGGATACTCGGCCACCTGATCGACGGGACCCAAGCCGAGTTCGTCCGCGTGCCCTTCGCTGACAACTCTTTGCACAAGTTGTCGGAGGGCGTCAGTGACGAAGCGGGAATCACGCTTTCGGACATCCTCCCCACCGGGTTCGAGATCGGTGTCCGCAATGGTGAGGTCGAACCAGGTGACGTGGTAGCGGTCGTTGGGGCTGGCCCGGTGGGCCTGTCCGCCATCATGACCGCCGGCCTCCACGGCCCCTCCCGCATCATTGCCATCGACCTCGACGACAACCGGCTCGAGCTGGCCAAGTCCTTCGGCGCCTCCGACGGCATCAACAGCGGCGCCGACGACTGGCGTGATCAGGTAATGGCAATGACCGATGGCGGCTTGGGCGTCGATGTAGCGATAGAGGCGGTCGGCATTCCCCAGACGTTCGACATGTGTGTCTCGCTGATTCGTCCAGGTGGTGCAGTCGCCAACGTAGGCGTGCACGGGGAGTCGGTGGATCTGGACCTTCAGGATCTCTGGATCAAGGACATATCCATCACTACCGGCTTGGTCAGCGCAACCACCACACCGATGCTCCTCAAGCTGGTGGCACAGGGCAAGCTGTCACCCGAGAAGTTCGTGAGTCATCGATTTGAGATGGATGAGATGATGGACGCCTACGACACCTTCGGGCGGGCCGCCGAGACCAAGGCAATGAAGCTCGCTATCTCTCGCTGAGCAGCTGAACCGGTGGTTTAGCGACTTGATGCTCTGACTCAGGCCTTCGGCGCATCGACGTCGAAACGTAGTCGGCAACCGGCCACTGCTGGTTCCCGGGGCTCGAGAGAGTCGACCACTCCGTCGAACTGCTCGGCGAGACCCTGGGCCAGGCCGAGATGCAATGAGCAGATCGTCTCGGGGGTCGGCGGTGGCCGCTTCGGCGAAGGGACAGGTGCCTCACACGAACTCGGTCGCTTCTCCATCGTCATCCACGGACGGGTCGAATCCTTCCCTGGACATCGCTTTCTCGAGTGCGGTGGCGACGTCGTCGTCGGGCCGGGTGCGCAACTCTGCCGCACGGCCCGCCCGTCGTCCCACCTCCACCGGGTCGTCTCCGGACCGGATGACCTCTACCAGGAGCAGGCTGAGCCGTAGGTGGAGCCCACCCGCCTCCCAGCGGGAATCGACGCCCCGGATGCACCTCATACAGCTGACGGGGCCTTCCTCTCCCGGTCGTCGATGCTGGGCTACGGGTGACCAGGTCGGCATCGACCAACTTGCTCAGATGCTGGCGAATGGCGTTGTGATTGAGATCGAGCTCCGTGGTGAGCCGGGCCGCTGCTCTCGGGCGCTCTCAACGCCGCCGTCTGAGTTCATCGGCGGAGGCAGCGCGCCCCGGGGACGCGTTGTCGTTGCCGCGACAGAACGGCATCGACCTGCGAGACTGTTGTCGCTCGCCCTAGGGTCCGGGAGCCGGTCCTCGTTGAGGCGGTCTGGCATACAAGGGTCTGATGCCCTGGACCGGGCCGGGCGATTCGTGGATCCTGGTGGCACTCGGATAGGAGACGACACGAATGGTTGCACTTGGCAGATTTGGCAGGCGGTGGGGTCGATCGATGTCGTCTTGCCTCGGAGACAGGCTCTCATGATCGGTGAGTGCAGAGGAGACGGCCTCCGGATCGACCCCTGGGTCCTGGAATACGACAGCTACGACCCGTCGCAGGAGCTGTTGCGGGAGGCGTTGTGCACGGTGGGGAACGGCCGATTCGCCACCCGGGGTGCGGCGCCCGAGTGCCGCGCCGATGACGGAGACCACTATCCGGGCACCTATGTGGCGGGCTTCTACAACCGTCTCTCCGATGAGATTTCAGGAAGGAAGATCCATAACGAGAGCCTCGTCAACCTGCCCAACTGGCTGCCTGTCACTTTCAAAGCAGAGGATGGCGAGTGGTTCTCCATCGACGATGTTGAGATCCTCTTCTTCCGCCAGGCACTGGAGCTCGACAGAGGGATCTTGATCCGCGAGGTGCGGTTTCGTGACGCCGAGGGCAGGGAAACCTCGTTGTCCCAGCGTCGGCTGGCTCATATGGCCAGACCGTCTCTCGCTGCTCTAGAGACGACCATCCGCGCGGAGAACTGGTCGGGTCAGTTGACGCTTCGCTCCACGATCGACGCCGATGTGCGTAACCGCAACGTGGAGCGTTATCGGGACCTGGCCGATGAGCATCTCGAACTATTTGAGACCTCGACATCCGGCGGCCTCCACTCTGTTCGGGCCAGGACCAAGCAGTCCCGTATCGAAGTGGTGGTGGGGGCGAGGCACCGTCTCTGGTACGACGAGGTCGAGGTGGCCCCCGAGCCTACTCCGATAGCCGAGTCGAGGGTCGTAGGCGAGGAGATGGCCGTCGAGGTCGAAGAAGGATCGGAACTCCGGATGGAGAAAGTGGTGTCGGTCCGGACGTCGAAGGATCCAGCGATCTCCGAGCCCGGCGAGATGGTTGTCGATGAGTTGACCGATGCTCCCGACTTCCCGGAGCTGGAAACCGAGCACACGACGGAGTGGCTGGGATTGTGGAGCCGATTCCGCGTCGAGGTCGATGCCGACGTCGAGGTGTGTCAGGCGACCAATTTCCACATCTTCCACCTCTTGCAAGTGGCTTCCCCCAATGTGTACGAGGTCGACGCGGGCATCCCGGCACGCGGGCTGCACGGCGAGGCCTATCGGGGCCACATCTTCTGGGATGAGCTCTTTGTGTTCCCGGTGTTGCACGCCCGCGCCCCCGAGATCGCCAGATCGCTGCTGCACTACCGACATCGTCGGCTTCCTGCAGCACGCCGGGCCGCGACCGCGGCGGGATACGAGGGCGCGATGTTCCCCTGGCAGTCAGGGAGCGACGGCAGCGAGGAGA
This sequence comes from Actinomycetota bacterium, assembly GCA_046537785.1. Classification (GTDB taxonomy): domain Bacteria; phylum Actinomycetota; class Acidimicrobiia; order Spongiisociales; family ZC4RG35; genus JANQRA01. The sequence continues at coordinate 3,859 of JBKHKD010000026.1, forward strand.
CCCAGGAGATGCATCTCAATCCTCGTTCCGGGCGATGGCAGCCCGACCTGAGCCGGCGACAGCGCCACCTCAACATCGCCATCGCCTACAACGTCATCGAGTACCTGCGGTTTACCCGGGATGTCGACTTCCTGGCCGAGCAAGGCGCGGAGATGCTCATCGAGATCTGCCGCTTCTGGGCCAGCGTGGCGTCATACAACCGGGTTGAGGACAAGTACGAGATCCTGGGAGTTATGGGACCCGACGAGTTCCACGATGACGACCCCAACTGGGAAGGCTCGGGCCTGCGCAACAACGCCTACACAAACGTGATGACCTCGTGGCTGTTGGCTGCGTTTCCGGGTGTTCTCGAGCCGCTGTCATCGCGTCTGAGGGACGATTTATTCGAGCGTTTCGGATTGGACCATGTCGAACTGGCTCATTGGGACGAGATCAGCCGAAAGCTGAAGGTCCCGTTCCACGACGGGGACATCATCAGCCAGTTCGAAGGGTATGCCGATCTCGAGGAGTTCGATTGGGAGTCGTATCGCAAGCGTTACGAGAGCATCGAACGTCTCGATCGGATCCTGGAAGCGGAAGGCGACGCGGTGAACCGCTACAAGGCTTCCAAGCAGGCCGATGTGCTGATGCTCTTCTATCTCCTCTCCCTTGAGGAGCTGAAGAGTGCCTTCGGCCGGCTCGGTGTTCGCTTCGACGAGGACATGCTGAACAGGAACATCGACTACTACATGTCCCGAACGTCGCATGGCTCCACCTTGTCCCGCGTGGTCCATTCCTGGGTTCTGGCTCGGAGCGACCGGAGCAGGTCGATAGAGCTGTTTCGCGAGGCTCTCCACTCCGACCTCAACGACATTCAGGGTGGGACGACCAAGGAGGGCATCCATCTCGGAGCGATGGCCGGGACCGTGGATCTGCTGCAACGCGGGTACTCGGGAATGGAGGCGGGCGCCGATGGCGTGCTCCGCTTCAAGCCCGGCCTCGACCCTGCGATCAGCAGGCTCCAGTTCAGCGTCTACTACGACCGGCGATGGATCGACGTCTCAATAGTGGGTGAGGACGTCACCCTGACCTCCGAGTTCACGTCGCGGCCTCCCGTGACTGTGGCCTGCCGCGGCCAGGAGGCGGTACTGGGCTCGGGCGAGACCAGGGAGTTCCCCCGTTTTCCCTGACTCGAGGTTGTGACAGGACCCCGCTGGGGTCCGTCGTCATCGGTGATGGGCACTTCGGCCCTACTGGTCCAAGAGGCGATGGTGTTACATCAAAAAGAGGAGACCTCGAGTTCGAGTGATCCGACAGGAGATCCAATGAGCGTCATGACGCCTAATCGCCCCTCACCCAGACCGGGCTTCACTCACATCGCCGACCACGAGGCCAGGAGACGTGGCCCTGTGGTTGCCGCCGTTTCCGACTCACCCGGCAGTCTCGTTGCGCTGCGGCGCGCAGCCGAGGAAGCGGCGATGCTCTCGGTTCGTCTCCAGGTGGTAGACGTGTGCTCTTCCGGACGTCTCAAGCAGCGTCTCCTCGGTGAGCCTGAGAACTTCGATGCCCGGGACCGGGCGGTCGCCCTCTCGATTTTGAGGAACCCGAATGTGGCCATCACCCAGGTCGACGTGTCCGACTTTGCCGAAGTCGTCGACATGTGTCAGACCGCCGGGGCATCATTGCTGGTCATGGACGCCCAATGCCTGGGGGAGCCCACGGTCGCAGCTGAGTTGATTCGGTCGACGGCCGACGACGCCGCTCTAGGCTGCGACGTGCTCATCGTATCCGAGCGGATCCAAACCGCCCCGTGACCGGCGGCCCACGCTCCTCACCCGCCGACGTCCGTCGCTTCTGGAGTATGGACGCAGTGGTCTTCGACATGGACGGGGTGATCACCGACACCGCCCGTTCTCATGCCGAGTCCTGGGAGACGATGTTCAACGAGTACCTAGCCTCACGATCGGAGCGGACGGGGGAGACCCTGCAACCCTTCACCGAGGGCGATTACCTGGAATTTGTCGACGGCAAGCCCCGCTTCGATGGGGTCAGGTCGTTTCTCCAGTCTCGGGACATTGAACTACCCGAAGGGACACCCGACGATCCTCCGGAATGGGAGACCGTGTGCGGTCTCGGCAACCGCAAGAACGCTTTCTTTCTCGAGACATTGCGGGAGGGAGGAGCGGACGCCTATTCATCGACCGTACAGCTGGTCGAGGAGCTGAAGCGACGGGGAGTGGCCGTGGCCCTGATCACATCGAGCCGCAATGCCGATGAGGTTCTCGAGGCGGCGGGTGTGGCCGGCCTCTTCGCGGTGAAGGTGGACGGGAACGACAGTGCAGAGCTGGGTTTGGCGGGGAAACCCGAACCGGACATTTTTCTCGAGGCGGCTCGGCGTCTCGGCGTGTCGCCCGAGCGAGCCGTGGTCGTGGAGGATGCCACCTCCGGGGTCGAGGCAGGACGTCGAGGAGGCTTCGGCCTCGTGGTTGGTGTCGACCGAAGCGGGCAGGCGGAGCAGCTCGCGGCGAGCGGGGCAGACATCGTCGTCTCTGATCTTGGAGAGCTGATGGAGGCTCCGGGCTCCTAGCGGAGCCAGGTTAGGTTCTGACGAGCAGTCTCACCACTCGGAGGCCTCGCCGGCGCGGAGACCCCTCACGACGCGCACATCCTCGGGGCAGCCTTCTACACGGGTCTCCTCGCCATCGATCTCGACCGTAATCCGATGCCCGGCCAGGGGTATTCCCGCGACGCGTATGTGTCTAATCCCCGGGGGGAGGACCGGATCGACGAACAGCTCCCCAAGCGATACCGCAGGGTCGAACCCGAGAATGGTGCGGAGCAAGAGCAGCGGGCTCGCAGCGGCCCAGGCCTGAGGAGAGCATGACGTTGGGTAGGGGACTGGTTGACCCAACCCATCTCGACCGAATCCGGCAATCAACTCGGGAAGTCGGCCGTGGTCTACCGCGGCAAGATCGAGAAGAGCCAGGCTGAGCTCGTTCGATTGTTTTGTGAAGCCATAGCGTCTGAGTCCTGCTGCGGCGATCGCCGTGTCATGGGGCCAGACCGACCCGCAGTGGTAGCTGATCGGGTTGTAGGCCGACATCGACGAGGACAGGGTTCGAATCCCCCATCCGGACATCATCTCGTCGGAGGAGAGTTGACTCGCCACCACCGAAGCCTTGTCGGCGTCGACGATGCCCGTCCAGAGACAGTGGCCGACATTGGACGACAGTGCGTCGACCTGCTGCTTGTCGCCGTCGAGCGCGACGACGTACCAGCCATGCTTATCTGACCAGAAGTCACGGTTGAAGACCTCCTTGAGGCGACGGGCCCGGTCTCGATAAGTCGATGCGAGCTGATGATCTCCGGCCTCGTCCGCGAATCGGGCTCGAGCGAGATAGGCAGAGTAGACGTAGCCCTGGACCTCACACAGTGCGATAGGAGGCTGGGCCCGGCGCCCATCGAAGAAGCGAATCCCGTCCCATGAGTCCTTCCAGCCCTGGTGCAGCAGACCTCGAGGGTTGAGGCGCTCATACTCGACGTAACCGTCCGAATCGATGTCCCCGTACTGCTCGATCCAGCTCATGGCGCGGTCCAGGTGCGGGAGTAGGCTCTCGACCGCATCGTCGGCGAGCCCCCAGCGTCGGAGCTCCCCGAGCAACATGGCGAAAAGCGGAGTTGCGTCTACCGATCCGTAGTACACGTGCCCTCTCCCGAGGGACAGCGATGGTGCCTGGCCGAATCGGACCTCATGGAGGATCTTGCCCGGTTGCTCCTCGGTTGAAGGGTTCTCGTCCGTTCCTTGCAGGTCAGCCAGCGTCCGCAGAACTCCCAGCGCGAGTGCGGGATCGACCAACAGAGCCATCCACGCCGTCAGGATTGAGTCACGGCCGAACAACGTCATGAACCATGGCGCGCCGGCTGCCACCACCATCCGATCTGGATGGTCGGGATCGAAGATGCGGAGCGCTCCGAGGTCCTCGGTGGCTTTTCGGACGGCCATCGCCAGCCCGGAGTGGTCGGTGGTAACGCTCGGTGCGGCGTCCCTCCACAGGGCGAGCCGGGTCGCCGGCACAGCGTGTTCGATCGGCACACCGCAGGGGTGGCTCACCTCCACCGGTTGGCTCTCGAGCCAGAGGACCACCTCGATGCACAGTTTCCAGGACTCCCCCGGTCCGACTTCGACCTCCCATGACGCGACGCCCGGATCGAGCTCGTCTGGGGTCCGATCGAAGATTACCGAAACGTGTAGCTCCGGATCGCTGTCGCGCGTCTCGAAGTGGAGTGCGCTGTCCCGAAACGTTGCGGAACGCTCCCGGCCCGGGTCGGGCTGGCCGCCCTTGACCGCGAACAGGTCGGCGAAGTCGACATCGGCGAGTAGCGAAACGGTCATCTTGTTCGGCTCGGGCCCGTAGTTGTGGATCTCTACGTCCTCGCGCATCCCCTTGCCGACGTATCTGCTCCGTGTCACCACCAGAGGGGTGTCGGCTTCTCCCCGGGGTGGCCGACAGCGGCCAATGTGTGTCGCCGAGAAGGGGTCTACTGACTGGACCGAAAGAGGCTCGACAGGCGCATCTCCTATACGCAGCTGTAACCGTGAAGCCAATCGGGTGTCCAGGAAGTACAGACCTTGAGATCCTCCCGGGTCAATGTCAGCCGATTGACCCGCTACACAGAATGCCGAGCCCTCGACCAGCGTCACCAGGCCGATCCCGCTGTTGGCTGGCGGTTCGAACTGTTCGTCTTTGGCGGAGATATCGGCAGTCATCCGATGTCATCTTCCCAGCAGCGACTTGCTCTCCTGGTGCAATCGGTGGAGACGCTCACGACCCTGTGGGCCTTAAGACCCTGGTGACGGTACCGGGTAGTGTCCATCCTGGGGATATGGACTTCGACCCCACGATCGGCAGCGAGACGTCGAGCGGTGATCTCACGATGTGCCCCGATTGTGAGAGCCCGCGAGTCCTGGTCGTCCGTGACCTGGACCTCGTTGCGTTCGTGTGTGAGGACTGTGGAACCTGCTTTCGGATCGAGCTGGGATACCTAGTCAGGCTCACAGGTACCGGTTTCTCCTGCCTGCAGAGCTGACATCCGGCTCATCCGCTGGGTATGAGAAGCACGGGCATGGGGGCTTCGCTCAGTACGTGGCGTACGACGTCCGCCCTCCCGGGCTCGAGATGTTGTGACCATCCGAGAGCGATGACATCCACCGACTCGCGCACTGCAGCGTCGAGGACACTCTGCTGAGGGGCGCCTGATCGCAGGCTAACTCTGGTCCCTGGGTGCCGCATGAAGCGCGCCAGAAACTCCCTTCCAAATGCTTCGGATGCGTGGTACGGCTGATCCCAGAACGGAGGGGTCGTGGATTCGTCGAAGACGTGGAGCACGATTATCTCGACGCCGCTGTGAGCACATGCCGCACAGAGACGATCAACGGCCTTGGCAGAGCTCGGGGCGCCATCGAGGGGTATGAGAATGCGATCCATGTCTTTGGCGAGAGGTACCGTCGCTTGCGGGGGGACGACGGCCACGAGCTTGTGGACGCGGGTGATGACGTTCAGGGCAGTGTGACCCACCGGCCGCGGTCCTCCTTGGTGTTGCCGGGCCCCAACGGCTCCCGCTCGGACGGCGTCGGATGACATCTCCGCGACAATCTGCTCCGTGGGGTCTCCTGGCACGACACGGATGGGTACTCCGGCGGCGTGTGCGATGTCGTGGACTGCTGTGGCCGGTTCCTCTCCCACGTGGACCGCCTCTACGGATGCTGAGAGGATTTCTCCGAGGAGACCGGCCATGGCCATCACGGGTGCCGCGGAAGGGCCATCTTCGATGAAGGCAATGACCTTGTCGCTCATGAGATCTCCTTCCAACCGTCCGGCCTGCGGGCAAAACGCACGAACTCTCTGGCCGAACGGGTACGGGTTGTTCTGCACCCGAACATCAGGGGGTGGCCGGACTCGATCTCGACCAACTGGTGGCTGGCACGAATCCGTAGCGGGGACTCGAGGGCGAGCAACGACATCTCGATTCCGTTCCACTCCTCGGGGAGCCGAGGGTCGACCTCGACCGTGGCTGGTGTCACTCGCAGACCGAGAAATCCGAAGGCCAGGGCCTGCCAGAGGCCACCCATCGTCGCAAGGTGGATGCCACCCGCGGTCGTCCCGGTCAGGTCTTCGAGGTCGAGCCGAGCGGCGAGACGGAACCAACCTAGGGCCTCGTTGACTCGCCCTGCCCTGGCGAGGAGCGAGGCGTGAATCGCCGGAGACAGAGAGCTTCCGTGCGCGGTTCGCGGGAGGTAATGGTCAAGGTTCGGCAAGAGTGACCCCCGGGCCACCTCATTCGGGATCAAGTGATGAAGCATGAGGACATCGGCTTGCTTGATGAGTTGAGTTCCGGCCACGTGGGCGCGCCCGAGGAGGACGTCGGCGGCTATAGGGGGAGGGGCGACATCCTCGATGAGCAGAGACTCGAGCTGGGAGTACCCGTCGAACTGCTCGTAGATGCCTGACGCTTCGTCGAGACCGTCGACGAGCTTCGTCGCCCGGTTGGACCAGAGGGACATCTCCTCCTGGCTCACATCACCGCGCCTGGTTGCGACGTCGACTGCCCATCGGAGATTGGCCCTCGCCATGACGTTGGTGAAGGCGTTGTCGTCGACCATCTCGTGGTACTCGTCGGGTCCGATGACCCCGTCCAGGTGTCCGCGCCCGGCGGAGTCGAGCCGAATTCGTGATGCCCAGTAGCGGGCGGTATCGAGGACGAGGTCGCTGGCGGGCTCCAGATAGAAGTCCCGGTCTCCGGTCCAATTCGCGTAGTGATGGGCCGCCCAGGCCACGTCGGCGACGATGTGCTCCTCGTGCAGACCGGTTCGTATCGGTACGATTTGTCCCTCCGGCGACTCGAAATGTCGTGGTGTGACCTCGAAGCCGTCGTCTGCAGACTCCCAGGGGAAACGTGCCCCCCTCAGTCCGCGGCGGCGAGCTTCTTCCCGAGCCGCCGGGAGCCGGGAGATCCGATACTCGAGGATCGACCGGGCCGCTTCCGGGAGAACCGCAGCGAGCACCGGGAGCACATAGACATCGGTGTCCCAGAAGACGTGGCCTCGATATGCCCTCCCTGTCAGTCCCCGGGCACCTACCGCTGCCTCGCCTTCGGTCGTTGCAGACGACATGAGGTGGAAGAGGGCGAAACGGATGGCCAGTTCCGCATCGGGATCGCCGCTGATCGAGACCGTGGCATTCTTCCAGCGTCTCGCCCACGCTGAACGGTGCTCGGCGAGAATGCGATCCGATCCCTCCACTGCCAGCCGTCGGGCTGTCTTCTCTGCACAGCCTGCGTCTGCGTCTCCGGGCGGGCTCGTCTCAAAGACGGTGATTCGCTCCAGTGTGCATAACCCCTCTCGGTCTGTGAGCCGCTGGGTTGATGCTGACTCGATCTGGCCACGGGACGAGCTCGCCATGGCGTGGGCGACCTCGTCGGTGCTCTTGGTGAGGCTGTCATCTCCCAACCGGTCTTTCACAAGCATCATTCGAGGTATCTCGGCCCTCAGCACGGCACAGCTATTCGACGGGTACAACGACACGAACCGCACTGTGTTGAGAGAGCCCGACACCATCGTCCTCTGCCGGGTCAGCACGCCACCTCGTAGGTCCAGCGTCCACAAGTCCGGGTGGGATGGCTGCAGCGCAAGCGGCAGATCCACCCAATTGGGTCCTTCGAGCAGCGACGGTGGGTCCTGATCGTCATACACGCCCGAGGCGACCAACAATGAATCTGAGCCCGATGGCCCCTCTTCAGCGGAGCCCCTCGTTCCTATGTGGCCATTGGCCAGGGCGCACAGTGTCTCCCTGACCCGGATCGGGAGTGTCCCGGTGCTGAACCTCATCGTCCAGGACGGATCGGGGTCAATGGCAGGCACGCGCAGGCCATCGATGCGGGCGATCTGATCTCTCAACACGCCGAGGGCCTCGTCCCCGCCTGTAACTCGAAGAGACCGTGGATGGGCCGGATAAGCACCCGCTCCCAGGATCAGGGTGATTCCGGGCCCGATCCCATGTTCCGCCAGAGCCCTCGCAACATACTCTTTGGCGTCGGCGTGGCCCGATTGGTCCGGGCTCCATATCCGTTCCCGACCGACGGGAGTGAGCTCGATAACGGATTCTCCATCTTCTGTCACGAGCAGATATCGCTCGTCCCCGGACGGCTTCACCTTCACGGTGAGAATCTCCGCTAGCACCGGGTCGAAGACGACCACAGTGATGCTCCGCTGGGCGAGTGAACGGAGAAGCATCGCCATCTCCTCGCGATTCGCCCCGTTCTCGAGGTTCGACACGATGACGGCGGAGAACGTCTTGTCCCCTCCGTCTTCGTAGGCGGTGTCGCCCGGCTCCATATCGGCCATGTTCTGACCCAGGATCATGCCCGGGAAGAGTCGATGGTCACAAAAGGACTTCTGCCCCTAACGAGGCACCCTGGCCAGCGTGCATCATCGAGATAAGACGAGGGGTGGGGCAGAGAAAGGGACAACGTGCGTATCGGGCTGATCGCCCCTCCCTGGTTGCCGGTCCCACCCCCGTGCTACGGGGGTACGGAGGAGGTCATCGACGGGCTGGCGACCGGTCTCCTCGCAGCCGGTCATGACGTCAGGCTGTTCACCACAGGGGACTCGACGTGTCAGGTCGACAAGTCGTATGCGTTTTCTCGAGCCGAGCGGACGCGAATGGGAGCGACGGTACCCGAGCTGTATCACGCACTGTCCGCCTACGAAGCTCTCGAAGACCGTGAGATCATCCACGACCATACGATCGCCGGGCTCTTCGCCGGGTTGCGGCAAGAAAACGCCCGGATCGTCACTACCAGTCACAACCCGTTCACTGATGAGCTGGTGAGAATCTACAAAGCGGTCGAGGATCGAGTAGCCGTGGTTGCCATTTCCGAAGATCAGGCCTCCCGTTCCCGTGATCTGTCCGTTGGCCGTGTGATCCATCACGGTCTCGATTCCGGGGCCTACGAGTTCGGGGCAGAACCGGGCGGATATCTGCTCTTCCTGGGACGGATGAGCCCCGACAAGGGGGTGCACCGGGCAGTTCATGTGGCGCGTGCCTCAGGTCGTGGGCTGGTGATCGCCGCCAAGATGCAGGAGCCTCTGGAGCACCAGTACTTCGAGGACCAGGTGAAGCCGATGCTGAGTGACGAAATCGTCTTCATGGGAGAGGTAGATCGTGACGGAAAGAAGCAGTTGCTGGCCAATGCGGACGCCCTGATCAACCCAATCGACTGGCCGGAGCCCTTCGGATTGGTGATGATCGAAGCCCTGGCTTCGGGTACGCCCGTGGTGGCCTTCTCCAAAGGATCCGTTCCCGAGATCATCACCGATGGGGTCAACGGGTTCGTCTGTCATGACGAATTGGAGATGGTCGGTGCCCTGGCCCGGCTCGGGGAGATCGACCGACGTCGCTGTCGACTCAGCTTCGAGGAACGGTTTTCGGTGCAGCGGATGGTGCGGGATCACATCGATCTCTATGAGGGAATGCTCGACTCGTCGACCACGAGAGTTCCGGTGATACTCACCGGAAGCAACTGACCGGGCGGGCGAGACGGCCTCTTGGCTCAAAGACACTGACTTTGGCCCCTGTGAAACCCTCTCACCTGGGCATACGTTGGGTCAGGTGACGACAAACGTCGTACCCAATTCAGTTGATGAGCAGGCGGCGCACGGCACGGTGAGTGCTGTGCGGGGGAGTGTCATCGACGTCGGATTCTCCGGTCCGCTCCCCCAGATAAGGGACATGGTGACGGTCGGCGCAGACACCATCGCCGAGGTATCGGCCCACGTCGACTCCCACACCGTTCGGTGCCTGGCCATGACCCCCACTCAAGGATTGAGCAGGGGTGATCCCGTCGTGGCATCCGGAGGTCCCGTGACGGTGCCTGTTGGTGATGGCCTGCTCGGTCGTGTGGTCGACGTGTTCGGGCGCCCTGTTGACGACAGAGGTGACGTCGTCGGCGATGAGAGACGTTCGATCTATCAGCAGCCTGTCCCTCTACGTCGCAGATCCACGACTTCGGAGGTATTCGAGACCGGGATCAAGACGATCGATGTGCTTGCTCCGCTGGAGCGGGGCGGCAAGGCAGGCCTGTTTGGCGGCGCCGGCGTCGGCAAGACCGTTCTGATCATGGAGATGATCCACAACATGGTGGGCCGCCAGCAGGGGGTCAGCCTGTTCTGTGGGATCGGGGAGCGCTCCCGGGAGGCAGAGGAGCTCTATCGCGAGCTGGACTCGACCGGTGTGCTCGACGATGCGGTTTTGGTCTTCGGGCAGATGAAAGAGCAACCGGGAGCGAGGCTGCGGGTGGGCCATACCGCCCTCACCATTGCGGAGCATTTTCGCGATGTCAGACGCAGGGACGTCCTGCTGCTCATCGACAACATCTTCAGGTTCGTGCAGGCCGGGTCCGAGGTTTCGGGTCTTATCGGTCGGATCCCGTCGCAGATGGGTTACCAGCCCACGCTGTCCACCGAACTGGCCGAGTTGGAGGAGCGCATCTGCAGCACACCCGACGGCGCCATCACTTCCATACAGGCCGTGTACGTGCCCGCCGACGACTTCACCGACCCGGCGGCAGTGCACATCTTCGGACACCTGTCGGCTTCGGTGGTTCTCTCCCGCGAGATGGCGGGGCAGGGTCTGTACCCGGCGGTGGATCCGCTGCACTCCGACTCGAAGATGCTCGTTCCCCAGATCGTCGGCGACCGCCACTACGAGGTGGCGCGTGAGGTGCGACGGACCCTCGCTGGCTACGAAGACCTGAAAGACGTCATCGCGATGCTCGGCATTGAAGAGCTATCCGACGAGGACAGGAAGACGGTCGCCCGAGCCCGTCGCCTCGAGCGGTTCCTCACCCAACCCTTGTTCGTCACCGAGCGCTTCTCGGGCTTGCCGGGGCGCCAGGTAGGCCTTCACGACTCACTTGTCGGGTGTGAACAGATCCTGTCAGACGAGCTGCCCGAGGCGGATGAGAGCGACTTCTACATGGTGGGGTCCATCGATGAGGTGAGAGAGCGCATCGAGCGCCGCGAGGAGGAGCCCCGATGAGACTCGTGATCGCACTCCCCAACCGGATCGAAGTCGACGCCCCGGTCGAGAAGGTGAGTGCCGAGGGGACTCATGGCACCTTCACCTTGCTTCCTCATCATCTCGACTACGTCGTGTTGTTGGAACCGGGGATCCTCACCTACATGGTCGAGGGAGAAGAGGAAGCTGAACGGTACGTCGCAGTCGATGGTGGGGTCCTCACCAAGGTCGGCGACGAGGTCCTGGTGTCGACCAGGGCTGCTGTGGCCGGTGATCGTCTCGAGGAGCTAGAGAGGATTGTCGTCCGGTCGTTCCGACTTCTCGACGAGCGTGAGCGCAGCTCCAGGGCGGCCCTCGCTCGAATCGAGGGCCATCTGTTGCGTGAGATATTCGAGTTTGAGGAGAGAGTATGACCGGGGACCCCTCCAAAAATCGGAGACGCGAGTTCGAGCGCCTGGTCGGACGCAAAGCCGAGCGTCACATCGAAGCGAGACGTCACCAGGACAACGTCTGGTTCTGGCTGGGGATGCTGGGGTTGATCGGCTGGTCAGTGGCGATACCCACGGTGATCGGTGTAGCAATCGGGCTCTGGCTCGACCGGGTGGCGCCGGCTTCGTTCTCCTGGACGTTGACCATGCTCGTTGTCGGACTGGCCCTGGGTCTGCTCACTGCCTGGTTCTGGGTGAGTCGCGAGTCCTCCGACGACACGGAGTCGCCACCTGCCAGCACCGAGTCCGAGGGAGACGAGAGAGGAGACGAGGCATGATCGGCGATTTCATCCTCGGGTTGATGGTGGGGTTGATAGCCGGCGGAGTGTTTTTCGGCGGTCTCCAATGGACGCTGTCCCGGATGGCCACGGCGCAGCATGTCCTGCTGCTGGTGGTGTCCAGCTTTCTTCTGCGTAGCGCTGTCGTGGTCGGTCTGCTCGTGGTTGTCGTCGACGGGCAGCTCATCCGTGTGTTGGGCGTTCTCGTCGGAATACTGGTGATGCGCACGGTTCTGGTGGCCCGGGCGCGCGCCGGTCTCGATGTTCCGGAGGAGTCGTCGTGGACCTGACCCGGCTCAGCCCCGACGAACTGGTCTACTGGGAGTGGGGCTTCGTCAAGATCAACGCCACCATCGCCTGGACCTGGGGAGTGATGGTCCTCATGATCCTCTTCGCGTGGCTCGTCACCCGCCGGCTCAGCACCACGAGCGACATATCCCGCAGCCAGAACGCCATGGAAGTGGTCGTCGAGTACATCCGCGACCAGATTCGGGAGATAAGCGGCGGTGAGAAGCCGAATCCCTACCTGCCCTTCGTCGGCACGCTCTTCCTCTTCATCGCTGTGGCCAACTTGCTCACAATCGTTCCCGGCTACGTGGCCCCGACCGCGTCACTGTCGACCACCGCAGCGCTGGCTATTGCCGTCTTCCTTGCCGTTCCCGTCTACGGCGTGGTCACAAGCGGCTGGCGTCCCTTTCTCCGACACTACGTCGAGCCCAGCCCGGTAATGCTCCCCTTCAACGTGATGGGCGACCTATCGCGCACGCTTGCCCTGGCGGTCCGTCTCTTCGGCAACGTGATGAGCGGAACGAAGATCGTGGCCGTCCTGGTGGCGATCATCCCGCTTCTCTTCCCCATTGTCTTTCGTGCCCTCGGTCTACTTACCGGGTTGATCCAGGCATACATCTTCGCGGTCCTGGCGATGGTCTACATCGCGTCGGGCACCACGGTCACAGAACCTCGTGAAAGCGACGAGCAGCAACAACACGACGAGCTCAGCGGAGCCGTCAGAAAGGAATAGGACGCTATGGATGCCCAAACCACGATCGGACTCGTGTCGGTGATAACCGCCGGTCTCACGATCGCCATAGGTTCGATCGGGCCGGCGCTCGGAGAGGCAAGAGCCCTGGACAGGGCACTCGCCTCGATCGCACAGCAGCCCGACGAGGCGGGTCGGATCACCAGGACTGTGTTCGTAGGGCTCGCCTTCATCGAGTCGACGGCGATCTACTGCTTCGTGATCTCGATCATCCTCATCTTCGCCAACCCGTTCTGGAATCAGATCGTCGGGGGCTGAGACATGATGTGCTCTCCCGGTAGTCCGCGAGGTGGTGGGACATGTTGATCGACTGGTTCACTGTCTTGGCCCAGTTGGTCAACTTCGTGATCCTGCTCGTGGTGCTCAAGTTCCTCCTCTATGACCGGATTCTGGAGGCGATGGATAAGAGGCGAGCGAGCTTTGCCGAGCGGGAGGAAACCACAGAGCGACTGCGTAGGGAAGCCGAGGAGGAGACAAGGCGACTGGAGGAGCGTCGTAAGGAGATCGAGGCCAACTGGGAGGACATGATCGAGGAGGCTCGTCGGGAAGCCGAGGACCGTCGACGCGAGCTCATGGAGGAGGCACGGACGGAGGTCGAGCATCAGGAGCGGCAGTGGCGGGACTCGGTCAGGTCCAACCAGGACCGGCTTCTCACCGAGTTGGAGCGCTCCACAGGGGAACAGGCGATAGCGATCTCCAGGCGCGCCCTCCAGGATTTGGCCGACGCCGACCTGGAAGGGGAAATGGTGCGGGAGTTCGCCCACCGTCTGGAGGAGGCGAAGTCGGACGACGCCGAGATCGCCGCCACCCTGCGCGAAAGCGACCATCCGCTCACTGTCTACACCTCCTTCGAACTCGATGAGACAAGCCGTCAGACGATCCGGGAGACCCTGCGCGATCTGGTGGGTGATCCCGGTCGTGAGATTGAATGGGAGCGGGACCCCGATCTAGTCGCCGGTGTCGTCGTGAGGGTCGGGGCGAGGAGAGTCGGATGGACTATCGACCAGTATCTGGAAGCTCTTCGTGGGGCTTTCGAGGCTGTGGTTCGGTCTCATATGGAAGCCCCCGGCGATATCGATGAGCTCCAACCCGATGCGAGCACGGAGGCAGAAGCGTCGTGAGCCCTTCGCCGACCCGCGACGAATTCGATCTATGGCAGGCCAGCCTGCGGGAGAGGCTCGGCGGCCTCTACCAGGCCCTGGACAGATTCCGCCCCCGTCCTGTCGTTGAGGAGATAGGACATGTGACCAGGGTCGACGGGGGCATCGCCGACGTGTCCGGGCTTCCCGGAGTGCGGTCGGAGGAGTTGGTCATGTTCCCCGATGGCAGGCTGGGCATGGCGTTTGACCTAATTCCTCAACGGGTGGGAGTGGTCCTTCTCGACGAGATGTCGGGACTGAGCGCCGGTGACACAGTGCGCCGCACGGGGAGGGTGATGAGCACCTCCGTCGGCCCCGCCATCGTGGGCCGGGTGATCGACCCCACCGGCCGTCCCCTCGACGGCCGGGGTCCCCTGGCGACGACAGAGCGTTGGCCGATCGAGCGTCCCGCGGCAACCATCATGGACCGCGCTCCCGTCGACACTGCTCTGCAAACCGGGATCAAGGCCATAGACGCTCTCGTGCCTATCGGGCGGGGCCAACGCGAGCTCATCCTCGGTGATCGCCAGACGGGCAAGACCGCCATCGCCGTCGACACCATCATGAACCAGAGGGACCAGGGCGTGGTGTGCATCTACTGCGCGATCGGACTACGTAGCTCTGCTGTAGCCAAGGTGGTCGCCGATCTGCGCGAAGCAGGAGCGATGGACTACACGGCGGTAGTGGTGACCACCGGCGATGACCCGCCGGGGCGTCAGTTCATCGCTCCCTATGCGGCAACCAGCATGGCGGAGTTTTTCATGGAGAGGGGTGAGGACGTCTTGATTGTGTACGACGACCTGACCCGCCATGCCCGCGCCTACCGGGAACTGTCGTTGCTGATGAGACGACCTCCAGGGCGGGAGGCGTATCCGGGCGACATCTTCTACATCCACTCCCGACTGCTGGAGCGTCCCACTCGCCTGCGCCGTTCCGGTTCTATGACAGCACTCCCGATCATCGAAACACAGGCCCAGAACATCGCGGCATATATCCCGACGAACCTGATCTCGATAACCGATGGTCAGGTGTACCTGTCGCCGAAGCTCTTCCAGCAGGGAGTGCTGCCCGCAGTAGACATCGGGAGGTCCGTCTCCCGGGTCGGTGGCCAGGCGCAGATGCCCGCCTATCGCGCCGTGGCCGGCGACCTCCGTCTCTCCTACAGCCAATTCGAGGAGCTAGAGCGGTTCAGCAGGTATGGCGCCCGGCTGGAGAAGAAGCAGGAGAAGTCCCTGGAGCGGGGACGGCGCGTCCGCGAGGTCCTCAAGCAGCCGCGCTATGAGCCTATGAGCCTCGAGGAGCAGATCGCCTCGCTGGTGTCGGTCACCGACGGAGTGTTCGACCAGGTTCCGCTTGCCGAGGTCGAGAGGGTTTCCCGCCGGGTCGCTAGAGAGCTGGTCAGCCGTCTCCCGGCGGTCTTCGAGAAGGTTCAGTCGGGGGAGGAGCTCACCGAGAGTCAGCTTGCCGAAGTGAGGGAAACAGCGCATCGGATCGTCGCGACGAGGTGATGAGCCATGGCCACGCTCGGGTCACTTGATCGAAAACTCAGGGTTGGAGAGGAGCTCCATTCGGTCGTGGGGACCATGAAGGGTCTGGCCGCTGTTGCGATACACGACTATGAACGGGCGATGGCAGCACTGCGGGAGTACACCAGCTCCGTGGAACGGGGTCTCCAGATCGTCCTTTTCGACCGTCCCGAGAGTGTGCCTGAAGACCTCCCGGACAGGGGGCGGGTGGCGATGATCGTCATCGGCACCGATCAGGGTCTGTGTGGCCCGATCAACCGCGAGATAGCCGCGACCGCGCGTGATTGGGGCGAGGAGCACCGGCTCGACCCCGATCAGAGACTCGTCGTGGCACTCGGTGTCAGGGCAGCGCGGGAGCTTGAACTTCTGGGTATGCCTCCGTCCGAACACGAGGATCTCCCCGGGTCGGTGGACGGTATCTCCAGGGTCGTAGACGACCTCATACTCCGGATCGACCGCTGGCGTACGGCTGGTGACGTCGACCGGGTGTTGGTGTTCTTTCAGCATCCTTTGCAGCGCACCCGGCGCACTCCTCGCATGTTTCAGGTGCTTCCCCCCGACGCCAATCGTCTTCGCAGGATCGCCGGGAGACCCTGGCCTACTCGCATGCTGCCGGCCTTCCCTCATGACAGAGCCGAGCTGTTGTCCGCCCTCCTCAGAGAAGACCTGTTCGTGGCGCTATATCGCGCGGTTGCCGAGGCGAAGACCGCCGAGCATGGGGCTCGTCTCTCCGCGATGCAGGCGGCCGAGCAGAACATCGAAGACCGTATCGCCGATCTCCGTGTCGCTTATCACCAGCTCCGGCAGGCGAAGATCACCGAAGAGATCCTCGATGTGGTGTCCGGCTTCGAGGCTTTCGAGGATTCATAGCTGGCGTGTGTTGATCCGCCCCGTACTAGTTCCATCCCGCCTGTGGTATCGACTCGGGACGACAGTGCCTTGAAGCCAACTGACGAATCGGATCGGGACTTGAACATGTTTCCAGGTGGCGTCGTTAAGAAGGTGACCTTCGCCACTAGACCTGTTGCCCGGTTTTCACAACCATCACACCATGAGTTCCAGAGACGCTATCGCCTGTGTGTTGGTGCTCGCAATGGCCGCCAACGCTTGTAACTCGGGTGACGTTGGGTCGGTGGCGGATGAGGGTCCCGAGGTGCTGGAGACGATCGAGTTGCCGGCTCCGAACCATGACGGGCCGCTGGCTCTCGAGAAGACGCTGTGGCTCCGGCGATCCGTGCGCAGCTTCACTGAGCGCGAGCTCACCCTCGCTGAGGTGGGTCAACTGCTCTGGGCAGGTCAGGGCCAGAATCGAGAGTCAGGGGCCCGGACCAATCCCTCGGCGGGTGGGCTGTACCCGCTGGAGCTCTATGTGGTCACCCCGAACGGGATGCTGCATTACCTGCCTGACGATCATCGGGCCGAGATAATCACGCACGAGGATCTTCGCATCCGACTTGCCGCGGCGGCGCTCGGTCAAGAGGCAGTGGAGGACGCACCTGCGGTGTTCATAGTCTGTGGCGTGTTCTCTCGCACCGAGGCGCGGTATGGGGGACGTGCGGAGCGGTACGTGTATCTGGAGGCGGGCCATGCGGCCCAGAGCTTGCTACTCCAGGCAGTAGCTCTCGGCATGGGCGGTGTTCCAATCGGCGCCTTCGACGACGGTGCCGTGGCTGACTTGCTCGACTTGCCCGCCGACCACGACGTTGTGTACCTGATGCCGGTTGGCCATCCGGGAGATGACGGATGACCGACGCTTGCGAGAGAGATTTCAGCCCGGATCCCCCCGGCGACGTTCTCGAGCAGGTCAGCTATCTCACTCATCGAATCGTTCGTACCATCCAGCCCAGCCCCTGAGACCAGGTGATCCGGAACGATCAGAGGGAATCGAGTGTCTGCTAGAAACGGCGGTATGAATGGGCGGCCATTGTCCGAGCGGGACCTGGACGACTCGGGCGCTCCCGCCGAGACATGGCATGCCTTGGAGGTCTCGGAGGTCGAGGATCGACTCGGGACCGGGTCACATGGGTTGACTGGAGCGGAGGCCTCGGCGCGGTTGAGCGTTCATGGGCCCAACCGCTTGGAAGAGGAGCCACCGCCTTCGCCTCTGGTGGTATTCATTCGGCAGTTTCGCAGCCCTTTGATCTTCATTCTGCTGGTGGCGATGGTGGTCACTCTCCTGCTTGCCGAGTACCTGGATGCCGTAGTGATCGGGGTCGTGCTCCTGTTGAATGCGGTGATCGGCTTCGCCCAGGAGCGGAAGGCTGAGGGGGCGGTGCGGGCACTCATGCAGCTCGTGGTCCCCGTGGCGCGGGTGATCCGGGACGGCGAGGATCGGGAGGTCGACAGCCGCGAGCTGGTGGTTGGCGACGTTGTCTTGTTGGAGTCTGGTGTCCGGGTTCCGGCCGATCTCCGGCTGATCTCGACGTCGGCGCTTCGCATCGACGAGTCGCTGCTCACCGGAGAGTCGGTGCCGGTGTCGAAGAGTACGGAGGCGGTGCCGGCGGATGCGCCCCTTGCCGAGAGAATCTCGATGGCGTACACGGGGGCGGTCGTGACGTCTGGCCGCGGTTCAGGGATCGTGGTGGCTACGGGCAACGCCACAGAGTTGGGCTCGATCGCCGGGTTGGTGAGGGCGGAAGGGGTCACCGGGACGCCATTGCAGCGTCGCATGGACCGGTTCGCCCGGGTCATCGGCGCTGCGGTGGCAGTGGCCGCTCTCGTGGTGTTCGTCAGCGGTCTGATTCTGGGCACTTCTCTCCACGACATGTTTCTCGTCGCCGTGGCTGTGGCGGTCTCCGCGGTGCCCGAGGGCCTCCCCGTGGCGGTAACGATCACACTGGCGGTGGGGGTGAGCCGCATGGCGAACCGGAAGGCCATCGTGCGTCGTCTTCCCGCCGTGGAGACGTTGGGCAGCACCACGGTGATTGGCTCGGACAAGACCGGGACCCTGACCATGAATCAGATGACCGTCATGGACGTTTGGACTCCCGGCCGTCGGTACAGCCTCGTCGGCGAGGGGACTTCGGGCGAGTTCATGGACGGTGACGAGAGGATCCTGGTGGACCAGCATCGGGCTCTCGACATCACGTTGCTGACAGGAGTGCTGACCAACGAGGCGGATGTACACAGACGCGGCGATGAGACAGTGGTCTCTGGCGATCCCACCGAGGTCGCCCTGTTGTTCTCTGCCATGGTCGGGGGGGTCGATCCCCGCGCCGCCCGGACAGCCAATCCTCTCTTTGCCGAGATCCCCTTCGAACCGGAGCGGCAGTATTCGGCGACCGTCCGATCGGCATCCTCCGGGCACAGGGTGTTCGTCAAAGGAGCTCCGGAGCGGATCGTCGGCATGTGCTCGGAGATGATGGGCCCGGACGGGCCGGTGCCGCTGGACCCCGAGCTGGTATTGGAGGAGGCGACGAATCTCGCCGGCGACGGTCACCGGGTTCTCGCCTTCGCCTACCGCGATCTTCCCAGCGGATTGGTAGAGCCGGGACACTTCGTTGAGCCCGCTGACCTGATCCTGGTTGGCCTTCAGGGGATGCTCGACCCCCCGAGGCCGGGTGTGCGGGAAGCGGTGGCGGCATGCCAGGAGGCCGGGATCCGGGTCGTGATGATCACAGGCGATCACGCCCTGACCGCGGAGACCATCGCGGATCAACTCGGCATCCAGAGGTCGGGCGCAGGTGTACTCACCGGCGCAGAACTGGGGGGCATGGCTGACGATGAGTTGACCCGCCGTCTCGTCGACATCTCTGTTTATGCCCGGGTATCCCCGGAGGACAAGCTGCGGATCGTCAACCTGCTCAAGGATCAAGGGGAAGTGGTTGCGGTGACCGGCGACGGTGTCAACGACGCGCCGGCCTTGAAGGCGGCCGATATCGGCGTCGCCATGGGCGAAAAAGGAACCGACGTCGCTCGGGAGGCCTCCGACATGGTGTTGGCCGACGACAACTTCGTCACCATCGTCGCCGCCGTCGAGGAGGGACGGGTCACCTTCGACAACATCCGCAAAGTGACCTTCTTCCTGGTCTCAACCGGTGCAGCCGAAATCGCAGCGATCCTCACCGGGGTTTGGTTGCAATGGCCGCTGGTGTTTCTCCCCGCCCAGCTCCTCTGGTTGAACCTGGTCACCAATGGCCTTCAGGACATCGCCCTGGCCTTCGAGCCCGCGGAGAAAGGCGTGTTGCGGCGACGGCCGCGACGCCGGGGCGGTGGTGTGCTCGACCGGCGGATATGGGAACGCGTCGTCGTGGCCGGACTGGTGATGGCCGCTGGCACGCTCACCCTCTTCCGGTGGGAGCTGGATCTCACCGGATCGCTGGGCAAGGCTCAGACGGTTGCCCTCACCACGATGGTCGTATACCAGGTCTTTCAAGCCGGCAACGCCCGGTCGGAAACCGAGTCGATATTCCGGGTTAGTCCATTCTCCAACAGGCTGTTGTTCGCCGCGACGGCCGCAGCCCTGGGGATTCACATAGCGGCGTTGTACCTACCACCCACCCAACTTCTCCTTCGTGTCGAGCCAATCGAGCCGGCCGCATGGCTACGCATCGTCGTCGTCGCCACCTCGATCCTGGTCGCCATGGAGGTTCACAAGTACATCCGTCGCAGGTGGGCTCAGAACTGAAGCTCAAGTCATCGCGGTGAGTCGGCGGTTACTGGGGAAACGAATCCGTCTGGTTTCCCAGTGAGGATCGAGCAGCGGACGGCCCGCATCAGCAGAAGAGCCCGTAAAGCGGATTCCCTCGACAGCATTATCCGTTTCGGGTGTTGCCGGTTCCGACGCTCTAGCCGGTTCTCAGCCGGATTGGATCCAGCTCCCGATTCGCCTCACAGGCTCTTCCCCCTGGATCCTGTCGGCAAACGTGGCTTGCCGGTAGGGCCGAAGGTCCCATGCCGCACGGCCGGCTCGAGCAGCGTGGCTGGCGGGGTTGGCTACTCCGTGGTTACGAGGGTGCATTCGGTGAGATGACCCACCTTGTGAGACACGCTGCCCAAGAACAGGCCACCGACGTCGCCCAGGCCGCGCCGACCCATCACGATGCAGTCTGCGTCGTGGCTCTCGGCGTAGTGGACGATCTCGTGGGCGGGTGAACCGATGAGCACTTCGGTGCTACCGATCCCGCCACCAGACTCCTTCACGGTGCTAGCCGCGTCCACGACCAGGTCCGTTCCGAAGGACTGCAACAGGTCGCGCTGGGTGATGGCGATCTTCTCGATGCGGGCGTATTCCTTGATCGGTCCTGCGCTGACGGACGCAGTGTTGGAGACGACGTTGACGACGTCGACAGGTATATCGAGACCCGCTGACAGCTCACCTGCCACTGCGGCGGCCCGCTTCGAGTGAGCCGATCCGTCGATGGCCAGCAGAATTTTCTTCACAATCGGTCCCTTCTTCTATCGGCCGGGCCGAGTCGCCTCTGTGGAGACATCAGCTCCCAACGGTCAGGTCGGCTCGTCTTGGATGGGTCAACTCCAGGTAGTCGTCCAGGGCAATTGTGATGGTTTCTGTATGAGTCCCGGCGGGGAAGGTGATCTTGGGGCTGTTCAGGGCGCTATCGACCAGCGTCGGCACTTCGTAGAGGGATCCGAATGGCGGTTCTGCGCCGGTATCGCAGTCGGGGAAGGACGGGCCAAACTCATTCTCCTCGGCGAGCCGCACGTCGTCGTCTACTCCCAGGACCGCGGCCGCCTTCTCCAGGTCGACCATCCGGTCGCCCGGGATCACCACCATCGCAAGCTCCTCCCCGGTGCTGAGCATCACCACCTTCGCCATCTCACTTCCGGCGACATGCTCCGCCTCCGCAATCTCGCTGGTGGTGTAGGCCTCCGGGTGGGTGTGTGTCTCGTAGCTCACCCCATGCTCTGTCAGGTAACTGCGAACTCGTTCTGCTGGCATGACCGACCTCCTTTGCTCCCGTTAATACCTGGCGGCATCCAATCCGGCTAGAGGAGAAGGTCATTACCCGAATCGATCGGGATGTCAGGAACGCTATTGCAATAGGGCTTTGTCCTCTTGATGCAAACGGTGCAGACCGGCACAATCGGTGGTGTCAGAAGAGTGTCAGCTCTTGTGTCGTTACACCCGACCGAGGAGTCATTATGAGCAGCAACACCGAACGGGACCCGTTCCTGGAGCATGCCAGAGAGGATGCGGAGGGCACGGAGCTCCTGGAGAGTCCCGACCGCGACGCCCTGCTCGAGAAGGAGCGGGAAGAGGCCCAGGGGGTGGAGGTCTTTGAAGATCCGGATGCGACGATCCCGGGCTCCGTACTCAAGGAGGGGGCTCCGGGAGAGGAGGCCTTCACCGGGGATTCGGTGGGCCTTGGCCGGGAAGACGACGACCGGGCAGAGACGGAAGAGGAGAGCCGATAGCCGATAGCCATAGACACCTGTCGATAGGAGGATTTGGACATGCCCGTCGTGGCAGGGATCGATGATTCGCCGGTCTCGCGTCTGGTCATCGAAAAGGCGTTGGAGCAGGCCCGTTGGCGGGGGACCGAGCTAAAGCTCGTTCATGTCCTCCATCTACCGATGGTGGACACCGGAGTCCTGGTCGACTGGAAAAAGGTGGCGGCGGCGCAACGAGATGCGGTGTGGGCGGCGGCCGACTCTCACATCGCAGATGCCGATGTCACAGTCGAGCGGGTAGATCTCGACGGCTATCCCCCTGACGCCCTGGTCGAATATGCCACCGAGGTGGAGGCATCTCTGCTGGTTGTCGGCACCCGGGCTCGCGGAGAACTCGCATCGCTGATCCTGGGGAGTACCAGCCACCGCGCCACCTACCTCGCCTCGTGCGACGTGCTCGTCGTGAAGAGTGGCGTTCGGGAAGGTTGAACGCTGTGTCTCAGAGTCAATTCGGCGGATGGTTCGTGGACCTGGTAGCGGGGGGCCTGGGAGGTCTGGTGATCGCTTGGATCGTGGCGGTAAATCTCGTGATCTATCTCGGTGTCGAGGGCGGGTACCAGGCTGGACCCGGTGATGTCTTCGAACACAGTTGGATTCTTGGCACCGTTGTGGTCGCCATCCTCGCCGCCGGCCCAGTTCTCGCCGTTACCTACATGAGGCGACAGCGTCGGCAGCGGAATGCGGTCGGTGCCGGCTTGCCGGGTGAGGGCCATGGTCGAGGATCCGGTTGAAGTCGGGGTTGTCTCGAGGAGAAGCTACCGACGACACATGAGGGCGGGATCATGACCGACCATGCCCTGCGTGAATCCCTAGGACCTCAGTCGCCGATCTGCGTGTTCGCCCCGTCGCTGTATCTGACCGTGACAATCGAAGAGCGAGACGGGTCGCACGAAGCGGGTGAAGTCCATCTCCACCCGGGGGGCCAGGGCTTCTGGATCGCCCGGATGCTCGCCGAGTTGGGAGGGAACCCCGTGCTCTGCGGGCCGGTGGGAGGCGAGGCTGGCGCCGTCCTGGCAGCGATCGTTCCTACATGGGGAGTCGAATTCGAACCGGTGTGGACGAAGAGGGCGTCGCCATGTCGTGTAACCGACCGTCGCGGGGGAGATCGGGTCATAGTGGCCGATGACCGCCGCACGGAGCTCCATCGCCACGATGCCGATGATCTCTACGACAAGATACTCGAGCTCTCCCTGCGTTACCGCTGCTGCGTGATCACCGGAACCGATCCACACCACACGCTGCCGCTCCCATTTTTCGAGCATTTGGGCAGTGACCTCAAGGAGCTCGACGCACGCGTGCTTGCCGATATCCACGGTGATCAGCTCGGAGCCCTCCTGACCCACGGTGCCCTCTCTATGCTCAAGGTGAGCGATCAAGACCTCATCGCGGACGGGATCATCCTCGACCGGTCGGAAGCCTCGGCGTTGAAAGCGATCGAGCACTTCTCGGAAGAGGAGATCGATTGGCTGGTGGTGTCCCGGGCCGATGAAGGGGCGTTGATGTCTACTCACAAGTCAACATTCCGAAGCCGTCCCCTGAGACTCCAGGCAGTCGACGACATCGGGGCGGGTGATTCGATGACTGCCGCCCTGGTCATGGCCCGGTTACGCGGCCTGTCACCTCAACAGGCTCTTCAGCTCGCATGTGCCGCCGGGATCGCAAATATCACCCGCCATGGCCTGGCCAGTGCTCCCGCCGGACTCATCGAGCAGATAGCGTCGGAGATCGAGATCGAGCCGGTGCGGTCGACATGAACCCCGCCGAGGAGAGTCACAGAACCCTGGGCGACCCCACCGTGTGGGATCGAGTAGTTGTGGACGAACGTCTGAATGCTCCTCCTCTCGATCCTCGCGTCCTGCTCACCAACGACGATGGGATCGATGCCCCAGGTCTGAAGGCAGTGGCCACCCACCTTGCAGAGGAATACGAGGTGCTCGTGGTAGCGCCGAGTTCGGACATGAGTGGGAGCGGAACGGCCCTGGGGCGTCTGGATGCCAACGCCGGAGTGGAGTTCACGGCGGTCGACATGGAAGGTGTCGACAAGGCATATGCCATCGACGGGCCACCGGGTTTGGCGGTGATCTCCGCCGGGCTCGGGGCATTCGGACCCAAGCCCGATCTGGTGGTGTCCGGCATCAACGCTGGCATGAACACGGGTCGCTCGGTGATCCACTCCGGAACCGTCGGCGCGGCTCTCACCGCACGGACCCTGGGTATGCACGGGCTGGCTGTGAGCCTGGCCTATTCGAGCGACTGGCACTGGGCGACCGCGTCGACCATCGCCCGGTCGGCAGCGGACTGGGTGCTCAGCCACGTGGGCCCTCGCATCGTTTTGAACCTCAACGTCCCCGGTCTTCCGCTGGAGGAAGTCAGGGGAATCCGGTGGGCCGACCTCGACGAGTTCGGCTATCTGCGGGTGGCCACGGCCCACATTCCCGAAGAACGGATCGAGTTCGTGCTGTCCGGGTCGACAGCCGGACTCGACCAGGCCAGTGATACCGCACTCTGTGTCGACGGTTTCGCCACGCTCACGCTCCTCTCCCCGGTGCAGCCACACCCTTTTCCTGCTTCGGACCCCACCGAGGTTTGGCGGCCAACGAGAATGTCACGGGACCCATCGACCGACTCGTAGACGACGGGCGGGAGGGCTCAAAAATTACGGACGAGATCTGAGTCCGCGGGGGTCCTGTGACGACTATCCCTCCACGCGGTGCGCCAGACGCCGCCCCGTCTGGTTGGCCAGTCTCATGTGCATGGCCTGGTATGTCATCAGGTGCCGCCGCTGGGTATCGGTGATGCGCGAGCACACATAGTCCCAGTGCATCGCCACCCGGTCACCCACCGCGATGTCTTGGGCATCGACGGGTGCCTGAACCCGCTCCTCCGTCTCCGGGCCCATGCCGAGGGAGTGGCCGTCCCATGTCAGGAGTCGTGTCGAGACGATGAGGGCTCCGTCTTCTCGGGCCGCGACGGTTCCCCACCGGATCCGGCATCGGTCGAGGACGTGGAGTGCCTGGTCGACTGCGCCCGAGCGGAGCAGACCCACCCAGGGGTAGACGCAGAAGACGTGAAAGGAGTGAGTGGGCCGCGCCGGTGATCCGAGGGTGCGGGCGACCATGTCCCACTCCGGGCCGGCCTGGGCCCTGAACCGGTCGGCGATCGAGTTGCCCATCGTCTGGAGATCGATCCGCTCCAAGAGCGAGTTACCCAACCAGTAGGCCTCCACCACCCGATAGTCGAGTGGGTCGTCCCCGGCGGCGGTGGAGATCAGCTCCAGATAGGGCCAGGCACCGGCGAACTCGGCTGCCGCGTGGCGCATCTCCGCCAGGGCGGCGTTTCCACCTTGGAGCAATTCCCCGACCAGGCCCGTGTCGGACGGTCCGCAGTACCCGAGCAGGTTGGGAGGAAAGGCGAAACGGGAGAACAGTTCAGGGCCGGAGATCACAGGCTGTGAGCGGTGCGCGTCCATGCCCTCGACCCGACCAACCCGATGCCAACCAGGATCAGTGTGATACCGGCGATCGACGGAACAGAAGCTCCCCGGACGCCGCTTTCGAGCAAGGCGGTGATCAGGGCCCCTCCGACCAGGACCGCAGTCACGTCTACCGCGGGTGCTCGCCTCAGGGCGGCGAACCAGGTACCAACGTAGCCGGCGAGGGTGAGGCCGGTGACGGCTATCCAGGCGAAATGAGCTCCGGTCAACTGTCCGAGACTCGGGAGACCACCGAGAACGAGGACGTAGGTGGCGAGGATGACACTTCCACCGGCCATGCGGGCGATGCCCACCGTGACCGGGGGGACTTCGGCCAGGACCCGCTTGGCGATGACGGTCTCTATCGACCAGAGCAGGGTGGCGCCCAGGATCATCCACTCTCCAGAGCCGAATTCGATTCCTCCCACACCCGATAGCGCCGCTTGGCCCGCGACGAGGATGGCGATGGCGACAACGTGCACCGGGCCGATCCGCTCCCGCAGCAGGGTCACGGCCAGCAGGGCCACCCAGACCACGAGAGTCTTGTGGATGAAGGCGGCGTCTCCCGATGTAGCCCGCGATAACCCTTCGAAAAAGAGGAGGAACGGCACACTTCCCCCGATCACTGCGATGGCGGTCAGCCCCCGCCAATGGCCACGGACAACCGCTCGATCGAGGGCCTTGCTGTTGCGGCGGCTCGCCACTGCCACTCCTACGACGACCAGGATCAGTGCCGCCGTTGCATTCTTGAGAGTGGTGTAGGTTGCCGAGTCGGAGACCTCCGACCACGCCCGCACCCCGTAGCCATTGATGAACACGGCGAAGCCGCTGATGACCGCGGTGCCGACGGCGAGAAGGATTCCTGTGCGACGAGTACCGCCAAGACGGGTGTCGGGTGTCATGTCAGGATCTGACCATACCGGCCTGATCGGAGCCCGAAACGGCCGAAGTACCCGACCGGTAGGGGCATCCGGCAGGAGACGGATACTACCTCGCGCTGCTATGAATAGACCGATGACCCACCGCGTCGTCGCCCGGAACGACTTCCAGGCGCTGTTTCCCGCCCTCGAGGGGGCCGGGTACACCGTGATCGGCCCGACGGTGACGCAGGAGGCGATCGTCTACGACCAAGTCCACCAGGTGGAGGATCTCCCGATCGGCTGGACCGACACCCAGGGTCCCGGTGTTTACGAGTTGCGACGCCGGGAGGACGACGCCCTCTTCGGCTTCGCGGTGGCTCAACAGTCGTGGAAGAGCTACCTCTATCCGCCGCGGAGCACTTTGTTCACCGTGTCGAGACGTGACGGCAGTTGGGAGTTCACGCCGGGTGAAGTTCCCGAGGTCCGCTACGCCATGCTCGGGGTGAGGGCCTGCGAACTGGCGGCCATCGGCATCCAGGATCGGGTTTTCCTCGGATCCGAGCACCGCGACCGCATCTACGACACCGTGCGGCGCGATCTGTTCACCATCGGGGTCAATTGCGCGGTGGCGGGCGGGACCTGTTTCTGCGTTTCCATGGAGACCGGCCCTCGTTGCGAATCGGGCTATGACCTCGTCCTCACCGAGATACTCGATGGAACGAGACACGAATTCGTCTTCGAGACCGGCAGCGAGGCCGGCGAAGCGATCCTGGAACAGCTTCCCGGTCGCCCCGCCACGAACCAGGACCTCGCCGAGATCGACGCGATAGTCGAGAGGACCGCTTCGTCGATGGGGAGATCGATGGACACCGACGGGATCAAGGAGTTGCTCTACGACAACCCGGAACATCCCCGTTGGGACGAGGTTGCGGATAGGTGTCTGGCCTGCACCAACTGCACCCTGGTGTGCCCGACCTGTTTCTGTTCCACGGTGGAAGACACGGTGACTCTCGACGGTGCCGAGGCCACTCGCAGCCGGCGCTGGGACTCGTGTTTCAACCTCGACTTCTCCGGCTTGCACGGAGTCCCGGTGCGGCAGAGCAGGAAGGCTCGCTATCGCCAGTGGATGACCCACAAGCTGGCCAGCTGGTACGACCAATTCGGGTCCTCCGGTTGCGTCGGCTGCGGGCGATGCATCACCTGGTGTCCGGTGGGCATCGACATAACGGAGGAGGTGGCCGCCATCCGGGCCACCCAGGAGGTGGTCACATGAACCTGGCCGAATTGCGGGAGCGAAGTGCGCTCCTGCAGGCACTGAGCAACACCGAGGTCGGCCTGTTCGAATCGGCTGCGACCGAGCTTCGAGTCTCCGCCGGCGACATCCTCTTCGAGGAGGAGGGGCCGGCCGATGTCTTCTACATCGTGGTCAAGGGGAAGATCGGGCTGGAGCTGACCAGCCCCGGCAAGGAGCCGATCGTCATCCAGACCCTCGGGCCGGGAGACCTGGTCGGCGTCAGCTGGCTGTTTCCTCCTCATCGCTGGAACTGGAGAGCACGGGCGATGGTTGACAGCGAGCTCGCCGTCTTCGACGCGACGACGATCAGGTCCGAAATGGAGCAGAATCGTGATCTCGCCTGGGAGGTCCTCAGCGTCGTCTCCGCAGAGGTCGTCGATCGGCTGCACCGGACCCGGGTGCAGCTCCTCGACCTCTACCGCGGTGGCTCCCGATGAGCTCGCCAACCATGTCCGTCCCGAATACGAGCCCGCCGGAGGCAATGCTTCCCCGCACCTTCGGTGTCGTTTCCACCCGGGAAGAGACGCACGACACCACCACCGTGGTGCTGGAGCCCGAGGACGGCCAACCGGTTCAGTTCAAACCGGGCCAGTACACGATGCTCTACGTGTTCGGGGTGGGCGAGGTCCCGATCTCGATCTCCGGTGACCCGGGACGCCCCGAGCGCCTGGTCCACACCATTCGCGCCGTGGGGGCGGTGACCAGGGCCCTGGTCGGGTTGCGTCCTGGCGACGTTGTTGGAGTCAGGGGACCCTATGGAACGGGGTGGCCGGATTCTGCGGCCAGGGGCAAAGACCTGGTGGTGGTAGCCGGAGGAATCGGGCTGGCTCCGTTGAGGCCCGCCCTCTACGAGGCCGTGAGTCACCGGGACGAGCTCGGTCGGGTTTCCCTGGTCTATGGGGCGCGCTCGCCTTCCGATCTCCTCTACATGGACGAGGTAGAGACCTGGGATCAGCTTCCGGATGTGGAGGTGGAGGTCACCGTGGACGTGTCCGATCGAGACTGGCGTGGAGATGTGGGCATGGTGACCGGTCTGTTGCCACGAGTCTCCATCGACCCGGGGCGGGCGGTTGCGATGCTCTGTGGTCCCGAGGTGATGATGAAGGTGGTGGCGCGTGAGCTGCTGTCGGTCGGTCTCGACCCGGAGGACATCTTCGTCAGCATCGAGCGAAACATGAAGTGCGCCATCGGGGTGTGCGGTCACTGCCAGTTCGGCGCCGACTTCGTCTGCTGGGGCGGTCCGGTCTTCTCCCACGCTGCGGTGGCCGACCGGTGGCAGGTGGCGGAGATATGAGCGATCGGCCCAAGCTCGCGGTCTGGAAGTTCGCCTCTTGCGATGGCTGCCAGCTCACGTTGCTCGACGTCGAGGATCACTTCCTCGAGATCGCCGGGGCCATCGAGATCGCCTACTTCCCTGAGGCGACCAGAGCAGTGGTGGAAGGGCCCTATGACCTGTCGTTGGTCGAGGGCTCCGTCACCACCGCTCACGACGCCGAACGGATCCAGGAAGTGCGGGAGTCCTCCAAGGCGCTGGTCACGATCGGGGCCTGTGCCACGGCGGGGGGAATCCAGGCGCTGCGCAACTACGCCGAGATCGGTGACTTCCTCGAGATCGTCTACGCCCACCCCGAGTACGTGGAGACGCTGAGTACGTCGACTCCAATCGGAGACCACGTCGCTGTCGACTTCGAGCTGCGCGGCTGTCCCATCTCCAAACAACAGCTCGTCGAGGTGATCGACGCCTTCATCCATGGGCGCAAGCCGAACCTCCCGGGCCACAGTGTCTGCGTCGAGTGCAAGCTTCGGGGTACCAACTGCGTCATGGTCGCCCAGGGCATTCCCTGTATGGGGCCGATCACCCAGGCCGGCTGTGGTGCGATCTGTCCCGCTTACGACCGCGGTTGCTACGGGTGCTTCGGTCCGACCGATTCGCCCAACATCGATTCGCTGGCGTCCTGGTGGTCCCACCTCGGGGTCGAGCAGGTCGACCTGGTGAGGGCCCTGCGCACCTTCAACGCCTATTCCCCCGCTTTTCGAGAAGCATCGGAGAAGTATGACCGCTGAACGCGAGATCGCAGTCGACTACCTCGCCCGGGTAGAGGGCGAAGGCGCCATGTACTTGAAGGTGGAAGGCGACCAGGTGGTCGACCTCAGGTTCAAGATCTTCGAGCCGCCCCGCTTCTTCGAGGCCTTCCTCCGCGGCCGCCGGTTCTCGGAGGCACCGGACATCACCGCCCGGATCTGTGGCATATGCCCGGTTGCCTATCAGACCAGCGCCTGCAACGCCCTGGAGTCTGCGGCGGGAGCCGTGCTCGGCGACGGGCTGGCCGATCTCCGTCGTCTCATGTACTGCGGAGAGTGGATCGAGAGCCACACCCTGCACGTGTTCTTCCTCCATGCCCCCGACTTCCTCGGCTACGAGAGCGCCATCGAGATGGCCGGCGACCATCCCGAGCACGTCGAGATGGCGCTCCGCCTTAAGAAAATCGGCAACCAGATCATGACGCTCCTCGGTGGTCGTGAGATCCACCCGATCAACACCCGGGTGGGTGGCTTCTACCGGGTGCCTACCAAAGCAGAGCTCGAGGTGCTGGTGCCCGAGCTGGAGTGGGCCCTGGACGCCGCGGTGAGGACCGCCCGGTTCGTATCTACCTTCGACTTTCCTGATTTCGAGCGGGACTACGAGTTCGTGGCGCTTCGCGACCCCGACCGCTATGCCATCGAGGACGGCCGGATCGTGTCCAACCGGGGTCTGGACATCGATGCCTCCGAGTGGGACGACCATTTCGTCGAGAGCCATGTGGAGTGGTCTAACGCGTTGCACGCTCGTCGCCGCAACGGAGACTCCTATCACGTGGGTCCCCTGGCCCGCTACTCGCTCAACTCCGAGCAGTTGACCCCGCTGGCCCGGTCCACAGCCGCCGAGGTCGGTTTGGGGGCCACCTGCCGCAACCCGTTCCAGAGCATCGTGGTTCGGGCTGTCGAGGTCGCTTTCGCCTGCGAGGAGACGTTGCGCGTCATCGATACTTACCAACAACCGTCCGAGCCGACGGTGCCGGTCGAACCACGAAACGTCACCGGCTACGGGGTCTCCGAGGCGCCGCGCGGTCTGCTCTACCACCGCTACGACATCGACGGCGATGGGCTGATCACCGATGCCCACATCGTCCCGCCCACATCGCAGAACCAGCTCTCGATCGAAGACGACCTGCGTAGCTACGTGCCCGGTCGGCTCGACCTGTCGGACGAGCGTCTCCAGTGGGAGCTCGAGCAGGCAATCCGCTGCTATGACCCGTGTATCTCTTGTGCCGCCCACTTCCTCGACCTGAAGGTGGATCGAACATGACCCGTTTGGTGATCGGTGTGGGCAACCCGGCCCGGGGCGACGACGGAGCCGGGGTGGCCGTTGCAGAGCGAATGAATCCCCGGGGTCTGACGGCCACGGCTCCCTTTCAGTTGGTCGAGCTGTGGGAGGGATCCGACGATGTAGTGGTGATCGACGCCGCCCGATCGGGTGGCCGTCCCGGCACCATCCACCGGTTCGAAGTCGGATCTCAGGCGCTGCCCACCGGGGTGCTCGGAGGGAGCACTCACGCCATCGGAGTGGCCGAGGTGGTCGAGCTCGCCAGGGCAATGGATCGACTGCCGGCGCGGCTGACGGTGTACGGGATCGAAGTTGGAGAGATGTCCCAGGGGGGTGCTCTCAGCCCGGTGGTCGAAGTCGCCGTCGGCGCCGTCGTCGCGGAGGTGAGCGATGCATGAGAGCCGGCTCGTTGCCGACCTGATCGCCCGGGTCGAGTCCGAGGTCGACCCGGCCACGTCGAGGGTGATCCGTCTCGCTCTGCGACTGGGGGCGCTGTCCACCTTGTCGGCACCTGCGCTGCGGGAAGGGGTTGAGCACCACGCCAGCCGAGCGTGGGGCTACGCACCCGAGGTGATGGTCGATCGCTCCGTGGAGCTCGACGATCCCGGTGCGACGGGGGTGACCCTCGAATCGATCCAGGTGGAGGACTGAACCGTGTGCCTGGCGATCCCAGCCTGCATCATCTCAGTCGAGGAGAAGGGTGGGCGGCGTTCGGCGACGGTTTCGGTGGCGGGCGCGGACCGCTCGGTGGACCTGAGTCTGGTCCCGGAGGCCACAGTTGGAGATTACGTCGTCACCCACTCCGGATATGCCATTTCGGTCCTCTCCGAGACACGGGCGGTGGAGACCATCGAGATGCTCGGCCTCGACCCCGGCTGAGCGCTGAATCGCCGATCAGCCGCGTCCAGGCCGACTGTCATTCCGAGGACGGTCAAGCATCGTTGTCGCCCATGATGTCTATGACTTTCTCCAGGCGAAGCCGCGCCTCCTTGGCGACCTCCGCCAACGCAGGATTCGCGGTCAGATCGACCATGGTGGCCGGGTCCAGGGCAGCCACCACAGTGTCGTCGCCGTCCTGGTAAACGATGACATTGCACGGGAGCAGAAGTCCGACGTCGTCTTCGGCTTCCAGAGCCTGGTTGGCCAGTTGTGGGTTGCATGCTCCGAGAATGCGGTAGGGGCTTCGTGTCACTCCCAGTTTCTCTTTGAGGGTGGCGGCGACATCGATCTCGGTGAGGATTCCGAACCCCTCAGCAGCCAGTAGCTCCCGGACCTTCGCCTCAGTCTCTGCCAGGTCGAGGTGGGCTCTTGTCTTCAGTCCGTACGTCGTATCGACCATTTCTTGATCCTTTCGTTACCGGTTGCTGTCTCGATTTCGAAGCTACACCTTCTAGTCGCTTGGAAGGTCAAGGAGTCATTCTGCTGCCAAGAGAATTGGGAGATGTGGCTGGGCACCCCTCGCCCCCGGTTTCGGGGACAAACGGCCCTCGCCTCCAACGGCTATGAGTCCTGTTCGGCTCCATGGAAGTCTGCTTTCCGGGGTCAATGCTCGAGCAAATCAGGAGGCGTCGTGACTTTCTACAAATCGAAGAGCCCGTCGAGTGATTTCTTACGCCGGTATTGACCGGTTCAAGTTCCACGGTTTCCGGGCTCCTCTAGCCTGGATCTCAACCGAGTAGGCACTCGGTGCCCGTAATCACCCTTCGGGCTCTCCGAACCTCAAACCTATATTCCGTTTCGGGGTACGCCTAGAGCCGGAAGTCCCAAACTTCGGCTCAACTTCCGCGCTGGAGTCTGTGGCACCTGACCGTGGGGACCTTTGCCTCTAGGAGTCACGGTTGATGCACTCGAAGATGCAGATGGGGTGATCGATGTACAGACTAGATTTCGACATACCGGATGTAGAGACCCCGTGGGCCAGGGAAGGGGCACCTGTCACTTCGAGTCTGATGGGATCCACGTGCGGGGCGAGACCGAAGCCAATGTGATGCCTTCTCCATCCTCCGGGCTTCCTCGAGGAAAGGTTCCCGCGGACCTGCTGGCGACACTGCTCGCCGACCTACCGGATGCCCCTCCTGGACTGATCCTCGGTCCGGCCGTTGGCGAGGATGCCTGCGCGATCGCGATCCCAGAGGGTGTGCTCGTCGCAGCAACCGATCCGATCACGCTCACCACCGGTGACATCGGCAGGTTCGGGGTCATCATCAATGGCAACGACGTTGCGGTGATGGGTGTCAGACCGCGCTGGTTTCTCGCGGTGATCCTGCTGCCGTCAGGCACGAGCCGCGAAGACGTCCGAAGGATCTTTGGAAGCATTGAAATCGGTCTAGAGGAGGTGGGGGCGGTCCTGGTCGGCGGTCATACAGAGATGACCGAAGCGGTCAACCAGCCGGTGTTGGTCGGCCAGATGATGGGGATCAGTGAGCAAGGGCATTTCGTATCCACGGGAGGAGCCAAACCCGGCGATGTGCTGGTGCAGGTCGGCCCCGCTCCGGTGGAGGGAGCGGCAGTGCTGGCAGTCGAAGCCGAAGCAACCCACGGGACCCTATCGGGACAATCGTTGGACGCAGCCGCCAACGCAGCGAACGCTCCTGGGCTCAGCGTGGTCGAGCCGGCTCTCCTCGCCGCCGAGCTGGGAGCGACGGCCATGCACGATCCGACCGAGGGCGGAATGGCCGCCGGTCTTCATGAGATCGCCCGGGCCGCCGGGGTCGCCCTCAGCATCGACACCAGGTCGATGCTCTGGTTCGAGCCCGGACTCGCCGTATGCGAGGCGGTCGGGGCTGATCCCTGGGCAACACTCGCCTCCGGTGCATTGTTGGCCACATTTCCGCAGGACCTGGTGGGTCACGCCGTAGACGAGCTCACCAAGAGAGGGCATGTCGCGGCCGTCGTGGGATCGGTCGGAGAGGGAGCCGGTGTCAGTGATCAGGCAGGTGAGGCCATCTACTGGCCGGAACGTGATGAGGTGGCCCGGGTTCTCGGCAGCAGTGACACAACCGTGCCCTCATGACGCTCTCCATACTGTCCGGATCGGCTCACCTGCAGCTGGGTCAGGTCATCGGCGAGGACCTGGGCGTGGAGCCCACCCTCTGTGAGGTCGAGCGATTTCCTGATGGAGAGCTTCGGGTGAAGGTGGGTCCCCTGCAGGAGGGGGATGTGTACATCATCCAGACGACCGGGCCTCCGGTGAATGATCACATGGTCGAGTTGTTGCTGTTGATCGACGCATGTCGCAGGGAGAGCGCTGGAAGGATCACCGCGGTCATCCCGTATCTCGGATATGCCCGGCAGGATCGGAGAAACGCTCCAGGGCAGTCTGTGGCGGCCCAGGTATTCGCCAGGGCCATTACCACGATTGGGGCGGATCGCGTTGTGGTCGTCGACCCCCACACGCCTGTATCTGAGACCCTGTTCGATGTGCCGGTCGAGATGCTCACCGCGGTCCCGGTTCTCGCCAGGGCCCTGGAAAGGCACACTCGCGAGGACACTGTGATCGTCGCACCCGACCTCGGTGCGGTGAAGCTCGCCGAGCATTACGGATCCATCCTCGGCAAGACGGTGGTCATCGTGCACAAGACCCGCCACTCGGGCACCGAGGTGAGCGTCCAAGAAGTCGTCGGGGAGGTGGCGGGAAGGCACGTGGTCATCGTCGACGACATGATCAGCACTGGAGCCACCATCCGCGCTGCAGCCAGCGCAGTCTTGGAGAGAGGGGCACTTCCCGACCTCGTGGTGGCCGCCACCCACGGTTTGCTGGTCCCGGCGAACAATGAAGATCCAGTTTTCCCGAACATCCAACGGGTGCTGATAACTGACAGCGTGGCTGCTCGGTCCGTACCCGGCGTGCCACTCGAAGTCGTGTCGATCGCTCCGCTCCTAGCTGATGCGATCGAACGCCTACATCAGCGTCGGCCCCTGGATGATCTACTCGTGCGAAGCTGATAGGGGTGCCTCGACCAGGGTAAAGAGGTGCGCAGCTCCGTTTCTTGGACCTCCCCGACGATGGGTCTCTTTGGGCCGAAATGCCCTGCCCCATCGTGGCTCTCCGAATGATGATGAATGGAACAGGGATCAGCTGAGACGAATATGCATGAGCAGGAGTTGATGGTCGAGGCACTGGAGATACTGCAGAGCCTTGCCGACGGAGAGCCCGTCGGAGAGGTCGAGATCGCTCTGGGGTCAGGGGTGGACGAAGAGGATGCCACTCGGGTTTGGGAGCTCTGACCGAAGGCACCCCGCTGGCAGACGCTCATGTCACCTGGGAGCAGGCGCTAGACCTTCTGCATTGCGGGGGCTGCGGTCACGATTTCGCCGGGAACCGCTTGGATGTCTGTCGCTACTGCGGCGGCGACGGTGTGGTGATCGAACCGGCCCCGCCCGTGAGTCTCGGGCGCTGGGCCGTGGCCACGGTATAAGCTGCCAGCAGCCGTTGGCATTGATATGCCGTGCCGAGCCGATGACCGTCATGCGCGAACTCGGCTGAAAGGGTCCAGCCACCACCCTCTGCCCTGAGGTGTGGCGGCTGGCCGACCAATTATCGATGGTCAGTCGACGAGGAATGTGATCTTTACATCGACGTGATACTCGGCGACCTTCCCGTCCTCGATCCGAACCTTCTGGTCCTGGATCCATGCTTCACGGATCGCGTGGACGGATTCTCCGGCCTTGTCCACCGCCTGCTGTACCGCGTCCTCAAAGGATTCCGTTGACCGGGCCGTGAGCTCAATCACCTTTGCAACCGACATGCGTATCTCCATTCGATGGTCTTGGTACGACCATGCCCTGCGGTACGCCTGATCGCCAGAGGCGAAAGACCTGTCAGGGGATGACCGGCGGTCCTATTAGCGCCTCCAGGGCCCGTGCCTCCGGACGACGCGAGCGCTATTCAGGACCTTCTGGTTCGATCTTAGGGATTTAGCCCCTATCGGCACTGTCATGTTGTCTGGCA
>JBKHKD010000055.1:0-11792 GCA_046537785.1 Actinomycetota bacterium
TGTTCACCTGCCACGTGTCGGCGGTCGCCGACTCGAGCTGACTCTTCAACTCGTAGCCATAGCTTTCCCCCGCCGCCAACAAACACAACAAGCCTTCCTTGAGCCCCATACTTCAGCCTTCGTCTCGACTACATACCTGGTATTCACTATACCGAGTATGTATCTGAGGCGCAATGAAGTTTGGGTGGGCGGAGCGTTCAGCGGTTTCTTCTCGATGTGCGTTGCTCGTTGTCTATTTGCCAGTGACTTGGATGGGGCGCCAGATTGCAGACCCCAATAGGACGCCGACTAGCACGGGAGCCGTAGCCTGGACGTAGGGACTGATGATCCAGTCGGGTGTTGGAGTGATTTGATGCAGCCAGGAGGGGAGGTCTGGATTGGTCCAGATATACATGGGCACCAGGATCAGTAGCGGCAAGATCGACGCGGCCAAGAGTGCTGAGACTGACCTTTCTTCTGTCCGGGTGCTGAGCCTGATGATCCCCGCTCCAGCTAGGCCGCTGCACAGCCAGAGGAGTTGAGCTCCGAGTAGGTATTCGGTGGGAAATCTGAACTCTTCCGCGCTGATGTCTCGTCCGCCCTGCCACACTTCATTTCCGCCCCATATGAGGACGACGGCGAGTATGGATAGGGCGAAGCAGGCGAATGCGCGTGGTAGTGGACGGTCCATGGGCTATGTCACCTCAGGTGTTGAGTCGCTTGAACATGTGTGTACGAGTAGACGTTCATAGTGTCGGTACGATCCTTCGGGGTTGGTGATCTGTGGGTGCAACAGTGGGCCATCGACCTGGGCTCGGTGTCGCTTCCGGGAGGAGTTGGTCCCAGGCCGAGCCCAGGTCGAATCTTGCGTCGAGGTCTTCCATGGTGAGTCCAGGTGTATTCGTCTTTGGGTTGTTTGATCGGGTTGTGTCCGGAAATGAAGGGATGTCGCAGGTGATGTCCGCCTGCGGGATGTTGTGAGTTCGCGGGGAGGCGGGGATGGGGACTCGCTCGAGGTGTTCTTTGAGCGCATCTTCCAGGCGACCTATCGCGCCACGCTGGCTTATGCGCAGCGCCGTACCCGGGAAGTCCAGGATGCGCAGGATGTGGTGGCGGAGACGTATCTGGTGGCGTGGCGGCGCATCGATGAACTGCGGAAGGTTCGTGAGCCGCAGGCGTGGCTGTATGGGGTGGCCTACAGGGTGTTGGCCAACCAGCGTCGTGGCATGCGGCGCCGCCAGGAGCTAGCAGACAAAGCCGCCGGCGATCCTCCAGAACAGGGAACGGATGATCCTCTGCGTTCTGTCGTCTCGAAGAATGAGCTCGAAGAGGTGGAGGAGGCAATGGGCGTGTTGTCGTCCCGGGACCAAGAGGTCCTGAGACTCGCGGCTTGGGAGGGTCTCACCCACCGGGAGATCGCAGTCGCACTCGGGATCAGGCGGCCGCTGGTCAGGTCTGTGCTGCACCGGGCGAGACAACGGCTCAACGCAGCTTTAGAGGAGACCCGGTCGCGACATTCCACTCGTTCCGGACACAACGTGGATGTGAGAGACCGTGAAGAGGACGCCGGTTTGGAAGGGGAAGCCGATGGGTGACCCCAGAGACGGCTTCGAGCTGCTCAGGAAGGCGAATCCGGTGGACGTCGACCAGGTCGAGGGGCCGGAGTCAGAAACCGCCCAAGACATGTTCGCGTCCATCACCAAGACACCACGCCCCGACACCTCCCAGGGTCGTGTGCGACGTCGGCCTCTCCGACTTGCCGCTGCGCTGGCAGCTACAGCGGTGGTGCTCGTTGCTGCTACCTGGCTGTTGACCCGCGACGTCGAGAACCCGCAGGCGATCGCCTGCCATCAGGCCGTCGACCTCGACAGTGACATCGCCGCCGCTCCGGTAGGCGGACCGGCGACAGCAGACGCCTGTGTGCCGGTGTGGGAGGACGGCATACTCGTAAACCCGGCAGTGGCACCAGATGATTCTGTGCCACCGTTGACAGCATGTGTCACCGAACGCGGAACCCTTGCCGTGTTCCCCACCGACAACCCAAGAGTTTGTGAAACCCTCGGATTGGTCTATCCCGAACCAAGCGGCCAGGACGACGCCGACGGGATCCGACTGCTCGACGCCGACCTACAGGCCCACTTCGCCTCCCACCAATGCATCGGCATGCAAGAAGCCGAAACCGAGATACGCCGAACCCTCGACAACCATGGATTCCAGCGCTGGTCCATCGAAACGCCGTCTGCGTCTGACGCTCGGCCGTGCGCCAGTTACTCCCTCGACGCCGACACCGACACCATTCACCTCATCCCCATCCCCGCACCCGACGATTAGGGAAGAATGCCTGGACCTAACCCACCCCGATCCAGCGGCTGGTACCGCATCTCTGACCGAGCCTCGGCACGGTGGCTAGTCGTCGGTGGCGCGGTCATAGCGATGCCGTTCGCAGTGATCCTCATTCAACATCACCGCCTCAGACCTCCCATCACGACCATCGCTCCGTAACCCATACGAGATCACCATTCTTGAGCGGATAGCGAGCATTTCGCGAGGTGCGCGATAACGGCACTTGAGCGCTTGGCCTACTTCGGAACCAATAGCGGATCGCTTGACGTCCTAGCTAGTGATAGTGAAGCAACCAGCCAGGAGAGTTGTCCCATTGGTGCTGTGGCTTCTCATCAGCGCCTGCACCGGTTCGGCGGCCAATACCACCTCGACTTCGCAGTCGTCGCCAACTACGAGTGCCCTGCCGCCCACCACGTCTACGAGCACGGCCACGACAACCACACAACCGGACACGACAAGCACAAGCGAACCACGTTTCTGCACCGAAATCGGCTGTGACAGCATCCTTGAGGTCCAGCTCACCGAGGTCGATATCGCCCCCGAAGCCACCTACGACGTTGAAATCTGCCTGAACGAAGAATGCGCAGCTGAGACCGTCACAATTGACCTGCGCCATCCAGGAACAGGCGAGATCCAGCGGGGAGCAAGCTCAAGGAGTGAAGGCACTGTCGACGGATACATGGTTCTCTGGGCGGAGGAAGACCGCATCGTCTACTACCTACCGGAGGCCGACTACGACACAACGGCTTCCGTCTCAGTCAGACTCATGGACTCCGACGGGAACGTATTGGCCGACACCGGAGGGCCAGCGGATGTGCCCCTGGAGCGGTCCCAGCCCAATGGACCTGGCTGTCCGCCTGTGTGCTTCTTCGGGCGTATGACTGTTTGATACCCAACGGCAATCAACCGGTGTATCGATGTGACACTTCCATATCGATAGTCCCGGGCGATAACGCTCACATCCGGAAACCGAGCAGCGTCGACAAAACCTCTGGTCCATTACCCCCATATCCACACTTCGGTGTGCGCTCGAAAAATGAGCCGCACATGGCTGAGTCGATCGACATACTCGGTGTTCGTGAGGAATCAGACAATGGTCGTGGACTTGCGGGATCGCGCGCCCTCCTCCACGGCTGCGTCGGACAACGGTGTCCATGTTCGCACGCCTTCCAGATCTGACATTCGAGGGATAGGGCAGCTCTATTTCACCGCCTATGAGCCCGGACTTGTGGGAGAGAGCGTCGAAGAGGCCATCGCTGACATCGAAGCTTCGTGGAATGGCGACTACGGCGAATTCTGGAAAGAAGGGTCTGTGGTCGCGGAACAAGAGGGCAGGATCGTCGGTGCATTGCTCACTGTGAGGCAAGCCCCTTGGGACCAAACTCCCGACGGCCCATTCATCATCGAGCTGTTCGTTGACTCCGATCTGCGGGGTCGTGGAATCGCCCGTTGGATGATGGAACGTGGCTTGGACGCGATGGCGAGGCAAGGAGCCAAGTCCGTCGGGCTGCGGGTCCGAGCCGACAACTCCCAGGCGCAGAACTTCTATCGATCCGTCGGCTTCGTTGACTGGGCGCCAGCCTAAGCGCACCAGATCTCCAGTTACTGAGCGATAACGCTCATATTCGGAAACCGCCCATAGCGGCACGTACAGGATTGGCGGCCGTTTCACTCTTTAAAGTCGGCTGTTCCTCGAATTTCGGCTAGATACTGTTGATCGACTGGAAGGTGATGTCGATGGAGATCGTTCCGGCCACGGTCGACAGATTCGAACATGTGAGTGAGTTGCTGGGCTCTAGCGGCGAGGCTGGTTGTTGGTGCCAAGCGTGGCGTGGCCTCGACGCCAAGCGACTGTCGGGAGGCAAGTCACGGCCCGAGTTGCTCCGCGAGCAAATGAAACAGGATCCACCGCCGGGGTTCGTCGCCTACCTGGACGGACTGCCCTGTCGGGTGGGTAGGTGTCGGTGTTCGTACCGAAACACCACGCCTCATGAACTCTCGGACTATTCCGCTCGTCGACGAGCAGCCGGTCTGGGCGATCGGCTGCTTTCGGATCCGTCCCGGCTACCGGCGCCGGGGAATTGCCACGGCCCTGCTCGTCCCCGTCTCCTGGTTCGGCTGGATCTCTCCGCGAAGAGAGTGTCCTCATCTAAGCCTTGACCGAGACCCAGCTGCAAGGCCATCCGACCGACCTAGATCAATATTCTTGAGCGGATAACGAACACTTCACCAGGTGCGCGATAACGATGCCTGTTTGTTTGTCAAGGGGTGGTTTGAGCGCGCGCGTGCGTCTCGGATGGAAGCCGAGCTGGTGTGGTGCGCGTAGGCTTGGGGCTGGCCCGGGGTGGCTGAATCGAAGAGCCGCTTGATCAGGGTGGAATGGCGGCCGCGCTGATTATTTAGACGCCCCTGGGTGCCCCCGGGCCTTAGCTTGTCTGGTCTGCGACCAGGTGGCGGTAGACGACGTCGGAGATGCGCCGTTTCAACGATCGGATCGCTTCCTTCCTGGTCTTGCCCTCGGCGAGTTTCCGTTCGTAGAAGGCTTTGCCTTCGGTGTTGGGATAGCGGAGCTGGCAGATGACGATGGTGTGGATTGCATGGTTCAGCATCCGGTTACCTCGAGGGTTGAGCCGATGCCGCTTCTGCTGACCAGATGAGGCATCGATGGGTGCGGTCCCGTTGTATGAGGCGTAGTGGTGTCTCGTGGCGAAACGGGACACGTCTCCGGTGTAGCCGATGAACAGCCCGGCCACTATCGGTCCGGCCCCGTAGATCTTGGTGAGAGTGGTCCCGGATGCTTTCACCGCCACATCGAGCCGGCCCCGGGAGGTTTTGAGCTCCTTGTCCAACCGTCTCACTTCGGTGAGATGCTGGTGAGCGATCCGTTTCCGTTCCGTTTCGACCCTGTTCGCCGGTCTCACCCTTCTCAGCAGATCCGAATCCTGTTTCGCCACCATTTCTTTACCCAAACCACCAGGTATCAGCGTCGCCAGCACAGTGTGGAGCCGTGCCGCCGCCTGGGTCTTCAATGAGGCCAGCTGCTTGTGACGCTTCGCCAGCATCCGCAGCACCGCCACATGATCCTCAGCAGCGACCACTCGGAGACCACCCTGGCGGAGAGCCACGATTGCCACCGAACGAGCATCATTGGGGTCGTTCTTCTGCGACCTCGTCGAATCCAATACCCGGACCCGAGCAGCGAGAGTCGACGGCACATCAACCACGTGCTCCCCAGCAGCGACCAGCTGCTGAGCCAACAGATACCCATGACCATTCGCCGACTCGACGGCCCAACGGCGGGTAGGGAACCGTTCCGCCCAACCCAACAGATCTCTGGTCTGACGTTTGGACGCCCGCACCTCGATCTCGGCGAGAGCACGCTCGCGTCCATCCACAGCCGAAGCTGTATGAGAACCCTTATGAGGGTCGATACCGATCATCACCGACATGATCCACCTCCAGTTCAAATAGGGGTCGGTGAACAGGGTGGTGGGCACTCCTGATACGGATACGGTGCTACGCCTGTTTCGAGCCACACCACCCACAAGAACCCCAAGGCGAGTTCAGCTCCTCGCTAGAAAGCCAACCCAGTGGGTGGCAGGC
This sequence comes from Actinomycetota bacterium, assembly GCA_046537785.1. Lineage (GTDB taxonomy): Bacteria > Actinomycetota > Acidimicrobiia > Spongiisociales > ZC4RG35 > JANQRA01. The sequence continues at coordinate 5,926 of JBKHKD010000055.1, forward strand.
ACCTCGAGAGCCAGACCCGCCAAACGCTACGGAAACGACCTCCGCAGCACCCCTACAGAACTATCAGGCACCCCTGAGCGGGTGGTTCCTGTCAAGTGGGGACTGCGGACGCGGGTGACCAGCCCCCGGTGGTGGTCTGGGTTTGGTGTGTTGGGTCTAGGTGTTGTGGGTCACGGGGCCTGGCTCCGGGCACCTCGAGTAGTGAGGTAGTGGCGAACCTGGTTCGGTTGCCGTTGCATCCCTCCGCTAGGCACCCCTCGAGTTGGGTGGTGAGCATGGAGCTTTCCGGCCACAGTCAGATCTGGGCTCAATCACATGAGTCGGCCACGCCAAAGGATGGGGGCCATGCCGTTACTTCGAGCTCGCAGTCTGACCGTGCCCGAACTGTCTCACGCTGCGTCTCTGAGGCATCGGATCTCTCCGTCTCGTAGCCCGTAGTAGACGAGCGTGAGAAGCTTTCTGGCGGCGGCGACCCGGCCGATGTTGGGTCCCCGTCGTTCCGCCACCCGGGTGTAGAAGTCTCTGATCGGTGGGCCTCCGTGGTATCTGGAGACTGCTTCGACTGCTGACCAGCGGACCAGACGGGATCCTTGTTTGCTGATCGACTGCGGGTAGCTCTTCAGGTCCGACTCTTTCACCTTTGGTGTCAGTCCCGACCAGGAGCACAGTTTCTGGGCGTTGGGGAACCGGTGCACGTCGCCGATCTCAGCGCAGAACACCGCGGCGTGGACTCGGCCGACACCGTTGAGCTGCTGGATCACCCGGTAACCCGTGTCGTCTTTCAGTCGTTGGTGGATGCGGTTTTCGAGCTGGCTGATCTCCTCGTCGAAGATGTCGACCAAGTCTCTCAGTGAGTCGACCCGTGTTGCGTAGGCGTCGCCCATGTCCAATGAGTCGAGGTATGCGGTGCCGGCAGGACCCCACAGTTCCACCAGAGTGGGAGTGATGCCTTCTTTGCCCATCACCGAATGGATCTGACCTTTCAACCCGGTGCGCATCTGCGACAACTTGTGGCGGTAACGGAGCAGCTCTCGGAGCTGGCGGATCGAATCAGGCGCAATCCAGGCTTCCGGCAGCCGGTTCATCCGCAGCAAGTCAGCCAACAACGTGGCATCCGCCAGGTCGTTCTTCACCCGCCGGTTCTCATAACCCTTGATCGCCAACGGATGACCCAAATGGACTGTGCCGCCCATGTCGGTGATCAGATCCGCCGCCCAATACCAACCCCACGTGGCTTCGATAGCCACCTCGGGTCCAGGGCCAGCCTCTACGATGATCCCAGCCAGATTCTCCGGCGAGTTCTCGAACCGTCTCCACCAGAGCCGGTCGCCCTCGGCGTTGAGACACACCGCCAGCGAACGACGACGATGCAGATCGATACCCAGATACGCTGCCATCACGGGCCTCCTCTCTCATCGGTGAGATGTAGAGCAACCCGGATACTGCCCGGGTCACCGACGAGCGGGGAGGCCCCGCCCGCTCATGGCATCACTTCCCGAGCGTCTGAGGCTCAGGCGTTCCTGTCGTTTGAGCTCTGGTGCAACAGCTCTTCCTTGAGCAGGGGGATAGCCGGCACCAGGCCGCTGGAGCCCCACAGCGCGCGCGCCAAGGCAACGCCGGCGATGCCGATGCTCATCGCGCTGTGCCAGTTCAAAGCGATTACTACAAGCACTGCGAACTCGAGAGACCGCCAAATCCAGACTCCGCTTCTGAACGGGAGAGCGTCGGCGATAAACCATCGGTCACTGTGTCTTCGCTGTCCAGTCCTAACGCTGACCAGCCAATAGCCTGCCAGAGCAATAAAGGTTACGGCTGCCAACAACGGCTCTGACAAACCCCCGCCCAACCACGCACCGACGATCGTGGATACCATTAAAGGCAGCGAGCCGATGAATCGAAGGCTTCTCACAGTTTGAGAGTCTACCGGCGGCGTGAATCGCACCAGATCAACTGTGATCTCGAGCGATAACGCTCACACTCGCAAACCAAGCAGAGCGGCACTTCCGGCGCTAGGACACGACGCTCGTAACAGTTACTCCCGTGTCTTCGCTGTCGGCCTGTATCCACTCGCTTCCGTTCCATTGGAACTGGATGGTTTGCCCGTGGAATGCTCCGTGAATGATTCCGACGTCGACTCCTTGGACGCCTGGAGCCAACTCGGTGATTGCGCTGACGTCCAAGGCTGCGCCCTGGCGAACGGTCCCGAATTTCACCCGATAGGGCCGACGACAACGAACAGAGCCGAGGTCGGTAGTCGTACGGTCAGCCGGTCCGAGCTTGACCAGCCCTTCTGGTTTCGTTGCGCCGCGGATGGAGCCTCCACTGTTCTGTCGTATCCGAGAACACTCGAATTTTCAAAGGAGAGACAATGAGAAACAGGATCTGGGCGCGTCTTCTAGGCGCGCGTGCAGCGGTCCTTCTAGGTGCGGGGCTAGCCGGCTGCAGCGGCAGCGGAGACGCATCGTCCGCCAACACAGGAGACACTACGACCACGATCGCAGAGACGATGGCGTGACCAAGTTATGTGCCTGTGTGTCTAGTTCGTAGTCGACGCTTGGAACCCTGGAGTCTGTCTAAGCGCGGATTGGGTGCTTATGCGTTCTTATGGTGTGCGGTTAGTGCACGGTGAGGATGATTTGGCTGGTCCGGATGGTTTCGATGGCGTTCAGGTGCCTGGCGCTTTCGACCGGTTTTATCGGGAGGAATACCGCCGGGTGGTTGCGGTGATCTATGGGTTGACGGGCAGTCGTTGGGTGGCTGAGGATCTCGCTCAAGACGCTTTCTTGCGTGTTCACCGTGACTGGGAACGGGTTCAGGGGATGGAGTCTCCGTCAGGATGGGTAAGGCGAATCGCAATCAACTTGGCCCGATCCCGGTTTCGGCGACTAGGGGCGGAGGCCGCTGCCCTGCTGCGTCTTGGTCCGCCTGATGGTGTCACCATGTCTCCGCTCTCCTCTGAATTTGATGACTTCTGGCGTGAGGTGAGACGGCTTCCGGATCGCCAGGCCCAGGTGTTGGTGCTCCGCTATATCGACGATCTGGCGGTGGATCAGATTGGGAGTGTCCTTGGAATTGCTGAGGGGACCGTGAGGGCGCTCCTCCACCAGGGCCGAGAGCGGCTGAGACGACAGTTGGAGGCGAAGGGGTTGACCGATGTCCTTTGAGAAGGTCGCGAAACGAGCCGGCAGGGCAGTGACGAGTGCGGCCTCCGACGCTGTCCGCCCAGATCTGGCATTGCTCCGCCGTGTCCGCCGACGCCGAACAGTCGCAGGAGCTGTTTTGGTGTCTCTTGTTGGCCTGGTTGGATTAGTAGGGGTTGGTTCAGTATTGCCCGGATCTCAGGATCCACCCCCGGCGGCAACCGAATCGACCACATCCACGACCACTAAGGACGCCTCGCCTACGACGACAGCCACGACGGAACCTTCTGCGACCACCATGCCAGAGGACCCGTCGGACGACGTGTCGGGGATTCCGACCCTGGCGAGCCTGGCAGTTGCGTCGACCATGGCCCTAGACGACGGCGCCACCTATGAGAGCCGTTTCCCGGACGGGACGGTGGTACGTGGGGTCGATGATGGTGTGGCTTATCCCGCGCGGCTGTATGGGATGGCTGATGGCACCGTTGTGTGGGAAGGAGCGGAAGGGATCTACGCGCTTGTTCCCGACGTGGAGACGCCCTCCATGCTCGTACCCCCACAAGCCAGTGGAGCGATGGTGTCCGGTCTCGTGGGGGTCGGCACGATGGACGACGAACCGGTGGCGTTGATCTGGGAGAGCCGTGCAGCCAGCCCCGAAGACGACAACGGGGGCACCCTTTACGCCGAGTCTGTCGGACCGTCCAGAGACATCCGCAGGACTCTCGTCGAGTTCTCGTCGGCCTGGGAAGTCGGGGTGGAAGCGGCCTCGCTGCGCAACGGTTGGCTGCTCTACACGGTGACCGACAGCGGTGGACAGACCGTCATCCTGCAGGCGCCGGACGGAGCCGAGACGGTCGTCGAGGACTCGTCGGGCGAGGAACATACCCTCCAAGCCGCGGCGCTCGCCGAAGTCGACATCGCCCCCGGCTTGGCCGTGATCGAGCATCACGTCGACCACGGCGACCCGGACGCCCCGTTCGGTGCCGGACGACTGGAGATTCGTAGCGTTGACGACCCGGCGGCCAGCGAGCCGGCATGGAGCATCGCCCTGCCCACCGACAACGTACCGAAACAGCTCACCGTCGCACGTGAATGGGCCTACCTCACCCTGCTCCCCGACGCACCGGCATTGCTTCAGGTCAACCTTCACAGTCGCGAGGTCGAGCGCTTCTCGGCACCAGGGGTCGTGGCCCTTCACGACGGGCTGCATCCAAGGTCGCCCGGCGCCGGGCCTCCTGCGGCTTGCGCCGAATCGTCCGGCAGCATGACCCTGGACGGGGGCACATGGGTGTGGCTGCCGTGCTTAGACGCCGCTACCTTCGAGGAGGGTGACCCACCAGCACGGTACTGGGGGATCCACCGCCTCAGGCCCATGACGGGCCCGGAGGCACCTACGGGTGGTGTCGCCGAACGCATAGAGGCAATGATCGAGGCGACCTTCGCCGGACCAACGGCTCAGGAACAGGAACTTGGCTACAGCGGTGTCATCGACCCCTCGGTAGACGCACTGATCGGCGTCAGCTTCGCCGACGGACTGGTGACAATCGACATCACCGAAGCGGGTGCACACGCGGCCAATATCGGCAGCACGGCCCGCGCCGTCTTCCAGGCCACGATCAATGCAGCAGTCTTCGGCGGGTTCACCGACGTCGACGCCCTGCGGATCACCGTGGAAGGCGACTGTGTCGCCTGGTCGACCCACGGCGAGGGGGAGCCGGTCTGCCTGACCTATCACCGAGACGGCACGACGACACAGTCCTAATGCCACCAACTGGAGGCACTTCTAGGAGGATTCTCGACGCAGAGACCTTGACTCGCAGTCGCGCTCTCGTTTTGGTTTCGATCCTGGTCGTCTTGGCGGTGGCTTTCCTCAGCTACACAGGAGCCGAAATCGACAAAGCTCTGACCGAGTGTGGAGCGGATCCACCGAACCACGTCAACTCCACCTCACAGGCAACATCCATCGAGGCCGGATGGTCCATCCGACAGGGCGGGTTCTATTGTTCATTCTCCGACGCGAGCGATCAGAGCGTCCGACAGATCCGTCTCGGCCAATGGCTATAGCAAGTCAACTACATCCCGAAAACGTCGGAGTGGTGTTCGCGAGGTGGTGTATGAAACCACTTCTCGAACGACTGAGTAACGGGATCGGCCGACCAAGCTCGGCCCACCAGGCCAGAGAACGCGCATCAACGACTATGGAGAATCGCCCCTTTCGTTCACCCCGTTCGGGATCGAATCCCGCAGGCGCTCACGTTTAACTCTCGACGAACCCTGATACGTCTACACACATCGGAAGTTGCCGAGGCAGATCCGGCACGGTCGACGTGATGGTCTCCCTTATCTCCGTCTCGGTGGCCGCGGCGCCTCCCCAAAGCACTCGGACGTCACCTGCTTCGTCAATGGCGAATACACCTGCTTCGAACCTCTCGCTGAAACTGGCAACCAACACCCACGTTCCATCCTGACCGACAGCATCGACGATCGTCACCTCAAGATCCTCAGGAACCTCGCCCCGTTCTGACTGAGTCTGCCCGAGCCAAGAGGACAGGTCCTCAGCCATGCTCTCAGGTGGGACACGATCAAATTCGTCGCAGTTGGCGACGAACCGGAAGGATGTTTCGCCGTTGGTCCAGGTCATCTGGTCGCCTGAGACGTCGACGACGATGGGATTGTCCGACATCCTCATATCGAGAAAGGCTTCGTCGACTGCCATCAAGTCGACGT
>JBKHKD010000065.1:0-2633 GCA_046537785.1 Actinomycetota bacterium
AAGGAGACTAAAGATTGAGAAGGTGAGATACCGGGCGCTCGGCCCGCTCACGGTCGAGATCGACGGCCAGACCGCCAAGCTTGGCGGCCTCCGCCAGCAAATGGTGCTGGCGATACTGCTGAGCAATGCCAACCAGGTCGTCCCCCAGGATCGTCTGATCGATTCGGTGTGGGCCGGCAGCCCACCCGAAGCGGCCCGCGCCACGGTGCAGAGCTACATCTACGGTCTGCGTCAGGTCCTCGGTGCCGAGGCGATTATCCGGCGCGGTGACGGTTACATCGTCGAGGTCGACAGAGACACCTTCGACGTTCTCGCCTTTGAGGAGAGCGTCGAGAGGGGCCGAGCACTTCTCGGATCTGACCCCGAGGCTGCTCGGACGGCCCTCGTCGAAGGTCTGGGCATGTGGTTTGGCACCGCCTACGGGGGAGTCGACCATCCCGAGCTCTATGCCGAGATCCAGCGTCTCGGCGAGTTGCGGGTGAACGCCATCGAGAGTCGCGTCGACGCCGACCTCGCTTTGGGAGGAGGCGGGGAGCTGGTCAGCGAGCTGGAGACCGTGGTGCGCGACTATCCACTGAGGGAGAGGTTCTGGGCGCAGCTGATGCTCGCGCTCTATCGCAGTGGACGTCAGGCCGAAGCCCTCCGCGCTTTCCAGCACGCCCGTAGCAAGCTCGTCGAAGAACTGGGGATAGAGCCAGGGGCGGAACTGCAGAGGCTGGAGGAGCAGATCCTCAACCAGGATTCCTCGCTGCTGGCGGAACCGTCGTCGGCTTCCCAGGTGGGGGCAATTCGGGGTTATGAGCTGCGAGAGCCCATCGAGGAGGGCGACTTTGGTGTCGTCTATCGCGCATATCAGCCATCGGTAGGTCGCGAGGTGGCCGTGAAAGTGATCCGGGCGGAGTTGGCCAACGATCCGGACTTCGTAAAACGTTTCGAGCGTGAGGCACAGATCGTCGCCAACCTGGAGCATCCCCACATTGTCCCTCTCTACGACTACTGGCGCGATCCCGACGGGGCCTATCTGGTGATGCCACTGATGAGAGGGGGAAGCCTGGCCGAGGCGCTACAGCGAGGCGCATGGCGCCTCGAGCCCACGTTGCGTCTTCTCGACCAGGTGGGTGGCGCCCTCGCCTACGCCCACCGCCGTGACGTGCTGCACCGGGACTTGAAGCCGGCCAACATCATCCTCGATGAGAACGACAACGCCTACCTCTCCGACTTCGGGATCGTCGCAAGACCGACCGCTGATGGCGATGTTCCTCTCAACTCCTCCCGTGGGTTCGTCCCGCCTGAGGAGATAGCAGGCGAGCGACACACGATTCGATCCGACGTGTTCGGGCTGGGCGCACTCACGTTCAACATCCTCACCGGATTGGCCCCACCGGCCAGACTTCCTTTGCCCGATCTCGCTGAGGCCCGTCCCGGGACATCGACCGAACTTGCCGAAGTGGTTGCTCGGGCTACTGCGATGGATCCTGGTGAGAGATTCAGCCGGGTCGAAGATTTCCTCAGGGATCTGCGCCGTTCCGCCGGTGTCGATGTGATCGCTGCCTCGGATCTGGCATCGCCCACCGCAGAGCCCACACGCAACCCCTACAAAGGTCTTCGTGCGTTTACCGAAGACGACGCTGTCGATTTCTACGGTCGCGCCGCGCTGGTCGATGACCTGTTGGAGAAAGTCGCCACCCATCGTCTGGTGACGGTGGTCGGACCGTCAGGGAGCGGGAAGTCGTCGGTCGTCCGCGCCGGCCTCCTCCCTGCCCTGCGAGCCGGTGGCGTTCCCGGATCCCGGGATTGGCTCGTCACGGACATGTTCCCCGGCTCGTATCCCTTCGAGGAGCTGGAGGCTGCCCTGACCCGCGTCGCGGTCGACCGTCCGTCCGGGCTGCTGACCGAGTTGACCGAACCGCACGGACTGCTGCGGGTAGCCAAGCAGATCCTTCCTGGCGATGACTCGACTCTTTTGATCTTGATCGACCAGTTCGAGGAGTTGTTCTCGACGGTCCGATCGGAGGAGATTCGCCGCCGATTCCTCGACAATCTCATCGCCGTGGCCAGGGACGAACGGAGCCGCGTTCGGGTCGTGCTGACGGTGCGTGCCGACTTCCTCGACCGTCCCCTCGGCTACGGAGATTTCGCAGAGGTCATTGCCGACGGAGTCGTCACGGTGGGCCCGCCCACCCGGGACGGGCTGGCTCAGGCGATGGCCGCACCGGCCCGCACGGTAGGTCTCGAACTGGAGCCTGGTCTGGTCGGTCGGATCACCGGCGACGTTCTCGGCGAGCCCGGGGCGCTGCCACTTCTCCAATATGCACTCAGCGAGATGTTCTCTCGCCGGGAGGGCCCTGTTCTCACCATCGCCGCATATGAAGCGACAGGCGGGGTGGCCGGAGCGCTGGGGCGGCGGGCGGAGGAGCTGTATGAAGGTCTCGGCCCGGCCGGACAGGAAGCCGCCAGGCAGGTGTTTCTGCGCCTGGTCTCGGTCGACGAGTTCGCCGCCGACACTCGTCGCCGCGCCCGTCAGTCGGAACTGCTGTCTCTCGCCGTGGATCGTGCGGGCGTCGAGTCGGTCTTGAACGCCTTTGCCGGTTTCCGCCTGCTCACTTTCGACCGCGAGCCGGTTACCCGGGGAC
>JBKHKD010000005.1:0-122207 GCA_046537785.1 Actinomycetota bacterium
ATCTGATAGGGGCTGTGAGGGCCGCAGCCCACACAGATAGCGAGCGACCTTACCCCTTTGGAACCGTGAGTGCACCGCGGTTGCCACTTAGGGTCACTTGTCGACCACCATGCGGAGGAATCGTCGGGCGCGCTCGGTCTTCGGGTCCTTACGAGCGACTCGGCTTCCGGAAGGCCTTCCAGTATTAAAAGATCGAGCTGTTCTGAACCGGTTCTGTGTCGATTTACCTGACTCTCAGACGGGGAAGTCGACACAGAATGAGTCAGGACCGGTTCACCGCCGTCAGCACCCGCTCGACCACCGAATCGGCGTCCATGCCGACCGACTCCATGACGTCCGATGCCGAGCCAAACGGGAGAAAGTTGTCAGGGACTCCAATGTTGGTCACCTTCTTCATCAGCCCGGCCGTGGCGAAGGCTTCCATCACCGCGGCGCCGAAACCGCCCGCCACGACATTGTCCTCGAGTGTGATCACATGACTCACCGGGGTGGCCCACTCGATGATCCGGGGATCGAGCGGCTTGACCCAGCGAGCGTTGACCACACCGGCTGTGACCCCCTTCTCGTCGAGGTCGGCTGCGGCCTTCTCTGCGATCTCCACCATGCGGCCCACAGCGACGAGGAGGACGTCGTCACCCTCGCTGATGAGCTCCCCCTCCCCGATCTCCAGCGGCTCGACGGGTAGCGCGGGCACCGAGTGGGCCCCACCCTTGGGGTAGCGAATGGCGATGGGACCGTTGTGGTCGACTGCGGTCTCGATCATGGCACACAGCTCGGCTGCGTCCGCTGGGGCGCCAATGGTGAGATTGGGGATCATCCTCAGATAGCTCAGGTCGAACACGCCGTGGTGCGAAGGCCCATCCGGGCCGGTGACACCTGCGCGGTCGATGAGGAAGGTGACGGCCAGGTCGTGAAGGGCGACGTCGGCGATGATCTGGTCGAAAGCCCTCTGGAGAAATGACGAGTAGAGACCGACGACGGGGTGTTTGCCCGCCATGGCAATGCCGGCGGCCAGGGTCACGGTGTGTTGTTCGGCGATGCCGGTGTCGAACACCCGGTCGGGAAAACGCTGCGCCATCTGCTTCAGGCCGGTGCTGGAGATCATGGCGGCCGAGACCCCAATCAGGTCGGGCCTTCGGGCGGCGGCCTCGGCCACCGCACGACCTGCGACATCGGTGAGTTTGAGCTCCGACTTGTGTGCCTTCCCCGTGGCCAAGTCGAACGCACTGACCCCGTGGAGCTTCTCCTCCTCGTCCTCGATCGCCGGCTGGTATCCGTTGCCCTTCTCGGTTATGACATGGACGACGACCGGCCCGGGGTGCTCCTTGGCTTGCTCGATGGTCTCTTCGATCACAGCTATGTCATGACCGTCTATGGCGCCGGTGTACTTGATATCCAGGGCGTCGAACACCGTTGCCGGCTCCAGGATCTGCTTGACGGCATCCTTCATGCGGCCCGCCATCTCGTCGGCCGTCTCCCCGACGAGCGGAATCCCTCTCAGCATCCGGCCGATGGTGTTCTTGGCCTTTTCATAACGGGGGTCGATTCGGTAATGGGCGAGATTGGATAGAGCGGCGAGACCACCGACCGTGGGGGCGTAGGACCGGCCGTTGTCGTTCAACACGATCAGCAGCCGCTCGGGCCGGGTGACGCTGATGTGGTTGAGCGCCTCGTAGGCCATCCCCCCGGTGAAAGCCCCATCGCCGATGACCGCCACCGTCCAACCGTCATAGTCGGCCAGGGCATGGCCGAGGGCGTAGCTCAGAGACGTCGAGGCGTGACTGTTCTCGACGAAATCGTGCTCCGACTCGGCACGGCTCGGGTAGCCGGAGAGGCCGTCGGTGTGCCGCAGGGTGTCGAAGCGGCCCGCCCGCCCGGTGATGATCTTGTGGACGTAGGACTGATGGCCGACATCCCAGATGATGCGGTCGCGCGGTGACTCGAAGCACCTGTGCAGGGCCAGAGTGAGCTCGACAACCCCTAGGTTCGGGGAAAGATGACCACCGGTCTTGGAGACCTTCTCGAGGATGAAGGAGCGGATCTCGTCGGCGAGGGTCGCCAACTCCTCATTGCTGAGGGAGCGCAAGTCTGAAGGTTGGGAGATCGATTCGAGCATTGTGAGGAAACCGCAGAGCGACGCTCACAGCCTAATTGCCCCCTGGAACTTCTCCCTCTTCATCAGCCGGAAGGCGAATGGTGAAGGTAGATCCAGCTCCCAGCTCACTCTCCACCGAGACGGACCCGCCATGACTCTCGGCGACGTGTTTTACGATCGAAAGTCCGAGGCCTGTTCCTCCGGTGGCTCGAGATCGGGCCGAGTCGACGCGATAGAAGCGCTCGAAGACACGCTCGACGTCCCGGGTCGGGATTCCTTCACCCGTATCGGTCACCGAAATCAGGGCATGGCCGTCGTCCCGGGCGACGGCAACCACCACCGACCCTCCTTCGGGCGTGTACCTGATCGCGTTGTCCAGCAGATTGCGGGTGGCGATGGCGACATCCCGCTGGCTCACCATCGCGGTCACCGCTCGGGTGGCGAGGTCCAGGGAGATCTCCTTGCTGTCGGCCTCCCCCCTCATGCGCTCGACTTCGTCCCTGACCAGATTGTCGACGCGGACGGGAGCCAGCTCGGGCCGGTCTCTCTCCAGGCGGGACAAGTCCAGGAGGTCGCCCACGAGACGGTCGAGCTGTCGCGCCGATCCTTCGATCCGGGCCGCGAAGCCGGATGCCGATTCATCGCCTCGCTCGAGCGCAATTCGCAGCGCCTCCGAGGATGCGATGATGGTCGACACGGGGGTTTTCAGCTCGTGGGAGGCGTTGGCCACGAAGTCACGTCTGATCGCGTCGGTACGGTCCTTCTCCGTTATGTCCTCTACCAGCAAAAGGACCCGCTCCTCTCCGGCGAACGGCGTTGCCACGCCCCGGAGACGCCGGGCGGGGCTGCCGTGATCGAGCACCCGCGTCTCGTGCTCATGAGTATCCCGGGCCTCCCTAACCACCTCCTGGAATTGAAGAGGAGCCAATCCCGAGAGATGGTCAGGCACCACCCCCAGCATCGACCGGGCGGAGTCATTGGCGTAAACCACCCGATCGTCCCCATCGAAGAGAATCGTCCCCTGAGAGAGCGCACCGAGCACGACCTCGAGGGTGGCGGTGGTCCGTTCGGCGTCAGAGAGCCGCTCGCCCACCCGACCGGCCATCGTCGATATTGCCAGACCCAGCTCGTCGAGCTCCCACACCCGAGATCTCCTCGGCGCTACCCCGGTGTCGCCTTCCGCCACGGCACGAGCCTGATCTGTCAGCTCGGTGATGGGTTCGGCAAGACGTCTCGCCAGCCACCAAACGACGCCGACCCCCACTAGGCCGAGCAGCCCCGTAGTGACGAACACGTAAAATCGCACGGTCCCCAGCTCGTCCTGGATGATCCTCGTCGGCACCGAGGTGCGCACCACCAGCCCGTCCTGTAGGGGCAGTGCCACGTATCGCTGGTCGAATCCCGTGCTCTCGCTGACCCGGCTGCTCATACCGATGCTGCCGCCGAGGGCCGACTGCACCTCGGGCCGACCTGCATGGTTCTCCATCACAGCCGGATCGGAGTGTGAATCGGCTAATACCACCCCGTCAGGATCGATGAGAGTCGTGCGGTAGCCGCTCGCCTGGAACGTCGCCGAAGCCCACTCCTGATAGGCCCTCTCGTCGTCAGGAATGCTCTCCGTCGCCAACCTCGCGCTGGTGACCAGGTTGTCGTCGACCTCCGAAAGGAGCGCGGCGCGGACACTGCGGTCGATTATCAGCGCCATCAACCCGATGAGCACCAGATAGGCGAGGGCGTAGTAGACGAGCAACCGGGTGGAGAGATTTGCTCTCCCCCGGAATCGGCTACTCATCTACGAACTTGTACCCGAGGCCACGCACCGTGACGATGTGCTTCGGACTGGAGGAGTCTGCCTCGAGCTTCTCCCGGAGCCTCTTGATATGAACGTCCAACGTCTTGGTGTCGCCGAAGTAGGAGGGGCCCCACACCTCGTCGATCAGCGTATGTCGCGCCGCTAGCCGGTTCTTTCGTCGCATGAGAGATTCGAGAAGCTCGAACTCCTTGGGTCGAAGCTCCACCTCAGCTCCTCCGACACGGGTCGTGTGCGCGTCTATGTCCAACTCGATCGGACCGCCACGAAGGACTTCATTGGACTCGGCGAGTACGCCCGACCTCGCCGATCGACGGAGATGAGCCCGGACGCGGGCGATGAGCTCTCTGATAGAGAAAGGCTTGGTCATGTAGTCGTCGGCGCCGAGCTCGAGACCGGTCACCTTGTCGGCCTCGGAGTCCTTGGCCGTGAGCATGATGATCGGGACATCGGACGAGAGCCGGATCTGGCGGCACACATCGAGACCGGACATCTCCGGAAGCATCAGATCGAGAAGCACCAGATCGGGGGAAGATCTTCGCGCCGCATCCAATCCGGCGAAACCGCTCGAGGCCACGGTGACTTCGAACCCTTCCGACTCGAGGGCGTAGCGAACCGACTCGGCGAGACCGGGCTCATCCTCGATTATCAGGACGTGGTGCGCCCTGTGGTCAGTCGTTGGTCTCATCGGTCAAGCCGGCCATGCTGTTCTCGTCGAACTCGGCTCGCTCACCCGTAAGGAGGTAAGCGGTCTGCTCGCCGAAGTCGACCGCCTGATCTCCGATCCTCTCCAGGGCCCGGGAAGCCATGAGCATCTTGGTGGCCCACTCCAGGAGCTGAGAGCTGTCCCTGACGGCGACGGTCTCCTTGTACATGTTGGCGTTGAGTCGGTCGACGGGATGGTCCATGGCAGGAAGCAGCCTGGCCTCGTCGATATCTCCGCGCAGATAGGCCTCGATTGCCGTGCGCACCATGGCCCGCACCAGGTCACCCATCTCCCGGATCTGCCCACAGATTCTCTCGACCCGAGGCAGTCCCTGATTTAGCTGGGCGATCTTGGCGATGTTGACACATTGGTCTCCCATCCGCTCGAAGGTGACGTTCAACTGGATGAGACTCGTCATCTTCCTCAGGTCTGACCCGAGGGGCTGGTTTCGCGCCATCAAGGTTGTCCACGACCGGTGGACCTCGTCGTAGGTGCCATCGACGCCGTTGTCCAGCTCGATCACCTTCTGCGCAAGCTCCAAGTCGTCGGTAGTCACAGATTGGACTGCCATCTCGATCATCTGCTCGGCGCGCTCCACCATGGACAGCACTTTGCGCTCGAGCTCAGCCAGCTCCTGATGAAAGTAGATGTTGGTGTCTTTGATATCCGTCACCCGAATCTACCCGTGATGTAGTCCTCCGTGTCCTTTTCCAGAGGCGAGGTGAACAACCGGTCGGTGGGGCTGTACTCGACGAGCCTTCCGGTGCGCATCCCGGTGTCGTTCAGCTTCACGTTGAAGAAGGCTGTCTTGTCGCTGACCCGGGCCGCCTGCTGCATGTTGTGGGTCACAATGATGATCGAGTAGTTCTCTTTGAGCTCGAGCATGAGCTCCTCGATGCGCAACGTGGCGATCGGATCGAGGGCGGAGCAAGGCTCGTCCATCAGGATCACGTCCGGCTTGGTGGCGATGGCGCGGGCGATGCAGAGTCGCTGCTGCTGACCACCCGACAACGAGTAGCCCGACTCTTGAAGCTTGTCCTTGACCTCATCCCAGAGGGCGGCAGCTTCGAGCGCCTCCTGGACCAGGTCTTCCATCTCGCCCCTGGAGCCCCGGAATCCGTTGATCCGCGCTCCCCAGGCGATATTGTCGAAAATCGACTTGGGGAACGGGTTGGGCTTCTGGAAGACCATCCCGATGGTGCGGCGAACCTCGACCGGGTCGACGTCGTCCTCGTAGATGTTCTGACCGTGATAGTAAACCTGGCCGGTGGTCCGGGCGGTCGGGACCAGGTCGTTCATCCGGTTGAGTGACCTGAGGACCGTCGACTTGCCACACCCGGACGGCCCGATCAGGGCGGAGATCTGATTATTCCCGAAGTCGAGCGAGACGTCGGCCACGGCGAGAAAGTCGCCGTAGTACACCGACATGTCCTTGGTCTCGATCACCCCGGAGGGCCGGATGTCACCAGGGATGGTCTGGTCTTCGTTCTCGGTTTGTGAGGCCATTCGCTCCTCGATCAATTCGCTCATGGTGGTCTCGTTGCTCATTCGGCTCTCCTGGAGTATCGATTGCGAAGTATCACGGCGGCAGCATTGAGGGTAAGCAGGAGCAGCAGCAGGGCGATGCTCGCCGCGGCCGCGATGCTGCGGAACTCCTCCTGGGGGAACGATGTCCACTGGAAGATCTGGATCGGGAGGGCGGTGAACTTGGAGAAGGGCCCGGTGGGATCGGTGGTGATGAACGATGCGGCTCCGACCAGAATCAGAGGGGCCGTCTCACCGACGGCACGGGCCACGGCCAGGATGCTCCCGGTCAGGATCCCGGGAAGGGCCACGGGGAGGATCTGGCTGCGCACCGTCTGCCACCGGGTCGCCCCGAGAGCCAGGCCTGCGTAGCGGATGGTGTTGGGCACCGCTTTCAGCGCCTCCTGGGCACTGATGATCACGACCGGAAGGGTCAACAGCCCGAGGGCCAGGCCCGCCGCCACGACAGTACGCCCATCGTCGGAGGGCGGTACTCCATCGGTGAACATCGCGCCCGAAGAGAATGGCTCGAGCAGTCTCACGAACACCGCCAGCCCGAGCATGCCGTAGATGATCGAAGGGACTCCGGCGAGATTGTTGATGTTGGTCTGAATGAACTCGTTGACCCGGCTCGGCTTGGCGTACTCCACGAGGTAGATTGCTGCGCCCACCCCCACCGGAACGGCGAAGGCGACCGTGATCAGCACCAGCCAGGCCGAACCCAGGATGGCGGTACGGATCCCGGCGACCTCCGGCGTCGAGTTCTGCGGGGTGGTCAGGAAGGTGGGGTTGAACCAGGCCCGCCATTCGATGGTCACCTGATCGGGCGTATGATCGGGGAATCGGTCCGCCGCGAAGCCGGCGGCGACATCCTCCTCGAAGCCCTCGGGGTCGAGGAGTGAGGGCACCAGATCGTACAAGGCGATGACGTCAGGAACCACGACCCGCTCGTTGACCAGCTGCACCACGTCGGCCTGACCCCTGGGACCCAGGTCACACCCGGTGGGCGGTTCTTCCGATCTGCAGATCTCCGCCCAGACCTCCTCCGACTCGAACACCAGCCGATCCTCGTAGAACCGCTGCTCCCGCTCCAGTCGACGGCCCACCCCACTGGAGACATTGTCCTGGAGAAGCCCGACCAACTCGTCGTACTCCACGTCATCTAACGCGGTCGTCTCCGGGTCATAGCCGAGACCGGCGACGATGTCCTCCGGTTCGTTCTCGTTGACCATCGCCACCAAGCCGAAGGAGTCGTTGACGATGGTGTAGAGCAGGGTGACCAGTGCGAGGACAGCGATGGTCAGCATGGCCAAGCAGAACATCTTGAAGGTGAAAGCCTTCCGGCGACGCCTGTCGAGAAAACCGCGGTACTCGTCGGCGCCGGGGAACAGGTCCTCGGTGGGGCGCTCGGGCGCTTGCACGTTCATTCGTAGGCCTGCCGGAAACGCTTGACGAAGCGACGGCTCAGGTCGTTGAGACCCAGAGTCATGAAGAAGAGGGTGAGGCCGATGGCGAAAATCGAGTTGTAGTCGATGGTGTTGTAGCCCAGGTCGCCATTGGCGGTGATAGCCACGTAGCCGGTCATCGCCTGGGCGCCCTCGAAGGGGTTGAGGATGTATCCGAAAAGGGGGTCCTGTCCAAACTCGAAGTTCCTTGGCGAGGCTCCGGCTGCCAGGGTGACCACCATCGTCTCACCGACGGCCCGGGACATGGCCACCACGAAGCCGGCGGCTATCCCCGACAATGCGGCCGGGACCACGACCCTCGTCGAAACCTCGAGCTTGGAGGCGCCGAGTGCGTAGGCGGCCTGGCGAAGCGAGTCGGGAACCGCGCGCAGCGAGTCCTCGGCGATCGAGCTGATCAGCGGGACGATGAGGACGCCCACCACGATCCCGGCGGAGAGGACGTTGAAGAAGCCGACCACGTTGGTCCCGAAGATGGAGCGGAGCAGCGGAGTCATGAAGGTGAGGGCGAAGAACCCATAGACGACGGTGGGAATGCCGACCAGGACTTCGAGGACCGGTTTGAGGAAGCCACGTACCCGCGCCGAGGCGTACTCGGAGAGGTAGATGGCCGAGGCGAGACCGACAGGAATCGCCACCAGCATTGCGATGAAACTGATGTAGAGAGTCCCCAGGATCAAGGGCCAGATGCCGAAACCACCCACCTGGGGCTGCCAGACCGTGGTGGTGAAGAACTCGACGAGCGAGACGCGCTCATCCTGGAAGAAGAGGAGAGATTCGCTGCCCAGCTCGTAGAGGATCCCGATGGTGATGGCGATGGACAGGACACCACAGAAGAACAGAGATCCCCGGATCGCCAGCTCACCCCATCGGGGTCGCTTCCGGAAGGACCTGGAAGGCTCTTCGACCCTGACTTCTTGCTCTGAAGTCACCGTTCTTCGCGTTGCCCTTTCTTGCTCGGTGATGGAGCCCGGTCACCGATCGGACGACGACCGGGCTCCATCGATCTTGCGGACTACCAGCCCGCGGCGGCAGCGATGTTGTCGGCTGCCTCTTGCAGTCTCTCGTCCGGGGCCGGGAAGTACCCGACCTCTCCGATCAGGTCGTTGACGTTGTTCAGGTAGTAGGCCATGAACTCGGCGACCTGTGGCTTATCAGCCATCACCTCGTTCGAGGTGTACATGTACAGCGGCCGGGCGATCGGGTAGGTGTCGTCGTTGACCGTTTCTTCGCTCGGCTCGATATCGTCGACGGTCACCACCTGGAGGTCGGCGGCGTTCTCCTGGTAGTAGGCGTACCCGAAGTAACCGATGGCGCAGGTGGTGCTCTCATCACCCTCGGTGCAGCCGTCATCGGCGACGCCACGCACCGTGAGGTTGTCGTCCTCACCGACGATCTCGGCGATGGAGGACAGGACCGGTGGCGGGTCGGCCTCCTCGAACACGATCTCGTTGAAGTAGTCGAACGTGCCGGAGTCGGCTCCGGGCGAGAAGAGCTGGATCGGGTGAGCCGGGAAGTCCGGGTTCACATCAGCCCACGTGGCATCGGCCTCAGTCAAGGAGAACGCCGTGGCAATTTCCTCCAGGGTCAGTTCCTGAGCGAAGTAGTTGCCCGGGGAGACCACCAAGGAGAGGGCGTCGCTGCCGACGCGAACCTCGATCGGCTCACTGCCCCAGGTCTCGGTGCAGGCGGCGAACTCCTCGTCGTTGATCGCACGCGAGGCGTTGGCGATGTCGGATCCACCTTCTACACAGAAGCGCTCCAGACCCCCACCGGACCCGATCGAGTCGATCGAGTACTCGGGACCGCCCTCGTCGATCCACTGGGTCACAATCGCCGTGGACAGCGGGAAAACCGTCGAGGAACCGGCGATGCCGATATCGACACCGGGGTCGACATCAAGCGGATCGATGATGGGCAGGCCCCACTGGGAGGTCTCACCATCACCCATGTCGTCGCCTTCATCGTCGTCATCGGCCGGCTCATCGGTCTCCGGGGCCTCTGTCGGCTCGGGCTCCTCGGTCGCGGCCGTGGTCGTGACCCCGTCACCACCGTCGTCGCCGTCATCACCGGTGTCGCCACCGCCGCACGCGGCCAGTACCAGCGCCAGTAGCGCGATCAGTGCGGCCAGATTTCTTACTCTCATTCCCGTTCATCTCCTTAGGTTGGAAAGAACCTCCCAGGAACTCGAACGGGAAGGTAGGAATCGCCGTTAACCCGATGGCAATGTCCAGATGAACGGGAGATGAACAGTTTCGATGGTCGGCGGACCTCGATTCGGGTGTCTCCTGAGCTGAAGTGTTCCTCTCGCTGCTGGGGGATCCCCTCAAATCGACCCGTCTTAGGAGAGATCGCCGATCAAACAGACACGGGTCCACCGACAGCCACCGCGTCTGACTCCAACGGACGACCCCGGGATGCTGCGCCGTGAAGGACATTCGGGCAAGAAGCCCCGACCTTCGGCCCTGTCACCGATCGCCCAGCTCTGGTCAAATGGTCGGTGACATGGCAAGACGACCGCGTCCAGATCAGGAGTCTGTAACCGGGCGAGCCAGCACTGATCGCCTTCCCGGCTTGGAGGCCGCACTCATCGCCGCGATCATTCTGACCATCGGTGTGTTCGTCTACCTGTGGGCGGCCCATGATCGTCCCGGCTTCGCCTGGCTGTTGCCGCTGGTCTGGGTGCCTCTCATGATATGGGACTATCGCGCACTGGGACGGGGAGAGCTGACCAGTCTCGCGGTGGTGATCTTTAGCTCGGTCGGAGTGTTCCTTCTCACGACAATGGCCATCCTCTCGCAGGCCGGCCAGACGGCCGGACTGATCGTGGGACTCGTCGGCTTCGCAATCTTCGTGGCAATGCTCGGCGCCGGGGCGTATATGTTGGGGAGGCTCGCGGATCGTCAGCAGTGATCAGACAGTTGACAGGTGACAGGTCATCCAGCGGACAGCAAAGACCAGAACCTGGCACCGGCAGGTGCCGGAAAGGAGAACGTGATGAAGATCGACATCGGAATCGACGAAGCGCATAGGAAGGAGATCGCCGACGGGCTATCGAGACTGTTGGCCGACACGTACACGCTCTATCTGAAGACACATGGCTACCACTGGAACGTGACCGGGCAGATGTTCAGGTCGCTCCATCTGATGTTCGAAGAGGAATACATGGAGCTGCGAGATGCGGTTGACGAGATCGCCGAGCGAATCAGGGCACTGGGCTTCCATGCCCCCGCCAGCTACAGCGAGTTTGCCGGGCTCGGATCAGTCGAGGACGAGCCGGGCGCTCCCGATGCGATGGAGATGGTCCGCCGCCTGGTAACAGCCAACGAGACCGTGATCCGTACCGGACGAGAGGTCGTTGAGGTCGCAGAGACGGCTGGCGACGTCGCCACTGCGGACCTGGCCACGGAGCGGATAGAGGTCCACGAGAAGACCGCCTGGATGCTTCGTTCCATGGCTTCATGAGGCGGCACGGCTTGGGATACGAATCGCTTTCAAGCAAGGAGGGTCGAAGATGAACACCGAACAGATGCAGAAGGTCGCTGCGCGACCGGGCTTCATCGCTGCCCTCGACCAGAGCGGTGGCAGCACCCCGAAGGCCCTGCGGATGTACGGCATCCCCGACGACGCGTACTCCAGTGAAGATGAAATGTTCGACCTCATCCATGAGATGCGTACCCGGATCATCACGAGCCCCAGCTTCACCGGTGAACGCATCATCGGGGCAATCCTGTTCGAGCAGACCATGGATCGACAGATCGCACGTCAGGATTCGGCTGACTACCTGTGGTCGGTGAAACAGGTCGTCCCCTTCCTCAAGGTCGACAAAGGTCTTGACGAGGAGGCCGACGGCGTCCAGGTCATGAGGCCCATCCCCCAACTCGACGAACTGCTTGAGCGGGCACGTGACAAGCAGGTCTTCGGGACCAAGATGCGTTCTGTCATCAAGCACGCGGGGACCGACGGGATCACCGCCATAGCCGACCAGCAGTTCGCGATCGGTCGACGCATCCTCGAAGCGGGCCTGATGCCGATCCTCGAGCCCGAGATCGACATCCACAGCCCATCGAAGGCGGAGGCGGAGGCCCAACTGCGCGAAGCACTGCTCGGCGGGCTCGACGAACTCGACGATGGCCAGCGGGTGATGTTCAAGCTGACACTCCCCGAGAAGGATGACTTCTACCTGCCGCTAGTGGAGCACCCGAAAGTGCTCAGGGTGGTGGCCCTGTCCGGCGGCTACACCCGCGAGGAGGCGAACGCTCGCCTTGCTCGCAACCACGGGGTGGTCGCCAGCTTCTCCCGGGCGCTCACCGAAGGGTTATCCGTCGACCAGAGCGACGAGGAGTTCGATGCTCGGCTCGATGCCTCGATCGAGAGTATCTACGAAGCTTCGATGACATGAGCCGTGTCCACCCACGAAGCAAGCCGGCACGTCCGGTTAGTAGTGGAGACGGCACCAAACGACCCGACCACAGATGAATCGTGCATCAGGGCGTGCCTTCGCCTCAGTTGGGACGGAAGCGGTCCCGGATGCCGAGCATCACGGCACCGGCCACCACGACACCTGAGAGCCACACAACCCAGTCGCCGAAACGCACATAGGGGGTCGCCTCGCTTCCCAGCGGTACGTCGACGGTAAAGCTGCCGGTCCTGTCTGCCGGGTACCAGAGAAGCTCTCTACCACGGGAGTCGAAGGCGGCCGAGGTTCCGCTTACGGCCACCAGGACGGCGGGGCGTCCCGAAGCCACCGCATTGACCGCCTCGTAGCTCGCCTGCTGCGGCTGTGCCCACGTTCCCTGGAAAGTCTGGGTTCCTCCCTGGACCAGGGTGAAATCGACATCCATTCGGGCTAGCTCCCGGCGCATGTCGGGAAAAGTCGACTCATAAGAGATGAGCGGGCCGAGGGAGACCTCTCCGACTCGCATGACGGTCGGACCCTGGCCACGGATGCGATCCTGCTGGGCCGCAAGTGTGTACTCCGCCACCCACCCGAAAATCGGGCGAAGCGGGATGTACTCACCAAAGGGCACCAGGCGCCGCTTCCCGTAACGCTCTTCGGGCCCATCGGAGGTGTAGCGGACGGCGGTCTTCACGATCCCGTCGCCGGCACGCGCATCGACGTTCACGAGAAGGTCGACGCCGATCGACTGGGCCACCGACCGCAGGCGCTCATCGACATCGGGCTCGGACCCGGGGTCGTAGGCGACGCTTGTCTGACCCCACACCACGAGGTCGAGGTCATCCGTCTCCATCTCCAGCGTCTCCTCGGCATGGGCATCGAACCGCTCGGCCCTGTCGTCGAAGACTCCGGGCTGGACCCCGCCGACGGTCACCGACCCCTCAACGGGCACATCGGGGCGCATGGTCCCGTAGAGGACGAGGAGCAACGGAAGGGCGAGAGCCACACCCAATGTTCCGAGACGTTCTCTCCTTCCCCGCCCCGGGAGGAGCGATGTGGCCAGGGCTCCGTTCGAGGCAACCATCGCGAAGCTGAGAAGCCACACACCACCCAGTGCCGCGCCCTGGATGACATTGCCTACCTGCCACTGACTGAGTCCCAGAAGACCCCAGGTTCCGCCCAGGTACTCCCAGGACCTCACCGCCTCCATCAGCACCCATACCGAAGGGATGAGCACGACCGCGAGGTGGCGACGGTGCTGCGTCGAGTCTCTTCCCAGGGACCACCAGCACGCGAGGCCAAATGGCAGCCAGAAGAGCCCTACGAACGCTGATAGGACGACAGTGAACACCCCTGTGTAGGGGATCACCCAGTAGTGCAACGCGGTTAGAAAGCCGACCCCGGCGAACCAGCTCCTCGTCAGCGCCTCCCGACGGTTCGGTGAGGCCGCGATGATCGCGAATACCGGAGCGAGGCCTACCCAGCCGAGCCACCACAGCCCCGGCTCGGGGAAGGCGAGCGACAGCATTGCCCCGATACCCAGGGCCGCCACCCGGGCGATCCATCTGGCGACGAACCCTCCTGTGGTCGAATTCTCGTGGTCTGATGGAGTCCGAACAAGAATGGCTGCCCTTTCGTGGGACCGAACGCCACAGATGGTACGGCACCCTTACTAGCCGGCCGCAGTCAGAACCCAGGCGGCCTGGAGCTACCCCTCCGTCTTGGCGACCCCGCGCTAAAGCTCGGGCCCGAGGGTCACATCAAGCTCACCGATCAGATTGCGCACCCGATGCTCGATCTCGTCTCTGATCTCGCGGACCTTCTCGATCCCCTTGCCCGAAGGGTCCTCCAGTTCCCAGTCGAGATATCGCTTCCCCGGGTAATAGGGGCATTCGTCACCGCATCCCATGGTCACGATCACATCCGCTGCACGGAGGGTCTCATCCGACCAGCGACGGGGAACATTGGCAGCGATGTCGACCCCCCGTTCCGCCATCGTCTCGACGGCAATCTGGTTCACCGAGTCAGCCGGCTGTGAGCCTCCGGAGTACACGGCGACTTGATCGCCAGCGAGATGCTGCAACCAACCGGCGGCCATTTGAGATCTTCCTGCATTGTGAACACAGAGGAAGACAACACTCGGCTTGGACGCGTTAGACATGATCAGTCCTCAAAGAGTTCGGTCGATGATATGCGTCCGGGGGGCAAAGTCCGCCAGCCATCAAACCAGGTGTGCCGTGCTCCGCACCGTGGCTAGCTCCTGGAGGGCCTCATGGGTGTCGATGCCGGCGTCGCCCTCGACCCTCACCCAGGTGCGGTTCGGTTGCAGCTCCCAGGCGAGGACGTCGTCGGCGAAGACGACATCGAGAATCTCGTCCATGCGGAACTGGAGGTCCGGATCTTCTACTGGGGCGAGGGCCTCCACCCGCCGATCCAGGTTGCGGGGCATCATATCGGCCGACCCGTACAGATAGGTGCGCTCCCTACCCCTGGCGCCGAAACGGTAGATGCGGGAGTGCTCAAGGTACCTGCCGACGATCGATCGCACCGTGATGCTCTCCGAGAGCCCCGCTACCCCGGGCACGAGACCACAGATGCCGCGAACACAGAGGTCGATCCGCGTCCCGGCCTGGGAAGCCTTGTAAAGGGCGTCGATGACTCCGGCATCGATCAGCGAGTTCATCTTCATCGTGATGTGTCCGTCGGGACGGGCGTTTTCGTTCTCAATGAGGCCGACGATCCGGTCGCGAATCCCATCCGGGGAGACGGCAAGCCGGCGGTAGCGGGTCCGCCGGCTGTAACCGGTGAGGTAATTGAACAGATCTGAGAGGTCGGAGCCGAGGTCGGGATCTGCAGTGAAGACACCGACGTCCTCGTAGTCCCGGGCCGTGTTCTCGTTGTAGTTGCCAGTTCCGACGTGTGCGTATCTGACGATGCGGTCACTCTCACGGCGCATCACGAGGGCGACCTTGGTGTGAGTCTTGAGGCCGACCACGCCGTACATGACGTGCACCCCGACGTCCTCCAGACGCTGAGCCCATTCGATGTTGCGCTCCTCGTCGAAACGTGCCTTGAGCTCGACCAGCGCAACCACTTGCTTGCCCCGCTCGGCGGCCTCCATCAGCGCCTGCATTATCTGACTGTCACGGTTGGTCCTGTACAGGGTCATCTTGATGGCCAGGACTTGAGGGTCCTTTGACGCCCGGGTGATGAAAGCCTCCACAGTCGAGGCGAAGGAGTCGTATGGGTGATGGGCCATCAAATCGCCCTGGCGGATCACCTCGAAGAAGTCGACAGTCTCCCCCGCCGCCGCCGACAGGCGTTGTGGAGTGACACCGGTGAACACCGGAAACTTCAGCTCGGGGCGATCCAGATCGAAAACGCCCCACAGTCCGGAGAGGTCGAGCGGGCCGTCTACCCGATAGACGTCGTCCTCCGAAGCGCCCATCTCCCGCAGCAGCAGGTCCAGCATCTCTTCGGGCATGTCGGGATGGACCTCGAGACGGACCACCCGGCCAAATCGTCGCTGGGTCAGCTCCGACTCGATCGACATCAGCAGGTCGCCACCCTCGTCCTCCTCCACCTCGAAGTCGGCGTTGCGGGTGACGCGGAATACGTGGTGCCCGAGGATCTCCATCCCGGGGAACAGGGAGTCGAGATGAGAAGCGATCACCTGCTCCAACGGGACGAATCTCTCCCCATCGGGCAGCACGACGAACCTGGGGAGGATGGGCGGGATTTTGACTCTGGCGAACCGGGTCAACCTCGTCTCCGGGTTACGCACGAAGATTGCCAGGTTCATCGACAGGTTCGATATGTAGGGGAAGGGATGCGCCGGGTCGACGGCGAGGGGGGTGACTACCGGGAAGACCAGCTCTCTGAACTGCTCATCGAGAAAGTCACGATCCTCGGAGTCCAGCGTGGAGTAGTCGCTGAACACGATTCCCTCTTTCGCCAGCGCGGGCGCAAGCTCTGAGAGAAAGCGCTTCGAGATCTCCTGATACTGGGCATCGACGTCGGCGCGAATGGCGGCTAGTTGTTGGCCGGGAGTCAACCCATCCGGAGTGGCCGACCGCAGACCATGAGCAACCTGCTCCTTCAAGCCGGCGACTCTCACCTGGAAGAACTCGTCGAGGTTCGCTGCCCATATGGCCAGGAACTTCGCCTTTTCGAGAAGGGGGAAGTCTTCACGACCGGTCAACGCGAACACGCGCTTGTTGAACTCCAGCCAGGAGAGTTCCCGGTTGATGAAGGTCTCGGGAGTGATGGTGTCCATGGACTCAGACATGTTTGGAAGATGACTCGTTTTCGGAAGGTCTCATCGACTGCCGGCGCCGAGACCACCGAGGAGAAACGCTTCCACTCCTTCGGTTATCTCCTGGCGGCGTGAGTCGTCGTCGATCAGAGTGCGTGCTGCTGACATGATCGTGTCCTGAATCAGCCGACCGGCCAGGTACGGCGGCATCGGGCGGAAGACACCCTCGGACACACCTCTCATGTATATGGATGACAACTCCGTGGCGAGTTGCGCATGCGACTCCCGGATCCGCTCCTGAGCGTCGGGGCCCATGCGCCCGACTTCCCGGTGGAGGATCACCCCGAAGACCCGATCGGTGGCAACGAACTCCACAGTGGTCGAAGCCAACCTTGCCAGCCGCTCGGTGGTCTCCAGGTCGTCGGGGACCGATTCGATCAACTCGGCGATGACATCCGGGAGCTTCTCCTCCACGAGCGAAGCGATGACATCGTCCCGGTCATCGAAGTAGTCGTAGAACGTCGTCCGCCCCACGCCTGCTGCCAACGCGATCTCACCCAGAGGCACCTCGGCCGTTCCGGCCTCGTCGATCACGCGCCAGGCGGCGTCGAGCAACGACCGTCGGGTGAGCTCCTTGTGCTCGTCTATCGATGCTGCGCGGATCTTGGGCACATGGAAAGGCTATCCGAACAGCCGAGAAAGTCACTTGCTATGCACCAATCAGGCTTCGTCCCTTGCCAGACTGGCAAGGGACGCCATGATGAGAAGACCACTCTCCGGGGCTCTCATCGGAGTCCTGATCGGGATTGCCGTTGCTGTCCTCCTGGCCAGGCTCGGTGTCTGGCCCCCCGATCAGCTGACCGTTTTCCTGCTCCCCGCTCTCGCCGGCTTCTTGGGTTTGCTCATCCTCAGCATGGGCCGCGAGGGCTCGACGACGACCATGATCATCTCGCTCGTCATCCTCATACCCATGCTCGTCTGGGGTGCGCTCGGGTTTGCGGAGATCGATCAAACCGGTGAGCTCAACGGTGGCTGCTCGGTAGTGGCCACTTCTAGCGTCGACACCACCTCTGTCACCGACACCTCGCGGGCCGATCCGTTCGCGATCGAGCCAACAGGTGGGCTCGCCTGGTCGGTGGAGTCTCCTGAGGCCTTCATGGACTACGAGTGGCGCCTCCACGCGGTGGTAGGTGGAATTGCAGTGCCGATCCAGTCGGATACCGAGGCGGACACGGCGGGTGACACTGTCAACGCCGGAGACGTCCCCGACATCGGCGCACATGCATCGGCGCGGGGTATCGACCTGGATCTCTACCGGGGGGTTTACGAAGTCGGAGGCTTCGCCGCCACCTGCGACGGTTTTGGCTTCGTGGAGATCGGCGGTGACGGAGTCGATCCAATAGCCATCGGTGCCATCGTGGCCACCATCCTGCTCCTGATCCTGTTCGTAGCGGTCCTGGTCACCCGACGAACCGAGTTGGGGATTCGGTCATCGAACGTGCTGAAACGTGGCAACGACGTGGACCTTTCCGATGCTCTCGCTCCCTACGAAGCCGGATCCGAGGAAACCCGAAGAAGCCAGGACGACCACCTGACCTCGTTTTGCGACCCGTGGAACGCACCGCGATCATGGGATCGTGACCTTAGGGCCAACACAACTCGCGGCCGAGTTGGCTGCGGACTGGAGGGTCCGTGCCGCCTGCTCCGGTTACCCGAACTCGCTCTTCTTCCCAACAGCCGAAGGCCTGGACGAGGGTGCAATCGAAAAGGCAAAGGCCATCTGCGCAATCTGCCCGGTCATCGATGAATGTCTCCAGTACGCCCTCGAGACCAATCAACGCTCGGGAATCTGGGGAGGAACATCGGAGAAAGAGCGGAAGTCTCTCCGGCGGAAATGGCTGGCTGAGCGCCGACGCAGCGCCTAGGTGCACCCAGGCACCCCCCTTCCATTTGCGATCCAGCACCAGCTGGGGTCGAATGTGACCTGAATCAGCCGAGGCCGGTGAATGAGATGAGCAAGCAGTCCGACTATGTGATGCGAACGGTCGAGGAACGGGGGATCCGCTTCATCCGACTTTGGTTTACCGACGTACTCGGGTTTCTCAAGTCGGTTGCGATCAGCCCGGCCGAGCTCGAGATCGCCTTCGAGGAGGGCATGACCTTCGACGGCTCGTCCATCGATGGTTACGCCCGGGTCCAGGAAGCAGACATGTTGGCGAAACCGGACCCCACCACCTTCGCCGTGCTGCCATGGCGGACCGAGCAACAGGTGGCCCGAATGTTCTGCGACATCTCGATGCCGGATGGAGAGCCATTCGAGGGAGATCCGCGCACCGTGCTCAAACGGAATCTCGAAAAGGCCTCCGAGATGGGGTACACATTCTTCGCCGCTCCCGAGCTGGAGTTCTTCTACTTCGCCGACTCGGGCCCGGAACCCCAGGTTCTCGACCACGGTGGCTATTTCGACCTGACCCCGCTGGATGTTGCCCAGGAGTACCGACGCAAGACGATCAACGCACTGGAGCAGCTGGGGATACCGATCGAGCACTCCCACCACGAAGTGGCTCCCAGCCAGCACGAGATCATCGCCCGCTACACAGACGCGCTGACCATGGCAGACAACATCATGACCTCGCGTCTGACCGTCAAGGAGGTCGCTCTCCAATCGGGCATCTACGCCACCTTCATGCCCAAGCCGCTCGAGAACCACGACGGCTCCGGGATGCACCTGCATCTCTCCCTTTTCGAGGGCGACACCAATGCCTTCCACGAGCCCGGGACCCAAGGGGAGCTCTCGAAGGTGGGCGAGGCCTTCATAGCCGGACTGCTCAGACATGCCGCCGAGATGACCGCGGTGACCAACCAGTGGGTCAACTCCTACAAGCGCCTCATCGGGGGCTTC
This sequence comes from Actinomycetota bacterium, assembly GCA_046537785.1. Taxonomy (GTDB): domain Bacteria; phylum Actinomycetota; class Acidimicrobiia; order Spongiisociales; family ZC4RG35; genus JANQRA01. The sequence goes on from JBKHKD010000005.1 coordinate 19,155, forward strand.
GATGCCCCGGTGTACATGTCCTGGGCCCGCAACAACCAGTCGGCCCTCGTCAGGGTCCCCATCGTCAAGAAGGGCAAGCCCTCCTCGGCGAGGGTGGAATATCGGGCTGCCGACGCTGCGTGCAATCCCTATCTGGCGCTGTCGGTGATTCTCGCCGCAGGACTCGCCGGCATCCGGGAGGGCTATGAACTACCACCCGAGATTTCGGCCGATGTGCATCAGATGACCTCCGCGGAGCGGGCGGCAGTGGGAGCCAAGCGTCTCCCTGACACGATGGCCGGGGCCCTCGACATCATGGAGGCATCCGACTTGATGGCAGAGGCCCTCGGCGAGCACGTCTTCAGCTGGTTCCTGCGCAACAAGCGCGCTGAGTGGAACCGGTACCAGCATCACGTCTCCCGCTTCGAGCTGGAGACTTATCTGCCGATCCTGTGATAGCGGCGGTCTATCCCGAGGACTGCTCCGACGACATCAGAGACGCCCTCGGACTGTCCGACGTCTCGGTGAAGCCTGTCGACGACATCGGGGTGGAGAACGCCATCATCCGCGACGCCGACGTCCTGGTGGTGGAGCTCCGCACCGCACCCCTCCGCCAGCTACGTGAGGTGAGACGGATCGAGGAAACGGTGGGGATGCCAATCTTCGTGGTGGCAGCACCGGAGCATCTCGCCCTGCTGGAGAGCAGCGGGGTGCACGCCGACTTCATCGTCACCCCTCTCGATCCCGTCGAGTTTCGCATTCGCATCCAGAGGCTCGGAAGCGGCGAGGAGTCAGATGAGGTGCTGCGCTTCGAGGACCTGGAGCTGAATCCTCTCAACTACCAGGCGACTCTCGCCGGCGAACCCATCGACCTCACCTACATGGAGTACGAGCTGCTTCACTTCCTGGTGGAGAACCCGGTGCGGGTGTGGTCCCGGGAGCAACTCCTGTCACGGGTCTGGGGATACGACTACTACGGCGGTGCCCGCACCGTCGATGTCCACGTGCGCCGTCTCCGCTCCAAGCTCGGCGAGGAGAGAGCTTCCTGGATTACCACCGTCCGTTCGGTCGGTTACCGCTGGGGCTCATAGGAACCAGCCATTCGGCGCACTTGTTGCGTCCCGGCGCACAAGGGTTCACGAAGATCGGTAGAACGATGGTCCCCGGGCCGTGGCACAATCGGATCATGGGTTTTCGCACCAAACAGATTCACGAAGGGGTTACCCCCGACCCCGCGACCGGGGCCATCTTGACCCCTATCCACCAGTCCACGACTTTCGTCCAGGACTCCGTCGACGAATACATGGGGAAGGGCTACTCCTACTCGAGGGCTGGCAACCCGACCGTGAGGGCCTTCGAACAAAAGCTCACCGCTCTCGAAGGAGGCGTCGACACCACAGCATATGCCTCGGGCATGGCTGCCACGGTCGCCGTGTTCCTGGGTCTGCTGGAGGCCGGCGATCACGTCGTGATCGCGGACGTCGTCTATGGAGGCACTTACCGCTTCGCTGACCAGTTCCTCAGGAAATTCGGAGTGGAGGTCACATTCACCGACGGCGCTGACATCGACGCCGTCACCGGCGCCATCAGGGAGACTACGAAGCTGGTCTTCACCGAGACTCCCGCCAACCCCACGCTGAAGGTGACCGACCTCGCCGCCGTCTCGGCGATCTGCCGGGAGCGCGGGGTGCTGCACGTCACCGACAACACTTTCCTCACCCCGTACTTTCAGCGGCCGTTCGAACTCGGCGCCGACGTGATCATCCACTCGACCACCAAGTTCCTAGACGGGCACAACGCCACTCTCGGCGGTGCCGTGGTGGTCAGCGACGCCGAGCTCCACGAGAAGATCGCTTTCGCCCGGATATCGGCCGGCCTGGTGATGTCGCCGATGGTGGCCTGGCTGACGATGCAGGGGGTCAAGACTCTCAGCGAGAGGATGGATCGCCAGTCGGCCAACGCCCTGGCGATAGCCGAGTTTCTCAAGACGCACGACAAGGTCCAGTATGTCAACTACCCCGGTCTGACAGATCACCCCCAGCACGAGATCTCACGCACGCAGGCCTCGGGCTTCGGAGCGTTGGTTTGCTTCGAGGTGGAAGGTGGCGTGGAGGCGGGGAAGAAGCTTATGGACAACATCGAGCTGTGGAGCCTCGCCGAGAACCTGGGATCGGTCGAGTCGTTGATCACCCACCCGGTGACCATGACCCATGGTGCAGTCCCCCGCGAGGAGCGGATCGCAGCGGGCATCACCGATGGCCTGGTGAGGCTGTCTGTGGGCATGGAGGACACCGAAGACCTGATCGAAGCTCTCGACCGCGGCCTCCAGAGCTTGTAGATCATGTCCGGCCGCAGGGCGGTGCTTCTTGCGGTCGCCGGACTTGCGGGCGCCTGTTCTTGGTACTCGGTCTGACGGGGCCCCGAATCGAAGCGGAGGCGATGGGCCCGGTCCGCCGAACCGGAGGGGTCTTCTCCATCTGGAGCGGTGGGGACTGTTCGGGTGGGACGTCGTCGGACAGACATACGCGGTGATCCATGTCCGCCGCGGCATCTGGTCTCCCCGCCAGGAACCGCCCCCGTGCGACAGGTCCATCCCCGAACAGGCCTACATGATCCGCCTGCCCGACGACACCCCCACCGGAAAGGACCGCATATGCGGGTTGATGGATGAGAAGCCCTGTCTTGAATTCAGGAAGATCGAGTTCGTCCCGGGACCGCCCGGGCCCTGATCAGGGCGTCGCGGGCCGTCCTCTCCTCTCCCTCCACGTCTCGCTCCAGCACACGGGCCTCGACGATGTCGAGGTCTTCGAGCCAGGAGACGATCTGGTCAACATCCCAGAGCACCTCCAGTCTGGGTGGGCCTCCCACGCCGTACTCGAGGTTGGTTCGATCGTGGCCCACCATGAACAGTTCGCCGCCCGGAGCCAGCCACGTAACCACCCGCCTGACAAGTGGCTCGAACTCGCTCTCCTCCAGATGCAGATAGACGATGAGAATAAGGTCGAACTGCCGGTCGGGCTCCCAGGTGAGGACGTCGGCCACCACGAACTCGACGTCATCGGAGTGCTCGCGGCCCCGTTCCACCGCCACTGCTGAGAAGTCGACCGCCGTCATCTCCCAGCCACGCTCGGCCAGCCAGACGGCATTGCGCCCCTCTCCCGAAGCCAGATCGAGCCCCACTCCCGGCTCTAGATCGGAGAGACGGTCGGCGACGAAGACGTTCGGCTCGGCCGACCAGAGACGGTCGGTAGCGTGGTAGCGGTCGTCCCAGCCTGCGGCGTCCACGGTGACCTAGCCGAATTCGATGCCCTGGGCCAAAGGCAACCCCTCGCCCCAGTTGATGGTGGTGGTCTGGCGACGCATGTACGCCTTCCAGGCATCCGAGCCAGCCTCGCGGCCTCCGCCGGTCTCTTTCTCCCCGCCGAAGGCGCCCCCGATCTCGGCGCCCGAGGTGCCGATGTTCACGTTGGCGATTCCGCAGTCCGACCCAGTGGCGCTGAGGAACTTCTCGGCGTTCTTCAACGACTCGGTGAATATCGCCGAGGACAGACCCTGAGTGACTCCGTTGTGGATGTCGATCGCCTCATCCAGGGTGTCGAACTCGATGATCCAGAGGATGGGTGCGAAGGTCTCCTCTTGGGTGATGGAGGCGTCTTTGGGGACCTTGACGATGGTGGGCTCGACAAAGTAGCCGTCGCGGTCGATCCGGTTTCCTCCGGTCACGACCTCACCGCCCTGAGAACGGGCCAGCTCGATCGCGTCCATCATCTGGTCGATGGCCTGCTCGGTGATGACCGGGCCCATGAGTGTTTCCTCGTCGAGCGGGTCGCCGATCTTCACCTGCTCGTACGCCTCGGCGAGCCGGTTCACCACTTTGTCGGCGACGGCGCGGTGCACGAGCAGCCGACGCAGCGACGTGCAGCGTTGCCCTGCCGTCCCCACGGCTGCGAAGAGTGACGCCCGAACAGCGAGGTCGAGATCGGCGTCGTCCATGACGATGATGGCGTTGTTGCCTCCAAGCTCGAGGATGGTCTTTCCCATGCGCCGGGCGACCGCCGGGCCCACGATGCGACCCATGCGACATGAGCCGGTGGCGGAGATCAGCGGCAACCTCGTGTCAGCTGTCATCGCGGTGCCGATGGTCTCGCCATCCCCAACCGCGAGGTTGAACACGCCCTCGAAACCGGACCCCTCCATGACCTCCCGGGCGATTCCGGTCACGGCAATTGCCGTGAGCGGGGTCATCTCCGACGGCTTCCAAACCAGGGTGTCGCCGCAAACGGATGCCACCGTGGCGTTCCATGACCACACCGCCACCGGGAAGTTGAAGGCGGTGATGATCCCCACCGGCCCCAGCGGGTGCCATTGCTCGTACATGCGATGGTCGGGCCGCTCCGACGCCATCGTCTTCCCGTACAGCTGGCGGGAGAGCCCCACCGCAAAGTCGCAGATGTCGATCATCTCCTGGACCTCGCCCACACCCTCTGCGTGAATCTTCCCGTTCTCCAGGCTCACGAGAGCCCCGAGGGCGTCTCGCTTTTCCCGGAGAGCGTTGCCGAGGAGCCGGATGTAGTCCCCTCGCTTGGGTGGAGGGAGCCTCCGCCATCGCTCGAATGTGTCGACTGAGGACGCAACGACCTTCTCGTAGTCGTCGGCCGAGCTCATGGTCACCGTGGCGATCGACCCGCCCGTGGCCGGGTTGGTCACGTCCACAGTCTCTCCCGTGGCTTCGATCCACTCCCCGGCATAGACTCCCGAGTTGTGGGCTTCGAGGCCAAGTGTCTCGAAAATCTCCTGCTGGTTCATCGCGCTGCCACCACCTCTATCTCGACGAGAAAGGCCAGGGGAAGGGCGCCCGCCTGGAAGGCGGATCGCGCCGGATGCTCTCCCTCAAAGTACGAACCGTAGACTTCGTTGACAGTGCCGTAGTCATCGATGTCGGCGAGGAAGATCGTCGTCTTCACGATGTCAGCGTATCCCAGCCCCAGGTCTCCGAGTATCGAGCCAATGTTCGACATCACCTGATGGGTCTGGGCCGCGACGTCGTCCGGGGCTCGCTCCCCGGTCTCGGGGTCGATGCCGACCTGACCCGAGATAAAGACGAGTCCACCGGCCTCGGCGGCCGGGGAATAGGGGGCCACCGACTTGGGCGCCGATGGCGTTTCGGGAATCGACTTGGGCAACCTTCCTCCTCCTATCTGGCTCACCGCCGAGGCTACCTGCTGAACGAACCTGGAAATCAAAGGGGCCCGGCTCTGATAGCCGGGCCCCTTTTTGCAAGCCGTTGGAGGAGCGTTAGCTGAAAGAGTTGCCGCAACCGCAGCTACGGGTGACGTTCGGGTTGTCGATGGCGAACCCGGCCCCCATGAGGCCTTCCTTGTAGTCAAGGGTGGCGCCGCGCACCATCTCGGCGCTCTGAGGGTCAACGAGCACCTTCACGTCCTCGAACTTCTCGACGATGTCGTTGTCGTCGACCTCTGAATCGAAGTACATCTCATATGAGAATCCGGAACATCCGCCCGGTCTCACGGCCATGCGGAGGGCCAGCCCGTCTTCTTCCTCACTGGCAATGAGCTCGCGGACTTTCTCCACGGCCGTGTCAGTGAGATTGACGGTCTTCTGGGGCTGTGCCGACTTGATGGAAAGAATCTGTGTCATGGGCTCCTACCTGCCTTCACGATCATTGTAACGACATCACGAGCTTTCGTCATTCCCTTCTTCTCTCGGATTATCCACTAACCCGATAGTGGAAATTAGCCTTGGTGACATGCCGACCGTTACCAAAGACCAGGTCATGCAGACCCTGGAAGGGGTGCGCGATCCCGAGTTGGGTGGCAACGTCGTCGAACTGGGGATGATCACCGACGTGGCGATCGACGGGTCAACGGTGGAAGTCGGCCTGGCACTGACCATCGCCGAGTGCCCAATGCGCTCCCAGATCGAGGGAGACACCCGGCGCCGGATCGAGGCCATGCCGGGCGTTGAGACCGTGAACATTCGCACCACTGCCATGACCAAGAAGCAGCGGTCGGAGCTCATGTCCGTGGCCCGCCGCAACGCCAGGGAGAATGCCGAGCCGACCCAGGTCGCCCCTACCACGAGAGTCATATCTATTGCCTCCGGAAAGGGGGGTGTGGGCAAGTCCTCCGTATCGGTCAACCTCGCCGCCGGCCTCGCCGCCGAAGGCTTCCGGGTTGGGCTCCTCGATGCGGACATCTGGGGATTCTCCATCCCGCGCATGATCGGCGCATCTGACAAGCTCGAGGCGGACGCCGAGAGCAAGCTCATCCGGCCCGCCGAAGCCAACGGGGTCAAGGTCGTGTCCACCGGGCTCATCATCGAGTCCGAGGAAACCGCTCTCATGTGGCGCGGTCTGATGCTCTCCAAGGCTCTCGAACAGTTCCTCAAGCAAGTCGAATGGGGCGACCTCGACTATCTCCTCCTCGACATGCCCCCCGGCACGGGTGATGTGCAGATGGCGCTGACCCGGATGCTGCCTCAAGCCCAGATGGTCGTGGTGACCACCCCTCAGAAAGCTGCTCAGCGGGTTGCCATCCGGGTGGCGGACATGGCGAGACGTTCCCACATGCCCGTCGTTGGAGTCATCGAGAACATGGCCGGCGATGTCTTCGGACAGGGAGGGGGCCATCATCTCGCCGACGAGCTAGGAGTCTCTCTCCTCGGATCGATACCCCTTGATCAGGCAGTTGTCGAAGGGGGCGACAACGGAAAGCCCGTTGTGCGGGATCCCGACTCGGGCCCCGCGGCAAAGGCGTTCGCCAAAACCGTCGAGAATGTGATGGCCGTGGTGCCCCCGGCGGACATGGAGACCTGCACGGGTCGCATCGCCAAGCTGATCGACGACCTCGAGACCGGCGCGGCCTAGAAGCAGTTACGCCGGGCCGACGCGGCGAACCCAGGGTTACAGACGGCGGCCACCGACGTGTCTGGCCCGAAGAACGGCTCGCCGGGCCGACGCGGCGAACCCAGGGTTACAGACGTCGCCTACCGACGTGTCTGGCCCGAAGAACTCGGACCCCGGGTTCAGACTCGCAGTGATCAGCCCTGTTGCGGGCCACCCTCCGGCTGACCGCCCCCCTGCGGGGCGCCACCCTGCTGGCCGCCCTGCTGCGGCGGCTGGGTCCACAGCTCGATGGCGAAGGGCTTCTTCTCCGCCCCGGTCACCACGTAGGTCTGTAGCAGCTTGTCAGCGATGGTCTGACGCTTGGCGTCGACGAGGGGCAGCAGCCAGCCGAGGAGACAGACGGCGCTGTCGACGACGTGGGCGAACTTGCGCCCGATGCCCGGACCGCTTCCGATGACATCACCCTGCTCGTTGACCAGCCGGATACCCATGATCGCCTTGCCGGGGGTCTGACCGGTGACACCCTCGAGATAACCGAGATAGACCATGTAGGCGATACTGGCCAACCAGACGAGAAAGTCGATGACCGGAAACCACCCGAAGACGAGATTCAAGATAATGACAGGGAGGAGATCGATGAGTGCGCCGCCTGCGCGCACGGGCCAATCTGCCAGTGGCGAAGGAGCGCCCTGATCCGATGGTTGTGGCTGTGGTTGGTCGGGGGTGGTCAATTGCTCTCCTTGGTTCTACGACAGCGCTGCAGACCATGGCACAAACATGTCTGTGATGTCGAGCCCAGCGCCCTGTCTTCACCCTCGAACGCGAGAAAGGGACCCTCTCGGGGTCCCTTTTCTCTGAGGAGCCTCCCAACTCGTGCCCCCACTCCCAGCACACACTTGCTAGGTACACGTTCAGATCCTGATTGTGCTCACCCAGCGTGGGATCTCAATGACTGTTCGTGAGAGACCCGGAGTGACTAGTCCGCATTGTGGATAACCGGGACCGATCAGCAGAGACCCCGGACCAGCGGGTAGGGATTCACCGCGGCTCCGCCGCCGGGGTGATACTCGAAGTGAAGGTGTGGGAGGTTTGGCGGCGCATTGCCGGTCGAGCCGTTGTAGCCGAGGACATCGCCTTCGGACAGATGCTGGCCCGGGCTGATGTCGGCGAAATCGTCGAGGTGGGCGTAGTAGTACATGTCTCCGGCATCGGAGTTGAAGTAGACCGACTTGCCACCGAGGGAGCTATTGGACAGGCGATACACCGTCCCGGAATAGATGGCCACAATCGGGACCCCGCGCGCCGCCATCATGTCCACTCCCTTGTGCGACCTGCCACCGGAGCGTGGAGCACCCCAGCTGTCTGTGAACGAGACTGCCCCGGCGACGGGACAGGCCCCTCCACCGGAGGACGAGGGCGGTGAAGACGTCGTCGTGGTCGCAGGCGGAGCGGTGGTGGTGGGGCTGGGGGCAGCCGTGGTGGTGGGAGCAGCCGTATCCTCCGAGCCCTGCGTTGTCGTCGGCGTGGTCGCAGAAGTAGTCGAGGTCGACGTGGCCGCCGCAGCCTCAGCCGCGCGACGTCTCCGCTCTTCCTCCTCGCGGCGGCGTCGCTCTTCTTCTTCGCGTTCCTGTTGGGTTACCAAGTCGTCGTAGACCTGCTGGGCATCGACCAGTTGAACCTGGAGCTCGCCGGACTTCTCCTCCAACTCCGCGGCGAGGATCTCCTGCTCCTCCAGGGCTTCACCGAGCCTGGCGGTCTGGGTATCGAGCTCGTTCCTCATCACCCGCAACTGGTTGACGACGTTGGCGTCGACGCCACTGGCCTCACGCAGATACTCCATTCCCGCCGGGTAAGCCTCATTGGTCGCCGTGAAGAGCACCGATAGCGAGCTGCCGCTCGTGGAGCCCATGTACAGCTCGACTGCCAAATCCTCGACCCTTGACTCAGTCTCGGCGATGCGGATCTCCGCGAACTCGATCGACTGCTCCAGCGAAGCGATCTCGGCGTCGAGCGCGAATTGTCGACCGTAGGCGTCGATGACCTCCTGACCTAGCTCCGATGACTGCTCGGTTAGACGGTTTACCTCTTCGCGGGCGCGGTCGATGTCATCGTCCGTGACCTGGGCTATTGCCGGGGCGGCGAAGACGGCTAGGAGTAGCCCGCTAAGGATTCTGGTGAGTTTCTTCATCGGTGGACGGCAGGGCGACCATGCGGTCGCCATCGAAGGCTATACGACCCTGGTCGGTGAGCAATTCCACGTGGGCCTGGACCGACCGGGCCGCCAGGGGATGGAGCGACGAGTCGACGTCTGCATAGACCACATCCACTATGTCGGGAACCGATTCGGCACCTTGAGATATTGCCTTCAAGACCTGTTCGTGCCGCTGGAGTCGATGTGCGATATACCAGTCGATGACTTCGTCCGGGTTGTCCATCTCGAACCCGTGCCCCGGATAGAGCCGTTCGAGACCCGTTCCCTGAAGCTTGCGGAGAGATGCCAGATAGGCACCCATCTTCTCGACCATCACCGACGAGCCTCCCATGATGTGGTCGCCCGTGAACAAGACGTTGCCGGCCTGGAAACAGAGGTGGTCGTCGGCATGGCCTGGCGTGTGGACCACCAAGAGGTCGAGAGATCCGACCTCAAAGGATGCGCCGTCGAGGAGCCTGATCGCCGGGTCGAAGTTGGGACCGGAGGCATGCCCCACTGCCGGAACGGAAAGATCCCGGGCGAGCGGATTGGCCAGCGGAGCGTGATCGCTATGGGTGTGAGTTACGAGCACCGCAACGATCTCACGATCGTCGACGGTGTCCATGATCGATCTGACGTGTCTCGTGTCGACAGGACCGGGATCGATGACCACCACCGAGCCCGATCCGTCGTCGAGGATCCAAGTGTTGGTTCCCGCTCCCGTATAAGGGCCCGGGTTGTTGGCCAAAACGCGGTCAATTCTCATGGCAACTCAGCCGGCATGTGGATGGGGAGCAACGACCCGTCGTCGACCACACGAGGAACGATGAGGGTCCGCCCGTCCGCTCCCTGAGCCGACCGCAACACCTCTTCGACCGAAGACCAGCGCCGCAGCCACCGGAGATGGGCGATGGTCGGCCGCATCATCGACCAGGTGCCGCTCACGTGGCGCTCGAGGGCATCTCCGGGTGTCACCCACTCATGACCGATCAACTCGGACGTGTCGATCTCAACTTCGGGTGGATCGTCACAAATGGCCACATAGAACCTGGCATCAAAGCGACGGGGGGCGATTTCTGGAGTGACCCAGCGTGACACCAGGACGAGGCCGTCAACGTCGGGCTCATGGCCATGCTCATCGAGCCACTCGTAGTAGGCGTGGTCTCTGACCCCTGACACCGTCACGGTGCCCGACGCGGTGATCAGGATGCCTGTCTCCTCAGCGAACTCGCGGAGGGCGGCGTTGCGATGAGGGAGGTCGTCGTCGGGGCTCAGGCCAGGTGGCACATCGACGTCTTCGACTCTCCCCCCGGGAAAGACCGCCAGCCCGCCGAAGAAGCCCCGGGAGTTTCTCTGCACCATCAAGACCTCGAAACCCGTGGACAAGGGACGTAAGGCGAGGACTGTGGCCGCTGGATCGGGTTCTGGCACGAGCGCATGGTAAGGGACCGCCTCACGGACCATGTTGATCAACTGGTGCCCCTGGTCTGGCAAACTCGACAGGGTGAGCGAGAACCCCTACCGCAACCTGCCGTCGGTTGACGTCCTGGCCGACCGCATCGAGAGTCCGCTGCCACGGGCGATGGTCGTCGACATCTGCCGCCTGGCCCTCGAGCAGGCGCGGAGCGACATCGCCGGCGGGAATCGAGCCGACGCAGAAGCCGCGGCGCGATCGACCGTGCGTGCTATGGAACGGGAATCAGGCGTCCGTGTGGTCAACGCCACCGGGGTCCTCCTCCACACGAACCTGGGACGTTCGCCCTGGTCGTCGAAAGCGGCAGATCGAGCGGTCGCGGCAGCGACGGGCTACGGCAACCTCGAGATCGACATCGACACCGGCGTGAGAAGCAGACGGGGCAGCTACGTGGAGCGACTGCTAACACGTCTCACCGGGGCCGAGGCTGCGTTCGTCGTGAACAACAATGCGGCGGGACTGTTGCTCGCCCTCGCCGCCACCTCCAAGGGACGAGCGGTGCCGGTCTCCCGCGGTGAGTTGATCGAGATCGGAGGCTCCTACCGCCTGCCGGACGTGATGGAAGCCAGTGGCGCCTGGTTGGTCGAGGTCGGGACCACCAACAGAACCCGCGTCGGCGACTACCGAACCGCACTGCAGACACACACCTGCGGTGCCCTGCTCAAGGTCCATCCCTCCAACTACAGGATCGAGGGGTTCACCGAGACGGCGTCGGTGGCCGAACTGTCAGACCTCGCCAGGGAGAGACAGATCTCTCTCATCTACGACATCGGGTCCGGGCTGCTCGACGCCGACGCCCCCTGGATCCCGGTATGGCTGCGAGATGAACCCGGCGCCAGACAGGCCCTGGACGATGGTGCCGACCTCGTCATGTTCAGCGGAGACAAGCTGCTGGCGGGACCTCAGGCGGGGATCCTCGCCGGATCTTCGGAGACCATCGAACTGGTGCGCTCCCATGCGCTCGCCCGTGCCCTCAGGGTGGACGCGGCCACGTATGCGGCGCTGGCCGCCACACTCGAGGAGTACCTCGACGGCCCGCCACTGGGCCTGCCCTTCTGGTCCTATGCATTGGCAGACGAAGAGACCCTGAGGGCCCGATGCGAGGCGCTGGCCGGACAGGTCGCTGGTGTTGTCGAGTCGGGGTCGTCCGCCGTGGGCGCCGGGAGTGCTCCCGGAATCGAGATTCCGTCGCCCCAGGTGAGACTGCCCTCCGGTCACGATCTCTTCGAGTGCCTGCTGGATCAGGATCCGCCCGTCCTGACCCGACGCGAAGCCGGAGACCTGGTCGTCGACCTCAGGGCCGTCGACCCGGGTGATGATGAGACAGTGTCCAGCGCGATCATGAAATGCCGCTGATCGGCACCGCCGGACACGTCGACCACGGGAAGTCGACACTCATCCAGCAGATCACCGGGCGGGATCCCGACCGCTGGAAGGAGGAGAAGAAGCGAGGGTTGACGATCGATCTGGGTTTCGCCTGGACCACGCTCCCGGGGGGCGTCGAGGTCTCTTTCGTCGATGTACCGGGCCACGAGCGCTACCTGAAGAACATGCTTGCCGGCATCGAGGCCGTCGATGCGGCCCTGCTCGTGGTCGCAGCCGACGAAGGATGGATGCCCCAGTCCGAGGAACATCTGGCGGTCCTCGACCTGCTGGAAGTCCGTCGCGGGGTCGTCGCTCTCTCGAAGATCGACAGGGTCGAGCAGGAGCTGGTCGAACTGGCGCGCGCCGAGATTCTGGAGCATCTGGAAGGCTCCACGCTGGAAGGAGTCTCCGTGCATCCGGTGTCGGGGGTCACCGGTGAGGGCATCGACGCCTTGCTGGAGGATCTCGCTGGCCAGGTCGGCGAGGAGGTCACCGGAGACGGACGTCCCAGAATGTGGATCGACCGCGTGTTCGCCGTCCCCGGAGCCGGCACCGTCGTCACCGGGACCCTCCTTGGAGACTCGCTGGCAGTCGACGACACCGTTGAGATCCATCCGAAGGCGATTCGGGGTCGGATCAGAAGCATGCAGAGTCACGAAAAGTCACACGACCGGGTGGAGGCGGGACGGCGGGTGGCCCTCAACCTGGGTGGAGTCGACAGCCACGAAGTGGAGCGTGGCGACATGGTGGGTGTGCCCGGCCAATGGGAGACTTCCGGCCGGTTCTCGGCGACCGTCAGGCCGGCTCGTTTCGTCGAGGAGTTCGACAGGAAGGGCGCCTACCACCTTCACCTCGGCTCCGGCGCCCATCGCGTCGACATCCTCGGTATCGACGATGAATTCGCCGTCCTGCGAACCGATCACCAGCTTCCCCTGACGGTGGGCGATCGGTTCATTCTCCGGGACACGGGCCGCAAGATCGTGGTCGGGGGTGGTCGCGTTCTGGATCCGGCGCCACCAGGACGCACCGGTCGGGCGTTGGCCGCCGCCCGTGATGTCGATCTCGGGGCGGGCGGGGATGACATTGCGGATTGGCTACTGGAGATTCGGGGGATCGAGACTGTCGATCGGCTTCGAGCGCACAGCGCCGGAGGCTCGCCCTCGAATGCCATAGCCGTAGGCGATCGGGTGGTCTCGCCAGCCCTGGTCGAGGAACTCTCCCAGCGCGCAGGCGAGCTGGTCGACAAGGTGCACGACCAGCATCCGCTCCGCGCCGGGTTACCCATAGCCACCCTCGCCGAGCGGCTCGACATCGACCGGGAGATAGCGGAGCTGGTCATCGAGAGGTCGGATGAACTCGAACGTCGTGGTCCCGATGCCGCCCGGCCCCGTCACCGGGCAGGGCTCGACGAGGAGCAGGACCGCAATTGGCAGAAGGCGAGGGAGCGTCTTGCGGAGAGCCTGGCCGTGCCGGGTCAGGACGAGCTCGGTCTCGACGAAGAAGTCATCCATCTCAAGCTGCGCGAGGGTGAGCTGGTCCGGATCAGCCCCGACCTGGTCTATCTCCCCGAACAGATCGATCAGATCAAGACGCTTCTGTCCCAACTGGGCGGGGACTTCACCGTCGCCGATTTCAGGGACGCGGCAGGGCTTTCGAGGAAGTACGCGGTCCCGATCCTCGAATGGAGCGATAAAGAAGGGCTCACCCTCCGCCGCGGAAACGTCCGCCGCCTCAGGTGAGCCCCGTGTCGCTTGGCAAGGGAACCGCTAGCCAGCTACGGAGATACTCCTTCGCTCGACCTCGGTGAGCCCGCCCCAAATCCCGAAAGGCTCCCGAATGTCTATGGCGTGGTTAGAGCACGGCTCTTGAACCGGGCACACGCCGCAAATGGCTTTTGCCTTCATTTCACGTCGCTCCCGTTCTTCCTTCCTTTCGAAGGTCGACGGGGGAAAGAACAAATAGGCATGGTTCCCACGACAAAGCGCTTGTAGCTGCCAATCGTCTGAGTGGGACAACCTCATTCCTCCCGCTTGCTTGCGACAACCCGGCCGAAGCTAACGAACGAACGCCGAGGGTTCAAGAAAGAATCCGGAAGATGTTCCGCTCAACTTTCGCGGTCTGTCCCCAATGGCTCCACCTCGAGGTAGAGACCATCGACCCCTGTGACCTCGATCGGATCGCCTTCCTCTATGCCCGCTTCCCGGTGCGCGGTGCCCCTCCATCGCGCTCCTCTGACCTCGACGAAACCGTCGGGATCGAAGGCCACGAGGGCTACCCCGCTCTCCCCGATCAGCGTGCTACGGCCGATTGTCTGCGTGGAGAGACGGGCCCTCTGCACGGTGGGCATCGCCAGCAGAAAGAAGAACAGAACTCCGAGCACGGAGGGAAGCACCAGCCACCACCGCGGGTCGATCTGGCCGCCGCCGTCGATCAGGAACATCCCCGCCACCTGGAGGGCGGCGGCACCGGCGATATTCATGAAGAAGATCCCCCCCTTCTGATGAGCGGCTACCAGGGCGACAAAGCCGACCGCGAGCACGGCGACTGCCCACCAGTTCGTGGGCAGCGTCGCCAGACCCCATCCGCCAAGTAGCAGCGAAATGGCCGCCACGCCGGCGGCGATGCCCGGCCCGAGGGCATAGAACTCGAAGACAGCCACGCTCAATCCGATAACCAGGAAGAAGAAGGCCGCCTCGGGCATGACCGCCAGGCGGAAAAAGCGGGTGAGAAGGTCGGGGTTGCGGAACGTCGGCGTTTCGGCGGTGACCCCGTCGCCGAACTCCCGAAGCGTGGATACCTCAACTGGCCCCTCCGTGGTACGGAAGGTCGCCCCATCAAGCTCCTGGAGATATTGGCGTATCGTCGGTTGCAGCTTCAGACCGGTCTCGTCGGCCGGGATTACCTCAACCGAGCGGTCTTGGTCCTCGCCCAGGATGGCAGGCTCGAGGTGTCCGAGCTCCGAGTCGGGAGGTGCGATCGCGCCGTGGCTGGCGAGCTCGGGAAGCTCGGCCGCCGCCCCGTAGGCGTACGCCGGTGACGGTCCCACCCAGACGGCCACCGGTAGAGGCGGTGTCTCGACGAGATCTGCCAACCTGTCGAACCCCTCGCCATCCAGGACCGCTCTCGAGTTGAGTTGGACGACGGCGAGCTCCTGGCCGATCTTCGCGGCCTCCTCGATGGAGTCGGAGATGAAGTCCAGGGCAGAGGCGTCCAACGGCCCGCTGACGTCGATCAAATCGATCCCTCCACCCGTACTCTCGGCGCACGCGCTCAAGGCAAACAAGCCCACCAGCGCAATGAGTAGAAGACGACGCACGAGGCGGTCAGGTTAGAACTCCCCCGGTTCTACCGTTCTGCGAAGGTCCTACACGCGTCACGCGTACTCAACCCTCACAAAGCGGGTTTCGGGGCCTGCCGCTAACGTCGCGGGCCATGCCAACCGCACTGGTCGTGTCTGATGGGTCGTGGGTGACCAACGAGGTCCGCTCTGCGTTGTCGATCGGGTCGTGGCAGATCGAAGAGATCAACGACCCGCGCAACGTGGTCGCCCGTCTCGAGGAGTCGAGGGTGGACGCCGTGATCGTCGACATGCAGGTCGGGTCGGCCGGGGGGATGGCCGTCGTCCGATGGATTCGACAGGGAACCGACCCGCTCACCCGCCCGAGAATTGTCTTGCTGCTCGACCGTTCAGCCGACGAGTTCCTGGCGAAGCGGGCCGGTGCCGACGCCTCGGTCCTGAAGCCGTTCGACGCTCCGGAGCTGCGAGCGGCGCTGGCGCTCGATACGGAAGAAGTCGCCACCAAAGAGCCCGTGTCAGTGGGTTCCGACGAGGAAGAGTGACCTCAGCCGTCGGGTGACGGCTGAAGACTGAACCCGAAGGGCAGTTCCATCCGGTTCTCCTCGAGGAGGGCGGCGTCGCCGAGCAGGTCCCGGGTCTTGCCGTCGGCGACCACCTTCCCGTCCCTCATGATCACCGCCCTGGGACACAGTTCCAGGGCCAACGGGAGATCGTGAGTGATGATGATCTGTGTCATCTCCAGGGGCTCCAATGCGGCCACCAGCTCACGCCGGCCGGCTCCGTCGAGGTCGGAAGATGGCTCGTCGAACACGAGGACATCAGGCTCCATGGCGAGCACAGTGGCAAGGGCCGCCCTCCGACGCTCCCCACCGCTGAGGTGGTGCGAGGGGCGCTTGGCCAGGTCGGCGCCGCCTACTGCGGCCAGCGCCCGGCTCACTCGCTTCTCGAGCTCGACGCCGGAGATGCCCAGGTTGGCCGGCCCGAAGGCAACGTCCTCTCCCACGTTCGGCATGAAGAGCTGGTCGTTGGAGTCCTGGAAGACCAGCCCGACACGTCGTCTTATCTCGGTCAGATTCCGTTCAGTCAGTGCCAGGCCGCCGATGGTGACCGAACCTGCGCGCGGGTCGTGGATCCCGTTCAGATGGAGGGCGAGCGTGGTCTTGCCGGCTCCGTTGGGGCCGAGGATGGCCACTCTCTCACCTGCCTCGACGCGGAGGTCGATGCCGTCGAGGGCCACCCTCCCATCCGGGTAGGCGAACTCGAGATTCTCCACGACGACGTCGGCAGTCATGCGATCACGATGGCAGAGACCGAGACAGCCGCGGTCGCAGCGACGACGCTCAGGGCCACGAGCCAATCGCGTGGCTCGGCGCGACGATGGCCAAGTTCGGGCATCTCGCCGGTGAAGCCCCGGGAGAGCATGGCTGCATGAACCCTCTCCCCGCGCTCGTAAGAGCGGACGAACAGGGCGCCGGCCGAACTGGCGATGGGGCGGGCTTGCGAGAGCCACCGCGGGTCGTAACCACGCGATGCCATCGCCACCCGGACCCGACGCAACTCCTCGCTGATCAGCTCTAGGTATCGGACCATGAACATCGCAATGGCTGTGAACAATGCCGGCACGCGGAGCACTCCCATGCCCCGGAGTATGTCCGGGATCTCGGTGGTGGCTGTCAGTACGATGCTCACGCTCGCGCCGAGAACCGCCTTGGCAAAGATGTTCCACGTCCCCCAGAGGCCGTCGACGGAGACGGTCAGGCCCCAGATCGTCGTGGTTTCGCCGGTGGCGATGAACGGGATGAACAGGGCGAAGACCACGAACGGGACGACCGCGAGCAGCCTGACAGCGACGAAGGCGAACCTGATGCGGGAAGCGACGATCAGCCCGGCGACGAGAACCGCGTAGAGCCCGAAAGCCCACACGGCCTGTCGTGGCGTGATCGCCACGCACACCACGACCCCGAGAGCGGTGACGATCTTCGCCTCAGGAGCCAGCCTGTGGACGACGCTGTGCTCGTGGACGTAGAGGGCGTGGCTGTGACCGGCGCCCAATTGATCAAACCGGAGCCGGGTCGCGACCGCGGCGTTCCCTCATGGCGAGGAAGATGCCTGCGGCCACGGCCAGAGTCACAATCGTCCCGATGATCCCGGCCACAGCCAAGCTGAGGGTCTCGTTGGAGATCCCGGCCGTGGCGTAGTCGGCGAAGATGAAGTCACCCAGGGCATGGCCGTCCGCCGACTCGATGAACCCGGTGTCCTCGGCGACGCGCTCCAGGCCATCCGGGTTGTCGACCGCGAACTGGCTGACGACGGCGGCGAACACCAGAGCCACCAGAAGTCCGCCAAAGACGAACGTCCGTGTCTTGACCTTGGTATCGGCGAGTTGGGCGGCATCGAGGTCTGAGGCTCCGTAGACCAGATCCGGTCGGGAGGTGAGCACCGACCCGACGGCCAGGGCGCTGATGACCGCCTCACCGATCCCGATCAGAGCATGGACGCCGACCATGGCCACGAAGACGTCGTCGAACGGGACCGGAGCGCTGGCGCCGAACAGCCACTCGATGGAGAAGGCGAGCGCGGACAGCACGACTGAGGACCACGCGGCCACCCCGGTGGCCCCGATGGCTCCGCCGCTGGTCTTCGGCAACCAGCTCCGCATCAGCCTGAAGATGGCGTATCCGCCGTACGTGGGGACGATCGCCATGTTGATCACGTTGTAGCCCAAGGCGGTGAGGCCCCCGTCGGCGAAGGCGAGCGCCTGGACCACGACGACGATCGTCACGACGACCACACCCACGGACGGCCCGAGGAGGACCGCGGCCAGCGCCCCGCCGATGAGGTGGCCGGTGGTCCCGGCGGCGACGGGGAAGTTGAACATCTGGGCGGCGAAAATGAAGGCCGCGGTGATGCCTGCCAGTGGGATCGCCTTGTCCTTCAGCTGCTCTTTCGACTGCCGCAAGGCGAAACCGACCACGACGACGGCGATGATTGCGGTGACAATGGCGGTTCCGGGGTTGAGGAACCCATCCGGGGCATGCATAGCTAAGACCATGCGGACAAGCGTAGCTCTAATTGCGAACGGTTCGCAAGAAGTAGGCGATGGCATCTGCGTGAACCCGGCGTACGATGAAGGCATGGAAGGCACGTCCGACCTCGGAGTGGTGCTCCGAGACCACGGCTATCGGTTGACCAGCCCGAGGTGGCTGGTCTGGTCCGTGTTGCGGTCCGCCGGCGGGCACCGCACGGCCGACGAGATCGCCCGTCTGGTGAACGAGGCCGACCCGACAATCAACATCTCGTCGATCTACCGGGCGTTGACCCTGTTCGAAGACCTCGACCTTGTCCGGGAGTCACACCTTGGGATCGACGACTCCGCCCGATGGGAGATCGCCCACCCCGACGACCACTTCCACATGGTGTGCCGGCTCTGCGGATCCGTCGACCACCACGAGGGAGAGTTGGTGGACCAGATCCGGGCGCACCTGAGCCAGCACCACTCCTTTGAAGCGGACAATGTCGACCTAGTGGTCACGGGAGTGTGTGAGAACTGTCGGCACAACACGTGAAGCTCGGGTATCTCGGCCCATAGGTCACTTCTCAAAAGGACCTACGGACCTATGTCCCCCTCCCGTAGTGTCGGACCATTGGGTTAGACCAACGTCGAAGGAGCGACCGCATGAAGGTCCAAGAGCTGATGACGACCGACGTCATCACCGTCAGTCACAAGGCCCCTCTGAAGGAAGCCGCCCGCCGGATGATCGAGGCAGGCGTGAGCGGGCTGGTCGTCACCGATGACGCCGGCAACATCGAGGGGGTCATAACCGAAGCCGACTTCGTCAAGGCGGAGTCGGATCGTCGAGCCAACAAGCGGGCACGTCTCCTTCGCTGGCTCATGCCCGAGCCGGAGATGCCCAGCTCAGAGAGGGTCGTGGAAGACGCCATGACCGCAGACGTCGTCACCCTTGGGTCCGGGGCCGACCACGCCGAGGCCGCCCGCGTGATGCGAAAGGCGGGCATCAAGCGCATTCCCATCGTCGATGAGAACGGTGGCCTGGTCGGCATCGTGAGCCGTTCGGACATACTGAGGGCGTTCGCCCGTTCGGACTCCGAGATCATCGACGAGATCTCCAACCACATCCTTGGGGACGTCTTGTGGATCGACCGGCGAAGGGTTGAAGTCGGCTGTGTCGACGGAAACGTGACACTGGAAGGAAGGCTGGAGACCAAGAGCGACGCCATGCTCGTCGAAGAGATGGCCCGTCGGGTCGATGGCGTGGTCTCGGTGGCGGCCTCGCTCACCTGGGAGATCGACAACACCAAGCAGGAGATGACAAGCCCACCGCCAGGGACGTACCGGAGCGGGCTGCGCTAACGGACTTCCTTCAGGGGCCGGCAGCCACCAGAGACTCATAGTCAACGGCTCCGACCGGATCTACCGATAATGCGCCGCTCGCCACCGGCACGTCGGTCGGCACTCCTTCGAGCTGGAATGCGACCTGGTCGACACCCTCGACACTGGTTGCCGTAAGGACGATCTGAGCGATTGCAAGAATCTCCTCCTCGCCGCCCACGGCAGCAAACTCACTGTTGAGATCGACCCGCAAGACCGAACCGTCCTCGGTGATCGAGATGGTCTCGGTGCCAGGCGGGATAGCCGTCCTCAGATTGGCCTGTCGCTCCTCGTCGGTGACGCTGCCCAGCAGCGACTCGAAGATGCTGGTGAGACTGGGTGGTGACGGCAGTTCTCTGGTCACATGGACCAGGGCATCGTCACGCACCAGGTAGAGAGACACCGCCACCAGCTCACCGGGCACAGGAGTCTCGTTCCCCGCAGGGGGAGCCAGCTCGACATCCACCACCTCGGGCTCGGTTTCTAAGGGAATCCCGCACGCGGCAATGAGCAGGGCGACCACCGGTAAGAGGATCCGCCAGCTCATGTCGACTCGGCCCTCAACTCGACCACGAACCGGGCCCCACCATCCGCTCCATCTTCCACCCAGATCCTCCCTCCCTGGAGCTCGGTGTTCTCAGCCGCCAGTGCCAGACCGAGCCCGCTCCCGTCATACCGACCCGATGGCTGCGTGCTGGAACCACGGGCGAAGCGCTCGAACACGCGCTCCCTCTCGTCCGAGGGGATTCCCGGCCCGTCATCCTCCACGGCGATCCTCACGACATCACCCACACGCTCCACAGCGACCCTGGTGGCTCCGCCGCCGTGGGTGTCTGCGTTGTCGATGAGATTTACCAGCACTCGTTCCAGACGGCCCTCGTCGGCGAGCACCATCGAACGGACCGCTTCCTGATCGACAAAAACCGGCAGGTCGTGGCGACGGAGCCTGTTGAGCAAACGATTGATGACGGTGGTCGCCGGGAGGGGTTCCAGATCCGCCGTGACGACGCCGGCGTCGTGCTTGGCTATCTCCACGAGATCGGCGGCAGTCCGTTCCAAACGCCTCACGTCGCGCCCGAGAAGTGCAAGCGCCTCCTGTCCCGCCGATGACAGCTCATCACTGCGACCCTCTAGGACCGAAAGTGATGCGAGAAGGGTGGTCAGAGGGGTTCTCAGCTCGTGGGACACATCCGAGGCGAAACGGGCCTCCTTTGCGATCCGTGTCTGGAGCGTATCGGCCATGCGATTGAAGGAGGCAGTCAGAACCTCGAGATCTTTGTCCAGGCCCTCGTCGAGACGGCTTTCCAACTCTCCGGAGGCAATCTGCTGCGCTACGGCGGTGACCTCCCGCAATGGACGCAGGACCCTGCGGGCGATGAGCCCCCCGAGCAGGGCGCCCGCCACGGTGGTGGTCGCACCTGCCAGAGCCAAGACCTGTGACAGAGTCGACAGGGTGTTCTGCACGTCGGCGAGAGAGAAGACCTCGAAGTAGTACCCGAGGTCCCCACCTAGAGGAATGCCGACGACGGTCACGGGCCGGTCCCTCATAGAAACGGTCTGTCGCGCCGAATTCCCGTCGAGAACGACCGAAGTGAGACTGGTCGGCAGGTCCTCAGGTCTCACCTGGAGCGAGGCCGC
This sequence comes from Actinomycetota bacterium, assembly GCA_046537785.1. Classification (GTDB taxonomy): domain Bacteria; phylum Actinomycetota; class Acidimicrobiia; order Spongiisociales; family ZC4RG35; genus JANQRA01. The sequence goes on from JBKHKD010000005.1 coordinate 40,355, forward strand.
ATACCACTGGCCGTCGTGAAAGAGCATCGGTGTCGACCGGGTCGGCGGTCGAAGAGAGACCAGCACCTCACTCGGGTTAGCCATGCCTGAGCGCAGGGTGGCAGCCACCACCTGAGCGTCCCCGGCAGCCTGCTCGACCGAGCTGATCCTCCGATCCTCAAGCAGCAACTGACGGACGGACACATACGTGATAGCTCCGAGCAGAACTGACAGGAAGAGCGCCACCGCGGCGAACCGCACCATGATCCGGGCGCGCAGCCCGAGTATCGTGCCGGACTTACGAGGTGAGAGCACCTTTCTATCCGACAACGGACTCGCCAGTCGGCGGCTCGAACCTGTAACCGAGGCCCCGCACGGTCACCACATAAGTCGGCTCTGACGGATCGGGCTCGATCTTTTTCCGGAGCCGGCGGACATGGGCATCGACCACCCGGCCATCGCCGAAGTAGTCGTATCCCCACACGTTCTCCAACAGGACGTCACGCGATCTCACCCGGTTGGGGTTCTCGGCCAGCTCGCACAGCAGCAGGAACTCGATCCTGGTGAGCTGGACCTCCTCCCCGTCTCTGATCACCCTCCCTTCTTCGGGGGATATCACCAGGTCGCCATACTCCATCCTCACCGCCTCATCGCCGGAGAGCCGGGTGCGACGCAACAATGCGCGGATCCGGGCCGCCAATTCCTTGATTACGAACGGCTTGGTCACATAGTCGTCGGCACCGGCCTCGAGACCCGCTACCACGTCATGGGAATCGTCTCGGGCGGTGACGATGATGATCGGGACATGGCTGGTCTGACGAATAGCGCGACATAGATCCAGCCCGTTCTTCCCCGGAAGCATGATGTCGACGAGGATCAGATCCGGTTCGACCTCCGGCAGCCGTTGCAACCCCGATTCAGCGTCGGGAACTGCATCAACCGCGAACCCCTCGTCTTCGAGGGCCAAACGGAGGGCGCTGCGAAGCCGATCGTCGTCCTCGACGATCAAGATGGAACCGAGGGATTGTCGAGCGGCAGTCATGCCTTGCTGAAGCCCCTTCCGGGATCCTGTCCCGTTCCGTCGGCACGGTGGGGTCCCGATGGAAACCCGATCTGGACTCTTCCAACGTGACGTTACCCACCTACCGAACGTTGTCCGCAATAGTCACACGACTGTCACACTGACGGCGCAGACCCGTCATTTGGCTTCCGCATAATCATCGTCGCGATGGCCGACGAACTTTCCCAAGACCGGGTCGCGACCCGTATCTGGCTCCTCCAATACGGCCCCTGCTGGTGCCGTACCCCGAGAACGGAGACCAGCTCATTCGACTATGTCCGCCTACGCACGAAAAAGGCCGACCTCGGCCGTCTCGAGGAGAACCTGCTGATCGTCTCAGAGCGGGTCATCGACGGCACCGCGAAGGTCTACAGACAGGTCTATGACGATGTGCCTGACCCTAAGCTGGTCATCTCCGCGGCTGCTTGCCCTACAGCCGACCGCTTCTGGGACGGTCTGCCCAATGGGTGGGTTCCAGTCGATGAGATTCTCCCCATCGACATACACGTCGATGCCTGTATCAGCGGCGAACCCGAGAGTCTCGCCGCAGCCGTGCTCGGTCACGTGCTCCAAGGCGACGCAGAGCCGCAGGACACAGTCCAGAGGCAGGTGAGCCTCAGTGGCTGACGAAACGAGATGCGCAAATGCATGAAGAGATCCTGATGCTCGCACTGGTGCTCGCTGCCGCCCTCATGGGAGGGCGGATTGCCGTGCGATTCGGCTACCCGGCCATCCTCGGGGAGATAGCCGCGGGAATCATCCTCGGACCGCCGATCGTCGGCCTCCTGGCCAGCAACGAAGCCATCGACATCCTCGGAGAGTTCGGAATCCTGCTGATGATGCTCTACATAGGGATGCATCTGGATCTCTCCGAGCTACGCAAGGCGTCAGTGCCGGGGCTCCTGGCCGCAGTAGGTGGGTTCCTGGTCCCGACAGTGGCCGGAATGGTGCTGATGCTGGCGGTAGGTCGCACCTTCCTCGAGGCCCTCTTCGTCGGCCTGGCCATGGGAGTCACCTCGCTCGCGACCAAATCGAGGATCCTCGTCGACCTCAAGATTCTCGACACCCGCATCGCCCACGTCCTGGTGGCCGCCGCACTCCTCTCCGATGTGGCCGTGCTCGTGGTCTTCGCTGCGGTGGTCGGACCGGGAGCAGCTGACGGAGTGTCGATCGGCACCGCCCTTTTTGCCGGAGGGAAAGCCCTGGCATTCGGTCTCGGTGCGGCACTCGTCGGCATGTGGCTGCTTCCGAAGATCAAGTCGCTGTTCGGAGCCCGGGAAATCGACCGGGGAGCGATGTTTCTCGCCGTGGTTGTGTTCGGCTTGGGATTCGCTTACGCCGCCGAGATGGCCGGCATACATGCCATCCTTGGCGCCTTCGTAGCCGGGCTCTTCATCGACAAGAAGGTCATGGAGCCAAAGGTCTCAAAGGACGTTCAGCAGAAGCTGGCCAGCATGTCGGTGGGAGTCCTCGCACCGTTCTTCTTCGTCTCCGCCGGCTTCGAAGTGTCTCTGGGGGTTTTTCGCACCGACTTGCCCCTGCTCCTGGCCGTGGTCGTCATCGCCACCCTCGGCAAGATTCTCGGAACCGCACTCTTCTATCTGCCGAGCGGCAACGGCTGGCGAGAGGGAATCGTCGTCGGCTCCGGCATGAACGGCCGGGGTGCCGTGGAGATCATCGTCGCCGAGATCGCTCTCGCACAGGGCCTCATCGACCGCGACGTGTTCTCGATCCTCGTCTTCATGGCCTTGTTCACCACGGCGACCGTGCCGGTCCTCCTGACCCTGGGCGTCCGGTGGCTTCGGGACAGAGGCGAACTGGTACGGGCAGGCGACCGTAAGCAGGCCTTGATCATCGGAGCCGGCGTCATTGCCCGCCGCATCGGGTTGACACTTCAGGACTCCATGCCGGTCACCTTGCTCGACACGAATAGAGCCAACCTCATCGCAGGTCAACGAGAAGGGCTGACCGTCCGATCAGGGAACGGCCTCGACGATGTCGCCTTGGAGAGTGCAGGCATCGAAGAGGCTCGCCGGGTGATCGCCGCGACTCCGAATGCAGAGGTAAACGTGTTGACGGCTCAACTCGCCGTCGACCTCGGGGTACCTGATGTGTCGGTCTTGCTGCGTGAGTCCGACACCAAGACCTTCGAGGGCCGGCTCGCCGATGCGGACATCACAGTGATCCGGGCGCCGGAGGACTTCATGGGATGGGAACATGCGCTGAACTCGGGTCGGGCCGTCGCCGAGACGATCGAGGCGTCAGACGAGCTGGACCGTTTCAAGGACGCGTCGAATCCGGGGTGGGTCGAAGGAGAGAATCCCACCACCGAGTTTCCCGTGGCAGTGGTGAACAACGGAGAGCGCAGCCCCTACACCACAGAAGTGAGGCTGAATGACGGCGAGCATGTGATCGTCCTGAAGCGGCTGGACATCCCGTCGCCTGATGCCCGGGTGGGTACGTCGCCGACCACGGGCAAGGACGCCTAAGCCGATCGCACCGCCGGCTCCCGGCGCGAGGGGTCGACGAACTTGGCTGCCAGGGGACCCGAGATCGCCATGAAGAGAACGTAGGCAGCAGCCAGCGCCGGCAGCTCCCCGGCCCCGGCGACACCGCCGGCCAATCCAGCGATCACAATCGAGAACTCCCCTCTCGCCATGAGGGCGAGTCCCGCTCTAATACGACCGGCCCGCCCGATCCCGATCCGTCGTCCCGCGTACCAGCCCGACAGGAGTTTTGTGCCTGCCGTGACCACTCCGAGGACGACAGCTACACCCAGGACCGCAGGGATGTCCGTCGGATCCGTGGAGAGCCCGAAGAAAACGAAGAAGACGGCTGCGAAGAGGTCCCTGAGCGGAGAAAGGAGCGACCTCGCCTTGGCCACACCCTCGCCAGAGAGGCTGATCCCCACCAGGAACGCCCCGACCGCCGCGGATATGTTGGCTCCTTCGGCCAGGCCTGCAACCACAAGGGTCAGGCCGAAGACAGACAGCAGGCTCACCTCGTCAGACCTATGAAACACGAGCTCCCCCAGACGGTCCCCTTGCTTATAGGCAACGGCGATCGCTCCAATCATGAGAAAGACGGCGACGCCGATGGCGAGGAGAGCCGCCGACGTGCTGTCGCCCAAAGCGAGAACGCCCAGGGTCGGTAGAAGTACGGCCATGGCGAGATCTTCGAAGACGAGAACCGAGAGAATCACCGGTGTCTCGCGGTTACCGCTCCAACCAAGATCGTTCAACAGCTTTGCGATGACTCCCGTGGACGAGATGTAGGTGACTCCGCCCATGAAGAGCGCCGGAACCGCCCCCCATCCGAGCAAGAGACCAGCGAGAAAACCGGGGGTGAAGTTGAAGGCAAAATCCAACAGACCCGCGGGCGCCACCGATCGCACTCCTGAAATGAGCTCCCTGGCGGAGTACTCCAGACCGAGCATGAGAAGCAGGAAGATGACACCCAACTCGGCACCCACCTCGATGAACTCCTCGGAGGTGACAATGGGGATCAGACCACCCTCGCCCAACAACAGTCCCCCGAGGAGGTACAACGGGATGGGAGAGATCCGTAGCCACCCGGCTAGCCGGGCGAGAATCCCCAACGCAAGGACGACCGCGCCCAGCTCGACTAGGAGAAGGGCCCCGTGTTGCATTGGCTAGTGGATTTTCACTGGTTCAACCGGCAGCCAGGATCTCGTCCACCGCCTTGATCCCCTCAGGGGTACCCACCACGACCAGAGTGTCCTCGGCATCGATCATGAACTCGGGACCCGGAGCGGGAAAGGCCTGCTCGTCACGGATCACCGCAACAACGGAGACACCTGTCCTGGTCCTGATCCGGGCGTCACCGATGGTTTTCCCCGCGTACGGGGTGCCGGGGTCTACGGTGAGCCAGTCGATGGCCAGACCCTCGACCTGCTGCTGGAGACTGGCCAGATTCTCGATGACCGTTGACCCACCGAGGGCCTCGGACAGGGCGTGACTGTCATCATCGGAGAGGTTGAGGCTCACAGTGACGGAGTCGGGATCGTCCGATGAGCACACGAACAGCTCTCTCCTGCCGGTCCGATGATGCACCACTCCAATTCGACTCCCGTCCTCAGCGGTGAAGTCGTGTCGCATTCCGACACCGGGCAGTGAGGTTTCCTCGATTTTGGGCACTGCTCAAGCTCCTGACTCTCGGTGCTCCAATCCTAAGTGCCTCCCACCTTCAACACCCCGGCATGTACTCGTGGCCGAGTAGCGCCAAGCAGATCGCGGGGCGTTTTCACCGCTCAGGAGCCGTCCGGAGGCGACGGGATGAGCTCCACCTCTCGAACCCGGCGCCCATCGGTGCTGGTCACCCGAAGGGTCCAACCCCCCTCCTCGATCATGTCGCCGGTCACCGGGAGCCGGCCCAGCCGGTCCATGATCAGACCTCCCAGGGTCTCGTACTCACCTTCGGGCAGATCGATTCCGTAGCGGTTGAGCTGATCCGGCCGCAACAGGGCCGGGGCGATGATCCTGCCGTCTACGGTCCTCGTGGGGCGGCGCTCGCGCCGGTCGTGTTCGTCTCTGATGTCGCCGACCAATTCCTCGGCGATGTCCTCCATGGTGATGATGCCAGCGGTGGAGCCATGCTCGTCGACGACCGTGGCGAAGTGGATCCGGGTACGCCTCATCTCGTCGAGCACCGATCTGATATGGGCCGATTCGGGGACGAAGAGACTCTCTAGTATGAGTGTTCGGTTGATGGGCAGATCGCGCTCGTCGTCCGGGTAACCCATGAGGTCTTTGACATGGATGAAGCCCTGCACGTCGTCGAGATCCACGCCGTAGACGGGGATCCGGGAGTGACCGGTGGCCCTCATCAGCTCCTCGACATCGGCGACAGTCGACGCCTCAGGGACGGCCACCACATCAGGCCTTGGGACCATGACTTCCGCAGCATCACGGTCTCCGAAGACGATCGCACCCGTCAACAATCGGTGGGTGAAGTCCTCGATCACACCTTGCTCCTGACCGGTGGCGATGATCACCGCAAGGTCGTCAGCGGAGTGTCCCACCTCCAACGAATCGGCCGGCTTCACCCCGAACATTTTCAACACCCAGTTGGCGATCCCGTTCAGAGCCGCGATGAGAGGTCGGAACACGATGATGAATCCCCGGAACAGTGGAGCGAGCACCGTGGCTGTCTGCTCCGGGCTCGAGATAGCAACGTTCTTGGGTGCCATTTCCCCAACGACCATGTGCAGAAAGACCACGATGAGCAGTGCGATGGCGAATGCAATGGCATGTATCACTCCGTCGGGGAGGGGCAGGAAACCCAAGCCCTGTTCGAGGAGGTGGGCAATGGCGGGTTCGGCGACCGCGCCCAGACCGAGCGATGCCATGGTGATTCCGAGCTGAGCGGCGGTCAGACTGAGCGAGAGGTTCCTGTTCAACCCGACAGCCATGCGCGCCGGACTCCCGGGAGTCTGTTCGAGCACGTCTCGTCGGGCGGTTATGTAGGCGAACTCGGCGGCGACGAAGAAGCCGTTGGCGGCCAGGAGCACGATCATCAGCAAGATGGGTCCCCAGCTCATCCGTCATCCTCCTCTCGAGCAAAGGTTCGAATGACCCGGACCTGATCGACGCGGTGCCCGTCCATGGACAGAACTTCGAAAGCGAACGGCCCGGCCGCGATGACCTCCCCGACGCTGGGGAACCGGCCAAGAGTGGCGACGAGGAACCCTCCCAGGGTCTCATAGTGGCCCTCCGGCCATTCGAAGCCGATCCGCTCCTCCACGTCATGACGGCTGAGCAGGCCGGAGAGGACGTCGAGTTGCTCTGCCTCGAAACCCGTGGTCCTTGCTTCGTCGTACTCATCTTCGATATCCCCGAAGATCTCCTCGAGGAGATCTTCGATCGTGATGATCCCCGCCGTGCCGCCATACTCGTCGATCACCACGGCCATGCCCCTCCCCTTGCTCTGTAGCTCTCCCAGCAGATACTCGAGCCGGCTGGAAGCAGGCACTTGAAGACCGGGCTGGGCGATCTCCTCCACAGGCATCAACGCCCGCCTCGACTCCGGGATGCCGATCGTGTCCTTGACATGGGCAATGCCGACTATCTCGTCGAGGTCGAGGCCGTAGACCGGGAAGCGAGAGTGTCCGGTCTCCCGTGACATCTGTCGTAGCTCGGAGATGGGCTGATGCCGGTTGATGGCGAACATGTTCACCCGCGGAATCATCGCCTCGGCCGCCACTTTCTCTGTGAAGGTGATTGCCCGGGTGAGCAGCTCCAGCTCCTCGTCATCGAGTTGGCCCTCCTCACCGGAAGACCGGATCATCAACTCCAGCTCTTCCACCGACCTCACCCCCGACAGCTCGGCGCGGGGCTCGATCCCGAGCCTGCGCACAGTCCAATCGGCGGAGCTGTTGAGAAAGAGGATGAGGGGTCGAACGGCACGATTTACGAGCTGCATCGGAATCCCGAACCAGACCGCGGATCGGTAGGGGCGCGAGATGGCGAGATTCTTCGGGACCAGCTCGCCGAAGACCATCTGGGCGGTGGTCGCCAGCACAAAGGCGACCGCAACGGAGACCGCCAGGGAGGTTGCTGGCGTGAGGTTCCCGAACCGGCCGAATAGAGGGTCGAGCACAGTGGCGATGGTGGGCTCGGCGACGGCACCGAGTATCAAGGAAGTGACGGTGATACCAAGCTGGGCACCGGAGAGCTCAAACGACAGGTTTTGCAAGGAGTTGAGGATGCGCCCGGCGACCCGATCACCCTCGCGAGAACGACGCTCCACACGGCTGCGCTCGACGGCCACGATGGCGAACTCGCCGGCGACGAAGAACCCGTTGGCGAGGATAAGGAAGACAACGGCTGCCAATCCCAGGAACGTGCTAATAAGTGAACTCCGTTGTCACCGCCGCGTCAGAGGATACCCGGGCATGGCGGCACTACTGCGTAGTCGTCCCTCAGGCTCGCACTTCCTGCCTCATGAACGAGATGTAGGCAATGGCGAAGAGAGCCGCCGTCATGGCCAGCAAGATCACCATCTGCGGCCACACCACGCCGAGACTCTGGGTCAGATTGAGCTCGGTGACGATCGCCCTGTCCACCTGCTCCAGGTTGAGGAGGCCGGTGGTGCGCACCTCCGGGTCTAAGAGGACGGTGGAACCCTGCTGGAAGAGGGTGATCGGGGAGGCCTGTGAGATCACCTGCTCGGTCTGAGCGTTCTCGAACGCGGCGAGCTGGGTCCCGTCGTCAGGGCTGATGACGTTGGCGAGGGCACCGAAGATGAAGCTCCCGAACAGAGCGAGGACCAACCAGACCCCAACCGGGATGAGCGCAGACGTCGCTGCACGGTTCGTTCTGACCGACACCAGAGTGGCCAGACCTTGCCAGAACGCCACATAGACGACGGCGAACAGGAGCCAGACCAACAGCCTCGAAACCTCTGTTGGCGACGGGGTCACCCCGAGACGGAAGATCCCGATCCCAGCCACGAAGAGGACTAGGGCAGTGAGCATGATGGCGATCACCGATATGCCGGCGACGAACTTGCCGAGGATCACCTCGTCCCGGTGGATCGGCTGTGACAGGAGACGGGGAAGGGTGCCCTGTGCCCGCTCCCCGTTCACCGAGTCGAACCCGAACATGATGCCGAGCAGCGGCGCCAGGAAGCTCACGAAGATGATCAGGGGGAACGGCACCGGGTCGGTGGTAACCGTGAACAGCTTGAGGAAAAGAGCGGTGATCCCCTCAGCGTTGGAAGCGACGTCCCGAATTCCTCCCGAAGCGGCGAAGACCGCAGCCGCGGTGGCGATCCCCAGCACCGCCAGGAGAACGAGGAACCGGCCCGAGTAGAGATGGTCGGCGAGCTCCTTGTAGGCAACCACCCTCCAGCCGCCACGGCTCCCTTCCGGCCGCTGACGATCCCTTCGCGGTGATTCGGAAACTACTGCCGTCATACCACCACCTCTTCCCTGTCCTCGAAGTACCTCCTGTAGATGGCGTCCAGATCCTCGTCCACGCGACGGACCCCGGTGAGCTTCGATCCACGGGAGACGAGCTTGCTGACGGTCTCAGGGAGGGTTCCGACATCGAGTGTCGCGACCCACGAGCCGGGGACGCGTCCGTTCGTAACGTCCTCGACGATGTCGATCTCCTCCAGTCGTTGACGGCCGCCCTCGTGGTCGTCGGCGAACCGGAACTCCACGCGAGCATGACCGACCTGCTCGGCAGCCAACTGGTGAGGCTCACCCTGAGCCACCACCGACCCTCCGACGAAGATGGCCACTCGGTTGCAAACTGCCTGCACCTGGTTGAGGAGATGGCTGGCGAGGAGGATCGTCACCCCCTGGTTCACCGCCAGCGACCTGATGAGATCGAGGATCTCGGCAACGCCCTCGGGGTCTATGGCCGTGGTGGGCTCATCGAGGATCAGAATCGAGGGGTCCTTCACCAACGCGTCCGCCAGTCCGAGACGCTGCTTCATGCCCCTTGAGTACTCGCCGGCCCGCTGGTCGGCGGCATAGGCCAGACCCACTTCCTCGAGGAGCGAGTCGATCCTCTCCTCGGCGTTGTCGACCTGGTTGAGACGGGCGGTGAAGAGCAGGTTCTGTCTCCCGGTGAGATCGTCGTAGAAGCCGACCGAGTCCGGGAGATAGCCGACCCGGCGCTTTACCTCCAGGGGATAGCGCCTGGGGTCGAGTCCGATCACCTCAATAGAGCCAGATGTCGGCTCGGTAAGCCCGAGGATCATGAGAATGGTCGTTGTCTTGCCCGCTCCGTTCGGGCCGAGCAGACCGAAAACCTCACCCGTCTCGATGTCGAGGTCGAGTTCATCAACGACGGTGATTCCGTCGTAGCGCTTGGTCAACCCACTCGTCCGGATGGCGCTCGCCACTGCTCACCTCCTGCCGAATCGGCGGAACACCCAGGCCAGGCCGGCGAGTGTCAAAGCGATGAGAGCTATGCCGATGAAACCCCACAGCGCTGACGGATTGACCGTGGTCCGGATATCCACACTGCTGTTCGCTTCTTCGCTGTCGGCGGAGAAGGAAATCATATAGTCACCGGCGACAGCCTGGTCCGATGGCGTGACCGTCGCCAAGGCATTCACCGACTGACCGGCACCAATCTCAGAAATCGTCGGCTGGTCGAACTCGACCTCCCAGTTGGCTGGCGGTGTTGATGACATCTCGACGTTCTGGATCGGAGCCGTGCCCGTGTTTGTCACGACGAGTTGGATCTCGGACGAGCCATCGGCGCTGACCTCCGTGCTGAGACGTTGATCGGGTGTGGAGAGATCGAGCGAAAACGATCCCACGATCTCGACGATCATCTCGGCCTGGACCTCCGTGTCGGGCGCGCTCGCCTGCACAGAGATCGTGTATTGGCCAGCCTCGGCACGGGGCGGCGAGGTCGCCTCCACATTGATCGTGGTCGAGTCCCCGGAGTCGACCTGAATGGTTGCAGCCTGCGGCTCGGTGGACGGCTCGGCGGTCACATCCCAACCGGCAGGGCCGGACGAGCTCAGCTCGAACTGGAGATCGCTGGGAGTGTCGTTGGACAATTCGACGCTGAACGACGCCGTCTCCGAGGCTGGCACACGCAGGCCCGGGAAGTCCGGGTTGAGAGTCACCTCGCCACCGGCCTGTGGCGACACGCGCACCTGGAGTGCCAGCGACGCCGATGTTTCCTCGCCCTCGGCCACGACACCGATGTCATAGACACCCTCTGCAGCGTCGACAGGAACGTTGACGTCAAGACTTACCTCCGGCTCGGTCGGCCCGGCTGTGACCCCATCGACCTCGAAGCCTCCACCACGGAATGTCGCGGTCCACCCGTCCGGCAAGCCGGTGGTCTCGAGAGTGACGTCAGTGGGGTCGGGTGCGCTGACGCTCAAATCGAAGTCGGCCGAGTCCCCTGCCTCGACAGCCACCCGCGGGTACGGGGTGGTGATCCTCAGTTCATCGGGGGCTGTAGTCGGGGGCTCCTCTTGAGCCAGCACAGGTGCCGATAAGAGGAACATCGACACAGCCAGCAATGAAACCATTATGCGAACGGCGCGCATTTTCCGCTTCCTCCCAATGGACTTCTATCTCATCGTGGTCTTTGTACCGCGGCACACAAGCTCACAAGGTTTAGAAATTTGTAAGGCAAGGACAAAAACCCTTTGATGCCCTGGTGCGGTGCGACCCGATCCGACTTGACCCTCGACACCCCGGACATGAGGCGACCGGTCTCGGCTTAGAGTCACCGACATGACCGTCCTGAGATCAATCGTCCTGTTCATCATGGCTGCAATAGCCGAGATCGGAGGCGCATATCTTGTCTGGCAGGGTGTTCGCGAGAAGCGGGGACTTCTCTTCGTGGGCGCCGGGGTAGTGGCGCTTGGCCTATATGGCTTCTTCGCCACCTTCCAGCCCAGCCCGCATTTCGGCAGGATTCTCGCTGCCTACGGTGGTGTGTTCGTGGCGGGCTCGCTGGCTTGGGGGATCGTCTTCGATGGTTTCCGACCCGATCGCTACGACATCATCGGAGCCCTGCTCTGTCTCCTCGGCGTGGCTGTGATCATGTACGCGCCAAGAGCGGGACAGGGCTGAGCAAGGAACCTGAACGTCAACAAGCATACCCTGGCTGTCTAGTGCCAGGCCATCAGGCGACGAGGAGGTCCTCGTTGGAGGCGATCGACTCCTGGAGCGAGCTCAGGGCCTCGTCGATCAGGTCCCGGAGCTGGTGCTCGGGAACATCGATTTCAGAGGAGATGCGCGCCAGTGTGGCCGGCGCACCGTCGTCCAGGCCGAAGCGAAGCTCGATGACCTGACGATGTATCGGAGAAAGGGTGGCCAGGCCCGCCTGGAGGATCTCCCCCGCGATGCGCTGCTCCACCTCAGAATCGGGGTCGAGAGAGCTGACATCGGCGATGAAGTCACCGAGAGTGGCACCGTCCTCCCCGATAGGGGTCTCTAGAGCCACTGTGGAATGGACCTGAAGGGCCTTTTCGACATCGCTCTCGGAGACACCGGTCTCTTCGGCAATCTCCTCGGCGGTAGCGGCACGACCGAGCTTCGACCGCAGCGACTCTGCGGCCGCACGCACGGCCGGAAGAACGTCGTGGACCTTGGCGGGGAGCCTGATGGTGTCACCGAGGTTCACCCGGGCACGCTGCATCGCCTGGCGGATCCACCAGGTGGCGTAAGTGGAGAACTTGAAACCCTTGCGCCAGTCGAACTTCTCGACGGCAGTGATCAGACCGAGGTTTCCTTCCTGGATGAGGTCGAGCATCTCGACGTCCCCGCCGGCGTAACGGCGGGCATTGGAGACGACGAGCCTCAGGTTCGACTCGACGAACCGCCTCCGGGCAGCCTCGCCCTGTCTGACCGTGGTCTCGAGACGGCGCCGATCCGCAGCATCGAGCTTTTCGCCCGACTCAAGGCGCTCCCGCGCCTCGTCGCCGGCCTCCATGGCCTGGGCGAGCTCGACCTCCTCGTCGGCGGTGAGCAGGTCGTACGCGCCTATCCCGGCCAGATACTGGCCGAGGACGTCACCAGCGGCGGAGCCCCGCTCGTCGATGAGCTCTCTTGCTGTCTTTTTCGAGGTGTTTCTCTTCACGATATGGCGAACAGATGTTCGTATGGACGTATTCCTGACATCTCGGGACCGGCCCGGGGGCCGAGCCCGACACGCGAACACTGTATGGCCAATCAGTCTGGAGGCAAGTCGAGACGCGGAGACATCCACCGCGGCTGATGTGTTCATCCCGGCCGGGAAGAGGCTGTTCGCTGCAGAGTAGAATCGCCCCCGCACGCCTCGAGAGCAAAGTGGTAGGTTCGACTACGGCCCCGAAAACGTGGCCACCCTTGCAACCGGGGCAACCTGGGTTCAACCGAGTTCGATGACTATTAGTTAGTTAGGAGGACAACAATGGTCCCTCGAAGACTCCCCCGAAGCATCCGCCGCGGCCTCACCAGGAGGGAGTTCCTGTACCTGTCTGGTGCCAGTCTCCTCGCTGCATGCGCCGAAGGCACCGGGCTCGGCACCACGACCACGACAGCGGCGAGAACGACAACGACAGCGGGGAGGACAACCACCACGGCAGGGGGGGTCGAGGGCGAACCCCAGACGAGCTTTGTCGAGCCGACCCAGTCGCTGAGTGGTGAGCTCAACATCCTGCTGTGGAGCCACTTCGTGCCGGCTCACGACAGCTGGTTCGATCCCTTCGTGCAGGAGTGGGGGGAACAGGTCGGGGTCGAGGTCAACGTCGACCACATCGCACTGGCCGACGTCCCCGCCGCGATCGCCTCCGAGATCCAGTCGGGTCAGCCCGAGCACGACTTGATGCAGTACATCGCGGTGCTGAGCCAGCACGAGCCGTCGGTGGTCGACATGGCCGACGTCGTGGCCGAAGCGGAGAATCGGTATGGCGAGATGCTCGACTTGACCCGCCGGTCCTCGTTGAACCCGAACACAGGCAAGTACTACGCGTACGCTCCCGCGTGGGTTCCCGACCCCGGTGACTACCGGCAATCGCTATGGGAGCCGGTTGGGTTTCCCGATGGTCCCCGCACCTGGGACGACCTGCTCCAGGGTGGCAGTGAGATCTTCGAGAACGAAGGCGTCCAGCTCGGCATCGGAATGTCCCAAGAGATCGACTCCAACATGGCGTTGCGCGCCCTGCTCTGGTCGTTCGGCGCCTCCATCCAGGACGCCAACGAGAGCGTGGTGCTCAACTCGGACGCCACCATCGCCGCCGTCGAGTACATGAACGAGCTGTTCGAGATTGCGATGACCCCGGAGGTGTTCGCCTGGAACGCAGCCTCCAACAACCAGGGGCTCAACGCCGGGGAGCTGAGCTACATCCTCAACTCGATATCGGCGTATCGCACCGCACAGGACGAGGGCCTGGACGTTGCCGACGACATCTTCTTCAGCCCGGCATTGGAAGGGCCGGAAACGGCGATCGTGGCGTCCCACGTCATGTACAACTGGATCATCCCGGACAACGAGGACGTGAACGTGGCGGCGGCGCAGGAGTTCCTGCTGCACTACACGGAGAACCTCGCCCCGGTGGCCTGGCACTCCAAGCTGTACGACTTCCCGTCCTTCCCCGACCGGGTTCCTGAGCTGAACGACTGGCTTGAAGATGATCCGTTCGAGTCGCAGCCGGCCGACAAGTTGGCAGTGCTGACGGACTCCATCGATTGGGCCACCAACATCGGCCACCCCGGGCCCGCCAACCCTGCAGTCGGCCAGATTTTCGGCGAGTCGATCATCCCGGTGATGTTTGCAGAGGCAGCCCAGGGGAACAAGACTCCGGCAGAAGCCGTGGCCGACGCCGAGTCGCAGATCAACGCCATCTTTGGTGAGTGGCGCGATCAGGGTTTGATCGGGGGTTAGCCACCGGATTTCGGCAGGGATCCGAACCACGTGATCTCTCCGACTTTGGATAGTTGGCCGGCACATCATGATGACGCGAGTGGAATAGGGTCACCGAGATGGCGATCGTAGAGGTACGGGGCCTGCGCAAGGTGTTCGACGATGTCGTCGCGGTCGACGGCGTCGATATCCGCTCCGAGGAAGGTGAGTTCCTGGTCCTCTTGGGACCTTCGGGCTGTGGCAAGACGACTCTTCTGAGAATGATCGCGGGCCTGGAAGAACCCACCGAAGGGAACATTCTCCTCGGTGGAGAGGAGGTCAACGGCCTTCCGCCCAGAGCGCGCTCGGTGGCGATGGTGTTCCAGTCCTATGCGCTCTACCCCCATATGACCGTGGCCAACAACATCGCATTCCCGCTCAAGGCACAAGGCAGCAGGTCCGGCGATCGGATGGAAAAGGTGAGATGGGCCGCAGGACTCTTCGAGATCGACCACCTGCTCAATCGGCGTCCCCGTCAACTATCCGGAGGCGAGCGCCAAAGGGTGGCCTTGGCGCGTGCTCTGGTACGCGAGCCCAGCGCCTTCCTACTGGACGAGCCCTTGTCCAACCTCGACGCAAAGCTGCGCGCCGCGGCCCGCGACGACCTGATGGAGTTCCAGCGCGAGATCGGCATCACCACCATCTACGTCACGCACGACCAGGTGGAGGCAATGGGCATGGGTGACCGCATCGCGGTCATGGACCACGGCAAGGTACGTCAACTGGGCACACCCGAAGACGTCTACCACAACCCGGCTGACACTTTCGTCGCCCGTTTCCTCGGGTCACCTCCGATGAACCTGCTCGAAAACGATGAGTTCATCTTCGGTTTCCGGCCGGAGCACTTACTCCCCGAAGGGGTAGCTCCAGATGAGAACAATCGCGTTCCCTTCACCTTCTTCGTGAGCCGGATCGAGTATCTGGGATCGGAGCGCTACCTCTATGGACACATCACCGGGTATGAGGACACGAAGGTCATCGCGATGCTGCCGGGGACGGTGACGCTGCCGGTGACCGAGAACCGGGATCACAAATTCTCCGTAGCAGAAGACCAGATGCGCTACTTCGACCGCGATAAGGGTGTCAGCATCCCCCCACAGCCTTTGAAGGTATGACAATACGAACCAAGGGCCGCTATTTGAGCGATAACTCCCGGTTTCTGGCCGGGGTCTTCATGTCCCCGACGATTCTCTACATCCTCGCCCTGGTGGGCTTTCCGTTCGTTCTCGCCATCATCTACTCCTTCACCGACATCACCACAGGCAACCCCGAGCTGGAATTCGTCGGGTTCGAGACCTTCCGGTCGATCCTCGCCGATCCGGTCTTCCGACGGGCCCTGAGCAACACGTTCTGGTTCGCCGTGATCTCGAACCTCCTTGTGGTCGTCCTGGCCACAGCCATGGCTGAATTGCTAACCAGGGACTTCAAGGGAAAGTGGATTATTAGGTTCTTCTTGCTATTGCCCTGGGTGGCACCCGTCTCCCTGGCCACCATTACCTGGTTGTGGACTCTCGACTCGATCTTCTCCCCGATCGATTGGCTGCTGCGTCAGGTGGGTCTCATCACGCAGAACATGTTCTGGCTGGGCCAACCGGAGCTCGCCATGAGCTCGGTGATCGCAGTACAGGTGTGGCGGATCGCGCCGCTTGCTGCCGTAATCGTGATGGCCGGGTTGACCGCCATACCAAACGACATCAACGATGCCGTCGCCGTCGACGGAGCCGGGTTCTGGAGACGTCTGTTCCAGATCACCATCCCCCTGCTGGCTCCGATCATCGCGGTGGCCGTGCTGTTCGGCGTGATCCTGACAATCGCAGACATGAGCGTGATCTTCGTGCTCACACGTGGTGGGCCAACCCACTCCACCCAGGTGCTCTCTACATGGGCGTTCTTCAAGGGAATCGAAGGTGGTGCCCTGGCTCAGGGGGCCGCAATGTCTCTATTCCTGTTTCCGGTGTTGGTAGGCATCACCGCGGTGGTTCTCCGTCTCGCCCGGCGTCGGCAGGTGCTGTGAGATGAAACCCACCTGGGAACAGACAGATGTGCCACAGCTACGCAAGAGAGCGCAGCGGCGTCATCTTCTGGGTCGGATAGGGGTCTACGCGACCGCGATCTTCTTCGCCTTCCTGGCCGTGTTCCCCTTTAGCTGGGCCCTGATCAGCATGTTCAAGCAGTCCAGCGATCTCTATGTCAAGGAAAACAACCCGTTCTGGTTCAACGACGCGCCCACCCTCGAACACGTGAAGCTGCTCTTCCTCGAAACCAACTACCTGACGTTCGTGAGAAACACCGTAATCGTGGGGCTGGCAGTGACCCTGATCACCCTGGCCTTCGCCCTCCCCACCGCATATGCGCTTGCCCGGCTCCGGCTCAGGTGGGGAGAACGGATGGGCATCGCCATCTTCCTCGTATACCTGCTTCCACCAACCCTGTTGTTCATCCCGATGACGCGCGTCGTCAACACACTCAATCTCCAAGAGTCTTTGTGGTCGCTCATCATCATCTATCCGACCATCACCATCCCCATCTCCGCATGGCTGCTGATGGGCTATTTCAAGGGAATCCCGATGGACATCGAAGAGCAGGCAATGGTGGATGGATACAGCAGGCTGGAAGCCATCTATCGGGTGGTCCTGCCCCTGATCGTCCCCGGTGTCATCGCAGTGATTGTTTTTGCGTTCACTCTCTCGGCCCATGAGTTCATCTACGCCCTCGCCTTCAACAAGTCTTCCGCGATGAAACCCATCTCCACCGGGGTGCCCACCGAACTGGTTCGTGGAGACGTGTTCTTCTGGCAGTCGCTTCAGGCGGCCGTCATCCTGGTGGCAGTCCCTATAGCCCTGCTCTTCAACGCCTTCCTGGACCGATTCATCTCCGGATTCACCATGGGGGCAGTCAAAGGCTGACGAAGCCAAGTGACTCTAGGCGGCTGCCAGATCGCTTCGGATGTCGGTTGCGATTCGTTCCGCGGTCTCGTCGTCGAATGGAGCGGCGGTCTCGATGATGAATGTTGTTATATCGATGTTCTTCCACTCGACCAACAATTCGGTGATACGTCCTGGAGTCGTTACATAGATATCGGCATCGTCAAACGCAGACTCATCGAGGCGATTGGCCTCCATCTGCTGGGGATCGAGCCGAGCCGGAGTAGCGAGCGAACGAAGGGTTTCGTCGACATCGTACACCGGGACGCCCCTCACTTGTCTCCAGACGAGGTCAACACCTACGCGCTGGGACTTCGCTCCATCGCCTCCTCCCAACACTGGTACGTCCTCACCAGGAGACTCGGGCTCACCACCGAAGCTGCCATCAAGGTCACCTCAGAGACTCTGCGCGCCCTGATCGGAGAGATCAGACGCCGCAACGCCCGTCAGCGACCGAAAGAGGGATCATGATCTCGCACACGACACAACCAACCATCGACCTTCACTCTGCGGGCCGTGAGCCCGTCGAAGAGATCGGTCACAAGGCACACTCCCTGGCCGTTCTCGCAGAAGAGGGCTTTCCGATTCCGAACGGTGTGATTCTTCCCAGTTCGTGGCTGGAGATGGTGTCCGACGACGCACTCCGCTCCGAGCTGGACGTGATCCTGAACAGGCTCGACACGCCTCTCGCGGTCAGATCCTCCGCACTCGCGGAGGACACCGGGACCCAGTCGTTCGCCGGCCTCTACGAGACGGTGCTCTCCGTCGACGGACCCGAAGATCTCCTTGACGCCGTCCGCCGGGTAAAGGCCTCAGCCGGATCCGCTCGTGTGAGGACCTACGGGGGAGGCTCTCCGGACATCGCCGTCCTCATCCAGGAGATGGTTTCCGCGGTGGCAGCAGGCGTCGCCTTCACAGCAGACCCGGTCACCGGGGAGCGCGACGTCATCATCGTCAGCTCTGTGTCAGGCTTGGGGGATCGTCTGGTGTCCGGCGAGGCAGACCCTGACGAATGGGAAGTCCGCGCGGGGATGGCGGCTGCTAGACGCACGCCCGAGAATTCGCTCACCGACCGTCAGGTCCTCGAAGTCGCCGATCTCGCGCAGAGAGCCGAGCACCACTTCGGTCATCCCCAGGACATCGAGTGGGCGTTCGACGGCGAGAGCCTTCTTCTGCTCCAGTCACGACCCATCACGGGACTGCCCGACGTCGAGCCGATAGAGCCGGATCTCTCGGCTCCGGACGACGACTTCTGGATGCTCGACGGCGGCCACTATCCCTCCCCGATGTCACCCATGGGTGCCTCGTTCTACCTGCCCGCCCTCGAGACCGGCGCATCCGAGGCCTTCCGCGACTGGGGACTGCTGCTCGACGGAATCGAGAGCGAGACGGTGGGATGGCGGGTGTACACCAAGCCGGTCCCCCTGGGCGGCAAGAGCGGCCCGGCTCCGCCGTGGTGGCTCATGGGGATCCTCGCCCGCGTCGTCCCCCCGATCCGACGTCAGGCTCGAAAAGCACGGGAAGCCTTCGAGTCGGGCCGGGTCGACGAGGTCATCCGCCGCTGGTGGGAGGAGTGGCGCCCGGAGTTCCGGGAGGAGATCGCTCGTCTCCAGTCGGTCGACTTGGGCCGGCTCGACGATGCCGGACTACTCCGACATCTCGACGAGGTCTTGGGCTTCGTGGCCCGGGGCCAGCGGGTCCACTTCGAGCTGTTCCCCCCGTATATGGTCGCCACGGCCGAGCTGGTCCGCTTCTGCGAGACCGAGCTGGGCTGGACGAAGGCCAAGGCGACCGGGCTGCTGAGCGGTCTCTCCACGATGTCCTCAGAGCCGGCCCGTCGTCTCCGGGAGCTGGCCCATGCCGCGAGGTCACGACCGGCGACCCGAGCCGTCCTGGAGGGTGACGAGGCGACTCTCGACCGGCTCCGCGACGCTGATGAGGACTTCGCCCGGCTGCTCGATAAGTACCTGGACGACTTCGGTATCAGAGCCACCGCCTACGACGTGCTCGCCCCCACCGTCGGCGAGCAGGAGGACTTGATCCTCTCGTCGATCGAATCCGAGTCCCGCTATGACCCCGACGAGGTGGAGCGCGCACAGACAGCAGCCAGGGAGCAGGCATTGGAGGAGGCCAGAACCACCCTCCTCGACGACCCCACGCGACTCCAGGAATTCGAGATGCTGGTGTCGCGGGTCGAAGAGGCGTACCCGGTACGCGAGGACAACATCGTGTTCACCGACAACGCCCCGGTCGGCCTGGTTCGCCTGACTGCCCTGGAGATCGGTCGCCGTCTGTGTGAGCGCGGTCTCATCGACGAACCGGAACACGTCCTCTTCCTCACCATCGACGAGGCTCGGAAGTCGCTGAGGGCAGGGCCTGCACGCCAGGGCATCGTCCGGACCCGGAGGGGCGAGCGGGAATGGGCTCTGCGGAATCCACCGGTCCCCTCCTTCGGCGAGGATCCCGGACCGCCACCGGACATGCGGGCGATGCCTGACGGTGTGCGCAGGCTCATGGACGCTCTCGGGCTCTTCAGGAACAAGACATGAGCGCGGAGGAGGGTGACGGGCTCTCCGGCACTCCGGCGTCGGCCGGCTCCTACACGGGACCGGCGCGGGTGATCCGCTCCGAGGAGCAATTCCACGAGGTGAGACCGGGAGACGTGCTCGTGTGCCCGATCACCACCCCGGCATGGTCGGTCCTCTTTGGGCGCATCGGCGGGCTGATCACCGACACCGGGGGGGGCTGCTGTCGCACTCGGCGATCGTCGCCCGCGAGCACGGTCTCCCGGCGGTCGTCGGAACCGGGTCGGCCACGTCGCACGTTCGAAGCGGCCAGCAGGTCACCGTCGACGGCACCCGGGGGGGAATCGAAGTCCACGGCTGAACGACGACCGAAATCAGAGGGACGCCAACACTTGGACCGCGGTGCGTTACACGTCCCCACGGCTCCCGCTTCATCCAAGCCACGCGAGGAATGCCCCTAGGAAGCCTCCTGTCTCGTGATTCACTATGCCACGGACCCAAAGACGTCAGCTCTGCTGTGCTTGGAGACGAGGTTGGACCACTCCGGGTGTCACATTTTCGAGAGCGGCGCACGCCCTCGCGGCGACATCCGGGGCGACCACACTGAGTAGTTCTGCGATGGTCAACGCTGTCACGTAGAGAGCTCCGATGGTGTGATCGAATCTCGATTCGGATCCGGGCGAGGTGTGTTCCCATGGTCGGTGCTGTTGGATGTAGGTGTTGGCAGCCCGGATGAGCGAGGTGATCCCGGAGGCGGCGCCTCTGATGTCGAAATCGTCCAGGGCGTGGTGCACCGAGACTCGAGTTTGGTCAAGCTGGTCGAGCAACGGATCGTTGATAGGTGGTTGTGGCGGCACTCCGGACCGGTGCTTGTCGACGAGGGTCACGATCCGGTTGACCAGGTTGCCGTATCCGTGGGCGAGGTCCTGGTTTACGCGATCGATCAGACGCTGTTCGGTGAAGTCAGCGTCGCCGACCCGGGGGACGTCTGCAGCGAACCACCAACGGAGCGGATCCGCACCGTAGGTCTCGACGAGTGTTGAAGGGTCGGTGTAGTTGCCGGCGCTCTTGCTGATCTTGGCGCCCTCGACTGTCAGGTAGTCATGGACGAAGATGGCAGTAGGGAGCGGCTCTCCTGCCGACAGCAGAAAGGCGGGCCAGTACACGGCATGGAAGCGGAGGATCCCCTTTCCGATCACGTGTACCCGCTCATCCGAATCCACCCACCAGTCCCGATAGTCGGAGTGGTCGGTCCCGTACCCAAGTGCAGTGATGTAGTTGCCCAGGGCGTCGTACCAGACATAGATCACCTGTCCCGGGTCGCCCGGTACCGCAATCCCCCAACCATGGGCCCGCTCAGCCGACCGGGACACGCTGATGTCCTCCAGTCCTCCTCGCAGGAATGCAATCACTTCGTTGCGGCGTGCTGTCGGCGCGATCCGTAGTTGGCCCGTTTCGATCGCTTCGAGGAGCGGCTCGGTGTACCGGCTCAACCTGAAGAACCAGTTCCGTTCCGACACCACCTCTGGCTCCGTCCTGTGCTCGGGACATCGCCCGTCTTCCAGCTCGGTGGGCTTGTAGAACTGTTCGCAACCGACGCAGTACAGACCTTCGTAGTCCCGCACATAGAGGTCGTCGGCTGCTGCTGTCGCCAGCCACAGCTTCTCCACGCCTGGTCGATGCCGGGGATCGGTGCTGGTGCGGATGTAGTCGTCAAGCGACAGCTCGAGAGCACATCCAAGGCTCTCGAACTCGTTGGCTCGCTGCTCCACGAATTCAGCCACCGGAACTCCAGCAGCTTCGGCAGCAAGGACGTTCTTGAGAGCGTTGTCATCGGTTCCCGACAGGAAACGGACCTCATCTCCACACAGACGTCGTCCCCTTGCGAGGATGTCCGCCTGGACGAACTCCAGGGCGTGGCCCAGGTGTGGCGACGCGTTGACGTACGGGATCGCGGTGGTGACGTAGAAACGGGTCATCGTTGGCTCCTCTCGCCCCTGGAGTGGGAACCAAGCCTTGATGATCCACCAATAGAGGCCCCATCTCAGGGGCCTCGACGTTCTTCAGACGCGCCGAATATGCCCCAGGGAGGGGCGCATCATCGAGCGACTGCAGAACGAAATGGTCATTTCCGTCACAAGCCTACCCCCACACGGTGGCCGTGCTACCGAACATCCAGATTCTGGATGTTCGATAAGTTCGATGAAACGACCGAGGTGCTGGCCGGAGGATCGTCGACAAGCCTCTGACCAGCACCTTTGTGGTCGGGACGGCCGGATTTGAACCGGCGACCTCAGCGTCCCGAAAGGTGCCGGGCCTCTTTTCTAAATACTGATTTGGACGAATTACCAGGTCAGAGCCTATGAGTGGACTGGCCTGGACCCCCTTGATTGTGAGCGGATGTTCGATAAATGTTCGATGAAAGTCGCGAAAAGTGACGCTATTTCGGATCACCCATCCTGCATCGTTCTGACTTACGATGGCTTGGATGGCTCTCTTCCTCTGCACATCTACTCGGAGTGCTGCCAATGGTCGATAAGCCCATCGACCTCGCCGCCGCACGGGAGCAGACCCTCGAGGCGATCCGGAAGGAGTATCCCCCATTGCTCACCTCGGCCCATGTCGCCGAGCTCATGCAATGCACCATCTGGGAAGTGCGCGACCAGGTCCACCGTGGCGAGCTTCCCGCGGTCCGTTGGGGTCAGCA
Source organism: Actinomycetota bacterium (assembly GCA_046537785.1). Classification (GTDB taxonomy): domain Bacteria; phylum Actinomycetota; class Acidimicrobiia; order Spongiisociales; family ZC4RG35; genus JANQRA01. Next base: position 62,938 of record JBKHKD010000005.1, read on the forward strand.
GTTCCGCTTCTTCCGCGAAGAGGTGTTGGCCGTCCTCCTCAACCGGCCGGCCGGACCCAACGAGGCCGATGACTGACGTGCCCGACGAGAACCCTGAGATCACATACGAGAAGTGGTATCCGGACGTGCCGCCCGTCATGGACAGTCAAGAGCTGGCGGAGCTGCTCTCGGCCTCAGATCAGGTGATCCGGACCTGGGCACGCGAGGGCGTGATCCCGTCCCACCGGGCTCCCGGCGCTCGCAAGTTCAAGTTCCTCCGCCATGAGATCTTCCAGTGGCTCGTCGAGAATCGTTACGTCCCACCCGACGACCAAACCGCCTGATTTCAACACGCGAGCGGGCCAATTACACCGTTTGTCGGATCAGACCGCCCTCAAAGTCCCCGCAAATCTCGGGTGGTCAGAAGGATCACCGTTCCAATCAAGATACGACTCCATCGGCATCCTGTCCGCTAGCCCTCTCCATCCTCCACCCTGACCACCTGCATACCTGCGAATTTCGCCCCGACAATGTTGCCCGCTTCTTCGCGCGGAGCAGGGCCCGAAAGCCATCCCGCACTCGACAGGTCCTCCCAGAGCCATTGGTACACCAGCCGGGTGACAGGATCTGCATCGAAGATGTCCAGGACGGTCATCGCACCTGATGGAGATAAACGATGGGCGAACTCAGGGCGATACCGTCGGATTGCGGTGAAGATGCTCTCCGGCGGATCCCCGCCCACAACGCTGGGCACATCGGCTGTCAGGTCCACAACCGAAGCCTGGGAGTCGTCGATCGGCTCCCAGTAGTAATTCAGAACAGGACCCATGCCGCCCTTGTTGTTGGACATGGTGAGTCGCCCTCGCATCGATACCGGCATCATGAGTGCTCGAGGCATGACGTGTCTTAGGTTGGAGAACCACTGGTCGACAATCTCTGTGAACGTATGGAGGGCTGCTTCGTAAACTGCGATCGTCCGCTCTCGAAGACGCTGTTCGGAGTAGGGGGACCACACCCACCCACCGCTGTGTCTCAGATCCGGACCGGGCAATGGAGGATCCATCGTTTGAGCGCCGCTTGCTTGCAGCTGTCCGACAACTCGTCGCAATTCGGGGATACGCAATCGGCGCCGGCGCACCGCGTTGAACCCCGCAGCTTCGGCTCGCTCCAACACCTCCTCGTCGAGTAGCTGGAGATCAATGGGTTCGCTATAGAGACTGCCGCGGCCAATGAGTTCCAGCGCGGTTCTCCATGCGGCCTCCTTCTCAATGAATGTCCCACTAGTCGGCAGTGATCGAGTCGACATGATGTTGGCTAGCGACAGCTTCAAGGTTTCAAGGCTCCACCGCCATGGCCAGTTGGATCCACTCCCAACTGGACTTGAGAGAACGAGTCCCCATGGCCATTGGCCTTGAAAGGCCTCCGGAGGAACGTCACTCCCCACCTCGTCCTCACCGAAATACCACGACGTACTGAGTCGTGACCCATATATTTGCGCCGCGAAAGGGCAGAGACCTTGCCGCGTTAGCGGACCGATGAGGCGACCCAGGTCGCCCAAACCTGTGATCCATGACACCATCGTGGTCGGCACTCGACCGAGTTCCCTCTTCGACGGTTGGACTTCGGATATGTCCCCCTCGTCGCCCCACCTCGAGAGCGCGTCGTCTATCACTTCGCCGGCCAGGCCGGGGTAACGAGTGACAAGCTCGTCCATTTGATCGTACGTGCCGTCAAAGCTCCCTTTTCCGATGGCGATCGAGAGTGAGGTCGACCACGCCTCAGCGTCTCTGAGTTCCTCAATGGGAGCCCGATTTCCCTCCAATAGCCACTGGGCAGCAAACCACTGAGCAAAGAGCGGTATCGAGAATTGCAGTGCGCGTCCGCTGTCTACGATCAGGCCAGCTTGGGCAAGCGTGAAGCGAGTGTCCGGCGTTAACCCGGCCTCGGCGGCATGGATCGGACCCACCCCGTGCTCAATGCTTTTAGCTGCAAGCGTCGGAAGTGCATCCAAACCGTCACCCTGGTGTCCCGGCCGTCCCAGTGCCGTGTTGATGACCTCATCAATGAGTGACACGACGTTTGATGGCGGCCTCCCCACAGCCCGAATGAAACTGCCAGCCAGGATTGCGAACAATGGCCTCTTGACAGCTTCTCGAAGAGACTCTGGCCACTCGGAGATCGAGTACGTGGAGAGTTGCGTATCTCCGACAAGGTTGATGAGTTCAAGGGACCCCTCAACGCTCAGGGGAGTTAGTTGTATGCATTCCTCGAACCGTGCCATCGTTGGAATAGGGCGGCTTGTCACACATATGGTCGTTGCCGGGTACGTGTGGCAATACGCTCGAGCTTGCTCGATGACTTCGACCGCCCGCTCGCTGCCGAGAGATTCGAGACCGTCCACCACCAACCAAACCCCGCGGTCAGGGTTCCAGCTCAAAGGGCCTGCGACTTCGGAAATCGTGCCTTCAAGGCCGCCCTGTATCTGACCTGCCTCCACGTACACGGGTAATGGGGCCGCGTCGTCGTCAAGGGCGTTGGTAATGGCACGTTGGAGCAATCGCTCGGCCGTCAGACTCTTCCCGCTCCCCATCGGACCAACAAGCAGAACCAGCCCTCGCCTGTCGGCGACAAGTCGTGACGGAACCCCCAAGTCTGGATCGTCGGCGAAGTCGGTTGCTGATGCAGAGGGTATACCAGCCCCCTGCCAGCGGGCGATACACCTACCCCGCGACTGGCGGCCGACAGTCTCAAGGTATGGAAGTCGGCTCGGACTGGTGGCAGCTCGTCGACGTACAGCTCGAACGATCTCGTCCTGGAGTGTGAGCCGAATGATCTGACCGAGACTTGCCAAGTCGTCGACGGTTACCCACTTGCAATGTTGGGCTACTCGGTCCAGGAGCGCTTCGGTGCCGTCAGCTCGTTCTTGAACAGGCAGCTTGAACACTAGAAGAGGAACCTTGTTATCTAGCGCCGTCGTAATCTCGTCCTCGACGGGACCGCTGGTCTCAGCGCCCACCAGCCAAATGACTAGATCAGCACTGGCTACGCGCTCCAGGTAGGTGGTACGAGGACCCTCGGAGCTAGCCGGTGTGAACTCGAACAACCACGGATGAAGAAACGGCGCATCCCCGATCGCCTGCTTCGCCAGGCCGCGCGCTGTATCCAGGAGCGGATCGCCCATCACAGAGCTGACAAAAACCTGAAGCGGCCGCTCACTGGCGATTATTCGACCCACAATGCCTCAGTTGTAGCGACGACAATCTTCACGTCGAAGTGTGAGTCAATCGGCGGTAGTCCGGATATCGGGTGGCGGTGCGAATTCGCGACCACCTGAATTCTCGATGCGGTGTGTTTCGGCGCGAGATGCGGAGCAACGGATCCGATTCCATGATCCGCCACCGATTGCGAGGGCGAGAGCACCTGAATCACGAGGGCATCTCCTCAGCGAGGTGCATGCCGACATCCCCCATTGCTTCTAGCAACTCCTGCACAACTCGCACAACAGTCTTAGCTTCGTCTTCGCTCACTTGATGGCCCGCGTGAACGACACTGCGTCTTATCCCGTTGGCGCCAAGCCACTTTGCCAAAGTGCCTGATCGTCAGCCGGACTGTCAAGGCCGATTCTCCTTATCGGCTTCTTCATCCGGTCACTGAGGACCTGCCCGTCTTCGTACATGAAGTGGTCAAACTCCTCCTCGGTCATGTCTCCGGAGTCGACAAGAGATGAGTACAGCTGCTTGTCGACAAACACCTCCAAGGCAGCAACCGCCTCAATCACCGCCAGTCGATAATCCGTCTCCCATACGGCTCTGATCGCAGCCAAGAGAAGGTCGGCATGAATCGGGACGTTTTCTCCCGCCTCAGCCATCCGACGCACGTCCTCGTGGACAGCCAGTCCGTCGTTAACAACGGCGATCCTGAGTCCCCTACTAAAGAGTCCCACATATTCAATCTCACCTGTCAATGGATACTGGATCTCCATGAAGCGGAGATCTGCGACTCGAAGTCGAGGAATGTAGGCCCGACCACTGATGTAGCGATAGGTGTCAATAAGGGCATTCGCGGCCGCCACGGCTAGGTGAGCTATGCGAGTCCCCTTTTCCTGTGGGGGTGTGTCCGCTGGATAGGTGAGTCCCACCACCATTCGTGTGTATCGGAAGTATCCAGTGCGGTCTCCGGCGAACTCCACGTTCTTACCGACGAGGCCAGTTGTCTCATCACCACCGATAGGAGCGCCGATCAGGTGTCCCTCGTGAAGTACCTGGTCTGGTCGGCAACGGTGTCATCATCCGAGGAATCCTGTGAGTTACGCCACATCTTCCGCGTGTCGATCTGCACGGGAGTGCCGTCGATGCGAACTACGTATGTCCCGTCCTCGAGATAGAGGCAGTAGGGCAGCTCAAGTCGGACTGCTATCGGAACGCCACCGTCCGGCTCAGTCACAGTCCATTTCATGGTGCTCATTCTCAGCTTCTCAACAAAACCAGTTTCCTTGCGATCGTCGTGGACTTTATGGAGGAGGGCCGACAAGAGCTATGGAGGATCTCTGGAAGAGTCGTCAATCAACGAGATCGGCGACGGCTAACTATGGCTTCGAAGCAGTTTGACCGTATCTCTGACGGGCCGCCTCCCCCGACGTTCCGACCATTGCTCCAATCGATGCCCAGGAGTGTCCGTTAGCGCGAGCCCTCCGGACGGCGTCGGTTACTCGTTGTTCGGCTTCGGCTCGGGCAAGGAAGGCATGACGTAGCTGTCGAAGGGCGCTCGCGTCCCGGACGTCGTCTGCGTCTGGCTCGTGGTCTTCGAAGCGAGTAGCCAACTCCTCGGCTTGGTTGATGATCTCTTCAGCGGTTCGTGGCATGGTCACCTCAGGTACTTTGGGCGGGCTTTCATTGCGTGGACCACGATCGGGCCCTCCTCGGTGCCCACGACGCCGATTTCGTAAAGATTGCCGGCACTATCGGGTCCGATGAACATCGTCATTCGCTCGTCGAGGTCCTCGACGAGTATCGGGTTGTTGAAGGCATGGAGGATCGTCTCATCGCTAACACCGTGCGTTCTCGCACTGTCGACGATTCGTGGCTTGGTCACAAGTTACCTTGCCAAATCGACGACTGCAAGATAACTTGCGACGTCGTAGGAATCATCCGACGAGCCTCAGGGTCGGGGCTGGCGTTTCGATGGGCTCGAGGGCGATGTCGCGCCATTGCGCGGTCCCCGGTACAACAGGGTCGAGGAGATCGACCTCGGGCCCTACCTCCAACCGAGTCCTGGCGTAGACGGCCACGGCGGTATCCCACGCTTGCGGATTGGGAGATTCGGATCGGGATCCGATCTCGGCGAGAAGATCTTCTGGCGGGTTTATCTGCGAGAGCACCGTTCGGGCTGCGACTCGCCTGTCGATCTCCTGGAGGACGTCGCTGTATTCGTCGACCAACCGGGCGTGCTCGTCCATCCAGCGACCTCGGCGCGCCATGGCCTCTGCCTCCATCATCGGCTGGTCGACCGCTGCGAGGTCGATGGTCGGCTCGTAGAGGGGGCCGTCCTTGAACAGTTGGAGGAGTTCTTCGCGTCGATCGATCAGCTGGCGATCGGTCATCGTCTCCGTGGATGGACGAGATTCGGTGGCAGCGGGTCGGACACCGCTGTTGGCGAGCTGGCGGACAAGGCTGTCGATACGGTTCTCGACTGCCGGTCGACAGTGAAGATGGCCGCAATCGCCGGTGGGCCCTGGCGGGTCGGCCATCCAGATGTGGGTTTCACCGGTCGCTCGGGACAGGCCCGTGTAGCCATGCTCGGCGGTCATCATCTGATCGACGTAGAGGTGGACCCGGTCGTAGGTGTGGCCCTGGGCGGTGTGGATCGTCTGGGCGTATCCGTAGTCGACACTCTGATCGACATACCGTCTCGGCAGGACCACTTCAACCCGGTCGTGGTCACGCCTGAAAGTGAGCTGACCTGAATCGAGGTCGACGTGGGCGATGGTTCCCGTTTGTCCGTTGCGGAGGTCGGCGTGGGCGTACCAGTTGCTCCGCACCACGATCCGGTCCCCGGCCTGAAATCGCATTCCCGTCCGGGTCTCCAAGGCTGGTCCGGCGAGGAGGCCTTCGGATTCCATCCGGGCTCGTGCGAGATGGTTGAGTATGTCGACGTCGGTGCGGCGGCCGGACAACATCCGAACGCTGTCGATACCGTGCTCTCTGGTGTCGGCCCACCAGACGTCGACCAGGTCGCTCATGGTGTTCGTGCGGTCGTGGCCGACGTGGACGCGGCCGGCTTCGGTGTAGTCGAACAGGGTTCGTTCGGTGTTTCCGGCTCGGAGCTGGTCCAGCGCCTCCCGGTCGATGTCGTGCGCCTGTCGTTGGTTCACTTCTGCGAGGTCGGTGACGACTCCGTGGCCGTCGGCCATGATCCGGTGGAACAGGCCACCCGAGTCGATCGAGGGCAGCTGGTACGGGTCGCCGAGGAGGATCAGCTTGCCATCAGCGGCGCCGACCAACTCGACGAGACGTGCCAGGTCTTTAGTGGACACCATGGAGGCCTCGTCAGAGACGATCACCGTTCCCGAGGGCAGGATCTCGTCTCGCTGGTCGAGATGGTGGGTGAGCATGGCGATGGTGCCGGTCCAATGCTCAACGAGGTCTTGGGACAGTCTCTGTGCTGCGCTGGCGGTGGTTGCCACTCCGATGACGTGATGGCCGGCGGCTTGGGCGGCGTCGGTGTAGGCGCCGATCGCATAGGTCTTTCCCGAGCCGCCCGGACCGGCCACCGCCACGACTCGCCCGTCCAGGTCTGCGAGACGTCGGATCGCCCACTCCTGTTGCCTGGTCAGCTCCCGGAGCTTGGCTGCCCGATCCAGCACATCGGCGTCGATTCGGACGGGGCTCGGCTGGTGTACGGCGGAGAGGACCCCTTGCTCCCGATCCAGCTGTGTCCGCGTCGTGAACAGAGCGTCATCCGACAGCCACCATCTTCCGCCCAGCGTGTGGTCGGCGAGGGGGATGGCCTCGCCACGCGCCACCGCCGCTTCGAGGACCCGGTCGACGGCGAGGGCGAGATCGGCGGATGTGGTGCCTTCGGGGAACGATTCGGCGACGTACGGCAGGAGGTCGCGCTTGGTGAACACCGGCTGCGAGTCCGTGACTTCGACCACGGTCCATTCCGCCGAGTCGGTCAAGCTTCCCGGGCTAGGACGGAAACGGTGGCGGCCCTCACCGACGACCGCCCGGACGACCTGAGCCGGGTCTTCCGGCGCGTCCGCGGCACGTCGCTGCCAGTGAGCAACCACGTCCGAGCCCACTCCGTAGTCACGCATCTCCTGGGTGACCGGAGCCTCCCCTCGAGGGTGCTGTTTGGGCTGGCGGGTCTCCAGAGTGAACTTCTGCAGCATCCTGGCGTGGATCCGACCGCCGTTGCGTGCCGCATACGCTTCCGCCGCTTCGAGGATCTCGGCCCGACGTGTCGAGAAGTGCTCCAGCAGTTCTCGGGAGAAGCCGCTGATGTCGGCGATCCCGTTCACCACCGGTCCCCAGGAGACACCGAGTCGCCGGGTGAGCTCGTCCCGGAGCACCGTTTCGTAGATGGTTCCGCCTGCCTTGGCGTGCAGGTAGTTGCGTCGGGCTTCCAGGGCTCTCCAGCCGTCTTCGGTGTGGACCCGGTTGATCACCACCACGTGGGTGTGGAGCTGGGGGTCGTTGGCCCGTGAGGTGGAGTGGTCGAACGCTGCGGCCACCCATCCATCCGAGTCGACGTACTGCGTGGTCTGCTGCCGCTTGCAATTTTCGTCCCGCCGGCTTGTCACCTTCCTGGCTTGCGCGCAGTGTTCCTCCATGTACTCCACCGCCTGACCAACTGCCTCCAAATGAGCGTGACGGACCTGCTCTCGGATCTGGCTGTCCCCGAAGGCGTAGAGGAGCGACACCGACTTGGGAGCGGACAGCGTGTGGTCGAATGCCGCCACCTTGCCGTGGGATGCGTGAGCCCGAGTCATCGACTCACCCGAAAGCGTCACGTGACCCATCAACCGGGCGAAAGCCTCCTTGGTCACCGGCGACTCCGGGTCAACACCCGCCGCCTCGAGCCCTGAGCCCATCCACCGTGCCGGCGCCTGATGGCTTGCGTAGTAGTCGACCCGGCCATCCTTGCCTACGCCACGCAGGACCGGGACGTCCTCGCCAACCGAATGGGAGAGCTGTTCGGTGTAGTAGTCCACCGACGCCGCCGACAGCTTCCCGATCGCCAACATCACCCCCTCCCGGCCGGCAACACATCGTGTTGCAAGTGCGTACGGAGAAATCGCCCTGGCGACGAGAGGACATGTCGTGTCATCGAGGACTCCTGGGTCAGTGGCGAAGAGTCAGCCAGCAACGTGACCGGCGTCCACATGCGGCTCGACTGACCCTTGCATTAGTCATTGTTAACGATAGAATACCTAGAGATCAAAGGAATTACTAGGAATCAATTGCTGCACCGTGATCCTCTTCGGACCCGAAATGGGATGGAGAAGCTCCTTCTCACTCCCGAGGACGCCGCCGACCTCCTTTCAATCGGCCGCTCCAAGCTGTATGAGTTGTTAGGAGACGGCCGACTCGCCTCGGTTCGCATCGACGGCAGCCGACGTGTCCCGATGAGCGCTCTCGTCGAATTCGTCGACAGCCTCAAGGAGACTTGGAATCAACTTCCCGACGTAGGACCCGCCCGGAGACGCAGAAACTAAAATGAGCATCCACCCCCGAATGACCGACCGAGGGCGTGTCTACGACGTTCGGTACCGGGGACCAGGCGGTCAAAACTTCTCCCGAACATTCCTCACCAAGCGAGCCGCGCTCGAGTTCGAAGCGCAACAGAGAACAGCCAAGAACCGCGGCACCTGGATCGACCCTCGAGGCTCCAAGATCACGGTGCGGGAGCTCGGCCAGGAATGGCTCGACAGCAACCCGACAAAGCGAGACTCCACGTGGGCCCGTGACGAGAGCGCCCTTCGAATCCACGTCTACCCCGACCTGGGGGACAGGACTATCGGCAGTCTCACCCCGGTCGACATCAGAAGGCTGGTCGCCAAGATGTCCGAGAACCTGGCACCTCGATCTGTGCGACGCATTTACGGAGCGCTCCGAGCCGCGCTGAACTATGCCGTCGAGGTCGACCGGCTGGCGAGGACACCCTGCCGAGGCATCCACCTTCCGGCTGTCGAGCCGGTGAAAGTCACCGTGCCAGGTCCCGTGGAGCTCATCGAGCTAGCCGACACGATCGACCCGAACTACTCGGCGATGATCTGGCTCGGAGCAGTACTCGGTCTCCGCTGGGGCGAAGTAGCAGGACTGCGCGTCGGCAACGTCGACGTGCTCCGCAAGACCGTGACGATCGCCGAGCAGGTAACCCGAGGTAGAGGTGGGGCGGGCGACATCGGTCCACCAAAATCAGCCGCCGCCCGCAGGACTATCAGCATCCCGGCTGAGCTAGCAGACGAGCTAAGCGCCCACATGAAGGCCATGGAGCTGACGGGAGCCGACCCTGAGGAGATGCTCTTCCCCAACAACGAAGGAAAGCCACTCGACTACTCCAACTGGCGTCGCAGAGTCTGGGAGCGAGCCGTCAAGGCCGCCGGCTTAGACGGTCTCAACTTCCATGACCTCCGCAGGACTAACGCCACGGCAATGGTCGCCGAGGGCGTGGACGTCAAGACGGCACAGGCCAGACTCGGACACTCCGATCCGCGTCTGACGTTGGCCATCTACGCCCAGGCGACGACGGAGGGCGACCGCTCAGCGGCGGAGAAGCTCGGTGCGCGGCTGATGGGCTCCGGTGATGAGGACGGCGATGCCTCGTCCTCAGTATCAACATCCGTATAAAGGATGAAGCCTCGATGGATCGTGGTAGTCGAACTCCATCGCGAGTACCGAGATCTCGACAAGGGCCTACGGGTCGCATAGTGAGGGGCCCTGAGATGGGTCCTCACGTGCAGAGCACAGGTCAGACTCAGCCGTTTCCTGGACCGGCTAGGGGGAAGATCAGGTGGCACGGCGGGGTGGTGTGACCGGGGCGGATCGAACTGAGAGGGCGGTGAGGACGGCGATGAGGAGCGGGAGAGCGACGCCGATCGCGACCAGAGCGGGCCAGGGGACGGCGACGAACGAGGAGCGGACAATACCGAAGGGCCCGGCCCAATAGCCGTCGTCGGCGAGTCCGATCACTTTCATCAGCCCGAGGCCGAGGGGGATGGCGAGGAGGGCGGCGACGAAGGTCTGGTAGCCGGCGAGCACGCCGAGGAAGCGGCGGCGGATGCTTCCTGGTGCTCCGACCGCGACCACGATGCCGAGGTCGTGGTCGACCTCGGAGGCGGAGACGGCGGTGACGAGGGCGATCACGAGGAGTACGACGAGGAGGGTGCCGCCCAGCATGAGGGGGTAGAGGTCGGCGAGGGTGAAGTCGGAGAACCCACCGACAACGTCGAAGTTCAGGTTGACGGATTCCCGCTCGGAGTCGGTGAGCGGCCTGTCCAGCACGAATAGGGCACGGGTTTGCCGCTCTCCCTCCAGCTCTGCGGCGACCTGTTCTGAGACCAGGATTCGGGACATGGCGAAGGAGAGGATCGGCACCGGGAGCTGGGTTACGGTGCGTCGCTCCCCGGCTAGCTCGACGTCGATGGTTCCCTCCTCGACGCCGAGGACGGCGATGCCGTCGGTGGCCAGCGCTTCCGCCAGGCCGGGGTGGTCGAGGGCCTGCACCAGCTCCGGTGTCGCCACCGCCACGCTGCTCCCGCCCACGTCTCTGCTCGGCACCCCCGGGACCTCGCCTTCGCTGATGGGTATCTGCCAGCCGAGGATTGCAGGTGTGTCGATCGCCTCGTAGGGGGCGAGCGTCTCCTCGGGGATGACCGCCGCCGCTTGGTGGATGTCGGCTTCGGTGAGGTCGCCTCCGCCTCCGAACATGCCCTCCTCGGGGGCGGCGCCGACCAGGAGCAGGTGGTCTTCGGGGTGGGGGAGGCCGTGTACCCGTTGCTGCACCTCGGAGGTGGCTTCGAATGCGATCGACACCACCGGGATGATGAGGATCACCAGGGTCGCGGCTACCGCTACCGCCGAACGGGTGCGGTGGCGGGCGGAGTCGCGAAGCACCAGGCGTGTGGTGCCGGCGACTCGGTCGGCCGCTCGGGAGAGGAGGGCGAGGATGGGGCCGGCGAGGAGGGCGGTTCCCCCGATGGCCATCGCCCCGCCTATCGGAACGATGACAACTGCGAGGTCGACGGTGGAGGCGAGGGCGACCACAAGCAGGAGGGCTCCCATCCCGGCGAGGCCCAGGCCGAGGGGAACGATCCAGGGTCGGGGTGGGAAGGCGGGCATGCGTCCTTGGAGGGCGGTGGTGGTGGGCACCCGGGAGGCGGTACGGGCCGGGATCCACGCAGCGACCGCGGCCGCTCCGACCGCCATCGCCGCCGGGCCCACCACGTCGAGGGGGGTCACACCGATACCCACCAGCAGCTTGGTGACGAACTGTTGAAGGAGGGGCCGGGCGGCGAGCAGAACTCCGGTCCCGAGACCGATCCCAGTGGCCGCCCCCAGGGCCCCGACCGCGAGGCCTTCCCCGAGGACGGTGAGGCGGAGGTGTCGGTCGGAGGCGCCGTTGGCGCCCAACAGGCCGATCTCCCGCAGCCGACGTCGGGTCCCGGCGGCGAAGGCTGCACCGGCCACGAAGGCGACCTCGAGCAGGAGCAGCGCGGAGACCCCGGTGGAGATCGTAGGAGCGGACTCGACCACGGAGTTGTGCTGCTGCTGGGAGAGGGCTGCCCTGGTTTCCACCTGGAGATAGGGAACCGTGACCTGAGGGCGGACGGTGGCATCGATCATCCGGTGCGCCTCGGTGCGGGCAGCTTCGTCGCCTTCCGTGCGGGCGACCTCGACCAAGTGCTCCACCTCGGACTCGTCGAAGTACACGTATATCTCGTCGGGGACGGAGGCCAGCTCCCCTGGCTTGGGAAGCACCGCCGGCTCGGGCCAGAACTGGCGTCGGTCCTGTTCCCAGCGCTCTGCGAGCGCCTCCGCCGTCGCCACCGGGTCCTCGTCGGCGATGACCACCGTCGTTCCGTCGTCCCCGGCCACCGGGTAGATGGCGTCCATCAGCTCCATCGTCACTGTGATGAGCCGCTCCTCGTAGATCCCTGGCGATCCCACCAACCCCACCAGCTCCATCGTCTTGCGCTCCACGCCCGGTAGCTCCAGCTCCACCGTGTCACCGGGTTCGACACCGAGCCGCTCGGCGAGCAGCGGGGACAGCGCCACCTCATCTCCGGATGCTGGCGGCCGGCCTGCGGTGGTCGCCCGCATGGCGCCGGTGATCGGGTCGGCCGGGTCGATGTCACTCATCCTTTCGGTACCCGCCACCTCCGGGATCAGGTCGGTGCGCACCATCCGCATCACCGTCCATGTGGCAGCCGGACTCACTTCGCCCAGCGTCGACTCCACCCAGGAGAGCACCCGGGAGTCGTCCGACAACCCCACCCAGATGTCGCCATCACCGAAGATCGACCGCATCGACTCCTCGACGGTGCGCTCACTTGCCCGGAACATCCCCGCAGCCACCACCGCCACCATCACCGGGACGGCGATCAGGGCCACCAGGAACCCGGTGCGACGGCGGTTGCGGATGGCGTTGCGCCGTGCCACCCGAAGGGCAGCAGCTCGCCCGCTCACGTCAAGTCCGCCGCGGTCGATGGCACCCGGGACCGCTCCGAGATCCCCTCCACCGCACCGTCCCGCAGCCGCACCACCCGGTCCGCCCAAGCCGCGAATGCCGGCTCGTGGGTGACCAAAAGCGCCGCCGCGCCGGCGTCGCAGCGGGCCCGGAGCAGGCGGAGGATGCTCTCCCCGGTGGCCTCGTCCACCGCCCCGGTGGGCTCGTCGGCGAGAAGGAGAGTCCGAGGGCCCACCAGCCCTCGGGCGATGGCGACCCGCTGCTGCTCACCACCCGAAAGCTGATCGGGAAACCGGTCGGCCATACCTCCCAACCCGACCTCGTCCAAAGCGACCTCGGCGAAGCGTCGCGCTTCACGGGGGTCCATCCCGTCGAGCTCCAACGGCAGAGCGATGTTCTCCGCCGCGGTCAGAGACGGCAACAGGTTGAACTGCTGAAACACATACCCCACCGACACTCGACGAAGACGGGCCAGCTCGGCACGCGACAGCTCGGCCAGGTCTTGGCCATCGACCCAGATGGTGCCTGTAGTGGGCGTGTCGAGCGCCCCCGCCAAGTTGAGCAGGGTGGTCTTGCCCGAACCGCTCCGCCCCGTCACCGCCACCAACTCACCAGGAGCGATATCGAGATCGACGTTGACCAGGGCATCGACCCGCTGGGCGCCAGTACCGTGGGTCTTCCCCACCCGACGCATCGACAAGATCGGCTCGCTCATGTCCTCACCTCCTCCGACCCTGGCACAGGCTCGGAAGCGGGAGCAGGGTCCAGCCGATCCTCGACCCGCTCCAGCCACCGCAGCTCCGCCTCGGCCGAGAGGATCAGCCGGTCGAGCTGTAGCTGCCAGGCCAGGTCCCGGTCATCGGCAGCCGCCTTGAGGGCCGTGTAGTCCTGGAGCAGGCCCATGGTGGCGCTCCGCTGCACCTCCACGACCCGACGGGCGTCCAACCCCGAGGCGAGGGCCACCATCAGCTTGAGCGAGATCTCATCCCGCCCCGCCGCCGCAAGCTCCACTGGACCGGCCATCCAGGCCGCCACGGCCTCCCGGCCGGCATCGGTGATCCGATAGACGATCCGCCCCTGGGCGTCCGAGCCCGACGACGTCACCAGCCTGTCTCGCTCCAGCCGGGACAGAGTGGTGTACACCTGGCCGACATTGATCGACCACATCTCACCAGTCGCCGCCTCTAGATCCACCTTGAGCTGATACCCGTGGGCGTCTCCCCGCGCCAACAAAGCGAGCATTCCTTCCCTGATCCCCATTCAGACTCCTTACATACTCGGTATGCGAGAGGATATACATACTGAGTAAGTGCTGTCAACCCGGGTCCCAATCTCTGTTCTCGCCAGAGGTGACCCAAGTGCGTCGCGTCACCACGGCGCGGTGGATCGACTCGGGTGGAGCGTGTGTGGCTCGCCGAAGTTGGACCTTCTAGGCAGGACCCAGATCGTCCAGCCACGTGCTGGGGCATGGCAGGTGATGCGGGATGAACGTTGAAGGCGTCGGAACCGGGCGGGACAGGACGCTGCCCGAGCTTGTTGGCGTGACCGCGTACTCGTTGATGTTGTAGACGAGCGGGGAGTCGTTGGAGTCGTAGCGCTCAGTCACCAGAGTTCCTCGACGGGGCGAGTACGCGGCCCGGAGGAACTTCGTGCTGTCGCGAACGAAGCTCGGCTGATGTGACGTGGGTAGGAGCACGGCATCGCCCGTGCTGGTGGGAGGAACGAAATCGCTGGGTGTCGAGCGCCGGCTCATCGTCCATGATTGTCTCAGTGTTGAGCGCCTGGCCAATGCGTGGGCTTCTCGTCTCCGTCGTTCCCGACGGGGTAGTGAAGCCATGTCGTTACGGGACAAGCAAGGACGCGTCGTGCAGGCTCGTGAAGGAGGAGCCTAAGGGAACGATGGAAGGCGACTTGGCGGGTTTCCCAGATCTTGGATGTTCGATAAATGTTCGATGAAACGACCGAGGTGCTGGCCGGAGGCCTGTCGGTAAGCCTCTGACCAGCACCTTTGTGGTCGGGACGGCCGGATTTGAACCGGCGACCTCAGCGTCCCGAACGCTGCGCGCTACCAACCTGCGCCACGTCCCGATGTTCTGGATTGTATCGGTCCGGTGGGGCCACGCCAGATCGTAGGGGTTGATCCAAAGGATCCGCCGGTGTAACCGTCCAAGGCATGAGTGTTCCGGAACCGGCCCGGCGAGCCCTGTACAATCGTCTTGGCGAGGTCATGGGTCCCGAGAACTCCGAGACGCTCATGTCGAGCCTTCCCCCCTGCAATCAGTCACCGAACTGACAACGAAGGCCGATTTCGCCCGCTTGGAAGAGAGGATCGATTCACTTGCGATCGAGGGGCGAGAAGTACAGGCGCAAATCGCCACGCAATACCGAACCTTCCTGACCCTCACAATCGGAGCGCTCGTGGCACTGACCGGAATCTTCAGCATCATCGTGGGCCCGCTGACTTAGGGATTTCTGCTGGTCACATCGCCTATTTGGGATAGGCTGTAAGTCACGGGGAACTGAGAGGAGACATGTCTTCATACGATGCCCGGCTCCAAATCGAAGGCGAGAGCAACGAGCGAACTCCTGTCGTGGTCGACCTCACCGACGACAGGCTGACAATGAGCATCGGAGAGCAGGAGATCGCCGACTGGCGACAGGACGAACTGCGCATCCAGGCGCTACCTGACGGGTTTCACATACGCGCCGAAGGCGAGGCCATCGTCCTGGACGTAACCGATGAGGCCAGATTCGCCGTCGAGTTGGGTCTGCGCAACGCCCATCCCGCGCTCCGTCAGAAGATGGCGGCGCTGATGCGGTCTGAGGACACTCCCGCCGACTGATCAGACCAGAAGCTCGGCAATCTGAACCGTGTTCAAAGCTGCGCCCTTGCGCAGGTTGTCGCCGACCACCCAGAGGCTGATTCCCCCAGGGGTTGAGACGGTCTCCCTGACACGACCGGCTAGGACATCATCGATGCCAGCGCTGTCGAGGGGGGTGGGCACGCGGTCCTTCCAGAGGTCCAGGCCGGGCGCCGAGCTGAGAATCGACATGGCCTCGTCCGCCGGCATAGGACGCTCGAACAGGAGGGTCGCCGCCACCCCGTGACCGACGAGGACAGGCACACGCACGCATGTCGGCTCGACTGCGAGATCGGGAATTTCCAGGATCTTGCGCGACTCGTCGAGGAGCTTCATCTCCTCGTCGGTATAACCCCCGTCGACTTCGTTGCCGGCGAAGGGAAGGACATTGAAGGCGATGGGCCGCACATAAACGCTGGAACCTGGATCGGTCCAGCCTCCGGTCATCAATGCGTCCACATCCGATCCCAGCGGTCCCTGCTGACCTAGAAGCTCGGTCACCCCCTGATGCCCCGAGCCCGAGACCGCCTGATAGGAAGTGACGACCATCGATCTGAGACCCGCGGCCCTGTGAAGTGGCCCCGCCGCCAACATCAGGGTCATGGTCGTGCAGTTGGGGTTAGCGACTATTCCGCTGTGCTCACCTACGGCATCGTCGTTGACCCCGGCCACCACGAGGGGGACATCGTCATTCATGCGGAACGCGGAGGAGTTGTCCACGACCACAGCCCCGGCCTCGACAAAACGGGAGGCGTGCTCCTTGGACCTCACCCCTCCGGCGGAGAAGAGGGCGACATCGATTCCTGACGGATCCATGGTGGCCAGATCCTCAACCGTCACCTGGCCAAGATGGGTCTCGACGCTCTGACCGGCGGAACGCTTCGATGCGGCGAGACGAAGGCTGGTGGCGGGAAAGTCCCGCTCGGCGAGGATCGACACCATGGTGCGGCCAACGGCGCCGGTGGCACCGACCACGGCAACTGTTGTCATGTGGAGGCCTCCGCTTGAAAGAGTCGAGCATGTAACAACCGCACGGCGTCCTCGATTTGTTCCGTGTCGACCGACAAGGAGACCGACTGGTCGTCAGAAGCGATGAGGGCGGTGACGACCCCCGCGTCGTGAAGGGCGATCATGTCCTCGGTGATCGACTCCCGGGTCCCGGAGCCCACCACGGTCAACACGCCGTGGTCTATCTCGAGCCGGTTGGCAATCCCCGCGAAGCGACGAGGAACCACGCCGGGACGAACCCAGGTTCCTTCCTCGTCGGTGAACGAGGAGCGCACATGGACGGAGACACCGTGGTCACGGGCGTGCTCCACTGAGTGGGGCATCAGCACCCCGGCGCCCGCATCCGCCAGCGCCACCATCTGGTCGTACTCCACTTCAGGGAGGAGAAGCGCCTCCTCGACGATGCGAGGGTCGGCTGTGAACACTCCAGAGACATCGGTGAGTATCTCGCATGAGTGAGCGTCGAGGGTCCCGGCGAGGGCGACGGCGGTGGTATCCGAACCACCGCGTCCCAGAGTGGTCACCTCCTTCGACGTCGGGTCGACTCCCTGGAACCCGGCGACGATCACCACCTTGCCGGCGGTGAGCGATTCCCTGACCCGCTCGCCGGTGATCTTGGTGATCCTGGCCCCACCATGGGCCGAGTCGGTGAGGATGCCGGCCTGGGACCCGGTGTAGCTGACCGCAGGGACGCCGCGGTCGTTCAGCGCCATGGCTAGGAGGGCCATTGAGATTCGTTCGCCAGCGGTGAGCAGCATGTCCATCTCCCGGGGGTGTGGCGCCGTACTCACCTCGGAAGCCAGCTCCAGAAGAGCGTTGGTGGTCTGACCCATCGCCGAGACCACGACCACAAGGTCTTTTCCGGCCTCGCGGGTGGCGACAATGCGATCGGCGACGGCCTTGATGCGCGACGGGTCGGCAACCGAGGTACCGCCGTACTTCTGGACCACGACTGGCATGCGCATAGTTTGGATGGTTCCGACCCGTATTACGAACACAGGCTGGGGTTTTGAACGGCCCGCGGCCTAAAGTCGCGGCGCCATGTCCGACCGACGCCAACGCCAGAAAGAAAAGCGCGCGGCGAAGCGTGAGGCGGAGAGGAAGAGGGAGTCGCGACGCGAACTCATCCGCCGTCTCGGCACCGCCCTGGTGTTCGGGCTCGTCGTGGTGGGCATCTTTGTCGTGTCCAGCTTGTTCGGGGGCAGCGATGTCGACGCTCCCTCCACCTATGAGGACTATCGGGCCCAGGAAACCGCCTGCGGCGCCGAACAGCCTCCACCGGAACAGATCATGACGTTCGAGGCACCCGAGGAGCAGTCAGACATCACCGAGTCGAGCACGGCAACGGCCACGGTCGCCACCTCTTGTGGCGAGATTGTCATCGACCTAAACACCAGTGGGGCTCCCGAGACGGTGAATTCCTTCGTCTTCCTGGCACGTGAAGGCTTCTACGACGGCCAGGTCGTCCACCGGATAGCCGAGGACTTCGTGATCCAGACAGGGGATCCCCAGGCCGACGGGACCGGAGGACCGGGATACGTCATATCCGACGAGTATCCACCGGAGGACTTCGTCTACGAAGAGGGCGTCGTGGCGATGTGGGGCCGGGGAGCACGCAGCACCGGATCACAGTTCATGGTGATCACCGGCCCCGACGGGCAGTTCCTCACCAACCAGTTCAATGTCCTCGGCACCGTCGTCTCCGGACAGGAGACGATCGACACGATCATGGACATCGAAAGCGCGACCGCCCCCGGCAGTGTCGAGCGGAGCAAGCCGTTGGAGACCGTTTACATCGAGTCGATTTCTATCGACGTAGCCGAATCCTGACGGTCCTAGTGGCCCATCGCGGAAATCCGCTGGCATTTCAACGGCCAGATGACGCCGCTGGCGACGTCCTCGGCCTTGACGCACGGAGCCCAGTGCGCCTGCGGACCTGCGTCCTTGCGAGCGACGCCCCTGGCTCGCCGAAAGTACGCGACCGGACTTCCCCGATGGACCACTAGCAGGCATCATCGGAGCCGCCGATGACTGTCGACCTCCATACTCACTCCGCGGCCTCTGACGGGTCCGACCCACCGGAACGCCTCGTAGAGCTTGCCGCCGAAACAGGGCTGACTGCTATCGCCCTGACGGACCATGACACCCAGGAGGGCATCGAGGCCGCGGTGGCGGCCGCAGCGACGCACCCCCTGGAGCTGATTCCGGGGGTGGAACTGTCGTTGAACTACGACAACGGGACCATGCACCTGATCGTGCTCTGGCTCGACCCCGGTCACGGCCCACTTCAGGATCGTCTCCACGGCCTGCAATCGGGACGGACCCGAAGAAACGAGGAGATCGTCCGCAGGCTGGAGGAGGCCGGGCTGCCCATCACCATCGAGGAAGTCCTCGAAGAGGCCGGGGGCGGGAGCGTGGGCCGGCCCCATATCGCAGCGGTGATGGTGAGACACGGGTACGTGCCCGACATCCGGACTGCATTCGATCTCTGGCTGGGCAGGGAGAGACCCGCCTACGTCGGTCGTAACCGCCTCGATCCCGGGGAGGCGATCGGTCTGGCGCGAGAATCCGGGGCGGTGCCCGTTCTATCCCATCCTCACACCCTCGGAGTCACGACGGCCCCGGCCATGACCGATCTCCTCACCGACCTCAAACGAGCTGGCCTGATCGGGCTCGAGGCGATCTACGGCTCCTATCGCCGTCATGAGCGAGAGGGCTACGCCGATCTCGCCAGACGCTTTGAGCTGATCCCATCGGGCGGTAGCGACTACCACGGGAGCTACAAGCCGGGTCTGTCCCTCGGCTCCGGCTACGGGGATTTGGCAGTGCCGGACTCGGTGCTCGACGAGTTGCGGTATCACGCAGGACCATGAGCACGCCGATAAGGATGCGCACCGCGGCGGTGGTGATCGCGGCCAGCGTCTTGTTGTCCCGTCTCCTCGGGCTCGGCAGGGAGGCCCTGATCGCCGCCCTGTTCGGGCGGGGAGTGCAGGCGGACCTCTACAACCAGGCGTTCCTGGTGCCCGACATACTCAATTACCTGCTCGCTGGCGCCTACCTGAGCATCACGCTGGTCCCGATCCTGAGCCGCCACCTCGAGTCGGGAGATGCAAAAGGGGCCAGTCAGGCGTTCACGTCGGTGTTCCGCTTCGTGAGCCTGCTGATCGTCGGGATGACACTGCTGATGTGGCTGTTCGCCGGAACCATCGTCGAACTCGCCTTTCCGGAGGCATCCGATCCCGAACGGCTGGTATCCATGACCCGCCTCGTGCTTCCTGCCCAGGTCTTCCTGGTGTCAGGCGCCCTCTTGATGGCCGTTCAGTACACCCACAAGCGGTTCATCATCCCGGCCCTGGCCCCCCTGGTATACAACCTCGGAATCATCGTCGGCGGCCTGGCCGGGTGGGCGACGGGCGATCCTGCACCTGAGACGTTCCTGATCGGAGCAGTGGCGGGTGCGGCGATCGGCAACTTCGGAATCCAATGGTTTGGTGCTAGACGCACCGGGACCTGGATCACACGCACCGAAAGACAGTCCGCAGTCGGCGAGTATCTCACGCTGGCCATTCCGCTGATGATCGGCCAATCGGTGGCGGTGCTCGATGAGCAGTTCATCAAGCTTTTCGGCCAGGTCGAGGTAGGTGCCACCGCGGCCCTGAACTACGCGCGGAGACTCAACATGGTCCCCGTTGGGATAATCGCGCAGGCTGCCGGTGTGGCAGCGTTCCCGTTCCTCGCGGGTCTCTATGCCCGGGGAGCCGGCGACGAACTGATCGAGACCACTGGCCGGGCGGCGCGCAAGACCATTTTCGTCGCAGCCGCGGCCACCGCTGGCTTGGTGGTGCTGGCCCGGCCTCTGGTTCGTCTCGTTTACCAGTACGGAGCCTTCTCCGAGGCCGACGCAGACCTGGTGGCCACGCTGCTGGCGATCTATGCCTTCTCCATCCCGGCATGGGGCCTCCACCAGATCCTGGCCAGGCACTTCTATGCGAAAAGAAAGATGTGGACCCCGGTCATCGTGGGGACCGTCTTCACCGTCGTTGCCATTCCCGTCTGGCTTGGCCTCTATCAGGTGATGGGTGTCGAGGGCCTCGCTCTCGCCTCAACGCTAATAATGATCTGCTATGCCCTCGGTCTCCTCGTCGCCTGGGGGTATGACTCGGGTTGGAGGCCGGTTCGGGCGTTGGTACCCGCCTTCCTCAGATCGATGCTCTCGGCTGCCGCCGCCGCAGTGCTCGGCTGGCTCGTGGCTCACGCAATGATCGGTGACGACCCGGTGACCCTGCCGTCTGCGCTCGGAGTTTCACTGGTGGCGGGGGTGACCACCCTTGCGGCGTTCCTCGGAGTCTCCCGGCTGCTCAGGTCACCGGAGATGGCCGAGGTCCTCAGGCGCTAGAGATGTCAGGTCGAATGATGTCCTGTGGGTTCTTGGGCTCGGCGCGCTTGACGACTCGAACCCAGGCCGGGAGCCCGGTCTTTGGCGTTCCCCGGCTCTGACGGGCCGCCGCTTCCTCCCGTGCTATGCGGTCGAGGACGACGGCGACGACGGCCGCCTCGAACTCGCCTGCACCGCCCTTGATGTTCAGATCAGGATTCACAGTTCCACCAACTCGATGAGAGTGCCCGCGAGGTCACCCGGATGAACGAAGGCGATCTTGGTACCACGCCCGCCCACCCGCGGCTTGGTGTCGATGAGACGTGCTCCCTGTTCCTTGAGATGGGCGAGGGCTGCTTCGATGGATACAACTGCATAAGCGACGTGATGAAGACCTTCACCATTCTTGGACAAAAACTTGCCCACCGGGGTTTCAGAGCCGAGGGGTTCGAGCAATTGGATGAACGAGCCGCCAACCGGGACCATCGCCTCCTCGACCCCCTGGCTCTCCACCTTCTCCCGATACATGGGCTCAACCCGGTAGCGGTCCCGATATCCATCGAGGGCGGCGTCGAGATCATGAACTGCAATCGCGACATGGTCGAGGTTGAGGAGCTTCACTGGCTGGAGCGTATTAGCCCACCGGTGGCCTGTCACTCCGGGGCCGGTACCATCAGGTGACGTGAGCAACTCAGTAATCACCGGTATCGCCCGTACGCCGATAGGCCGGTACGGCGGGGCTTTCAAGCCACTGCGCGCAGTGGATCTTGGCGGACAAGCCATCCGGGCTGCCGTCGAACGGTCCGAAGCCGATCTAACCGCCTTCGACGAGATCATCTTTGGACATGTCCTCCAGGCGGGAGAAGGCCAGATCACGGCACGTCAGGCCGCGGTCGCCGGTGGGCTCCCGATGACCGTGCCGTCGCTCACGGTCAACAAGGTCTGTCTCTCGGGGATGTCGGCCATCGGGCTGGCCGATCGTGCGACCCGGCTCGGGGACTCGAAGTTCGTGCTTACCGGCGGCATGGAGTCGATGACCAACGCCCCCCACGTGGTGCGCGAGCTTCGCTGGGGCGCCCGAATCGGTGACGTCGAGATGGTGGATGTCATGCAACACGACGGCCTCTTCTGTGCCTTCGATCAATGCACGATGGGTGAGTCGTCTGACCACAAGAACGAGCGGCTCGGAATCGGCCGCGAGGAACAGGATGAGTGGGCAGCACGAAGCCACCAGCTCGCCGAAGAGGCCACGGCCAACGGCCAGTTCGCCACCGAGATCACGCCCGTTGCCGTTCCCCAGCGGAAAGGCGACGACATCGAGGTCGGCGAGGACGAAGGGATACGCAAGGGGTCGACTGCGGAGTCGATGGCGTCGCTGCGTCCGGCGTTCACAGCCGGCGGGACCATCACCGCGGGCAACGCCTCTCAGATTTCCGACGGAGCCGCCGCCGTCGTGATGGCCGACCGTGAAGCCGCCGAGGCAACGGGCTCACCGGTTCTGGCCGAGATCCTCGCCTACGGACAGATCGGCGGCGTCGACGCCACCCTCCACGAGCGGCCCGCCGAAGCCCTTTTGGTCGCACTCAAGAAAGCAGGGTTGGAGCCCTCCGATCTCGACCTCGTTGAGATCAACGAGGCGTTCGCCGCGGTGTCACTGTGGTCGGCGCGGATGCTCGACATCCCCCAGGATAAGGTGAACGTCAACGGCGGTGCCGTGGCACTGGGTCATCCGCTGGGCGCGACCGGGGCGCGACTGGTGGTCACCCTCGTCAACGCCCTGCACCATCGCGGGGGCGGCATAGGCGCGGCCGCCCTCTGTGGCGGGGGCGGTCAGGGAGATGCCATCGTGCTGAAGGTGGAGGGCTGATGGCCGCCGAGCCCGTAGAGAGAAATCTGGGCCTCGACCTCGTCCGCGTCACCGAGACGGCGGCCATGGGCGCCGCTCGCTGGCTGGGAAGGGGCGACAAGGACGAGGTCGACCGAGCGGCAGTCGACGGAATGCGTCTTCACCTGTCGACGATCGAGATCGACGGTCGGGTCGTGATCGGCGAGGGCGAGAAGGACGAGGCCCCGATGCTGCACAACGGGGAAATGGTGGGTACCGGCACCGGGATGGTTGTCGACGTGGCAGTCGATCCCGTCGACGGGACCAGACTGACCGCGAGCGGGCTGCCCAATGCCATCGCTGTGATCGCTCTTTCAGAAGGGCGCGGATCGATGTACGCGCCCGGGTCGCTCGTGTATATGGACAAGATCGCGGTCGGCCCCGAAGCTGCGGGCTCGATCGATCTCGAGGCTCCCGTCGGTCACAACCTGTCCAGAGTCGCCAAAGCGAACGGCAAGGAGATGAACGATCTCAGGGTTCTGATCCTCGATCGTCCCCGCAACCAGCAGTACATTGACGCGGCCCGGGAAGCGGGGGCCCGCATTTCGCTGTTCCGGGACGGTGACATCGCAGGTGCGATCGCCACCGCGCAGGAGGACCATGAGGCCGACGTCATGCTCGGCATCGGAGGATCCCCCGAAGCAGTGATCGCCGCTGCCGCTCTCAAGTGCGTCGGTGGGGAGATTCAGTGCCGTCTGTGGCCGCGTGACGAGTCCGAGGAGGACTTCGCCCGCGAAGAAGGCCTGGACCTCGAACAAGTGCTTACCAGCGAGGACCTCGTGTCTTCAGACAATGTCTTTTTCGCCGCCACCGGGGTGACCAACGGGGAGTTCCTCAGAGGGGTCAACTTCAGAGGCGAGGAGAGAGCCGTCACCCATTCGGTGATTATGCGCTCGAAGACCGGGTCGATTCGCTACATGACAGCGGTGCACAACCTGGCCCGGCTCAGGGCCATTTCCAGTCTCACCGTCGACTGAGGGCGATACCGGCCGCCTCCGGGATCGTCTCAGCGATAGGTACACCCTCCGCCTCCAACACATCCATGTGATGGCTGCCGCCATGGAAAAGGACGGGGTGAGCGCCCACATGCCGTGCAGCAGCCACATCGTCGGGTGTGTCCCCCACCACAACAGCCGCCCTTCCGTCGATCTGAAGAGTCCCAAGATGTACCTCGAGATGGGCAGCCTTGAGGCCGCCTGACGGCCCGGATAGCCCGTCGACGATCTCGAACCAATCGGTCAGTCCGAGACGGTCGACAATCCCGTCCAGCCAATCCTGGGGAGACATCGAAAGCAACGACTGGGTCCAGCCCGCCTCATGGAGTTCCCTCATCGCTTGGCGAGCCCCGGGCGCCAAGTCGACATCCGACGCCAACTTGAAATAGGTCTCGTGGAAGGAGGTGTTGAGTCGCAGCCACTCTTCGTCGCTCACGGTTCTCCCGAACAAACGGTTGTAGAAATGTCTGACCGGCCGCGTGTAGTGATCCCGATAGACATCTTTGTCTATCGGATTGAGCCCGAAGGCCGCGATCGACCGGTTCACCGCACGGACCACAATGCCGAGATCGTCCAGCAGTGTCCCGTTCCAGTCCCAAACGAGATGTGATGGCGACGTCACGAGGGCGGGAGATTAGATCCGTCTCAGATCTCGGAGCGCCCCAGGAGAGCCCGGCCAAGGGTCAACTCATCGGCGTAGTCGAGATCACCCCCGACAGGCAGCCCCGAGGCGAGTCGCGTGACGCGGAGGCCGTCGGTCTTGAACTCACGGGATATGTACATCGCGGTGGCATCGCCCTCGATGGTCGGATTGGTGGCGACGATGAGTTCTTTGATTCCCTCGGCCTCCAGCCGGTGGCGAAGTTCCTCGAAGCGAAGCTGACCGGGCCCTATGCCGTTTATCGGTGAGAGGGCGCCTCCAAGGACGTGGTATCTCCCCCGGAACTCCTGGGTGCGCTCGACGACCACTGTGTCCTGAGGTCTTTCCACCACACAGACCAACGTGTCGTCGCGACGAGTATCCCGGCACACGGCGCAGAGCTCACCCGCAGCCACGTTGAAGCAGCGCTCGCACTGGGTTACCTGCTCCCGCATGTCCTTGATGGCTGCGGAGAGGCGCAGAGCGTCAGCCTCCTCGACGGTGAGGAGATGGAAGGCGAGGCGTTGTGCCGACTTGTTCCCGATGCCGGGAAGACGGCTCAGCTCGTCGATCAGCCGCTGGACTGGACCCTCGAACATCAACCGAGCAGACCGCCGAGACCGCCGGTGAGCCCTCCCAGTTCTTCATTCGTGGCCTTCGTTGCCTCGTCCATGGCCTGACGGACCGCGGCCACGACCAGGTCTTGAAGCATCTCGATGTCCTCGGGATCGACGACATCAGGGGAAATCTCGAGTTCGATGAGCTCGGGGCTGCCGGTGACGACAGCCTTGACCATCCCTCCCCCCGCGGTGCCTTCGAAGCGGCGCTCGGCCAGCTCGGCCTGAGTCTTGGCAAGCTGCTCTTGCATCTGCTGCGCCTGCTTCATGATTTGATTCATGTCGGGCTGACGATTCATGGGTTCCAAAGTATCAGGTATGAAGTATCAAGTATGAAGACATCCCGGTTTCCCTCAGGACACTCCCTACTGAGGAACCCGGTCGGCTTGACACGCTCACCTCGGTTCTCCATCCACCACTCAATACCTCATACTTCAGGGCACGAAGTGCCCGATACTTCATACTTCATACCTGACGCTCAATCGTCCACGACTTGGGCGCCGAGTTCGGACTCGAGGAGGGAGGCGGGATCGGTGTCCGCTTTGGGGCGTTCCTCGAGCTGATCGAGGTCGACTTCGTCATCGTCGTTCCCGTCGCCATCACCACCATCGTTCTTGAGGCGAAACTCGACCTTGACCGGACCGCCGAGGAGGTCGCCGGCCTTGGCCGCAACGATGGGAGCGACGGCATCGTCCTGCTGGAGTGAAGTCAGGTGGAAGTCGTGAGCGACCTCGAGGATGATCTTGTTCCGCTCCACTGCCGCGGGCACCGCCTCCCGAAAGAATGCCCAACGCCGGGCGCCGAGCACATCGCGCAGGCTCCCGAATAGCCCGGGCCAGATTTTCTGGAGCTGATCGAAGCTGATGTCGATCGGCGGCTGATCCTCCGCTTCGGCGTCGGGCTCATCGTCGGAAACGAGGGGCGCCGCAGCCCGTGACAGCTCGTCGTCTGCCTCCGATTCGGCCTTCTGCTCGGATTTTGCTGGTTGTTCGGCCGGTGCAGATTCCTTGGCTGGCTTGGCAGGTTCCCGTGCCCGCTCGGGCTCGGGTTGGGGTTTGGCCCCGGGGGCCGCGGGCGCCGCGGCCTGGGTCACCGTCTCTCCGGGCTTGCCCATGCGCCGCTCCAGACGATCCATCCTCGAGACGAGGGCCTCGGGGTGAGTCGACGTTTCCGGTCGGGTGAGCTTGATGAACGCCAGCTCCGTCATGAGACGCTCCTCGCGTCCCTCCCGAAGCCGGACCAGTGCCTCGGCGAGAAGGTCCACCGCTCGCAGCACATCTGTGGCCGGGACGATCTCGGCTGCCTTCTGCCATGACTCGTAGACCTCGGGGGGCTCGTCGGCGATCTCTGCCAGATTGGGTGCGTAGTGGGCCAGGAACACCCCGCGGAAGAAGCCGATGCAGTCGGAGACGAAACGACGCAGGTCCACTCCGGAAGCCGCCATCTCCGCCACCAGTTCGAGCGCAGACTTGGCGTCCTGGGCGGCAACGGCCTCGGCAAGCTGTTGGAAGGCGTCGGCATCGGCGAGACCGAGCGCCCGGCGTACTCCGGGAACATCTGCTGTGCCCGAGCCAAGTGCGGCGACCTGTTCGAGAAGAGATAGGGAGTCCCGGACCGAACCCCCGGCGTGACGGGCGATGGCGATGAGGGCGCTGGGCTCGGTCTTGTACGACTCGCGATCGGCAATGGTGCTGAGATATCCCGCCAGGGCCTCCACCGGGACCGGGTGAAAATCGAAGCGCTGGGTGCGGCTGCGAATCGTGTCCAGCAGCTTGTAGGGCTCGGTGGTGGCGAGCACGAAATGGACGTGCTCGGGAGGCTCCTCCAGGGTCTTGAGCAGGGCGTTGCCCGCGGCCTTGGACAGCATGTGCGCCTCGTCGAGAACGAAGACCCGCTTCGACGTCGTCGCCGATGCCACCGTGGTGACACTCAGCTTGATGTCCCTGATGTCGTCGACCGAGTTGTGGGACGCCGCATCGAGCTCCATCACGTCCAGGCTGTTTCCCTCCGCGATGGCCACACAGCTCGAGCACTTGCTGCAAGGCGACCCGTCGGCGTTGCGGTTCTCACAATTCAATGCCTTGGCGAGGATCCTCGCTGTCGTGGTCTTGCCGGTGCCGCGGGGCCCCGTGAAGAGATAGGCATGGGCGACGCGCTCGTCGGCGACTTCCCGGGCGAGAGTTGTCGTCACGTGAGCCTGCCCGATGACGTCGTCGAAAGTCTGTGGGCGGTATTTGCGGTAGAGAGCTTGATACTGCAAGTCACCACCACCGTACATCTCTCGGGTGACTGATTCAGCCCCCTGGGACCTCGGAGACGGGAACGCTCTGGCACCCGAGCTCGGGTGGATATCGTCGTGGTTCCAACGGAGGTGTTCACTTATGTGGTCTTCCCGTCGATACTCTCTCGAAGTGACTCAGTCCCTCACAGACGAGCCGACGCTCGACCACGCCCCCACCCAGCCCGCTGTCTGGGCTCGAGGTCTGGTGCGGAGATTCGGAAAGACCACGGCGGTCGACAACCTCGACCTGGCTATCCAGCCGGGGGAGTTCTACGGGCTTCTCGGCCAGAACGGTGCCGGCAAGACGACGACGATCAAGAGCATCGTCGGACTGCTCCGACCCTCCGCTGGATCGGTGGGCGTTGGCCCGTACGACACCTGGGAGTCACCCACTGAGGTCAAGGCGCGCATCGGGGTCTTGCCTGAGGAGTTCAACCTGTACGAGCGACTGACCGGAGCCGAGCTCCTCGACTTCACCGCGGCCATGCACGGTCTCGACAAGGATGAGGCGCTGAAGCGCCGCAGTGAACTGCTCGACATGCTCGACCTGGTTGGCGCCGGATCGAAGCTGATCGGCGACTACTCGAGAGGGATGAAAAAGAAGGTCGCCCTCGGTGCAGCCATCATTCATCGACCACCCGTCCTCTTCCTGGATGAGCCCTTCGAAGGGGTCGATGCCGTTTCCGCGCGGTTGATCCGGAACCTGCTGCGAAATGCTGCGGGAACCGGGACGACCATCGTCTTCTCCTCACACGAGATGCATCTCGTGGAGAGGCTGTGCACCCGGATCGGCATAATGGTCGAGGGACGGCTCACCATCGAGGAGACACCGGAGGACCTGTGCCGCATAACCGGCACCGAGACGGTCGAGGACGCCTTCATTGCCGCCGTGGGAGGCAAGGGAGTGGATGAGCTGTCGTGGTACGAACCCTCGTCGGGCTGAAGGCCCGGCTCACCTGGAACGGGATTCGTAGCGACATTCAGCGTCGCTTCGGATTTCCCATCGCGACGATCCTGCTCGGATGGGCAGGCTGGCATCTCGCTACCTCATATGTGGAGACCGCCGGGCGTCTCGACCAAGTAGCCCTTGCAAACTATTCCGGATGGGCGGCGTTGCTGTTCTTCGCGGCCTGGGTGACGCTCCCGGTGATCATTTTCCCCCTCGACGAGAACCTCGATCCTCAACAGCTCGCGGTCATGCCGATAGGCCACCGAACCATGGTGATCGGCTTGGCGGCGGCCAGTTTCGTGGCACCGGCGACCGTGGTGCCTCTGTTCATCCTCGGAGCCAATGGCGCCGTCCTCGGCGGGGGATGGTGGATGATGATCCCGGCATCTCTCGTTTACCTCGGTCTGCTGGCCGTAGGGTCCCAGCTGTTCTCGGCCGCCATCTCGGCGATCCTCCGGACCCGACGCGGACGGGACATCGCCACCTTTCTCATCCTTGGCATGGCTGCCGGGTCGTTCTTTGTTTACCGGTCTATCTCCACTGTCGTCGATGCGCGTGGCCTGTCCGATGCCGTGAACTCGACACCCATCGCCGACTGGGCGTTGGTCATTCCGCCGGTGGCTGCACAGCGGGCCATCGTGGAGGCAGCCGGAGGAAGCGCGGTCGCCGCGATCGTCTTCCTCCTGGCTGCTCTCGCCGGCCTCGGTGCCCTGGCGACGATGTGGCGCAGGCTGCTGACACGGATGCTGAGCACACCCCAGGAGGGCAGTCGCCCGGCGGCACGGTCACGTCGCAGCGGGTTCACCTCCGGTCTCTGGGGCACGGTTTTCACTCTCACCCGAAAGGAGCTTCGCTTCTACATCCGTGATCCCCGTCAGCGATTGGTATGGACGGGAACGGTCATTTTCGTCGGCCTTGCTGTTGCGGGGACCGTCATGGGCACCACCGGCTTCTACGACATTCGGGGTCACAACTGGGCTCCTCTGATGGCTCCCGTGCTCGTCCTCTTCGTAGGCTTGCCCATCGCCCTCAATCTGTTCGGGTGGGAACGGAACGCGGCCAGCTATCTCTTCGTGCTTCCAGCAACTCCCAGGCAGTTGTTGCTGGGCAAAAACCTGGCGGTGGCAATAGGGCTGGCCATCGAGACGGCTCTGCTCGCCGTGCTGCTGTCCTGGTTCACCGGCTTCTGGCAATGGACCTGGCTGGCGGCTCCGCTAGCCGTCTCGGCAATCGGATGTCAGCTCGCGGTCGGCAATGTGGTCTCGGTCCTGACCCCATTGCGTCTTCCCCGTGAGGGCACTGACGTCTTCGCACAGTCGACCGAGCAGGGCTGTCTGGCAATCGTCAGCCAGGCGGTCTCCTTCTTCACGATCGGGTTTCTCCTCGTCATCCCGGCTTCGATCGTCGCGCTGACCGTCTCCTTCGGGTCGCTCCTACCCCCCTGGATGACAGCGGTGGCGGCCATCGCATGGGGACTCATCATCTACGGGATCTCCCTGTGGCTCTCTTCGAAGCTGCTGCGGCGTCGCCTCCCCGAGGTGATGGCCTGGGTCCAGGTGACCTGACACTTCCTCTTCCGTTGGTAGCTTTTTCGCACCAACTCGAGGAGAGAACATGACCTCTGCGGGGACAGACTTCAGTGACCTGCGCGCCCTGTTCATCAACACGACTCTGAAACGATCTCCAGAGGTGTCCCACACTCAGGGCCTCATGAACCTCTCGATCGAGATCATGAAACGACAGGGAGTGGAGGTAGACACTCTGCGTGCCGTCGACCACGACATCGCACCCGGCATCTGGCCCGATATGTCTGAGCACGGCTGGGAGAGCGATGATTGGCCCGGCGTCTTCGCCCGGGTGATGGCGGCTGACATCCTCGTTATCGGGACCCCGATCTGGCTTGGTGAGAAGTCGTCGATCTGTACGAAGGTGATCGAACGTCTCTATGGCAACTCGGGCGAGTTGAACAAGGACGGCCAGTACACGTATTACGGGAAAGTCGGAGGCTGCATCGTCACCGGCAACGAGGACGGCATCAAGCACTCCGCCATGAGCGTCCTCTACGGCCTACAGCACATCGGCTTCACCATCCCGCCCCAGGCTGACGCCGGCTGGATCGGGGAGGCGGGCCCAGGCCCGTCCTATCTGGATGAGGGTTCGGGAGGACCGGACAACGACTTCACCAATCGCAACACCACCTTCATGACATGGAATCTCCTCCACCTCGCCCACATCCTGAGCGATGCGGGAGGCATCCCCGCCCACGGGAACCAGCGATCCGAGTGGGAGGCAGGCTGCCGCTTCGACTTCCCCAACCCGGACTATCGCTGACCGCTTTGCGACAGTAGAAACGCCGAACCCGTTCCACATTCGGGCAGCCCGCTAGGCGTAACAGCATCCGTTCACGTACCCTGCCGCACGCCAATGGGAGACAGCGTCCAGCGCCACGAGGACGGAGCGCGCAGGCCATACATGTCATGGATGGAGACCGTGCTGCGGCTCGGTCTCGCGATCCTCTTCCTCTACCTCTTCCTCGTCGGCGTCAAATCTCTCGAGACCGGCATCGCCTCGTTCGGAAGCGACGCCGTGGACCAGATCTTCGGCTCCGTGGCCAATCCGATCGCCGGCCTGGCCGCCGGCATCCTGGCAACGGTCCTCGTGCAGTCGTCGTCGGTGAGCACGGCCACCATCGTGGGGCTCGTCGGCTCGGGCGTGCTCCCGTTTGCCTATGCCATCCCGATGATCATGGGGGCCAACATCGGGACGACGGTCACCAACACGCTGGCCTCCCTCGGCCACGTCCGTCAGAACGCGTACTTCGAACGGGCACTGGCAGCGGCCACGATGCACGACTACTTCAACGTACTGAGCGTGGCCGTTCTGCTGCCTCTGGAGGTCGTCTTTGGCCTCATCTCTCGAATCGCCACCTCCCTCGCCGGGCTTTTCGACGGACTGCTGCCTGAGGTCGAGACCGGTCGCAGCCCCATCAAGGAAGCCGTCTCCGCTCCGGTATCGCTGATCGAGGACGCGCTCGCGTCGCTGGGATGGGGACCGGCTGAAGGAGCGATCCTCCTCGGTTTCGGGTTCGCCCTCATCTTTCTCTCTTTGTGGATGATCACCCGAAACATGCGCGCCGTCATGTCAGGGCGGATCGAAAACGCCATCAACGGGATCCTCGCCAAGGGTGCGGGAGCCGGAGCCCTGATCGCGGGGGTGTTGATGACCGTCGCCGTCCAGAGTTCGAGCATCACGACCTCGATCCTCGTGCCTCTCGTGGCGGCAGGCGTCCTCACCCTCACCAACGCCTTCCCCGTAACGCTGGGAGCCAACGTGGGGACCACGGTCACCGCTCTCATCGCCTCGGTGGCCGCCGAATCGCCGGACGCGCTGATCGTCGCCGTCGCCCACCTCGTGTTCAACTTGCTGGGAATCCTGATCTTCTATCCGTGGCTGCCGCTGCGGCGGATACCGTTGCGGCTGGCGGTGTGGACGGCGCGCGCGGCGGTGCGTCACAAGTCGCTGGTGGCGGCATACGTGATCGGCCTCTTCATCGTCTTGCCATTCGCCGTAGTCTTGATTGCCTGAGGAGATAGCCATGTTCTCGATATTTCGCGATTCCGATCAACTCGAAAACGTCGAGCAGCAGCTCGCCGCCATGCTGGCCCAGTGCCAGGACGCCTATCGGATCGCTACGGAGACGCTGTTCGGTGAACGCGATCCGACCAAAGGCGGAGAAGAGCTGTTGGCCCTCGACCAGGAGATCAACCGCACCGAGCGGGCGGTCCGGCGCGAGCTCCTCGTCCATGGCACGGTTCGCGGCGCCGAGATCGACATGGGGTTGATGCTGACCTACATGTCCGTCGCCAAGGACATCGAACGCATAGGTGACAAGTGCAAGGACATCTGGGAGCTCACGGGCATGGGGGCAAACCTCAGCGTCGGCGACGACATCGAGGAGCTCACCAAGCACCGCCAGCACGTAGCCCAGCTCATCGAGTGGACACTCGACGCCTTCACCACAGAGGACGCCGCCAAGGTCCACGAGCTCATCACCACCATCAACGACGATGCCGATCACTACGACTCCCACGTGGTCCATTTCGTGGAGTCGGACATGCCGGCACGCTACGCCGCACCCCGGGCCCTGTTCTACCGCTACATCAAGCGATTGAGCCGACACCTGTCGAACATCCTGTCGTCGGTGGTGATGCCGGTGGACCGTCTCGACTTCTACCAGCGGGAGAAGGCCATCGACCCGGGTGACGAGTAAGGGTTCAGGGGTCCGAGAGCACCGGTTCCACAATAAATTGTGCGGGAATATGCACTGAACGCATGGTCTCCATCAGACCAAGGGATCGCGACGTCTTAATCTCCCCCGGATGCGGTTAGGGATCGATCTGGACGGAGTGGTGGCCAACTTCACCCAAGGGTGGATGCATTTCTACAACCGTGATTACGGCACCAACCTGGTGGTGGCGGACTCTCAGCGCTGGCACGACCTCGTCGACCTCACCCACTTTCATGACATCGACGAATTCTGGGACTGGACGTCGGATCTGGACGGCAGATCGATCTTCTGGCATCTCGAGCCCTTCCCGGGCGCCATTGCGGCTCTCCGGGCTCTCGACGAGGAAGGCCACGACATCATCATCGTTACCACCAAGCCTGCCTTTGCCGTCGAGGACACCCATGAGTGGATCGAGAAGCACGGGATTCCCGGATCGGAGATCCACATCCTCGAGGACAAGTGGCTGGTCGACTGTCACGTCTATCTGGACGACGGACCCCACGCGTTGCCCGGGCTGGTAGAGCATCGCCCCGAAGCGACCGTGTGCCGGTATGTACGCCCGTGGAACGAGCCTGTCCCCGGGGCAATCGATGTGAGGAACTTCGATGAATTTCGCGAGCTGGTCGATCGCTTGGCAGATGTCTCTCGATAGTGGCTAGCCTCGCCCGGATCACTGATCAGCCCTGGGAGTGCGGGCGCCTGAAACAAGACGGGTGAATCAGTGCACCCATGGGAAAACAAGGAGCAACGAGTATGAAACGAAAAGCCCTTTGGGCTTTGCTAGCCGTACTGGCCCTGGTGGTAGCGGCCTGTGGCGGTGACGGTGGCGACGCCACCACGACCACCGCGGACAGTGGTGCGACCACTACCGAGGCCGCGGAGACCACGACAACCGAGGCAATGGAGACGACCACGACCGAGGCTGCAGAAGCCGAGCTGGGGACGGCCGAGAGGCCGATCCAGGTACTCTTCGTCCCCTCGGTCGACTCTCAGGTGATCGTCTCCGGTGGTGAGATCATGGACCAGGCCCTCACCGAGGCGACCGGTCTCGAGTTCGAGGTGAGCGTTCCGACGTCCTACGCCGCGACTATCGAAGAGATGTGCGCCAATCCCGAGGACACAATAGGATTCATCCCCGCCTTCGGCTACGTGCTCGCCTCGCAACTGTGCCAGGTCGATGTGGCCTTCAAAGCTGTCCGCTTCGGCTGGGGTGTCTACTGGGCACAATTCCTGGTGCCGCGCGATAGCGACTTTGAAACGCTGGCGGATCTCGAAGGCGCATCCTGGGCGTACCCGGACCCGGGTTCGACCTCGGGATTCCTCTTCCCGTCGGTGAGCCTCGATGAAGCCGGTGTCGAACCGGGAGAGACCGTCGAAGCCGGTGGCCATCCACAGGCGGCTCTAGCCGTTTACAACGGTGAAGTCGACTTCGGTACCACCTTCTTCAGCCCCCCGCTGCTCCCAGAGGGAGAGTGGGCACCCGGCGACGACCCGGAAATCCCGGAGGACGTGATCGACAGCTGTGCGCCCACCGACGACGGTGAGCTCTGGTGTGGTGACTACCGGGTGCTCGACGCTCGGGCAAGCGCCATCGAAGAGGCTCCCGACATCATGCAGGAGGTCAGAATCCTCGACATCACCGCGGAGATACCGAACGACACACTGTCATTCGGACCCGAGTTCCCCGAGGACCTTCGGCAGCAGATCGAGGATGCGCTCCTCGAGTTCTCTGAGACCGAGGCATGGGCAGAGTCCATCGGCCACCAGGACTTCTACGCCTGGGACGGGATCGATCCCGCCACCGATGCCGAGTACGACATCGTTCGTATCGTGGTCGAGGATCAGGGCATTACCCTGGACGATCTGTAAACAACAGCACAGAAAGTGAATGGAGGAGGGAGCCCGGCGAAGGGCTCCCTCCTCGGTGAAATATGCTCCAGGTTGAGAACCTGACCAAGGTCTACGCCGACGGAACCGTCGCTCTCAAGGACGTCTCGTTCGAAGTTCCGGAAGGTCAGTTTCTGGCCATCATCGGTCTCTCCGGATCAGGCAAGTCCACCCTGCTGCGTTGCATCAATCGGTTGATCGACCCGACTGAAGGTCGGATCTTGTGGAAGGGTGAAGACATCACCGCCGCCAACCACGAGGACCTGCGCAACGTGCGGAGACGGATCGGGATGGTGTTCCAGAACTTCAACCTGGTTCATCGCTCCAAGGTGATAACCAACGTCCTGGCCGGCCGTCTTGGCTACACCAGCCCTGCTCTCTCTGTCGTCAACCGGTTCTCGAAGCGAGATCGCGATGAAGCCCTGAAGCTTTTGCAGCGGGTGGGGCTCCAGGACAAGGCAAGCAACCGCTCTGAGGAGCTGAGCGGTGGCCAGCAACAGCGGGTAGGCATAGCCCGGGCGATGATGCAGAACCCTGAGATGATCCTTGCCGACGAGCCCGTGGCCAGCCTGGACCCAGTCCTCGCCCATTCCATCATGCAGTACCTGGAGGCGATCAACCGCGACGACGGCGTCACCGTGCTGTGCAGCCTCCACTTCCTCGACCTCGTACACCGGTACGGACAACGGGTCATCGCCCTCTACGAGGGTCGCAAGGTATTCGAGGGGATGCCATCGGAGATCGACGACGAGAGGTTCAAGGAGATCTACGGAAGAGAGGCCGAGCGGGTTGGCTGACCTCAAGACCACCGAAGTCGATGCACCGCCACAGGAGGTGGAACAGCCCAAGAAGCGGCGCCCTCTTCGACGCACCCTCTGGATCATCATCGGGTTGGTGGCAGGGTTCGTGGTCTACGCCTATGGATTCCAGGTCGTAGATGTCGACCTCGACCCGATCGGTGACCCGGTCCGCCAGGATCGGTTCACCAACATCGTGCGAGCCCTCGGCTCTCCAGATCTCCTCACCTACGAAACGGTCGCCACCGACATCGATGTCGATTTCGCCATGCCCTGTCCCGCCGGAGGATTCAGCGCAGCCGCCTCCACCGGCGGAGCAGCGACGATCTCGGTCGATCCGGCCTGTGCCGATCCCAGGGAAACCGTGACCATCACGGGGCAGGGTTTCGGGTCCAACGAGGCAATCAACATCTCCTTCGTCCCGCCAAATGGCATCGAGCTCCGAATTGCCCAGGTCCGAACCGACCCCGATGGGACTTTCAGCACCGAAGCGCTACTTCCCGGCCGACCCGACGATGAGGTGCAGACCATCCGTGCCAAAACCCAGGAGCGGGTGGGCTCGATTCTCAGCCCCGCCTATGTGCCTCCTGAGACGGTTGGCCCCGAGACTGCCGAACTCATCGCCACGACTGACGATGGCAACGCCCTCACAGCCGATGACCTCGTTCAGCTCCCGGAGGACAGTGTTCTCCGGGATGAGAACGGACCCGTCTCCGAGATGCTTGAGGACGGTGAGATAACCGCGGCCGAGTTACGCGATGCCGATTTGCTCATCCGCTCACCCCGATGGTCGCAGAACGCTGAGGCGACATGGGTCGGGATCATCGAGACCATCTTCCTCGCTCTCCTCGCAACGACAGTGGGCACGTTGATTGCGATACCCCTATCGTTCCTCGCGGCGAGGAACCTCATGAGCGACGTGAGAATCCCTACGCTGAACGTCGGGCTTGCGGTCGTTGCGTTGCCGCTGGGTGCAGCTATCGGCTTCATGGCCTCCTCATATGGTGCCGATCTGGTCGACCAGTTGCCCGGCTCGACTCTGCTGCTCGGAGTGGCCGCGGCCGCCTTGGTTTGGCTTGGGTTCACTGCGTTACGAATTGCCGTCCCTCTCCCCGGGTCGGAGCGTTCCACAACGGCAAAGATCGCTGGAGGCTTGGGTGCAACAGTCGCTTTTCTCTTCGCCGCGCAGACGTCGGTCCAGTTCATGGAGATCGGAGGCGCCAAAGCCGCCGCGGTGCTGGGACCCCTCTCCTTCCTCGGCACGTTCGTGCAGCGGTTGGGCGAGATCATGGCCCTGGCTTTCAGTGCCCTGGCCGCTATCGCCGGAGCAGTCGCCCTGGCGATATTCGCCAGCAAACTCTCATATGCGGTCGCCAAAAAGGTGGGCTCGGGTGTCAATCAGTTACTGTCCGTTGCTGCCGTCGGCCTCGCCGGAGCGGTGATAGCGGTTGGCATCGGCCAGGCCATCGCCTGGATGTATCAGATCACTGACACAACTGTCACAGTTGTCATACCGGCGGTGATAGGCGCCGTGGTCGGTTTGGGTCTAGGCGTCTGGGGGGCAACTCAGGGGCAGCTCGGTGCAGGTCTGGGGATCTACTACTTCTTCCGAACGTTCTTCAACACCCTGCGATCGATCGAAGCCCTGATCCTGGCGCTGGTCTTCGTGGTCTGGGTCGGTCTGGGCGCCTTCGCCGGCACCCTCGCGTTAGCCCTCCACACCATCGCCGCCAACGCCAAGCTCTATTCGGAGCAGGTGGAGAGCATTGGCTCCGGGCCCTTGGAGGCGGTACGGGCAACCGGGGCGACACGCCTGCAGACAGTTGTCTATGCCGTGGTGCCTCAAATCGTGGCGCCATTCATTGCCTTCACCATGTACCGCTGGGACATCAACGTGCGGATGTCGACGATCATCGGCTTCGTCGGCGGGGGTGGTATCGGTTTCATCCTTCAGCAGAACATCAACCAACTCAGGTATCGGGGATCGGCGGCCCAGATACTCGCTATCGCCATCGTCGTCGCCGCCATGGACTACGCCTCGTCGCGTCTGCGCGAGCGATACGTCTGAAACCGTGCTGACGAGGGAAAGCCTGGGTTGCAGACGGCGTTCAGCGCGAGTCGGGAACCCGGAGTTCGGCCGGGTCCCACCAACCCATGAGTGAGTTGATGCGACGTATCCGGGAGGAGCGGGAGCGGCTCGAGCACGAGTTACTCGCTCCCGCGGCCACCAAGGCGGATGAGAGTCTGGGTAGGGGCGAGGAGGAAGAGCACGACGAGTTTCGGACCGCCTTCGAACGGGACCGCGACCGCATCATCCACTCCAAGGCCTTCCGCAGGCTGAAACACAAGACCCAGGTCTTCCTCAACCCCGACGGCGACCACTACGTCACCCGCATGACCCACACCATCCAGGTCACCCAGGTGGGGCGGGCCATGGCCAGTGCACTGGGGTTGAACGAGGACCTGACCGAGGCGATATGTCTCGCTCACGACGTCGGCCACTCCCCCTTTGGGCACACCGGCGAGGACGCCCTGTCGCCCCTCGTGGAGGGCGAGTGGCTTCACTCCACACACGGGGTCCGCACCCTGGAGCTGCTCGAGCCGCAGAACCTGAGCCACGAGGTGCTCGACGGAGTTAGAGCACATTCATGGAAGATCGACCCGCCACCGGAGACCCCGGAAGGCTGGCTGTGCCGGTTCGCCGATCGCATCGCATATCTCACCCACGACGTCTCCGACTCGTTGCGGGCTGGAGTCCTCGAGTACCACGACCTGCCCGTCCGGGCCCTCACGACATTCGGCGCCACGGCACGAGAGTGGATCTCCTCGATGGTCAACGCCGTCGTGGAGGCCTCCTATCGGGCGGGAGAAGTCAGGATGGAAGAGGAACATCTCGATGTGATGAGCGAGCTGCGTGACTTCATGTTCGATCGGGTGTATCTCCAACCCGAATCCGAGTCCCAGAAAGAGAAGGCCATCATCGTCATCCAGGATCTCGTGGCCCACTACCAGGCCCATCCTCACGAGGTCCCCGACTCGTACACGGTGGCCGATGCCGATCCGCTGACACGGGCTATCGATTACGTCGCGGGAATGACCGATCGGTACGCTCTCCGCTCACACGACAGGCTTTTCCGACCGACTCTTCTCGACTAAGAGGGCCATCGCGGGTCTACTACGTCGGGATTACGACATGGTGTCGCCGGTCGCATCTATGCTGGCGGGCTGCTCCGCTACGGAGGGCGCGTCGGTGCGCGACGCGTGGCGCTCGGCTACGGAATAGCCTGCGGCCATGGGCTATGAAAATCTCGAGGTCGACAGGGACGGACATGTCGCCACTCTCTGGCTGAACCGACCTGACAAACTCAACGCGCTCACCAGCGACATGTGGGCTGACATCCCTGCGGCGGTGGCCGAACTGGGTGAAGATGACGACATCCGGGTAATCGTGGTGGCCGGCCGCGGCAGGGCGTTCACCGTCGGCATCGACATTGACATGCTCGCCGGACTCCGACCTGATGGCCCCTCCCCGGCCAAGAGTAACTTCCAGATCTACACCGAGATCAAGCGTCTGCAGAGAACGGTGAGCTGCTTCGCCGAGACCTCAAAGCCCGTGATCGCGGCAGTACACGGCTACTGCCTCGGTGCAGGGGTCAACATCATCTCAGCCTGCGACATCAGACTTGCGTCTGCCGATGCCGTCTTCTCCATCAGGGAGACGAAGATGGGGCTGGTGGCCGATGTCGGGGCCTTGCAGCGTCTTCCCGGAATCGTCGGCAACGGCGTCACCGCCGAGTTGGCCATGACCGGCGCCGACTACCCCGCCTCGTGGGCACTGGAGAGGGGGTTGGTCAGCCAGGTGTTCGATGACGAAGCTCAGCTCGTCGCCGGCGCCCGGGAGCTGGCCACCGAGATCGGCGCCAACTCTCCCCTGGTGACCCAGGGGGTCAAGCAGATCCTCCAGGCAAACGACGGTCGCACCATCGACCAGGCCCTGGACTACATGGCCCAGTGGAACTCATCATTCCTGATCTCCAACGACCTGATGGAAGCGATAAACGCCTACATGGAGAACCGGGACCCAGACTTCACCGGCACCTAGGCGGTCCCATTCGATCAGGACCATCATCACCCACCACCAGCTCGATCGAACCGAAGGTCTCTACTACGCCCAGATGGATCGGATGGTTCCGTCCATCGATGAGAACGGCGAAGTCGTCCTCGACGAGAACGGTGAGGCCGTGATGGCCCCGAATGAGGCACGGACCCTCTTGGTTCGATGCCACGACACTCACCACGGCGCTGAGCCTGGGGATCGTGTCCTACGCCCTGGCAACCTTTGCCTTCGTAGTCGGACTAACCCTCGCCGCAGTTGGATACGTCTTCCTGCGGATCCGCTCCAAGGCAGTACTCCTCTAAGCAACGACTGCCTAGTGCTCTGGCACTAGAAAGAGAGCCGGGCCCGTCTCAAACGGGCCCGGCTCTCGCGTGTAATGGGACCTCACAGACACTCGAGGTACCACAATCACCCAATGCCTTCATTCGATGCCGCAGTAGTTGGATCCGGCCCCAACGGGTTGGCCGCCGCCCTCGAGCTCGCCCGTTCGGGTCGAAAGACTCTCCTACTCGAGGCCGCGAATGAGGTCGGAGGCGGCACCCGTACCGCGGAGTTGACACTCCCCGGCTTCAAGCACGATGTCTGCTCGGCGATTCATCCCGCCGCAATCGCTTCTCCGTTCTTCAACGAGATCGGTCTCGAGGTCGACTGGGTGCAACCCCCGATCCCCTTCACCCATCCTCTGGACGACGGTGGGGTCGCCGCTCTGCACAGGTCAGTGAAAGAGACGGCCACCGGACTCGGTGAGGACGCCGACCGCTATGAGCGTCTCATGGACCCGTTCGTCGAGAGCATCGAAGACATGGTCCAGGTCGCCC
The DNA here is from genome assembly GCA_046537785.1 of Actinomycetota bacterium. Classification (GTDB taxonomy): domain Bacteria; phylum Actinomycetota; class Acidimicrobiia; order Spongiisociales; family ZC4RG35; genus JANQRA01. Next base: position 103,125 of record JBKHKD010000005.1, read on the forward strand.
TCGGCCCTGTGAAACCGATTCCAGACAACATTGGGGCCTTTTCCCGGCTCGCCCTCGTGGGCGGGTTGCCTGCAGCAGTGATCGCCCGATGGTTCTCCACCGAGGCCGGCAAGGCTCTCGTGGCCGGAATCTCCGCCCATGCGATAGCCCCGTTCCACAACCCGGCCACGGCCGCAGTCGGACTAATGCTCGGCGCGATCGGCCACAGTCACGGGTGGCCGCTGGCGAGGGGTGGCTCACAGACCATCACCGCGGCACTGGCGGCGAGATTTCTCGACCTTGGAGGCGAGATCGAGACCGGAGTCAGGGTCACCTCGGTGGACGATGTGTCTGCTGACATGGTGTTTCTCGATGTGATGCCTCCACAGGCGAGGGAGATGAGCGGGGATCGGTTGTCCCCCTCGACGGAGAGACGCCTTTCGCGGTGGAGGCCCGGACCTGGCATCTTCAAGCTCGACTGGGCCCTGGACGGCCCTATCCCCTGGGCTGATCCTATGAGTCACCGGACCGCCACGGTGCACGTCGGCGGCCGATACGCCGAGGTCGCCGCAGCCGAGGCGGCCGTATCCCGCGGCGAGCACCCGGAGAGGCCGTTCGTCCTCGTAGCCCAGCAGTCGCTGTTCGACGAAACGCGCGCACCCGAAGGCAGGCACACGGCCTGGGCATACTGCCATGTGCCCAACGGCTCGGATATCGACATGACCGGAGCAATCGAACGACAGATCGAGCGCTTCGCTCCCGGATTCGGCGACCTCGTCCTTGAACGCCGGGCCACGTCGGCGGTCCAGTACCAGAAGTACAACCCGAACAACATCGGGGGTGACATCGGGGGAGGCGCATACGGGATGAGAAAAGTGCTCCAAATCGGAGACAAGGCGCCTTACCGCCTAGGCGAAGGGGTCTACTTGTGCTCATCGGCCACGCCGCCCGGTGCCGGTGTTCACGGTATGTGCGGCTACCACGCGGTCAGGGCAGCGATCGACTAAAGGAAACGGGTGAATCTGCCGACAAATAGCCCGTATGACAGCACTGAATCCAGCCATCCAGGCATGGGCCACGAGGCCAGCGGGCAAGGCGGTGCGGATAGCCATCGCCGCCCTGGGAATGGCGACGGCAACCCTTGTCCTGATGACGGCCGCTCTGGTGACTACCGGGTCGTGGGCACTCGTGCTGCTCGGAGTTGGCCTGGCGGCCACTTCTGTTCGGGCCGCGCTGACTCCTACCACTCCCAGGCTGCTCACTGTGGCCGCGATCATCATCGCCATCCCTCTCACCATCGGGGCGTTCTGATCTCACCGGATCCCGATAAGGGTCCCGTGCACAGCAATGGTCACCGGCTAACGGTGGCCATTGTCTTGGGCCCCTGATATAGGGGACATTCCCCATGTACATATCTCCGGTCCCCGCCATGATTGATGACTACGGGGGACTTCAGGGCAACACTCCGTCCCTCGAAGCGACAATGGGGACATCCCGGGGAGCCGCTGAGCGGCTCCCCGGTTCTTTATGAGCACGCAGAATCGTTGGTCAGCTAGCTTCACGAACCTCATGCTCAAGGGGAGTTTCGGGCACCGAGGCAGCCCAGCGCTGGAAGCCACTCTGCGTCGCATGGTGGTCGTCTTCAGGTTCCTTGGCTGGATCTGGATGAGCCTCCTCGTGATCGTCACCCTGGCGTCGGCACCGCCACCCCGTCTCTGGATCGTTTACGGATCGCTTGCGCTCGCCACAGCATGGACGGTGCTCACCTGGTACATGTCCCGAAACCATCCAGACCGGCTGGCGAGCGGGATCTGGTTCGCGTCCGACTCGGTCGCCATGCTGGCCGTGGGTGCGGCATCGGTGGCCTCTGGAGCAGCCGAGCTCTTCCACGGTGGAATGCCGCTGTCATACGTTTTCGTGGGTGCCCTGTGGGGAGGGCTCCCCGGTTCGTTGGTAGCGGCGATCCTGCTAGCCATCGAGCAGTTTGCGGTCCATGTCATCGCCGAGCTGGGGGCGGTCAGAGCGGCGGGTAGCATCATCTTCTTCATTATCGCCGCCATTGTGGGCTGGACCTTCGACCGGCTCAGGGACTATGACATCGCCCGCCAACGCGCCGAAGGCAAGCTAGCCGCCGAACGCGAAGCCGTTGCCGCCCACGAAGCACGGGTCGCCCTCGTCAACAAGCTCCATGACTCGGTGCTACAGACCTTCCACGCCATTCGCATGGGAGCGGACGATCCGGCTCAATCGCGCTATCTGGCCCGGAGACAGGAACGTGAGCTCAGACGCAACATCGAGGAGTGGCGATCCGAGTTCCAGCGAAGCTTCCGCGCCGAGCTGCTGTCGATGCGTGACGACATCGAGGACATCCACCGGGTGGAGATCGAAGCTGTCATCCGCGACGACAGCGAGCTCACTCCCGGGCTCGACGCGGCAATCCAGACAGCCCGTGAGGCCCTGACCAACGCCGTGAAACACTCCGGGGCAAAAAGGATCACGATCTTCGCCGAAATCTCCGACGGCACGACGCACATACACATTCGCGACAACGGAAACGGTCTGGAGAACTCCGATCTGGCCCGGGTTTCCGGTCGACTGAATGAGAGACTGGAGTATGTGGGAGGTTTCGTGTCGATCGACAGCGGTGACGGCAACGGCACCGAGGTGAAGATCACGGTGGGAACCAGGCGATGACGCGCCGGATCTTTCTGGTAGACGACCACGATGTGGTGCGGGCAGGTATGAAGGCCGTGCTGGACGACACCTACGACATCGTTGGCGAGGCTGCCGATGTGAGCGAGGCCGTGTCCGGGATCCTCGAGACCAAGCCCGAGCTGGTGGTGCTCGATGTGAAGCTGCCCGGGGGAGGCGGCGCCGCAGTGATCCCACAAGTGAGAAGTGAGCTTCCCGACGTGGTGTTCATGGCCCTCACGGTGTCGACGTCGCGCGGCGACGTCGTCCAGCTGATGCAGGCGGGTGTCGACGGCTACATCACGAAGACGACGGCGAGCAACGAGCTCCCCAACCTCATCGAGCAAACCGCAGCCGGGCAAAGACCGGTTTCACCCGAGGTGGCTGCCTATCTGCTCGACATCGACGAGGACATCGCCGTGGGCTCCACGATCGAGCGTCTCACCCCGAGGGAGCGGGAGGTGATCAACCTCATCGCCAGGGGTTACTCGTACCGCGAGACAGCCAACCGTCTCAGCATCTCGGTGAAGACGCTGGAGAGTCACATGGGCAACATCTTCGAAAAGCTCTCCGTGGCGAGCCGGCACGAGCTGGCTGCACTCGCCTACGAGAAAGGGTACGTCGAGGGTCCGGGGATCTAGCCCGGTTAAGAACACTCATCGAATCTCACCAGGAGCTGCTGCTCGCCCCGCGAGACTGGGGCAGTGATCATTCTCATCGTCGCCGCCGCCGGGACTCTACTGGTAGTGCTCGTCCACCTCGTGGCCGGCTGGTTCATCGCCAACGGCCTGCATCGTGACGCCCTGAAGGTCGGGCCAAAGCCGGACGAGCCCGAGGTGCGAGTGAGGGACGTGACTTCAGATCGGATCGTCCTCGAGGCTCCCGGGCCGCGACAGGACATCGGCCATCCGGGCACGGTCGGGGTCGCCTGGCCAGGGGGCTATGGAAGAGCGGGGGACATCCTCGACGTCGAGGGCTCTAGGTTCGTCCGCTCCTTTGAGCCGGTCACCGGATCCCCGCCGGTCTGCGTCGGAGAGTTGGAGGATTGCCCTGCCGTGGAGATCGACTCCTTTGCCTATCCGAACGGGCCGGCCGACGTCGGCCTCGACTACCAGGAGACCACCTACGAGTCGCCCCTGGGGGCTATGGGCGCCTGGTTGGTGCCCTCCGACGGGCCAGCCTGGGCCATCCACTGTCATGGATGGACTGCGGAGCGCCGGGAACACGTCCGGATGCTCCCCGCGTTCCACAAGGCCGGCATCACCTCGCTGGTCATCGACTACCGGAACGACCCCGGTGCCCCCCTGGATCCCAGCGGACGCTATCGGTTCGGGCTCACCGAGTGGGAGGATCTCGAAGCCGCCGTGAGCGGGGCCCTCGAAGATGGGGCCGGGCCGATAGTTCTCAATGGGTGCAGCACGGGAGGAGCGCTGGTGATGGCATTCCTGGAACGTTCGCCGCTAGCGAATTCGGTGTCGGCAGTAGTGCTCGACGCCCCCAACGTCATCCTCGTCGACGCTTTGAGACGGGCGATGCGTGAATCCCGGGGCAGCTGGCTGATGCACGAGATGGGTTTGTGGATCGCCGACCTTCGTTGGAAGATCAATTGGGAAGCCACCAACTTCGTCGCGCGGGCGGCCGACATCATCCAGGTCCCGACTCTCGTCTTCCATGGCACCTCCGATCACACGATCCCGATCTCGGTGAGCCGCCGGCTCCAGGCGGCGGTCCCTCATCTCGTCGAGCTGGTCGAGACTCCGGCCGCGGGTCATGTGATGAGCTGGAACGCCGATCCGGCCCGTTACGAGCGCTATCTGGGCAACTTCCTCGACAGGGTCGTCGTCCCTCAGTGCCCCCCGTCATAAGTACGTGGGTGTTGCAACGGCCAGCCTCGCCAAAACACGCGCGCGAACTCACCACGGAGAGCACTTAGAACTGGAGAGCGGCGGCGGCCCAGTGGAATCCGGCGCCGAAGGCGGTGAGGACGACGAGGTCTCCCGGGGCGATGCGGCCCTGATCCACCGCCTCCCACATGGCGAAGGGGACCGTGGCAGACCCGGTGTTTCCGTACTCCTCGATGTTGACGTATACGGCGTCCCGGTCGAGACCGAGGCGTTTCCGGACGGCCTCGATTATGCGGAGGTTGGCCTGGTGGGGAATCACCAGATTCACCTCGCCGAGGGTACGGCCGACTTTCTCCAGCACGTCGGTTGCGGCCTCGGACATGCGCTCGACGGCCTCAACGAAGACCCTGCGTCCGTCCATCACGAGCCTGTTGAAGTCTCCGCTCGCCAGCGACTCCGCATTGAACGGATTCCGGGTGCCGCCGGCTGCCAGGGTGAGAATCTCCGCCGCGCTCCCGTCGGTTCCGGTAACGGCTCCGAGTATTTCGGCACGCCCGCCTTCGGGGCCCACAACCACGGCTCCGGCCCCGTCTCCAAACAGCACCGCCGTGGACCGGTCCTCTTGGGAGATCATCCGGGATATCACCTCGACCCCGATGACCAGAATGTTCTTTGGATCGACGATGACCCGCGAGCGGGCCACGTCGAGCGCCTGGACAAATCCGGCGCAACCGCTCCCGCCGAGATCGTACGTCGGGATGTTGCGACATCCCAGCCGGTCCTGAACCAGCGCCGCCGTATCCGGCGTCATCATCTCCGGGGTGTCCGTGGCGAGAACGATCTCGTCAACGTCGTCGGGTGACATGCCGGCGTCTTTCAGCGCCGAGGTGGCAGCTTCCGATGCCAGCGTCATCGTCGACTCGTCGTCCGCTGCGTAGTGGCGTCGTTTGATGCCGGTGCGCTGGGTTATCCACTCGTCGCTGGTGTCGAGGGCGGCCGCCCAGTCGTCGTTGGTCACGATGCGTTCGGGCGTGTAGCCCCCGAACCCGAGAATCTGTGTCACGTGGCTGAGCCTAATGCCCCCGTCTTGGCGTTACCGCTGCGATGGCCAGGGTGGTGCTACCTGAAATCTCCGATTTCACCGATTCGACTGGGAACCTTTGTGACGAGCCATTCGGTGCAGAGATTGGCGACCGCGCGGGTCCGGAGACTGGCGACGGCGTCGAAACCGTGCTGGGCGCCCGGTACCTCCACGTAAGTTGCATCCACCCCCGCCTCACGCAAAGCGGCAACGAAGTGCTGAGACTCCGAGGGGAGAACGACCGAGTCGAACTCGCCGTGGACCACGAGAAACGGCGGAGCGTTGGAGTGGACCTGGTCGATGGGCGATCCCCTCTGGTAGAGGTCGGGGTCGTCTTCGGGCTTGGCCTTCATCACCAAGCGGGCGATGAAAGGCCAGTCATACCTGGTCGGATTTCGGACCAGGAGGTCATAGATCCCATAGAAAGGAACGCAGGCGACAACGGACACGTCGACCTCTTCGAATCCGGGCTGTAGTTCTACATCGTCCGCGGTGAGTGCCGCGAGCGCGGCAAGGTGGGCGCCTGAAGAACCTCCGGCGACGGCAACCCGCTCCGGGTCCGCACCCACCGCGGCTCCCTCCCCGGACTTCGCCCATGCGATGGCCCGTTTTACTCCAACGAGGTGCTCGGGGAAGGTGGCGTCCGGAGACAACGGATACCGGATGTCGAGGATCACCCATCCCCGCGCAGCGAGACGATGGAACAGTGCCCGCGCCTGCTGGCCGGGACGACCTCTCATCCACGAGCCAGGATGGACATATACGAGAGCCGGTGCGGTGTCTGCATCCTCACGGGCATAGATGTCGAGGGTGAACGAGTCCCAGTAGGGGACCTCTGGTTGGCAGACCACACCTTTGGGCAACGACTCCCTCAGCTCGAGGAGGGTGAACACGGGAGGGGCGTGACCCGTCGCCTTAGCGCCCTTGATGCTGCGGGCGATGACAGTCAGCAGCCCGACCTGCGATGCGGCGAACAGCCAGATGCCGGCCCTGCCGATCGCCAGCTCGGCCGCCCCGAGAGCGAGGAAGACCGCCGCGACAACGATCCGGACGATGAAATAGAGGGGGGCCAGCTCCGAAACGAGCATCCCGGGTAGCCAAAGAGGTGGAAACCGCTTCCCGGGAGGGACGGGGCGGCGCAGAGCGTTCACCGTCCACAAGCACGCAGCGGCAAACCAGGTGAAGAAGAGAGCCGAGATCAAGTCAACATCCGCGCAGCCATCGGCGACGAACATACTGTGAGCGTTCGCTGATGCCTGACAAACCCCTCGCCAGACGACTCATCACCGTCCCCACGGTGATCACCCTCTTCATCGCGGTGACCGTCTTATCGCCTCTCCTGGTTCTGGTTGGAGTGGCGATCGACCTGTCGCGTTGGCTGGCAACCAGAAAGCCGTGGGTCTCTGTGCGCGTGCTCGCCTTTCTCTGGGTCTATCTGCTTGGAGAGGTCTGGGCCGTGGCCGCGCTCGCCGCCACTGCTCCGCTCGGCAGGGCAGGGATGGGAGCCACCTTCCGGCTTCAGGGCCTGTGGGCGGCATGGAACCTCAGGGCGCTCCAAAGCCTGTTCTCGGTCGAGCTCGAAGTGGAGGGCGCCGACTCACTCATACCCGGACCCGTCATCATCCTCTCCAGACACGCCTCGATGGTCGACACCCTGCTTCCCGCGCGGCTCGTCGCGAACGGCGGACTTCGCCTGCGCTATGTGCTCAAGAAGGAGCTACTCGCCGACCCGGCTCTGGACATTGCCGGTAATCGGCTCCCGAACGTGTTCATCGACCGGGCCTCGAGGGAGGGTGCGGGTCTGGCCTCCATCAGAGACCTCGCTGCGGGCATGGGGCCATCGGAGGGAATTCTCATCTATCCGGAGGGCACCCGGTTCTCCGAGACCAAGCTGCGAAAACACCAACGCCGGATCGGCGACGACGAAGGGACGGTCGCAGCCGCGGTCAGAGCGTTCCGGCGGGTGCTTCCTCCCAGACCGGGAGGTGCGCTCGCACTTCTGGAGGCCAGCGATGCCGACGTGGTGGTGCTGGCCCACCGTGGTCTGGAAGGGCTGGCCACTGTCGCCGAGATCTGGAGAGGGGGTCTGGTCGGGTCCACGATCGAAATTGCTCTGTGGAGGATCCCGCGAGCAGATGTTCCCCCGACCCGGCCTGATCAGGTGGAGTGGCTGCACCGGGTGTGGGGGGACATCGACCGGTGGGTGGTTTCACGAGAGCCCGATCCTGGCATCCCATGACCTCGATCGTCTGGTTCCGTAGAGACACTCGCTTGGATGACAACCCGGCGCTGGCAGCGGCCTCAGCCGAAGGCCCGGTCTGCGCCCTGTTCGTGATTGATCCGGCTCTCTATGACAACTGCTCCCGAAACCGGCGAAACCTGCTCGTCGCCGGTCTTGCCGACCTCGATCGATCCATCAGTGAGCACGGAGGACGTCTGCGCATCGAGCGCGGTGACCCCTCCGTTGTCGTGCCGGAGGTGGCAAAAGACCTCGGAGTGGAGACCGTCCACGTCAACTCCGAAGTGACACCGTTCGGGAAGAAGCGCGACAGGTGTGTTGCCCGCCACGTGAACGTTGAGGGACACGACGGGGTCTACGTAGTGCCATCCGGTTCGGTCACCACAGCTGAGGACACCGTCTACAAGGTTTTTACGCCCTTCCACGCGAAGTGGGCCGAGCGCCGACCCCAGCCCTGCGACTCGCCTGCAGACGTGGTGTTTCTCGACGGTCGGGGAAGAGGGCTGCCCGAGGCGGGTCGCCCGGTGATACCCGCTGGTGAGTCGGCGGCTATTGAGCGGCTGACCGAGTTTCTGGCTCGGGCCGACTTCTACGAGGACGAGCGAGATCGAGTGGACCTTGACAGCACATCGCATCTCTCTGTTGACCTCAAATACGGGTGGATCGGACCACGCCGGGTGGCAGCAGAGGTGGGAACGGAGACTGCAAGCCGTGCCGCATTCCTACGCCAGCTCGCCTGGCGAGACTTCTACGGACACCTGATCGACGCCCAGCCCGAGATGATCGACACCCCGCTGGACGCTCACTACCGGAGCGTCGAGTGGCGTAACGAGCCGGAAGAGATCTCCGCGTGGAAACGGGGCGAGACCGGTTACCCGATGGTGGATGCCGCCATGCGTCGTCTCGTGACCGAAGGCCAGATGCACAACCGGGCACGGATGATCGCCGCTTCTTTCCTGATAAAGGACCTCCTCGTCGACTGGCGCGTCGGGGAGCGTTTCTTTCGCCATCACCTCCTCGACGGTGACGTCGCTCAGAACGCGGGGAACTGGCAATGGGTAGCCGGCACTGGCACCGACGCCGCCCCATACTTCCGTGTATTCAACCCGGTGACCCAGTCGAGACGACACGATCCGGACGGGGAGTTCATCCGCCACTGGGTGCCGGAATTGAGAGAGATCCCCGACGGCCTCATCCACGCTCCTTGGGAAGCCGGCCCTCTCGAGCTGACCCCGTATGGAGTGGAGTTGGGAAAGGACTATCCGAAGCCGATCGTGGACCACGCCATGGCGAGGGAGCGCGCGATCGACATCTACGAGAGAGCGCGCGGTTCCCGGTAGAGAGCCGCTCCGTAGTGGGCTCCGGCACCGAAAGCAGCGAAGCAGACGAGTGCCCCCGGACCGACCCGGCCCGTCTCGCGCAGCTCGTGATAGAGGATGGGAAGCGTGCCGGCGGTGGTGTTGCCGTAGGCGCCGATGTTGGACGGCACTTTTTCCGGCCCCATCCCGAACTGCTTGCGCACTCCCTCGAGGATGCGGTCGTTGGCCTGATGGGCGACTACCAGGTCCACGTCGTCGAGAGCGAGGCCCGTCACGTCGAGTACGGAACGGGCTGCCTCGGGCATGAGACGCACCGCTCTGCGGAACAATCCAGCGCCGTCCATCCGCGGAAGGTGTCGGTCTTCCTCGAGGTCGCTGGCGGTCACATAGGGGCGGGATTTGAAGCCCACACCCGGTACCCAGATAAGCTCGAACGACTCCCCGTCGGTGTGGAGCGAAGTGGCGAGCATGCCCTCGTCGTCGCTTTCGCCCCGGCGGAGGATCATCGCTCCGGCCCCGTCGCCAAAGAGCACGCTCCACGCCCGGTATTCGGTGTTCCGGGCATAGTCGGCCTCGCTCACCTCGCCGCCTTCCCCGAGGACGGCCCGCCAGGACTCGGCACTCCACGGCTGGAAGCCGGCATGAACCTCTGCTCCGACCACGGCCACCGTTTCTGCCCGGCCACTGGAGATGAGCGCATCGGCGAGGTCGAGGCCATTAGAGAAAGCCGCTGCACTGCTGGCGAATATCGTAGGCCGCCACCCGGCCGAGCCCTGCTCCCGCCTGCACCAGCCCGGCGATGCCGGGAGCGAGATAGTCGGGAGTCATGGTGGCAGTCACGAGGACATCGACCGAGTCCGGGCTAACGCCGGCATCGTCGAGAGCCGCTTGGAGGGCCTGGATTCCCAGATCCGATGATCCCACTCCGGGATCCACGAACCGTCGTTCCTTGACACCAGTGCGGGTGGTGATCCAGTCGTCCGTCGTGTCCATGATCCGGGCGAGGTCCTGGTTGCTCACCACGTTGTCGGGTACGGAGATGCCGGTCCCGGCGATTACCGAGCCCATCAGCGACGCACCCCCGGGAGCTCCGGCATGTCCGAACCGGTCAGCTCGACCAGGCCGTTCCAGAGTGCCTGACGATCCTCGGGGGTCTCCCTGGTCTTGTCGACGAGGTGCTTGGGAACGACCCTCCGGTCGAACCACAGCTCCCCGGGCTGCGAGACCGGCTCCGGAGCCGCCGCTAGCCACACCATGGTGTCGGCTCCCTGCGCTGGGGTGCGCAGAAATGGCCTCATCACCTTGTCGAAGACCGGGAGAGAAGCGGCCACGCCTGAGGTCTTGGCCCATCCGGGATGCATCACATGCACGGTCACTCCGGTTCCTGCGAGGCGCTCGGCCCACATCTCGGTGAGGATGACCTGTCCCCTCTTAGCATGGGCATACGCCGCGGCTCCCCGATACTGGCGCTCCTCGAACTGAAGGTCCTCGGGGCGAATCTTCTCCGAGTACATGCCGCCCGACGTCATGTTGATGATTCGAGAGGGAGCATCCTCGGCGAGCCTCGGGATCAGGAGATTGGTCAGGAGGAAATGGCCGGCGAGATCGACCGCCAGAGTCTTCTCGATGCCCTCAGCCGTCACCTCCCGCTCACCGTTGAGCACACCTACGTTGTTGACCAGGACATCGAGACGGTCTTCCTGGTCGAGCAGCCGCCCGGCGAGGTCTCTGATCTCGGACATGAGAGACAGGTCGGCCCGGTAGCCGACCACCTCACCATCGATCCCGGTCTCGGCGGCGCGCAGCTTCGAGTCGTCGCGCCCGACGATGATCGTCCGCGCCCCCAGAGCAGCGATGCCCTCGGCTCCGGCACGGCCCAACCCTCCGGTTCCACCGGTGATCACCACAGTCCTCCCCTGGAGATCGGCCTCCATGGGTTCGTGTTTGAGCGAGTGGAGCAGATAACCGACGTTGGTGAATCCGGGGATGGAGAGAAGACTCACGGCTCCAGGGTCTCCACCAGACCGTCGAGAGCCCTCTCACCCACTCGACTCAACGCGGGAGCAAGGAGCGGGGTGATGAACCTCATCCAGTTGGTGAACCGCAGATCCGCGGTGTAGTCGACGAGGGTCCCGCCGTCCTTCTCTTCGAACCTGATGTCGTCGACGGCGGTGATCGTTGCTCCCCGGCCCTCGAGGACGACACGGGAGTCCTGTTCCCACGCGGTGATCTCGTAAGTCATGGGGAACTCCCGGGAGCCGAAAGAAACCATCAGTTCGTACCTGGAACCGATGCCAGGATCGGCTTCACCGATGGCCCTCGACGAGGCGACACCGGGATCCCACCTCTCTGCGTTGGAGAAGTCGGCGGTGAAGGCGAACACCTCGTGCAGGGGACGGTCGATATGGCGAATCTCGTGCAGCTTCATACCAGTCCTTCGGATCCGGGAGTCTTCCCGGATGCAACTGAACATACTTGGGCACGTAAGCTGGAGAACATGAGCGGCACACATGAAGTGGTCAACCAGCCGCCGCCGCTGGAGGGCTACAACCTCTATCTGAGCGACCCGGTCCTCGACACGGCTGTAGCGCGCGAAGGCGGGAAGGACTCCCGCGACGCCCTGATCGAATTCGGCGCCACCGCCGGCTCAGCCGAGTATTACCGATGGGGTTTCGAGGCCAACCGCAACGACCCGCGTTTGCTCACCCACGACCGCTTCGGTCACCGCGTCGACATGGTCGAGTTCCACCCCGCCTGGCACTCGCTGATGGAGACCGCCGTCGCCAACGGGCACCACAGTCTCCCCTGGGAGGACGATCCACCCGAGGGTGCCCACGTGATCCGGGCCGCACTCACCTATATGTCAGGCCAGATCGAGGCCGGGCACAACTGTCCCATATCCATGACTTGCTCGGTGCTCCCGGCCCTGAAGACCACCCCGGAGGTCGCCGACCAGTGGGTGCCGGGCATCGTCAGCCGCGAGTACGACCCTTCCTTCCGGCCGGCTCCGGAGAAGTCTGGTCTTCTCATGGGGATGGGGATGACCGAAAAGCAGGGTGGCTCCGACGTGCGGGCCAACACGACCATGGCAAAGCCCATGAGCGGCAGCGGCCCCGGTTCCGAGTACCTGCTCACCGGGCACAAGTGGTTCACGTCGGCGCCGATGTGTGACGCCTTCCTCGTCCTGGGCCAGGCCCCGGGTGGACTCTCGTGTTTCCTCCTGCCCCGCTGGACCCCTGACGGCGAAATCAACGCGCTGCATATCCAGCGGCTGAAGGACAAGCTTGGAAACCGCTCCAACGCATCGTCCGAGATCGAGTTCGACAATGCGTGGGCGGTGATGGTCGGCGAAGAAGGCCGGGGCGTCCGCACCATCATCGAGATGGTCAACGGCACCCGCCTCGACTGTGTCATCGGCTCGGCAGCCTTGATGCGTCAGGCCGTCTCTCAGGCGGCATGGCATGTGAGCCATCGTTCCGCCTTCGGCTCCCGACTGATCGACAAGCCTCTGATGCAGAACGTCGTCGCTGACCTGGAAATCGAGACGGAGGCGGCGACCCTGATGATGACCCGGCTCGCCGGTGCCTTCGACCGGGCCGAGACCGATCCCTCCGAGGCCGCCATGAAGCGCATCGCTCTCCCCATCGCCAAGTACTGGGTGACCAAGCGGACCAGTGAGACGGTGCGGGAGGCGCTCGAGTGTCTCGGCGGAAACGGCTACGTGGAGGAGTCGATCATGCCCCGCCTCTACCGGGAGTCCCCGGTGAACGCTATTTGGGAAGGGTCGGGGAATGTCATCGCCCTCGACGTCCTCCGGGCGGCGGGTCGGTCGCCGGAAAGCCTTCAGATGTTCCTGGCGGAGCTCGATCTGGCCTCCGGGCTCGACGAGCGCCTGGACCAGGCCATCACCCGGGCGCGGTCGGCCACTGAGAAGTCCACCGACCTCGAGTTCGAGGCGCGGCGTGTCGTCGAGCGTCTGGCGACGGCATGGGCGGGGTCTCTTCTCGCCCGAAGTGGCGATGAGGCGGTATTCGAGGCCTACGCCACAACCCGTCTCGACGGTGATCATGGCTCCCTCTTCGGGACCCTTCCCTCCGGAACTCCGATCGAACTGTTACTCACCAGAGCGGCGCCCGCGGCTTAGAGCCGTTTACAGCTGGCCCGACACGGGTAGTTCCTCGCCAAGCACTACCGAGAGGAGCAAACCAATGTCCGTTGCCAAAATCATAGAGGTCAGCGCGCGATCCGCAGAGAGTTTCGACAAGGCGATCGAAGAAGGGCTCGCCAAGGCCGGAGAGAGCGTTCACAACATCCAGAACGCCTGGGTCAAGGACCAACAGGTCATCGTGAACAACGGAAACATCTCCGAGTATGGAGTCAGTCTCAAAATCACCTTCCTGGTCGACTGAGCCGGAGGCTCACCCTATAATTCCTTCTCAGCCGCCTGCCGATGCAGGAGCCGAAGGCATGAGGGTCGCCGAGCGGGGCGAGATAACTCCCGGCTCGGAACAGGACGCCGGCTGATCAGATCGGCAACGCGACCACTCGTTCGCTGATCTCGGACGCCGTGCTCAGCAGTCTTGGTTTCAGCTCTCCGTGCATACGTTCGACCGAGACCCGGGACGCATGACAGCTCACATTCATCGCTGCCACCACCTCTCCCCGGCCGTTGTGTATGGGGGCCGCGATTGACCGGACACCCTCCTCGAGTTCCTGATCCACCAGTGCGTACCCATCGGATCGCACGGACCGGATGACCGCCCTGATTTGCTTCGGAGAAGTGATCGTGTGCGGGGTGAGACGCTCGAAGGTGGCCCGATCCATGTAGCGGTCGAGGTCGGCATCGGAGAGACCCGCTAGCAGCACCCGTCCCATCGAAGTCGGGTAGGCGGGGAGCCGCGAGCCCAGAGCGAGAGCAATGGTCATAATCCTCGTGGTGGGCACGCGTGCCACGTAGACGATGTCGGTTCCATCGAGAACCGACATCGAGGACGACTCGTGGACATTCTCGACGAGCCGCTCCAGGGGCGGCTGCGCGACCTCGACGACATGAAACGACGACAGGAACGAGTACCCCAGATCGAGGACTTTGGGGGTCAGGGCAAAGGAGCGGCCCTTTTGGTCTACGTATCCCAAATCGCTCAGTGTCAGGAGAATGCGCCGCGAAGTCGCCCGGGTGAGGCCGGTTCGCTCGGCCACCTCACTGAGGGTCTGGGAGGGGTGGTCCCTGGAGAAGGAGTTGATCACCAGCAGTCCCCTCTCCAGCGACTGGATGAAGTCACCGGAGCGCTCAACGTCGGCGCGGGCCAGGTTCATGGCCCCGCGTGAGCTCTTGACGTTCTCTCCTTGAGGTCGCGGAGGACGTGCAGCTCCTCGACGGTTGGGGCCTCCGTGGTGGCGAGGTCGTCGGAAACACGCAGGGGCCACCCGGTGCTCTTCTTCACCTGCTCGACCTCCACCCCCGGATGCACCGCGACCAGCTCGAGCTCATGGTCGCCGGGCTCGGGTCTGAGCACCCCGAGGTCGGTGATCACCACGGTGGGTCCCGCCCCCCTATGGCCTTCCCGGCCTTCACCGTCGCGGCCGAAGCCATACGAGGTGATGAAGTCCACCGCCGGGACGAAGCTCCTCGCCGAATGGCGGAGCATGACTATCACCTCACCGGCCGACGAAGCGATCTCAGGAGCCCCACCGGCTCCCGGAAGACGTACCTTGGGCCCGTCGTAGTCGCCGATCACGGTGCTGTTCAGATTCCCGTAGCGGTCGATCTGTGCCGCTCCGAGGAAGCCGACGTCCACCCGACCCGCCTGAAGCCAGTAGGCAAAGATCTCCGGCACATTCACCACGAGGTCGGCCTGCTCGGCGAGTTCCCCGTCGCCTATCGACAAGGGGAGAACCTCCGGCCTGGTGCCGATGGTCCCCGACTCGTAGATGAGGACCACGTTGGGGGCATGGGTGAGACGTGCCAGGTTGGCGGCCTCGCTGGGAAGCCCTATCCCGACGAAGCAGACCTGGCCGTCGCGTAGCTGGCGCGACGCAACTACGGACATGATCTCGCCCGACGTGTAGCCCTGCTCAGACATCGTCCACCAGCACAGTCAGGGCGCCGCCGTCCAGAGCGGTCAGGTAGGTGGCGAAGTCATCTGCCGCCGTCACGAACTCCTCCATCCACTTCTCGAATATCTCCCGGTCCCTCGAGATCTTGTCCCACTTGGTGTAGAAGGCGTTGTCACGCTCGGTGTACCCCATGGAGTAGGAGGGATGCGAGCCCCGGGGCACCTCGGCGATGGCGTCGACCGTCCAGGAGGGCAGCACCGCACCGTTCGGTCCCCGCAGATCGAGCTCGTCCACGATCTCTTCGACAGTCACGACGACCCGACCGGAGGCCAGAGCCACCTCGCGCTGGACTCCGGTGATGCCCCACAGCCCGACATTGCCGTGGCGGTCGGCCTGTTGGGCGTGGATCACAGCCACATCGGGATTCATCGCAGGGACAGCTGTCACCGTCTCGTCATCGAAGGGGGACTCGATGGTGGCCACATTGGTCCGGTCCCGGAGGTCGGTTCCGGTGTAGCCGTGCAGGATTCCGAACGGGAGTCCGGCAGCGCCGGCCGTATACCGGGTGGCCATGCCGGCGTGGGTGTGCTCCTCCAGGTCGAGGGAACGGGGATACCCGTTCTCCACGGCATCGCGAATGCGATGGAGCGACCCGACACCGGGGTTTCCTCCCCAGGAAAAGACGAGACGACTGGCGCATCCCATCCCGACGATTTGGTCATAGATCACATCGGGGGTCATCCGGATGAGGGTCAGGTCTCGTTTCCCCTGGCGGATGACCTCGTGCCCGGCCGCCATCGGGATGAGATGGGTGAAGCCTTCCATGGCAATCGTGGCCCCATCTTGCACGTGGCCCTCAATGGCCTGTCGGAGTGAGGTGAACTCGGCCACTCAACGCTCCTGCTGTGTTCGCCATCCGAACATTCGTGCGAGAACCGTACGAATTCGCTATACACGTGTCAAGGCCAGCCAGATAGCCTCGCGACAACGAAGCAAGCCCAACACAAATGAGCGAGATACCGGACAAGACCCAGGTCGCCATCGTCGGAGGCGGTCCTGCGGGATCGCTACTCGCCTATCTGCTCCATCTCCATGGCGTCGAGAGCGTGATCGTGGAGTTGCGCAGCCGTGACTACGTGCTGGGGCGTATCCGTGCCGGTGTCCTCGAGTACGGAAGCGGTGAGGTGCTCAGGGAAGCTGGCCTCGCCGAACGGATGAACCGCGAAGGGTTCTTCCACGACGGGGTCAACCTCGCCTATGCCGACACGATGCTCCACATTTCATTCAAGGAGTTGACCGGCAAGCACGTGATCATCTACGGACAGACCCAGGTGCAGAAGGATCTCTACGACGCCATCGACGAGGCGGGTATCATGCTCATCGACGAGGCCGAGGACGTCGACCTCCACGGCATAGAGACCGACTCCCCCTCGATCACCTTCACCCGGCACGGCGAGACACACGAGATCTCCTGCGACTACATCGCCGGTTGTGACGGAGCCCACAGCAGCACCCGGGAGCACATCCCCGAATCGGTGCGGCAGACTTTCGAGCGGCTCTACCCGTTCGTCTGGGTGGGGATTCTCTCGGAGACACCTCCGATAAACGACGAACTGATCTACGCCAACCACCCCGACGGCTTCGCCCTCTGCTCAATGCGCAACGAGAACCTGAGCCGATACTACGTGCAGGGCCACGCCGACGACACCCCGGAGGACTGGCCCGACGACCGCTTCTGGGAGGCATTGCAGACCCGCCTCCCCGAGGAGGCGACGAGGAGTCTGGTCACGGGACCTTCGATCGAGAAGTCCGTCACACCCCTGCGCAGCTGGGTATCGGAGCCCTTGCGACACGGAACGCTCCTTCTCGCCGGAGACGCCGGGCACATCGTGCCGCCCACAGGAGCCAAGGGTCTCAACCTGGCAATATCGGACGTGGTGTACCTCGCAGATGCCCTTTCGGATTACTACTCCAACGGCACGGAGTCAGGTCTCGACGAGTATTCGGACCGCGCCCTCGCCAGAGTGTGGAAGGCAGTTCGTTTCTCGTGGTGGATGACCTCCACGATGCACCGCTTCCCCGGAATGTCCAACGACTTCGACCGCCGGCTCCAACAAACCGAGCTCGACTACCTGTTCTCCTCGGAGAATGCACAGCGGAGTCTGGCCGAGAACTACGTTGGTCTTCCCCTATGAGCGACGACAACCCCAAACAAGAGGCGGGAATGAAGGTTCGCCGCGAGGTGCTCGGCGACGATCATGTCGATCGCGCCGTTGCGAGCACCACCCGGGTCGACCGCGACTTCCAGCGCTGGATAACCGAGAACGTCTGGGGTGATCTTTGGACCAGGCCAGTTCTCGACCGACGTGACCGGAGCTTGGTGACCATCGCCCTCCTCGCCGCCGACAGCCACGAGGAGCTCGGGCTTCATCTCCGGGCAGCCAGGAACACCGGGGCGACACCGGAGGAGATCGCCGAAGTGCTGCTTCACGTTGCGGTATATGCGGGGGTGCCCGCGGCCAACCACGCCTTCAAGATGATGAAGACGATCTATGAGGAGGAGACCGAATGACCGAGCCTGTGATCCGTCACTACGGGCCCAAGGCGTACTCGGACCATCCCCCGTTCAGCTATCCCGACTACCGGTCGACTGTCCTGCGCGGGCCCAAACAGGATCTTCTCTCCATCGTGCAGACCCTGTCGGAGACCACGGGCCCGGGGCCGGTGTGGACGGAGGTGTCGGAGGAAGATGCCGACCTCACCACCAACGCCGGGACCGGCGAGGCGGCCATCGGAGAGCGGATCATCGTGACCGGGCGTGTTCTCGACGAGGACGGCAACGGCATCTCTGGGGTGTTGATGGAGATCTGGCAGGCCAACTCATGTGGTCGCTACGTCCACTGGAGAGAGACCGAGTTCCCCGCACCCCTCGACCCGAACTTCATCGGTGTCGGCCAGTGCGTCACGGGAGATGACGGCGAGTACCGGTTCCTGACCATCAAGCCGGGCCCCTACCCATGGGGCAACCACCCCAACGCCTGGCGACCGTCGCACATCCACTTCTCTCTCCTGGGCCCATCGCTGGGGAGTCGTCTGGTCACCCAGATGTATTTCGAGGGAGACCCCCTTTTCCCCTTCGACCCGATCTTCAACTCCGCTCCGGAACACTCCCGAGACCGTATGGTCGCCCGTTACGACCACGACGTCACAGAGGAGAACTGGGCGTTGGGATGGCGCTGGGACATCGTGCTCAGGGGCAAGGCGGCCACTCCTTTCGAGGAGGATGACGGATGAGCAAGCTGGGTGAGACTCCGTCACAGACTGTCGGGCCCTACTTCAGCATGCGGCTCGCCGCCGAGGGAGAGAATGTCCTGACCAGCCGGGAGGATCGCATCGTCATCGAGGGAAGGGTCTTCGATGGGGAGGGCACCCACATCGAGGACGCCCTGCTGGAGATCTGGCAGGCCGCACCCTCGGGTCGCTACCGACATCCGGATGACATCCGCGACGATCTCGACCTGGAGCCGGGTTTCACTGGGTTCGGGAGGGCGGCCAGCGACTTTCACACCGGCGGGTATCGCTTCGAGACCCTGAAGCCGGGGAGGGTGCCCGACCCGGAGGGGGAGTTGCAGGCTCCTCACATCTCAATGGTGGTGCAGGGACGGGGGATGCTCAACCCGGTCTTCACCCGCATCTACTTCTCCGACGAGGAGGAGGCCAACGCCGACGACCTCGTGCTGCGCAGGGTGCCCGAGGAGCGTCGGCCAACGCTCATCGCCGAATTGCAGGAGGGTTCGGATCCGCCGACCTACCGGTTCGACATCCGCATGCAGGGCGAAGGCGAGACGGTGTTCTTCGACTTCTAGTGCTCTG
>JBKHKD010000027.1:0-39177 GCA_046537785.1 Actinomycetota bacterium
GCCTCCGATTCGACGAAATCGACCCGGCTCATTTCGAAACATCCCGATCCCCATCGGATCCGGTTACCTTCGTGAGAGATGCCAGTTGCCTCTTCCCACAGCCGTTCGGTCGATGACGTCGCCGGCGAACTCGGCACCGATATCGACAAGGGCCTCAGCCACGAAGAGGTAAAGCGGCGCCGGAAGTCGTTTGGGCGCAACGATCCCGGCTCACGCCAGGACGTGCATCCCGTCCGGATCCTGTGGGATCAAGTGTCCAACGTCGTAGTCGTTCTGCTGGCGGTGGCGGTCGTAGTCGGATTCGCAGTAGGCGAGGTGGTCGAGGCGATCGCAGTCCTGGTCGTCATCACGGTTAACACCATCGTCGGCTTTGTGACCGAACTCCGCTCGGCACGGGCCATGGACGCCCTGGGTGCGATGCTCACGGTCATCGCCGACGTCGAACGAGACGACCGACGAGACGAGATCGATGCCGACGGATTGGTGCCCGGCGACATTGTCACCATCGAAGCCGGGGAACGCGTGCCGGCAGATCTTCGTCTCGCCGAGACTGAAGATCTGTACATCGACGAGTCGGCGCTCACAGGTGAGAGCGAACCGTCCGCCAAGTCGGTGGACCCGGTACCCGAGGACACACCGACCGCCGAACGCTCGTCGATGGCCTACACGGGAACTCTCGTCGCTTCCGGCAGGGGTCGGGGTGTCGTCGTTGCCACCGGCCGGGAGACCGAGCTGGGTCGGGTCGTCGAGCTCACCGAACAGACCACCGAGCGCAAGGCGCCCCTCCAGGAAGGGCTGGACCAGCTCGGGCGCCGTCTCAGTTTCGGAGTCGCCCTCGGTGCCGTCATCCTCGCCGCCATCGGTGTGGCTCGCGGCCGGGGTCTCGAAGAAGTCGTCGAGATCGCGATTGCTGTGGCCATCGCCGTAGTGCCGGAAGGACTCCCCGCCGTGGCCACGCTCACGCTTGCAGTGGGGATGAAGCGGATGGCAGACCGTGGGGCGCTCGTCCGACGTCTGGCGGCAGTGGAGACACTTGGCTCAGCAACGGTCATCTGTTCGGACAAGACCGGAACCCTCACCGAGAACGAGATGACCGTCACCCACGTGGAAACGTTTGCCGAGGACGATTTGGTGTGGAAGTCAGCGGTTCTCTGCAACGACGCCGACATCGACGAAGACGGTGACCCCATGGGTGACCCCACCGAAGTCGCCCTGCTCAATGCCGCCGCTGACCGGGGTCTCGACTGGCGCGAGCTCCGGGAGAGTTCCGAACGCACCTCTGAGATGCCTTTCGACCCTGCACACAAGTGGATGGGCGTCGTCGTGGACGGTGTCGCCCACATCAAAGGCGCCCCCGAAGTACTGATCGACGAGAGCGCGCATCCGGAACAGAAGGAAGCAGCCGACCGGCTCGCTGCCGAGGGATTGCGCGTGCTGGCGATCGGACAGGGTCCCGAGCCCGAGGAAGATCACGATCCCCGTGGGGGCCCGATACCCATAGACGTGACTGCCGTCGTGGGACTCGAAGACCCTCCACGGAAATCGGCGATCGAGGCCGTCGCCACGGCACATAGGGCAGGGATCAGGGTGGTGATGATCACCGGAGACCGTCATGACACCGCCCTCTCCATCGCGGCGCGACTCGGTCTGCGTTCGGAGCGGGCGGTGGAGGGAGCCGAGCTCAGAGAGATGGAGGACGATGAGCTCGCCCGTCAGATTGTCGACGTGGACGTCTTCGCCCGGGTGGATCCGGCTCAGAAGCACCGCATCGTCGAGGCTCTACAACGTGCCGACGGGGTCGTGGCAGTCACCGGCGACGGAGTCAACGACGCGCCCGCTCTCAGTCGGGCCGACATTGGAATTGCCATGGGGGCGGGAACCGACGTGGCACAGGAGGCCGCCGAAGTGGTGCTGACCCAGGACGACTTCGCCACGATCGAAGTAGCGGTGGCCGAAGGCCGGCGGATCTTCGAGAACATTCGCAGGTTCGCCCAGTTTCTCTTCTCCTGGCATGTCGCCGAGGTGGTGGTCGTCTCTGCCGCACTGGTTGGCGGGTTCGCCACTCCCTTGACCGGTCTGGCCATTCTGTGGAACAACCTGATAATCGACGTACTCCCCTCGTTTGCCCTGGCCCTCGAGCCCAGCCGGCGCGATGTGATGACCCGCCCACCACGTCCTCCTTCCGAGCCGGTCATAACCCGGGAGATGATCCGTCGGATAGCTCTCCATGGCGCTCTCGTCGCCGGCATAGGATTTGTCGCCTTCGCCCTGTCGAGGGGAGCTCTCGGCCTCGACCTGGATGCCGCCCGCGCGGTGGTCTTCATCGCCATGTCGGGGGGGCAAGTCCTGGCAGTCTTCAACGCCCGAACCGATCGCTGGCCGGGGTTCGCGGGCGCATCGGCCAACCGGTGGCTGTGGGCTGCACTCGCCGTCACCGCCATCCTCGAGATCGCCGCCCTGACCATTGCACCGCTGCGAGATTTGCTCGGTCTGGGCCTTCCCGGAGCATCGGGTCTGCTCCTCGGCGGAATGCTCGCGCTGGTGCCTCTGAGTCTGGTCCAGGGCTGGAGATGGCTGCATCGGGACGACAGCACACATGCGTTTGGAGAGGATGACACGGCGGCGTGACCGCCGATGCTCGATTCGACCAAACTCGGGATATGGCACGCCAACAACACGACCTGATGGAGACAGTCGTCGCCTCGGGCGTTGTCAACCAGAAACTCATCGAAGCCTTCCGGACGATCCCCAGAGCCGACTTCGTGCCGGAGCAATCGCGCAGCATCGCCTACGAGGACCGGCCGATTCCTATAGCTCACAATCAGGTGACGACGCAGCCCTCTCTCTCCGCGATGATGATCGAGGCACTGGACCCCGGCCCCGAAAGCCGGGTGCTCGAGGTGGGAACCGGACTGGGATTCCAGAGCGCGCTGTTGGCATACCTCGCCGGCGAAGTGGTCAGCATCGAAGTCTGGGAAGACCTCGCCGAGAGAGCCGCTTCCAATCTGGCGAGACAGAGGATCACCAACGTCGACATTCATGTCGGTGACGGGTCGCTCGGTGTCCCCGATCGGGCCCCGTACGACGGGATCCTGGTCTCAGCGGCCTTCACCGAGGTCCCCGGACCACTGTTCGACCAACTCGTCGATGGGGGCAGGATCGTCCAGCCCATCGGTCCCGGCGGTCGCGAGACAGTGACCCTATTCGCCAGGGCCGGAGACGACTTGAATCGGATAAGGGAGATCATCCCGGCACGGTTTGTCCGGCTCGTGGGTCGCGAGGCGTTTGACGACGGGTAACCCGCCCTAGGGAGCTCGCGGGGGGCTGAGGACGGCCGGGTCACCGGGAGTCCCTGCCGGAGCGGGTGGTCCCGCGGGCACGCCCACCGAGGTGACCAGCATCGGCTCTGCCGTGGTACCGAAATAGGAGGCCACGGCGTCGTCGAAGAAAGTGAGCCCGGTGGCTCCCAGACCGAGGGCGAATGCACACAGCGCCAGGCGTCCCGAGACGACTCCTGCTTCGAGCTGGGCGACCCGATATCCCCTAGCGCCGAGTGAGGAGAACAAGGGCTCGAGCTCCGCACAATGAAATACGGTGTATGCCGAGTCTCCTCCCAGCGCCTGGCCGAGACAGAGAGAGGCGCTCTGTTCTCTCACCCCTTCGACTGAGCGCATGAGCTGGAGCACATCATCGGTCCGTCGATATGCCCCCGGGTCGAGGCCGCCGACCGAGTGGACGTTGACATAGTGATCGAGCAGCGTCCGGTGGGGAATGGCGTCGATGCCCACGGCACGGGTAGCGGCAGCTAGCGGCCACTCCAGGTGCCTGGCCGGCACCGCCTGGTGGCACATCTTTCGGGTCGAGCCGCGACGCAGTACCACTTTCTCGATCGGGTCATCGAAACCTTCCGGCGCGGGCACCTCAATCGGCGCGGGCACGGCGACCGAGGATCCCGCACAGCGCCACGCATCCACTTCGCCCGACTCCAGATCGCTGTCGTGCTGAGCCTCCTCCAGCAGAGGGAGCCGGATCGGATTGGGGGCTACTTGGCCGACATCCAACGAAAGCGGGGCCAGGTCACCAGGCGGGGAGACAGGCTTTTCACCACTACCGAGCTCGATGATGGCCAGGGGCATCTCCGTCGCACCGTCGATTCCGAGGAGATCGCCCGTCGCCCTGTCGTCGAACCCGAGCAACGTCCTGTGCTCCAGCCCGTGGGCATCCGCCACGGCCAGGAGATTGGCGAGCATGGTTCCGGCATCCCAGTAGAGGTGACGCCAGCCTCTCTCGCCGTACTTCCAGCTCGTCCTCCACGGGATACCCGTGAGAACCAACGCAAGCGGGGAGTCAACTCCGAGGACACCGCGAAGGTCCCCCTTCCGCAACGTTCGCAACGCAAACTCGAGTGGCGAGAAGTGATACACGCCCTCTGCGACACCGTCCACGGATCCTTCGCCCACGACCAGATAGACCTCAACGGGATGGAGGTTCCCGGCCGACATCGCGGCCCTGAAGTAGACCGGCCGATCGGGCAGGGCCATCACCCGGGTGACCCCAGCGCTCAAGAAGAGGAGTGTGGAGAGGAGCTCCCCATCGAGACGGGACGTCTCACCGTTGAGGCCACTCAACACGTCGGTTGCGGGAGTCGAAGACGTCACGAACTGACGTGGAAGCTCGATGAGCTCCACATCGCGGTATTCCTTGAAGGGAGAGGGAACGTTGTGGGGGTCGAGACGCCGGTAGTCCACCAGGCGCTCCGGATCGGAGGGGGGAGTCCCATGCTTGGTCGACTCGTGGAGCCGCCTTGCACTGTTGTCTTCGTTCATCGGTCGAACCTCTCCTCCGACGCTATGAGTCGTGCCGGAACAAGAGCCAGCGGTCTCATACCGTGGAGGATATGGGTGACGTGGAGCTTCCCTTCCAACCCGGCACGGTCAGCCAGGACGTGCTGCGCCGCCCGGTGTTCCTCCTCGGGGGAATGAACGCCTTGCTCCTCCAGCTGGCGGAGCCTGGTGTGGCTGCGGGGGTCGCCGAGCACTCCGAGTTCGCCAACCGGATCTTCGACCGGCTCCGTCACACCATCGATCTGATGGTCGAGATCGGGTTAGGAGATCCGTCCGACGCGGAACGAGCAACATATGAGATGGAGGAGGCACACCGGGGGGTGGCCGGGTCGATGCCGGACGGGTCGACCTACGACGCATCGGATCCCGAGTTGAGGCTATGGGTGCTGGCAACACTGATCGCAACCGTGCTGGAGGTGGAGGAGACCTATGTAGGTGAATTCGGCGAAGAGGAGCGCAGGCGCTACATCCAGGAGTCGCATGCGGTGGCTAGGGCTCTCGGAGTCGACCTGCCTCCTGACATCGGAGCGTTCCGCCGCTACCTGCACCAACGTCTCGAAAACCTGGAAGTAACCCCTCAGGCGAGACAGGTCGCCGACCATGTTCTCCATGCCCGCATCGGCTTGATCCCCCCAGCGGCCCTGGCTCCGCTCCGTGTCGTCACCGCCGACCTTCTGCCTCCCCGTCTCCGGGCCGCATACGGTCTCTACCTCTCACCCCGGCAACGGCGATGGCTGCGTCGGGTGCAAGGGTTGAGCCGGATGATATTTCCCCGTCTTCCGCACTGGATCCGCACCTTCCCCATCCTGCGGCCGACGACCGGTGTCCGGGAGCTGCTGCGGGAAAGGTGAGTACGGGTCAGAACGGAGGATGACCCCGCCGCGCCGCCCGGCCGAAGCCCGCACCCGTCCCATCACCACTCGACGGCCAGAAGACCCTCTTCCGGGTGAACCCGAACCGGGGGCCGGCTCTCCCGTTCAAGCAGTTGTGCAAGCCACGCCATCTCCTCCCGGCCCGGTGTCTCCAGGCGGAACCGGTGCATCCTGGTGGGGAGAAGGCTCAAGCCCTGGAGACCGCCGCGGGCTTCAATGTCGACCAGGTACCAGGCACCGAGCTCCGGTCGAAATTCCTCGTGGCCCTGAATGCCCTCATAGTCGGTGATGAGGTCCCCGCACCCATAGAGGATCAAACGGCCGCGATATACCTCGAACCCCAGCGGATGGTGTGACGAGTGGCCATGCACGAGGTCGACGCCAATCTCGTCGATCAAGTCGTGAGCAAACCTGCGGTGGGCTTCGGGCACGCCATATCCCCAGTTCGACCCCCAGTGGATGGAGACCACGGTCACGTCTCCGTCCCGACGCCTTCCGGTGAGGGCCCGCCCAATCTCATCAATACACCGACGGGAAAACCGATCGATGAGGGCTACACCGGGTTTACCCGGCCGGGCGGCCCAGGAGGGGTCGATGCCGCTCGAAGGGGTCCCAACTCCAAGAACCACGACACGGCCCGTCCCGGTGCGCACCGACTCCGGCTGCCAGGCCTCCTCGCGACCTCGACCGGCACCGGTGTGACCGACCCCGAGCTCAACGAGAGTGTCCACCGTGTCTTCGAGACCCTGCTCGGACCAGTCGAGAACGTGATTGTTGGCCATCGTTACGACATCGATGCCCGCCGCCACGAGGGTCTCCGCGTTCTCGGGATGGGCCCGATAATGGATTCCCTTACCGGGCCACGGTTTGCCTCGTGACGTCAGTGACGTCTCGAGATTGACAATGCGAACGTCTACCGCGGCGTCCGCCAACTGAGTTGGTGTGTCACCCCACACGTAGGACAGGTCGACTCCTCGAGGCAACGGACCCGACCTGGCCTCGGCCAGCTCGACATAGCGGAGAGCCGAGCGCGCCCAACTCTCGTACAGCTCCGGACTCACCGAACGGCGCATGATCTGGTCGATGCCGCGGCCGATCATCACGTCCCCGGCGAGGGCGATTCGTGTCATGCCTGACGCCTCCATCGTTCTCCGGTGGTTCGAGACTCGTTCCACACTCTTCGCAGGGCTCTCGAGATCACCGGTACCATGCGCTCATGGGTGACCCAGCCTGTCATCTCGCCTCGGTCTGTCTGAGTTGTGGCCGATTCCTGGAAGAGGCCGAACTTGCCGAATGCCCTCACTGCGGGGATTCGGTCGACGAGGATGCTCTCAGCCGCGGTCAGCAGGATCGTCGAACATCGGCTCTGTAGCCGGGTCGAGGACGCGGACGATACCCCGCCCATACGCCCCTATTGCCTCTCCGATCGCGCCGTAGAAGCTGGGGAAGGCGTAGATCATGTTGACCAGGTTGGCCAGGGGAATCCGCTCCTGGACTGCCAGGGCCAAGAACCCCAGCACATCCGTTGCCCGGGGACCAACGGCCGTGGCGCCGAGCAAACGATCCTCGCCCTTATCCGCGATGAGCTTGATCATCCCCGTGTTTCCGGTGGCGTGAAGCCAACCGCGGAAGGTCGAGCGCAGGTCCTTGACCGTCACACTTACCTCGTAGCCCTCGGACCGGGCAGTCTCCTCGGTCATCCCGACAGCGCCGACCTCGGGGTCGGTGAAGGTCGCCCTTGGCATCGCCGAGTAGTCCGCGGGTCGGGGGTCCGCCCCGAGGATGTCCTCGATGGCGATCATCGACTGAAACTCGGCAACATGGGTCAGCAGCCCCTTGCCAGTGACATCGCCGATGGCCCACATGCCGTCGGCGGCACGCATTCGCCCGTCGACCTCGATGAAGCCGCGGTCGGTGCTGGCGCCGGCTGCGCCTACACCCAGACCGTCGGCGTCGACTTTTCGCCCTGTCGCCACCAAAAGCTCGTCGACGACGATGGTGCTGCCGTCGCTCAAGGTGATGTGCACGGACCCGTCTTCCTCGGCGACCGATTCGGCCCGCACTCCCAGTTGGAGATTCACTCCTTCATCAGTCAATGCCTCCGACACAAGACGGGACGCCTCCGGTTCTTCCACACGCAGCAGACGCGGCTCCCCCTCGATGATGGTGACCTCGGCCCCGAAACGGGCGAACACCTGGCCGAGTTCGCAGCCGACCGGTCCGCCGCCGAGGATGGCCAGGGACCCGGGGAGATCTTCGGCCTCGATGGCCTCATGATTGGTCCAGTAGGCGACTTCTGAGAGTCCAGGGACGGGAGGAATCCTCGGCTGGGAGCCCGTGGCAACCACGATTCCGCGTCGGGCGACGATCTCGGTTCCATCTACCTCGACGGTTTGGGGTGCGGTGATCTTGCCCCAGCCGCGGAAGAATCTGCCGCCCCTCGATTCGAATCGCTGGACACCGGCCGAGTCCTCCCAGCTACCGGTGACCGTGGAGCGGACGCCGGAGGCGACGCTGCCCCAGTCGGGCTCGACTTTGACGCTGCCGACGCGGCCGTCGGCGCGACGCGCCTCGGTGAGCAGGTTCGCGGAGCGGATCATGAATTTCGAGGGGAGACAGGCCCAGAAAGGGCACTCCCCGCCGATCAGCCGCGCCTCGATACCCACCACGTCCAGGCCGGCAGCAAGCAGCCGGAGCGCGGCGTCTTCACCACAAGTGCCCATCCCCAGCACCACGACGTCACATTGTTCGCTCATGCCCTCCTCTCTCATGCGTTGACGGGATCAGGACGGATGCCCAGATCGGTGAATATCTCTTCGGCCTTCCGCAGATGTTCTGTCCCTTCCTCGACCCGGCCAGCTGCCTCGAGGGCCTGACCGTATGCGTGATGGGCCCGGGCCAGGTTGGGCAAGCCTCCGTAGTCGGCGAACAACTCGATGGCCCGCTCGAAGTCCGAGGCCGCATCCTCATATCTCCCGACGTCGGCGAGCGTGATGCCCCGCTTCAGTCTCACCAACCCTTCCGCACTGCGGCTGCCCGACTCAGTAGCGCTGGCGAGAGGGGCGTCAAAGTCCTCGGGGCGGGGGTCACCGGCGCGGGATCGAGCGGTCGCCAACCAGGCCTGTCCCAGCAGCTCGTACCCGCCGGCGTCGCAATACTGGGCGAGACCGGTGCTCTTCTCGAGATGAGTGATGGCCGAATCCACCTCACCCAGACGCAGTCGCTGGTCGGCGAGCTTGAAGTTCCCGGCCAAATTGCAGAACGTGTTTCCGTGGGCCTCGGCTCCTTCGATGCCGCGACGGGTGTACTCGAGGGCCTCCTCCAGGTTGCCCCGGTCGGCTTCGATAGAGCCGTGGATGATGTCGGCGTCGAGCACGGTATTGGGGTCTCCACTCCTCTCTCCCAACTCTCTGGCTCTCTGAATGGAGTCGACGGCCTCGTCGAACCGGCCGATCTGGGACAACGAATCGGCCAGCATGGCCGCGTTGTATGACGCCTCCCTGAATCGGCCAGCAGCTTCCAGACCCTCAACCGCTTGCGAGAGTGGTTCGACGGACGCCGCAAACTCGTCACCGGAGCGATAGGCCCCGCCCATCATGGCGTGGAGCAGTGCGGCGGTACCGGTATCCGACAGTTGCGGGATCAGGGCATAGCCGGCATCGAGTTGTGCCCGGTAATCCTCACTGGCGTACGTCTCGCCCAGCAACCCCCTGGTCCAGATCAACCGTTCGTACACGCGGGCAAGACGGTCGGGGTCGTCGAGTGCTTCGGCCACCGGCAGCACCCGCTCTAGGAGGTCGATCGCCTCCGAGGCGGGAATGAAAGCCATGCCGGCGGAAACCCGGCCGATCACCGCGTCGACGAGATCCCGGCGATCCGGGTCGGGCTGTTCCTCGAGCATCTCTTGTGCGCTGCGGAAGAAGCGGGCCGCCTCGACACGCGCTCCCTGGGCTCGTGCCCGGCGCCCGGCGGAGAGGAAGTAGGAGATTGCCCGGTCGGCATCGCCCGCCTCGGCATAGTGGCGGGCAAGGGACGGTGCGAACTCGTCGAGACGGTCGGGGTGAAGGGTCTCCAAAGCCTCGGCCACCGCGCGATGGAGGTCGCGACGCTCCTTGCGGAGCAGGCCCCGGTACATGACGTCGTGGATCAGTGCATGACGGAAGGCAAACTCCAGTTCCGGCTCGATCTCCTCGAACCGCAGCATCCCGTGCGCCTCGAGTCCGGCGAGATGGGGATGGAGGCTCCCGTTGTCCTCATCGATGTCGTCCTCGTAGACCGCGGCAAAGATGCGGGCTGGAAAACGACGGCCGATCACCGAGGCGACCCGACCGGCGCGTCGCAACTCGGGCTCGAGCAGGTCCACTCTCGATACCAGAAGCCCCTCGATGGTCTCGGGAACATCGAGATCCGCCGTCTTCTCCACCGCGATCCAGCGGCCGTCCCGGTTGTCCAGAAGATCCCTCTCCAACAGCATGCGCACGACCTCTTCGAGAAAGAACGGATTGCCCTCCGCCTTGTCGAGCACGAGGCGTCGGAGCGTCGGCGGAAGTGATTCGATCTCGAGCAGATTGGCGATGAACTCGCGACTTGCCTGCTCCCCCAGCGGTGTGAGTGTGATCTCGGTGAGAGAATCGGCCAGGTCGCGGCGGGACTCCTCCAGCAGTGACCATCCGGTCGACCCGCGATCAGGTCTCATCACGAAGAGCAGCAAGACCGGCATGGTGGGCACCCGGCGGGCCACGTCGGATATGAGCTCTACCGAGGAGACGTCAGCCCAATGAATGTCCTCACATGCCACCACGAGCAGACCACTCTGTCGAGCCACTGACGAAAGAACCTTCGTGAGCGCATTGGAGTACTTATGGCGTAGGTCCTCTCCCTCGTCCTCAGGATCGCCCTCGCCCAAGCCAAGGAGCCGATGCAGTGTGTCAGAGTGCTCGGGGATACCGATCTCTGCTACCAGCTCGTCGACGGCCTTGGCTACCACATCGGCGGACTCGCCCGGGCCCACCCCGACAAGAGAACGGAGCAGGGAGGCGACGAGGTGATAGGGCATCTCGTCGTCGAAAGGCACGCAGGTACCCACCGCCCAAGTTGCCTCACCTGGCTCACCGGTCCGGCGGGCGAGCTCGGAGACCAGCCGGCTCTTGCCCACGCCGGGCTCCCCAAGGATCGCAGCCACCCGGCCCGTGCCAGCGCAGGCCAACCGGGTCAGTCGGTCGAGCGTTGCCAGCTCCTGGTCCCTTCCCACCATGGGGCTGGTGATGCCGGGGAGACCACGGCGACGTTCCTCCACCTCCCGCACATCGGTGATCTCATGGACCACGACCGGAGCAGATCGGCCTTTGAGCTCGGCGGGCCCGATCAACCTGGCCTCGACATCAGACCCCAACAGCCGTCGCGTCTCAGCCGACACGACGACCGTGCCGGGCGTAGCGGTGTCCTGGAGCCTGGAGGCCACGTTGAGGGTGTCGCCGAGGGCGGAATACGTGCGCAAGTCTCCGGCGGAGACGTCTCCGACCACGACCAGGCCGGTGTGGATGCCGACTCGAACCTCGAGACCGCCATCTTCTATCTCGCGCATCGCCCGGACGATCTCCATCCCGGAGCGCACCGCTCGATAGGGGTCGTCCTCGTGGGCTGTGGGAGCACCGAAGACAGCAACGATCCCGTCCCCGGCAAACTCAGTGACCGTGCCGCCGTATCGGGAGATCACGTCTCCCATGGTGGTCATGGCAGACCCCACCATCTCGCTCCAGTCCTCGGGATCCATCGTCTCGGCGATGGAGGTGGAGCCGACAACGTCGCAGAAAAGAGCGGTGACGACGCGTCGCTCTCCAGAAAGGGACTCTCCGGTTGAGGGCATGGGTCAAAACTAACCAGCGGGACCGGCTACCGAAAGACCCCCGGGCGTCGGCTAGCTGTCGGGCTGTTTCCACTCCAAAATGCCGTCCTCCAGCCGATACGCGGTGCGTCCCTCCGACCGGAGACGCCGGACCGCCTGGTCGGCATAGGCGCAATAGCGGCCCCGGCAGTAGGCGACGATCCCGGCTCTCGCCGGGAGCGAGGGAAGCACTTCGTCGAGACGATCCGGCGGCGCGGAGATGGCGCCCTCGATGTGCCCGGCCGAGTACTCCTGCTCCGGCCTGACGTCGATCACAACCACTTGGTCCCGACCCTCCCGGAGCCATTTCCGGAGGGTACCCCGATCGATCGTATCGATCTCGTCTCGGTCACCAACATATGCCTGAGCCCTTTCCGGGAGCCCGGCGTGGTGCGCAGCACCGACGTCCTGGAGTGCCCGCCACAACCTGTAGACATCATCGGAGGCCAACTCGTACACGACGTGACGGCCGTCCCGGCGGTAGGTGACGAGACCGTCCCGGGCAAGTCGACGTAAGTGGTGAGAGGTGTTGGCCACGGACTGCTCGAGAGTGTCTGCGATCTCCTCCACGGTTCGAGGAGCTTGCGCGAGGACGTCGACGATCTCGAGACGTCTCCCGCTCGACAGGGCTGCACCCACCTGTGCGAACGTGTCGAAGAGGGCGTCCTTGGCAATACGGCTTCCAATCGAGGAGCTCATGAGAGATATTCAAGCATCCGCTTGACAATAGGTCAGGTGTGCCCTTATATTGTTCAAGCGCTCACTTGAATGAATGTCGACAGGGGCACCATGCTCGTAGTTCCGATCCCGGATCGTGGTTTGGGCAACACCTCACATATGGTCGACCTCGGAGACGGATCGGCTAACCCCTCGTATTCGTGCTCGACCCCCGACCAGGACGAGCGCGAGCTGGTGAGGCAGGCGCTGAACGTCGGATACGAATACCTGGCCGGCCGCATTGGAATGGAGGAGTGGCAGGAGGCAGGCGGCGAGGTGTCGACTCTCGACCTGATCCGCCCACGGACATTGATCCCGACGCAACCATTCTCGGCACCAGACAGGCCGCCGAGTGGAGCGCGGACCACGTCCCGGGAGCAACCCACATCGAACTTGGCGACCTCGCCTCCTCGCCCGGGAGGGGTCCTGCGGACGGGGTGGTCCACTGTGGCCACGGACAGAGAGCCATGACGGCCGCGAGCATCCCGGAGAGAGACGGGCGCAAGCCGGCTGCGGTCACTGCCGGCGGACCCCGTGAGATCACCAGGGCGCTCGAACAGCGGTGACGATCCGACTCGGAATCCGGGAGAACCTCGGCCAATTCGCCCTCCTGGTCGGCATCAACGCCCTGGTCGGAGGGATGCTCGGCCAGGAGCGGACCGTTCTTCCCCTTCTGGCAGAGGACGAGTTCGGACTCACCGGATTCACGGCGACACTCACCTTCATATTCGCCTTCGGCGTGGTGAAGGCGGCCACCAATTTCATTGCAGGAGCACTCTCCGACCGCTTCGGGCGAAAGCCCGTCCTCGTTGCCGGCTGGCTCATCGGCATACCCGCTCCCCTTCTCATCATCTGGGCACCCACATGGGCTTGGATCGTCGGCGCCAACGTCCTCCTTGGCATTAACCAGGGGCTCACCTGGTCGACCACTGTGATCATGAAGATCGACCTGGCCGGACCCCGTCGCCGCGGCCTTGCAATGGGCCTCAATGAGGCGGCCGGCTACCTCGCCGTTGCCCTGACTGCGCTCCTCACCGGCTACATCGCCGCCACCTACGGACTCAGGCCGGAGCCGTTCTATCTTGGCCTCGCCTTTGCCGGTCTTGGACTCGGGTTATCCACTCTTGCGACCCGGGAGACCAGAGGACACGCCGACCACGAGGCCGGCCTCTCCTCGACCCGGAGTAGCGACGCCGGGATGAGCCCGGGACGGGTCTTCGCCGAGACCACCTGGCGCCACCCTTCATTGTCCGCAGTCAGCCAGGCCGGGCTGGTGAACAACCTGAACGACGGGATGGCATGGGGCCTGCTCCCCATCTTTTTCGCGTCAGCGGGCCTCGGTGTGTCCGAGATCGGGATCCTCGCCGCGATCTACCCGGCTGTGTGGGGCCTGGGTCAGCTCGCAACAGGCGCATGGTCCGACCGGATAGGACGCAAGCGACTGATCGTCGCCGGTATGTGGCTCCAGGCGGTAGCCATAGCCCTCATCGCGACGGTGTCTTCCTTCGGACCATGGGCGTTCGCCGGTGTCGTCCTCGGCGCCGGGACCGCGATGGTGTACCCGACTCTCCTCGCCGCCGTAGGCGACGTGGCCCACCCGGCCTGGCGTGCATCTTCGGTCGGCGTCTACCGGCTGTGGCGCGACATGGGTTTCGCCGTTGGAGCCATCGTCACCGGGGTCATCGCCGACCTCGCGGGAGTGGAGACCGCGATCTGGGCCGTGGCTGCCC
Source organism: Actinomycetota bacterium (assembly GCA_046537785.1). Taxonomy (GTDB): domain Bacteria; phylum Actinomycetota; class Acidimicrobiia; order Spongiisociales; family ZC4RG35; genus JANQRA01. The sequence goes on from JBKHKD010000027.1 coordinate 14,048, forward strand.
TTACATTCGCATCCGGAGTGATAGTCGCAACCCGCATGTCGGAGACCCGGCAGGCGACTGCTTCCGGATAGGTCCTCCAGGGTGGACTCATTCGTCCTCCTGGTCGGCAGTGGTGTCGACGGGAACATCGCAACGGGCATCGATCTCCTGCCATGCCCGTGACGAGAAGCCCAATGGATTCTGTCCCGTCATCCTTCGCTCGAGAGAGCGGAGGACCGCCGACTCCGACACGATATTCTCGAGATCATCCTGGTCGGCGTCCTCGAACAGGGCGGCACCCCGCTCGAACATGGAGGCCAGATCCCGGGTCGACTTCACGGCCTCTGGCGCAGCGAGGTAGCCCGCGATGTGGTGATATCTCGTCGCCTGCTCTCGATAGGCATGAGCCACTTCAACGGGATCAGGCTCGGATGCGCCGTAAAGGGTCCTGGAGACCTCGGCCCGGATCTCAGCCAGGTCCGCTACTGCCTCACACATGTTGTCGGGGCCAGCGCCAGGGCCACACGCCCCCAGAATCGAGAGAACCGCAACAAGAGTCATAACCCGTGACTTCATCGGCGTCCACCTCCCATCGACCAGGACGTGACCAAGGCAGAAGCCTGGCATCACTTCTCCCTAACCCGAAAACGCCAGCTTGCGCATGCGCCCAAAACCAAAGTGAAGCCGAGCAGAGCAGATGCCGCAGGCTCGGGGGCCACCCCGGCACCCTGACCGAGGATGACCCTCCGGAAACCTTCCATCGCCCAGTAGGAAGGAGTGACAGGAGCGACCGTCTCTGCCCAGTGGGGCATCGCCTCGATCGGCACGATCGCACCTCCAAGACCGGCAAGCATGACGCTCGTGGCGTTGGCCACCGCACCAAGGGTGGTTTCGACTCAATGGAGGCGGACAACGCAAGACCCACGGCGAGCACGGCGACTGAGAAAGCGACTCCCACGAGCAGCGAGGAGCTCCGAATATGGTGGAACCCATCCAGAACTCTCCCACACCTCGTTCCGGCGAACGCCCGACTTTGAACCGCCGACGTGTCCTCGATGCCGCCTTGGCACTCGTGGATCGGGAGGGTGTCGAAAAACTGACGATACGTCGACTGGGCGAGGAGGCGGGAGTCGAGGCGATGTCGCTCTACAACCACGTCGATTCGAAGGACGATGTTCTCGACGGGTTGGTCGGTCTCCTCTGGGAGGAGGTCGAGGAGTCGGCCGGTCAGGAGGCTCGCAGCTGGCAAGACCTGGCGAGAGCACTGGCCGGCTCGATACGCTCCGTCGCCCACGCACACCCCAACGCCTATCCCCTTGTCCTCACTCGCGGGCAGCTGCCCGGCCAGGTGATACGACTTGGAGCAAGACTCCAGCGTGCCCTGAGCGAGGCAGGATTCGATGACCTCGCCCCTTATGCCACGCTCGCCCTCTCCTCCCATGCGACCAGTCAGGCGATGGCCGAGGTCTCCTGGTACGGAGCGCGGAACGCGAACGAGGTTCCAGGGCAGATCGAGCAATGGCCTCCCCTGGTGGCGAGTGAAGACCAACTCCCCGCCCACGATCCAGATACTGCCTTCGAACTAAGCCTCGAGCTCATGATCGAGGCGTTAGAGCAACGAATCGAGTCCTAGCCCGGATGTCTCTTCTCGGCAAGGGGATCGAAGCCCGGAGGGGAAGGAGGGTCGTGGCGTCGCATGCGATCGCCCGGGCCTCCTTCCTGGCCGCCGGCGCCTTCGCCGCCCTGGCCGTCGGCTGGGCGGTCTGGGTCGTCTGGCGGGGCGACTCGTGGTGGGGCCCACTGCACACCTTCCTCGCCGGAACCGTGCTGCTGGCCATCGCCGGAGCCACCCAGATGTTCACGATCACCTGGTCGGCCGCTCCGGCTCCTCCTGCCGTTCTCGCCCGCACTCAGAGATGGACACTCGTCGCCGGTGTGGCGCTCGTTCTCGTGGGCATGGCATCCGGAACCAAATGGGTGATCGTCGCCGGAGCTGTGTTGGCCATCGTCGGGCTGGGGCTCCTGGCACTGTCGCTGTGGAGCGCGGTGCGCAACAGCCTGCTGCGGCGGTTCGACCTTTCGGCCCGGTTCTACATGCTTGCTCTCGCCGCAGGGGTGACCGGGATCTCACTCGGTGGGATCATGGGAGCGGAAGTGGCCGGCCAGAGCTTTTTGGACATCAGACTGGTCCACTCCCACCTCAATCTGGTGGGGCTGGTGGGTTTCACCATCGTAGGGACGCTTCCCACGATCCTGCCCACGTTCGCTCACCACAAAGCAGTCTCAGGTGTCGAGGCGAAAGTCTCCTGGTGGCTCGCGGTCCTCGCCGTGGTTCTCATCGGATCCGGGCTGTTCGTCGGAGGGACAGGCGTTGGCGCCGGAACGGCCGTTGCCGGCGTGGCACTCTTCCTCATCCTCGTCGGCGTCCTCCTCCGTCTCGGTAGGAGAGGGCTCGAGGGTGGTCTCCCCTACCTCCAGGTCGCCGTAGGGTCAACCTGGCTCGGCGCCTGGGCCGTCATCGAAGGAATCGGGCTCATTTCGGGCTGGACTCCCGGGCACTTCTCCGAGTGGACCGCAGCCGTGGTCATCGCCGGAGTGGGCCAGGTGCTCCTGGGTTCGCTCGCCTATCTGCTCCCGGTTCTGGCCGGGCCCGCTCCACGGCTGGGGAGGAACTTCGCCCGCACGCACTCTCGCCCCTGGCTCCCGCTTGGCCTTGCCAACCTCGGAGCCGGGGCACTATTGGCTGGCTTCCCCGTAGTCGCTTTTGTGGCCATTGCGGCATGGGTGGCCGACTTCGGAATTCGGCTGGCGACCTTGGAATGGCGCTCAGGGAACAAGGGCGGTGGCGAGCAGCACGACAACGACCGAGACGAGACCACCGGTGATGCCGATGGCCCGGGAAGCCCCGGCTGAGGCCCGGGTGGCCATCGCTCCATGGAGAGCGGCCAGGCCAAAGCTGACGAACGCCAGGATGATCTTGACGGTGAGGATCTGTCCGTAGCTACCTACCGACAGCGCACCGATGTCCACTCCCCGGTGATAGATCAGAGCTAGCCCGGTACCGAGCAGAACCGGCATGAGCACGAAGTTCGCCATCCTCCCGAACGACCTCCCCACGGTGGTAAACAGCGTGGAACGAGTCTCGTCTTCAAGGGTCTCGATGGCGGCGCGGCGGACGACGAGCGAGAGGGTCAATTGCCCGCCGACCCAGAGAACAGCGGATAGGACATGGGCGAAGCGCACCAGCGACCACCACGTGAACAAGGCAACCACCTCTTTCAGACCGGCATCGAGGATCGCAGGCACTCCGGCCAACTGACAAACCCGAAAGATCCTGGCCCTGCCTCGAAAGCAGATAGCCTCGCTTCATGCCATGCGCCTGGTGCCGAAAGCCGATGGGCTATGTCCACGGTCATGCTGCGTGCCTCGACAGCGGATGTCCGATGTTCGGGCTCAACCAGGCCGAGTGTTGCGGCGGGGAGACCGCAGAGACCTGTCCGGCTCCATCCTCTGGCACCGCTGGACGCTAACCCCCGGACGCGAGTCGGCCCCCTCCAGCTGGAGGGGGCCGATTCTCTCCACTCAGGACAGACTAGATGCCGTTACACCAGGTGGCGGCCACCTGGCCGACACCAGGTACCAGAACCGAGACTCCACCGGTCTGGAAGAGCTCGGGCTGAATGCGGTGCAGCTCGAGGACGGTCTCGAAGGGAACGGTGGTCCCCAACTCGACCACAAATATTCCATCCGCAGCAACGTCATCGATCAGTCCCAGCTCGATGAGGGTGCCGATGCCCCGCTGCTGGCATTCGATGCCATCGGGGACACCCCCGCCGCCCACACCGGCCGGCGGCGCTGCCGCCGCGGGCAGGGCAACGGCCAACGCCATGGCGATGGCGGACAGAGCAACGGTCAGTTTCCTGCGCATGAGATCTACCTCCTTCAAATTGATGATCTCGGATGGTCTTCGCTGCCGACCCCGGTAGCGGATGACCGAATTTCCAGACACGAGACAATTTCGGGTCCGCAGTCGCGACGCGTCGGCCTCGGAGACGACAGGACATAGGATCTGGCTGATGGGCGGTGACCGTGACGACACCACAGTTCTATCCGCCATCGGTGACGCCGCTCTCTACCCCCGATCTGTGTGGCGCTCAGAAAGCGCCTACGTGCTGGCCACAGTGGCCGGTGTGGTGGGCCTGGGCAACATCTGGCGGTTCCCCTACATGGCGGGACGTCATGGCGGGGGCAGCTTCCTCGTGGCCTATGTGGTTTGTGTGCTTCTCGTCGCCGTGCCCCTCGCCTCGGTGGAGGGTGCGGCCGGAAGCCTGCGCCGCCGCTCGCCGGTCGGGGTATTTCGCCGCTCGGCCGGACGTTGGGGCGGGATCATCGGCTGGCTGGTGATCGGGATGACGGTGGCCATCCTCTCCTACTACGTGGTAGTCACCGGCTGGACACTGGGGTATCTCCTGGACGCCGTGACCGGGCAGCTGAGCACTTTCAACGAGTTCACGGAGGGGTACCGCTCGTTGTGGCTGATGCTGGCGGTGGGAGCGCTGCTGTTTCTCGTCCTGATACGAGGAGTTGCCACCGTTGAACGGGCCAGCCTCTATCTGGTGCCGCTGCTGGTGGTGATCGTCATCGCCCTCGCCGCCTACGGACTCACCCTGGAGGGCGCTGCCGAAGCCCGCGACTTCTACTTCGGCGTGGACACCGACAGCCTGCTCCGACCGGACACCTGGCAGGCAGCGGCCGGGCAGGCCTTTTACTCGTTGGGCATCGGCCAGGGGATACTGATTGCATACGGCAGCTTCGTCCCCGCGGGAGCCAATCTCCTCCGATCGACATCGGTGATCGCCGTTACGAACTCCATCGTCTCCGTCATCTCGGGGCTCATGGTGTTTGCCGTCGTCTTTACCTTCGGCATCGAGCCGACCGCGGGGAGCGAACTGTCGTTCACGGCATTTCCACCTGTGTTCTCACAACTGGCAGGAGGAGCGATCCTCGCCGTCGCCTTCTTCGGCCTCCTCTTCCTGGCCGGATTCACATCGTGCATCGGAGCCACGGTGGTTGCCGTCTCGACAGTCAGGGACGAGTTCTCCATCGGCAAGCGCCTGGGAACGTTCGTGACTGTGACGACTGTCATGCTGTTAGGCGTCCCATCGGCCCTCAGCTTTACCGATGTTCGCCTGTCTATCGGGGGCCAACCGGTCCTCGACCGAATAGACCAGTTCACCGGGGCCGGGGCGATCGTCGTGCTCGGCCTCCTCGGAGCGGCGGTGCTGGCTCGCACCCTTCCCAACCGGACTCTCGTGGCCGCATTCAATGCGGACCCGCTCCGGTTCGGGCGCCGGCTCGCTCCAGTGCCACGGGCAATAGTGTGGTGGGTAGGTGTCCTGCCCGTTGTGGCAGCAGCCCTCTATGTACTCGGATCGATCCTGTGACGGGTTTGGGAGTGGTGACAGTGGCCGGCAACATCGCAGCCAAGCTCAAGAACACGCTCTCCGAGAGAAAGGGCGTGGCGGCCGGCGCGTTGGCAATAGCTGTCGCCGCGGTCGGGATCCTGATCCGCCGGGAACGGCGGGTCACTCTCGAGCTGCCGGATCCCGGAGTACGGGCGGCCGAGACGGCGATATCGGTGCACAACGCCGCCAAGGCCACTGTGATCTCCGCAGTCAGAGAGGCCGATCAACCTGACACCGTTCTGTTGCAGAACACGGTCAGGGACGCGATGCGGGAAGGTGTCTGGGCGGGAGCGGATCTAACTGCCGTGGCCGCCGGAGTGGTCGAAGGCGCCATGGAGGTCTCCCATCTGATGAATGAAGATGCGGAGGCCGCGGGCTCAACGGCTGCGCTGGCAGCCATGGAAGTGGCCGATGCCCAGGGACGCGTTGCGGCTGCGCGGATCAGGGACATGCTGGAACCGCACGGTCTCGTTACCTAGACGTTCGCCTCGCCCATATCCGCCAACCCCTCCTCGATCGTCATCACAGGCTCGTAGCCGAGATCCCTCCGGGCCTTGTCCGTGTCGATGGTGATCTCCCGGGAAAGGAGAGCCGCCGCCAGCCGGGTGACCGGTGGCTTGCCCCGAAGCGGGAACGTCTTCCAGACGCCCTCCAGCATCGGGGCGGCCCCACGAGCCACCCATCCGGGGATGGAGCGGTCCGGGAGACTGACTCCAGCGGTGGCCGCATACCGGGTCAGGAAGTCCTTCATCGAGACGTGCTCGCCGTCAGTGATGAAGTAGACCTGTCCTGGGTTGCCACGATCGAGAGCGAGCTCGATGCCATGGACCAGATTGGAGATGTGTGTCGGCGACACGAGGTGCCGCCCCCCGTCCAGCCAGAGGTATTGGCCCTTACGAGCCATGGCCACGAGCTCAGGGAGGATGGTCTGGTCTCCCGGGCCCCAGATGAGCACGGGCCGGAGCACCACGGTTTCGAAGCCGGCATCGGGGTCGTTGGCTGCCAGGACCAGTCTCTCCGACTCACCCTTGGTCGCCGAATAGTGGAAGGGCGTGGAGTCAGGGTAAGGGGTGGACTCATCGATGTGTCGCAGGTGGTCGCCGGCGAACAGGACCGACTCGGTGCTGATGTGGAGGAAGCGGCGGACCCCCGCCTTGCGCGCCGCCCTCAGAACACGGTCGGTGCCCTCCACGTTGACCGAGTGGAACAGAGAGGCGGGCCCCCAGTCCTCCACGTAGGCGGCGCAGTGGACGATGGCTTCGGCTCCATCGATGTCGTCGGCGGAGACGTCCTCGAGTGAGGTCGGAACAGCTTCAGCGCCCAGATCCCTGACCGTCGATTCCGACGCCTCCGAGCGGGCCATAGCCATGAGCTCGTGGTCCCCCCGGAGCCCGCGCAATACGGCTCCACCCACGAAGCCCGACCCACCGGTGACGAAGATCTTCACAGGCCCACCCTATTGGCGGTCATTCATCCGATAAGGTCCACCGGTCCCGATAAGGTCCACCGGTCCCGACCAGGGGGAGAGAATTGAATGGACCGGCAGAGGCACAGGCGGAGGTGTGCCGTAGTTACGGCTTCCTCGGACCCACTCCGAACGAGCCAGTCGCCATCGCAACCTCCCGGTCTTCCCCGTCGGTAATCCGGGCGTCCAATTGGACCACCCTCTGCGCCGCTCTCAGCACCACTGCGGCTGCGGTGAGGGCGCCCTCCGCAACAGGACGGAAACGCATGTGACAACGATAGAGGCAGAGGCCATGTCGTCGTCGATGACACTCGTGGTTGCCGCCTCCATGGCGGTGTCGGCGAGGGCAAAGAAGACGGCGCCGTGGACCACGCCATTGGGGTTCAGAGCCGACGGACCAACCTCGATGACTGCCCGTACTTGTCCGGTGCCGACTGTCTCCATGGAACACCCGAGGTACTCCTGCAAAGGAAAGGTTTCTAGCTGGTAGCCCCAGCTCACGCCGGGGCCATCCTGATGGTGAAGTGACGCAGCCAGGGGGCCTGCTCCACGATGCGGAGGCCGCGGAGCCCCTCTGCGCTCTCCACTACCCGGGTGATCACCTCGCCCACGTAGTCGATGTGGCTCTGGGTGTAGGTGCGTCGGGGCACCGCGAGACGCACCAGCTCCATCGGCGCGGGAGCCTCGGTTCCGTCGGAACCGGGCTTGCCGAACATGACCGAGCCGATCTCGACGCCGCGCACTCCGCCCTCGAGATAGAGGGCACAGGCGAGAGCCTGGGCGGGATACCGGGAGGGAGGGATATGCGGAAGCAGTCGGGCCGCGTCGAGGTAGACCGCATGACCTCCGGGGGGTCTGACCGTTGGTGCTCCGGCAGCCTCGGCCAGCTCCGCCAGATAGGCGGTTGATCGCACCCGGTAACGTAAGTACTCCTCGTCCAGCGCCTCCCACAGCCCCTGGGCCACCGCTTCGAGGTCGTAGCCTGCCATGCCCCCGTAGGTGGGGAAACCCTCGGTGAGAATCAGCAGATTGCGGCACCTGGCCGCCAGGTCAGGAGAGTCCAGGGCCAGGAACCCGCCGATGTTCGACATGCCGTCTTTCTTGGCCGACATGGTTGCCCCGTTGGCCAAGCCGAACATCTCTCTGGCGACCTCGACCGGAGGCCGGCCACCCTGGCCGGGCTCGCGTTCTCTGATGAACCAGGCGTTCTCGGCGAACCGGCAGGCATCGAGGATCAACGGGATCCCATACTCGTCACAGACGGACCTGACTTCACGCAGATTGGCCAGCGAGACAGGCTGGCCTCCACCCGAATTGTTGGTCACGGTCATCATCACCATAGGAACTCGCTCTGCGCCGACCTCGGCGATGGTGGCTCGCAGGGCGTCGACATCCATGTTCCCCTTGAAGGGGTGTTCGGCCTGGAAGTCGCGGCCCTCGGCCACGACCAGATCCCGGGCCTCGGCTCCTTCGTACTCCACATTGGCCCTGGTCGTGTCGAAGTGGGTGTTGGAGGGAACGATGTCGCCGTCTGTGACCATCGCCGTGAACAGGAGGTGCTCGGCGGCTCTCCCCTGATGGGTGGGCAGCACCTCCGGAAACCCCGTGATCGAAGTGACCGTCTTCCGGAAGCGCTCGTAGGAGCGGCTGCCCGCGTACGACTCGTCCCCCTGCATCATTCCCGCCCATTGCCGTGTCGACATCGCACCGGTTCCGGAGTCGGTCAGGAGATCGACGATCACCTCGTGTGCCTTCAACTCGAAGAGGTTGTATTCGGCTCGCTCCAGGGCGGCACACCGTTCCTCGCGGACCGGGAAGTCGATTGGCTCCACCGAGTGGATGCGAAAGGGCTCGACGATGGTCGAGTAGCCCTCTTCGGCCACCGTCACCGTGCAGCCCCGCTCAGCGAGGGCTCGTCGGATCGAGAAAGGACGACCCCGGCGTTGTCTTGCGGACCGGACGATCCCCCGGTCCGTCTCTCGGCAAGAGTCACTGCGTAGAGAACGGTGAGAGCAGCAAGCGCCAGGCCCGACTGATAGGTGCTTATCGTGCCGACACCACCGGCCACGAGAAGACCGATACAGGCGGCGATCGCCTTCTCGCCGGCTGCCAGGGCCGACCAGGCGGCCGTGACCAACCCACCGAGAGCCAGACCGAAGGCGAGCGGGGAGAACCAACCCGGGACGCCGAGATTCCACAGAGTCAGGATCCCAAGAGTAGATCCGCCAACCGAGAAGCCGACAGCGACTACCAGGAAGGCCGCGAACCCGGCCACGACGGCGGACGTCGTCACTCTCCGGCTCACCAGCAGGGGCGCCGTCACGCCCGCCAGGATCAGCAGGGCCTCGGCCACGATGACCGACGTGTCGACCGATCTCACGGAGATGCCACCACCGACGCCCTGACCGAGGACACTCCAGGCCGCCACCCCCCAGGAACCGGCGAACAAAGCCAAGGGGATCGACTTCACTCCTCTCCACCCGATCGCCGCCATGCCGGCTATTGCGACGACCGAGTACCAACCGACAGCCGATGGCGCCAACATCCCCATCCGACCTGCGGCCGCCACCAGGATGGAGAGGGCGACCAGGGAGCCGGCTGCGCGGGAAAGTGAGGTGTCCTCTCTCCAAAGCCAGACCGCCAGGCAGCCGAGAGTCACGACGAGGAGGACCACTGACAGGTAGTAGGCGAAGCGGCCGACCTCGTTCAAGACGCCGATCGACACCTCGTACCGGCCCAACCCGGGTATATGCACCAGGGTCCGGGTGCCGGATCGCAAGAGGATCAGCTCGATGAGGGCAACGACTCCGAGCGAGCCCGTCAGGATGCGCAGCGTGGGCGCGCTGGCGAGTCGCATCAGCCGCTCACCCTGGTCTTCTGGTTCATGTAGACCCACACTCCCCCGGCCACAACCAACAGGAGCACGGTGAAGCCGATCGAGATTGGAACCATCGGATTGGAGGGGGAATATGCGGGCCAGTCGTCGGTCGCCGCCACCGCCCGGCGGGGTGCTTCCTCCGGTGTGATCTGAAGCCGCGTGAACGACGACACCGACTTGATCCCGTCGCGCTCCTGTTTGCTGCCGTCCCAAACGGCGAAGGCAAGGTCCACAGGGGTGGAGTCGTCGAAACTGGGCTGCATTTCGGCGTCCGACTGGAAGGGTCTGGAGAAGACCACCATCCACCGACCGTCCTTGTGCACGGCGTGACCGTCCAGTCCTCCCTGACCGTCGATCTCGAGAGTTCCGAAGCCTCCGGCGAGGAGGCTGTGGACGGCCGTGCGTCCCTCGGTCCGGGCTATCGGGTTCCCCGCCTCACGGGCGGGGAAGTAGAGGTCCTCGGTCGACGGGTACGAGTCGACGTATCCGCTGTCGGGCAGGCCGGGAGGTTCGGTCTGCTGGTCGGCCCTCCACTGCCAGATGTTGACGGCCTGGTCGGCCTGGCCCATGCAGATCGCCGGTACCTCGCTGCCGGCCTCGGCCGGGAACTGGACGGCTGCGGCGTCGCTGAATGCCTCGTGCCTATCGGAGACTTCGTCGAGGGTGCTGTCCGACCACTCCAGCATGACGTAGAGGTTGTCGTCGTGATGCACCGCCCTCACCGCGATGCGTTCGATGTCCCCTCCTCCCATCGGCGGAGCCGTTTGCTGGGAGGTCGTGGGAAGGAAAACCGGCAGGATCGACTGCCACTCGGGCGCCGAACCATCCAGAGTCGGCTCTGCGGAGACCTGCCATGCCCCGATCGACTGGGTCTGGGCTATCGCCGGGTTGGCGTCGGTCACCCGCAGAAACGCCGCTACCAGCAGCAGTGCGAGAAAGAGAGGGAGCTTGGAGACAAACCCTCTCATGGCACCATCCCTGCCGGCGGTGCGGGACACGGTCCACACGCCCCGTCGTCGGGCGGCTCCTGGGGAAGGGGACGCTCGACCACCTCGACCGGTTCCACCCCGAAGCTGACCATGTCCTCGGGGATCCAGACGGCCAGCAGCTCTCCCAGGGCCGAGTACCAAGGGCTGGAAGACACCGCGGCGGCACGCCAGCCGAATGCCGGGGCCCAACAGCCGAGATGGTCCCGGAGAAACGCGGCAGAGGTGTCACGGCAAACGGATACGTTGTCCGCGTCTCCGCTCTGCATGGCCATGGCCTCTTTTCTGGCGACGACAGCCATGAACTCGAGCTCGGTGACCACGTGGTCGGGCCGCTCCCGCTCCTCCCCGCCGGCCCTGAGGCCGTGGGCCCGATAGAAGCCGGCGATATCGGCGATGAGAGCGGTCTGTTGGAAGATCCCGTCGCCGCGGTAACCGGTCTCGTAGCCGGGGGCGTCCTGGGAGGCGATCGGTGGGAACAGCTGGACGTGCTGTTCCCGCAGAGCATCGACATCTCCGACCAGCGAGCTTTGGACCGTGGCCAGTGCCGCGTCCACCTCCGGGGTCGTCTCCAGCGCCCACGACGCCGGGATCAGGACCGATTCGAGACGCTCCAGACGTTCCTCGGTCGGAAAGACGAATCCGGCGGCCAGGAGGGAGTAGATGGTGAGTCGGCCCGTGGTGTGGGTCAGGTCGCGGGGAGAAGTTGTGAGTGTCATATCGAGTTGATCTTCAGGGGGCGTTCGTGGAGGGGCTCCTGCACCGAGATGCGGACGATCTCGTGACCGTCCTCGTCGAAGCCCACTGCGGTGTCGTTGAATATCTCGTAGGCCTCGCCTCCCACCTCGACCTCGCCGACCCGCTCCCCTTCCTCGACGTCGAAGGAGAAGATGACCTGTTGGGAGGCACGGAACAACTGGAGGACGGCGAGCAGCCGGCGGGAGGGCCGGGTGTAGCGCTCGATCGCCCGATCGACTCCTGGACCGAACATCTGACGCAGATAGTCACGGGGAACCCAGCGCGGTGGGATGTAGTAGATGTTGGGCTGTGTGCCGAACTGAGGATAGAGAGGGAGAGCGACCTGCTCCTCGTGGACCAGGTAGTAGAGGGGATGGTCGGGGTCCTCCGCCCAGGTCCCGTCCGGCTCGACGTCCACCAGACCCTGCATGCGGATCTTTCCGACACAGGCCGACATGCAGCGTGCCTCCATGGGATGGCCGTCCGTGATGGGGTCGCTCCCCTCCTGACGGGGATAGCAGCCGATGCACTTCTCGGAGGTCCCCGTCGACGGGCGGTACATCGCCTTCTTGTACGGACAGGCTTCGACACACTTGCGATAGCCCCGGCACCGCTCCTGGTCGATCAGCACGATTCCGTCCTCGGGACGCTTGTAGATCGCGTTCCTGGGGCAAGCGGCGAGACAGGCCGGGTAGGTGCAGTGATTGCAGATCCTGGCCAGGTAGAAGAACCAGCCTTCGTGCTCCGGCAGCGATGCACCTTTGGACGACCACTTGGTGCCGTGGTCCTCGTAGTTGTTGGGGCCTTTCCATTCGTCGTCGCTGGGCAGATATCCCACCGCCCGCTCCGAGGGGTCGGCGGCCTCGAAGACCGTCTGTCCCTCAAAACGCCCATAGGGTGCGTCCTCGGTCTGTCCTCCCGTGTCCCACACCTGTCCTCCGGGGTTGGCCTCCTCGAGCAGCTCCAGGGTTTTCACGTCCCAGTTGCGCGGATATCCGCCATAGGGCTTGGTCTCTACGTTGTTCCACCACATCAGCTCCTGACCCGGTGAGAACGTCCAGGTGGAGCGGCATGCCATCGTGCAGGTCTGGCAGGCGATGCAGCGGTTGATGTTGAACACCGCGGCAAACTGCCGTTTGGCGCCTCCCCCTTCGAAGCGGTAGTCCATCTCCCGCCCTAGCTGCCAGTTGTATGCGGTGGTCATCCTGCGTCTCCAAACACATCGGTGACGAGGCCGGACACGAACTGGGCACCTCTCCTCTGGTAGATGGCATGAGGCATCGTGTAGGCAGGTGAGGCGAACAGGGCGCGTATCTCACTCGCCGCGAAGCCGGTGAGGGCATACTCCTCGATCAGACAGCGCGCCGTCTCCCGGTCGGCGTCGACGCTCACCCCGTCGGGGCGGGTCACTCCGACTAGCTCGAACGGGTCGCCAGACTCCAGGTCCTTCATCCCGTTGCTCCTTTGATGGTGACGATCTGGCCGGTGAGGTATCTCTGCATGAACCGGTCCTCGCCGTCAGGGCCCTTGCCCGTCCTGGCCCCCGACCAGGTCTCGGCGCTGCCGATCCCTCCGGATTCGGCCTTGGTGATCCTGACCACCGTCTCCTTGGGAACGGTGTTGATTGCGTGGTTGTCGACGTCGAAACCGAAGATGAATCCCATGGCTGCGGCCCGTTTGTGGAAGAGGCTGTCGGTCTGGTGCATAGGCGGGGCCCAGCCCCGGGTGAGCGACTGCTGACTGCCGTGGCGAAAGCTCGACTGATACCCGGTATCGGCGAGCGCCCGACCGTCGGCCCTGCTCTTCTGGGCCGCGATGGTCCTCGGCGTCGCCATGTAGAAGGCGTGTTTGATCATGGTGACTCCAGAGGGATAGGAAGGGTTGTAGGTCACCCTGGCCATGAGCCTGGCGGCCTCGTAGAAGGGATCGTCCGGGTTGGCTCCGACATAGGGACGATCCTCGGGGTTGGCGTCGATCCACACCCAGTCGCCGGCTTCGAGCCCGAGGCTGCGGGCGTCAGCGGGGTTCATGTGAAGCTGGGCGTCGCTGACACCGGGCATCCGGGTATCGCTCCGATGAGGATCGCCAAAGTTGGAGTTCCAGATCCAGTGCCAGTCGGTCACCGCCCACGACGAGTGGACCGAGTGGCGGGACTTAGGGGTGAGGCAAAGGAACCGGTAGCCCTCGTCGAATAGGGGGTTGGTTGTCCGCCGCACCTCGGGCCAGGACATCTTGATGTTGCGCACCTGCCTGCGGTCGGCATCCACGTCGTCGAGGGCAATCCCGTAGTCATTGGGACGGATCCAGGGACTGGTGGAGACGATCACGTTGGGCAGATACGGAGTCGCCTCGACCGCCTCCCGGTGGACTATCAGGTTCTCGCCGTAGTCGATGGCTTCGGGGATGTCGCAATAGGAGTTGAGACGCCCGGTGTCGGTGTAGAAGGGGAGACTGTCGTGGACCTGTTCCCAGAAGGGGATACGGGGGTAGGTCCGGTACTGCATGAGAGCTCCGCCCGGCTGCCCGTAGCGACCGGCCATGATGTCGTCGACCGTGTAGCCCTCGGTGGTGAGTGACGCTTTCAGAACCCGATCGAGATAGACCTCGGGACGCCCTTCGTTGGCGAACTTGAAATAGTCGGCGAATCGGCCTTCGCCCGTCGTCCCGCTCAATGCCCGGGCGACGCCGGCGAAGATGGCCACGTCGTCCCGGCTGTCATACAGGGGCTGGATCCCGCCTTTCCACAGCTGGAGGAAGGGGTTGGAGCACGATCCACCCATCTCCAGTGTCTCGAACTCGAGCCAGCTGTTGGCAGGGAGGATCAAGTCGGCGAACTCGGCGGAGCCGGTCCACTCGATCTGCTGGTCGACGATCATGTCGACCTTGGGGTTGGTGTTCTTGACCAGGTGGTAGGCCCACTTGGCCTGGTTGATCAGGTTGGCGTTGTTGTACCAGAGGACCTTTGTGGGGGTGGGCATGTGGGTGCGGCCGGTGAAAACCTTGCGCCCTTCGCCCGGTGTGTCGACCACCAGTGGCTTGTCGCCGTACCCCCAGTAGGAGGTTTCCTCGCCGTGGATGTAGTGGTGGGTGTTCTCGAAGTCGTAGGTGGCGTCCTCGTCGAGAAGCGGGCGGAATGGGTCCTCGTTGACGTATCCGCCCACTCCGGGACCGAACCAGGGGGCGCCGTGGAAGATGCCTCCCTTGTAGTTGCCCGCCCACGTGCTGACCCCGGCGCCCGATTGGCCGATCTGGCCGGTGAGCATCGCCACCAGGTAGGTGGCCCGGTTGTGGAGCGTGGCGTGAAAGTAGTGGTTGACCCCTTCTCCCACGTGGATGGCCATCGGCTTGATCGTGGCCACGTCTTCGAGGAGCTGTTCGAGCAGATTCGGAGGCGAGCCGGTGATGTCAGCCACCGTGTCGAGGTCGTAGTCGGCCAGATGCTCCCGGTAGAGGTCGAGCGCAGTCGCCGCCTCGACCTCCGTCCCATCAGCCAGGGTGACGGTGCCCCGCCAGTCGATCTCGGGGTCGATGCCCCTCTCCTGGAGACGTTCCCCCACGTCCTCCCGGCTGATGGCGCGGAAGGCGCCCGAGGTGTCCCTGACCACCCGATCGCCGATCGTCTCGTACTGATCGGCAGTCATGCCGTGCGTGGTGAAGCTGGGCCCCTCCGGGTCGAGAAGGGGCTGGTGATTCTCGAACACCTCGTCGGCGCGCAGCCTGGTCAATGTGTCGAGACGGATCAGTAGCGGCAGGTCGGTGAAGCGCTTGAGGAAGTCGGTGTCGTAGAGCCCCTGGTCGATCAGCTCCTTGGCGAGGTAGAGGAAGATGGCTGTGTCGGAGAGCCCGGCGCGGACCGGTATCCAGTAGTCCGACTTGGAGGACTGCGGCCCATATTCGGGGACGATGGAGACGATCTTGCCGCCACGCTCCATGAGCTCGTTGAAGAAGTGGCTCTCGGGCATCTTGTTCTCGACCAGGTTCTTGCCTACCTGGATGTGGAGTCGGCTGTTGCGCAGGTCGTTGAAGTCGACCTCGCTCGTCTGGAGCCCGTGGACGAAAGGGAACCCCGGGGCCTGGTCACCGCGCCAGGTGTACTCCGACCAATCCCGGGCGCCTTTGGCATCTTCGGGACCGACGTCACGCACCCGTGCGTCGAGGAGGGCCAGCATGTTGGCGAAGCGGAACAACCCGAACTTCCCGGCCACTCCGTGAACCGGGAGCGAGGACCCGAACTTCATGGTGCGCACGCCCGACTCCTCCCAGAACTCGAGCATCTCCGGTTCGTAGCCGTCCTCCTCTACGAGCCTCCTACGGCCATCCGCGCCGGAATAGGTCTCTGCGATCGCCTCGAGGCCACGGGCGGCGTAGTCATCGGCCTCGTCCCAGGTCAACCTGACGAAAGTGTCGTTGCCGCGGTCGTCGAACCGGTAACGGGTCCGCAGGGCGGGGTCGTCGGAGAGAGAGGGAAAACCGTCGTCGGCCCACTCTTTCCAGCCTTTCCGGATCATCGGCGCCCGGAGCCGGTAGGGGCCATAGACCCGCCTGTGCAGCGTGTAGCCCTTCAGACAGCCTCTCGGATTCCAGTGGGCGGTCGACGTGTTGCCGTCGGGATCGCCGTAGTTTGCACCGTCGTAGTTCTGCTCGAGCCGGGTTACCACACCATTGCGGGTGAAGGCGCGGAGCCGGCACATGTGGGTGTCGTTGGGAGCACAGATGACAGTGAAGCTGTCGTCGTATCCGTACTGATCGCGGTATATGGACTCCCAGCCCCGGTTCGGATAGGTGAGAAGAGGGTTCTCTATGCCCGGATAGGCCTCGAGTGCCAGCAGGTCGAGGTCGAGAATCCCGGACAAGGCGGCCAGACCGGCCCCGCCGGCGACCTTGATGAATGTCCTTCTAGTTACCTCGGCCATGAGACAGACCTGGCAATGGAGTCATCAGCCATCGATGGCCAATCAACCGGCCTCCGCCCCTCGAAAATAGGGTCGAAAGTCCCTTTTACCCGGTGACCACCGTTTTTATGCTGGGATCGCGAATAACCATGACCGAATTCCGCCGGGCCAGTGCCCCGGACAACGAACGTGATCTGCGATTCCGTGCCCTGGCCGACCCGACGCGGCGCGACCTGTTGCGCTTCCTCGATCGCGCCGACAGGCCCCAGGACGTCCGGGCCATGGCCGCAGAAGTCGACCTCCATCCCAACACCGTTCGGGACCACCTCGACATGTTGCACCGCGCCGGCCTGGTCACCCGCACCAACGAGAACCGTGACAAGCCGGGAAGACCCAGGGTGCTCTTCGAGGCGGCCGACAGGGGCACCCGCTCGCCCGGATCGGAGGGATACCGATTCCTCGCTGAGGTGCTCGCCGGCTACATGCACGCCCACCTCGACAATCCTGCGGCCGCCGCCGAGGAGGCCGGAAGGGCTTGGGGCCGCTACATAGTGACCAAGCCGGAGCCGTTCGATCTGCCCGATTCCGACCAGGTGCTCAACCAGATCGTCACCGCGCTCGCCGAGATGGGCTTCGCCCCCGAGGAGGAGGGAGAAGACGACAGGTTTGTCATCAGGCTCCACGACTGCCCCTTCCGGGACGTGGCCCGCAGTCGCACCGATGTCGTGTGCTCGGTGCATCTCGGGATGCTCAGAGGCATGACGGAGGAACTTGGCGAGTCGATGAGGGTCGACGACCTCGTTCCGTTCGTGGCGCCATCGGTCTGTGTGGCGAGCCTGTCCAGGACCGGGTGAGCCGGGAGACAGCATCGCCAGTAGGCACGCGCCACCTACATGCGCAGGAAGCCCAACGGCATCCGACTTGGGGATGGCATGGTCTGATCGTCGTGGTGGGACTGTCCTATGTCATCGCCACTGGCCTGGGAGTGGTCATGCGTCTCGATCTGCTGGGCTGGCGCACAGGCGTGCCGTTCGACCACACTCTGCACGCCCATTCCCACACCCTCTACTTCGGCTGGGCGGGGCTTGGCGTGCTAATCATGGCGACACGCGCCCTCGGAACTCACCGTGCGGCTCTCTCCAGGACCATGATCTTCCTCGCGCTGTCGACTCCAGCGATCTTCGTCGGCTTTCTCGCCCTTGGCTACCACCCGGTGACCATCGCCATGTCGACGGTGGTCATGTTGGCGTGGTACCTGGCTACCTGGCTCTGGTGGCGGGAAGCGAGAGAGGCCAAGGGGGTCGGTTTCAGCTTTCTGAGAACGGCGTTCGCCTATCTGGTGGCGTCGAGCTTCGGGGTATGGGTCCTCGGCGTCCTGCAAGCCACCGGAGCCGGTACCCCGCTGAGCGAGACCCTCGCCATCCACGGATTCCTGCTCGGATTCGCCTGGTTCCTGGTGTTAGGCATGATCGGGCTAATGACGCTCAACAGTGATCGATTGGGCCTTGCTCTCGATGACCGGGTGGTGCGAAGAGCGCTGTCCTGGTGGATGCCGCTGGCGATCCTCACCTTCCCGCTGGGTGTGGTGGATGGCCCGGAGGTCACCTGGCTGGGGCCCGCTGGCAGACTTGCCGGTCTCGTCCTGCTCTACCCGACGTGGCTCTGGGTGAGAGCACTCTGGCAGGCAGCCCCGTTCGGGCCGTCAGGACGGTCGTGGAGGATGGTCTCGGTTTGGTTCGCAATGGCGGCCACGGCCACAGCTGCCGTGTCCATTGCAGGAACACCGGCCCTGAGCTGGGCAGGCCGGCAGGGAGTCGTCTTCTATCTCCACGTCTTGTTGGTCGGCTTCGTCTCCACCAGTCTCGTCGCTGTGCTGACGGAAAGACCGCCGATCCATCTTTTCGACGTCCACCACCTCACGCTCGGGGTGATGGTGGCCGGCCTGGCCATGGCTTCGGCTGGCCTGTTTGTCGCCGGGATGTGGGTTGCCGCCGTCGGTGGAGCGGCTCTGTGGGTCGTGGGCGTGGGCCTGACATCTCTGGTGGTGGCAAAACCGGCGATCCTCGGACGAAAACTAGAAACCCGCAGGCCCTCATGAATCAGCGGGGCTGGCTTGGTTGGTCATCTTCGACTCGCTGTCGGATCGAGTCCCTAATACGTTCGCTGGTGTGATTCGTCCAGAGTCTCTGGTGGTCGATGTCGACCTGCTGGCCCGTCACGATCGGCCCGGTCCCCGCTACACGTCCTACCCAACGGCGGCGGAGTTCAACGGACAGGTCGGTCCCGAGCGATATCGGGCCGCCTTGATCAAGGCGGCGAGTCGATCGACCGAGCCTCTCGCCCTCTACGTCCACCTCCCCTTCTGCGCCGCACGTTGCTCGTTTTGTGCGTGTCATGTCGTTGTCAGCTCGCGACCGGAGCTGGTGGAGGCGTATCTGCGACGGCTGGTTGCCGAGGCGGAGCTGGTGGCTGATGTGCTGGGTGGTGGCCGTCCAGTCGTTCAATATCACTGGGGTGGAGGCACTCCGACTCACCACTCCCCCGCCACTTTGGCGTGGATCCACCGCGAGCTGACATCCCGTTTCGACCTGGCCGAGGACGCAGAACTCGCCGTCGAGGTCGACCCCCGGGTCACCACCGCCGCCCACCTGGAGATGCTGGCCGACTCTGGATTCAACCGCCTTTCGCTCGGGGTGCAGGACCTCGATCCCGACGTCCAGGCAATGATCGGGAGGAATCAGACTCAAGAGCAAACCATATCCCTGTACCGGCAGGCACGTCGGCTTGGATTCTCCTCGATCAACTTCGACCTGGTCTACGGGCTGCCGGGCCAGGATGAGGCTTCGCTGGGCCGCGCTCTGGATACGGTCATCGATCTCAGCCCAGACCGGCTGGCCGTCTACTCCTATGCTCATGTCCCCTGGATGCGACCCCACCAGCGACGCATTGACACCGACCTCCTTCCCGACACCACAGCCAAGTTCGCCCTCCTCGCCCAGGTCGTGACGTCGCTCACCGGCGCTGGCTACCGGCAGGTGGGCATCGACCATTTCGCGCTCCCCGACGACGAGCTCATCACGGCCCTCGACAGCGGCACCCTCACCCGCAACTTCATGGGCTACACCACCCGCAGTGGAACGGAGGTTGTGGCGCTCGGAACGTCGGGAATCTCCGACGTCTCCGGCCTATACGCTCAGGGGCATCGTCGACTTGCCTCCTACTACCAGATGGTCGATTCCGGTGAGCTGCCGATCGAGCGGGGATACGTCCTCGACCAAGACGACCTCCGCCGCCGCCGGGTCATCACCGAGATCATGTGCAACGGTGCGGTCGACCTCGGCGAGAACGGCGCCAACCGGTTCGCAGAGGAGCTCGATCGGCTGGAGCCATTGGTCGGTGAGGGACTGGCCACAATCGACGGAACACGGATCGAGGCCACCGAATTGGGGCAGCTGTTTCTTCGTAGGATCGCTTTGGTCTTCGACACCCACAGCCGGCGCCGCCCCAAGACCGGCATGTTCTCCCGGACCGTGTGATGGAGCGAGGCTTCCACCGCCCGTCAGCCAGACAGCCGCCGCCCACCGTCGATCAGACACCAGCCTCACCCCTGCGCAGCGGCGTGCTGCATTCAAACCAGGTTTTCTGCCAGCCTTCCGACGATGAGACTGAAGCATCGTGACTAACGAGCGCGTACTTCCCGAACAGCCGATTCGAACCCTGCCTGACTACGTCCAAAGCGGAGGTGGTCGTGCGCTGAAGAGCCTCGATGACTCCACCGATGAGGAGATTATCGAGGAACTGACCAGGGCCGGGCTCCGAGGCCGGGGAGGCGCCGGGTTCCCCACCGGCACCAAGTGGCGCTCCATCCTCACGGGTGGTGGCCAGCACCGCTACGTCGTGTGCAACGCCGCCGAGGGCGAGCCGGGGACCTTTAAGGACCGGGCCTTGATCCGCGCCAACCCCTACCAGGTGATCGAAGGGCTGATTGTGGCCGCCCGGACCGTCGGTGCCATCGAGGCATTCATCGCGGTGAAGGAGTCATTCCGCACCGAAGTCGAGCGCCTCACCGAGGCAGTCCGCGACTGTGAGGAGGCGGGATGGCTGGACGGGCTCCCGGTCACCATCGTCACCGGACCCGAGGAGTACCTGTTCGGCGAGGAGAAGGCCATGCTCGAGGTGATCGAAGGCAACGATCCCCTTCCCCGTTGGCTTCCGCCCTACCTCCATGGGCTCTACGCCACCGCTCCCCAACTGGGCTGGCAGGCTCACGAGACCGAAGCCGGCCACACCGGAGAGCACATAGCCAATCCGACGCTGGTCAACAACGCCGAGACTTTGGCCCAGGCGGCATGGATTCTGTCCCACGATGCCACCGAGTTCCGCATGTTGGGCACCGAGGAGTCACCGGGGACGTTGGTGTGCACGGTGATCGGTGATGTCGTCCGACCCGGTGTCTTCGAAGTGGCGATGGGAACAACACTCCTGGAGCTCATCGACCTGGCCGGCGGAGTCCGTCAGGGACAGAAGCTCAAGGCCACCGTCCCGGGCGTGGCCAATGAGGTGCTAACGGCCGACTCGGTGGACACGCCCCTCACCTACGAAGACATGAAGGATGCCCGCTCGGGACTGGGGGCAGGAGGCTTCATCGTCTACGACGACTCGGCCTGCATGGTCGAGGTGGCGGCGACTCTCTCCAGATTCCTGTATATCGAGTCGTGCGGCCAATGCCTGCCGTGCAAGCTCGGCACCGGAGACATAACCGAAGCGCTCGAAAGCATGCGAGACGGATCGGGAACGGATCGTGAGCTCGACTTGATCGAAGAGCGTCTTCGCATCGTGGCCGACGGGAACCGCTGCTACCTGCCGGTTCAGGAGCAGAAGCTGATCTCCAGCATCCTCGGCCTATTCCCCGAAGATGTCACCGCCCACCTGGAAGGTGGGTGTGTGGCTCCAGACCGCACCATCCCCACACCCAAGATCGTCGACATCGCCGACGGAGTCGTCACCTACGATGAGCGCCAGGAGCACAAACGGCCGGACTGGACTTACGACTAAGTAACACGGAGGATCGGATGGTCACTCACGAAGTCGGAGACGTCACAATCGAGTTAATCACCGCCGACATCGCCGACCAGGCGGATATCGATGCAGTGGTCAACGCCGCCAACGCCCAGCTCCAGATCGGAGGTGGCGTGGCCGGTGCCATCCACCGGGCCGCGGGCCCGGGTCTGGCCGAGGAATGCCGTCCGCTGGCACCGATCGATCCCGGTGAGTGCGTCATCACCGGAGCGCATCAACTCCCCAACCGGCATGTGATCCATTGCCTCGGCCCGGTCTACGGCCGGGACGAACCAGCGAAGGAGCTGCTGGCGAGCTGCTACCGCCGCGCCCTCGAGCTGGCTGACCGGAAGGGGCTGTCGTCGGTGGCGTTTCCGGCGTTGAGCACGGGAGCCTTCGGCTACCCGGTGGAAGAGGCTGCCCGGGTCGCTCTCACCACGGTCATCGACCAGGCACCAACCCTCGACTCCGTCAGGTTGATCCGGTTCGTGCTCTACTCGCCGCAGGACCTCGACGTTCACGCCGAAGTACTCTCCGACCACGCCTGACGAGCCGGATCGGATTCGGGACGACTCGGACAGACTGGGAGACTCGGGCTGTGGACAAAGCGATCGCAACGTCCGAGGATACACTCACGGACCGCCTGGACAATCTTCTCCGATCGGAAGCGCAGCGACGTATGAGAGCGGGGCGTTGAGCATGACAGATAGGATGGTCGACCTCCTTCCGCCGACATCACCTCCGGGCTGCGGGGCGAGTCGACGGGCTGGGGCCACGGTATGGGCAACCGTGTCTTCTTCCCGGTGGAATACGGACTAGGGATGATCCGGTACGCACCCCCCGCTGGATGTCCCCCTTCTTCGCCATCCCACCGATAGTGGGGCATGTTCCACTGCCCCGACCTCGCGATCATGCCGGCGGGGACTTTCGACGTGGCGCAACCACCACTGCCGCTCCGGTTCCTCCCCCGCGTCCTGCGAGCGGTCGCCGCAGAAACGGGTTAGCAGGTTCTAGCCGGCGGCCGTCAGCCAGCCGGGCTCGGGCTCGCCGAACTTCTCCAGGAGGTAGTCGCGGGAATCCTCCACAGCCCGGCGCGGGGCGTCGAGGGAAGCCTTCAGCTTGAAGTCCTCCTTGAGTAGCTCACCGTCGACCATCACAGTCTTCACATTCGAGACGTCCGCAGCGGCGACCACAGCACCCACCGGATCGATTATCGGGGCTACGTTCACCGCCGACCCGTCGAGGATCACGATGTCCGCCTTCTTCCCGGGCGTGAGAGACCCGGTACGGTCCGCTATCCCCGCAACCTCGGCCCCGCCCATGGTGGCCCACGAGAGGACGTCGCGAGAGCTGATCAGCCCGGGCGACGGTTCCTGACCGTCCAGGTCGTGGTCCCATGCCTCCTGATGCTTCCGCCCCCGCTCGGTCCCGAAGATCGCGTGCATCTGGGTGAACTGGTCGGCCGGTGCGGTGGTAGCGACATCGGAGGAGAGCCCGATGGGGATGTCGTACTCGCGGGCGATTACCGCAGGCGCCCACCCGTGACCCATCTGGACCTCGATCTGTGGGGCGAAGCTGACATTCCCCCCGGAGTCTCGGACCAGCTCCCACTCCTCGTCGGTCAGATGCGAGGCGTGGACATAGGTGGTCCCCGGATAGAGCAGATCCATGTCACGCAGGGCGGTGACCTGGCCCTTCGTGTAGCCGAAGCGGTCCATGCCCACGTGCACCGTGATGTTCACGCCGAGCTCCTTAGCGAGCTCCCATTCCTGGCGGACGACTTCAGGCTTGCAGAACCCGGGGCCCCTGGTCGCCAGGGCCATGGTGACCCGGACCCCATCGGAGCTGAAATACTCCGAACGAAGACGACGGGCGTCGTCACCATCGCAGGTGAGCACGCTGCCGGTGTAATCAGGCCCGAACCACCAGTCCACCAGCGAAGTGTTCGGAAAGCCGTAGGCGAACACCGACCTGATCCCGGTCTCCTGGAGAGCGTTCACCGAGGCGTCGGCATGGTCGGGGGTGTTCATGATGTGCGCCCAGTCGACGAGTGTCGTGATACCTGCGTTGATGCACTCGAGGGCTCCCCACTGTGTCGCCGAGTGGACGTCCTCCGGCCGATAGTGAGGGGCGAACTTGTCGAGGATGGCGCTGAAGTAGGTGATGAGGGCGAAGTCGGGAGCGCAGGTTCGGATGTTCGTCTCCCATGTGTGCCTGTGGGTGTCGACGAATCCCGGGATGACAATGTCCCCGCTGGCATCCACCACCCGTGCGCCGTCGGCCGACAAATCCTTGCCGATTGCCGAGATCTCGTCGCCCTCGATCAACACGTCGGCGTCGGAGATCTCGCCGAGGTCAGGGTCTTGAGTCAGCACGATCCCTCCGCGGACGAGAATTCGGTCAGTCACGGTCTTCCTCCCTTTCTCCCAGCGACTCGACCTCGGCGATATGAGGCGCGGCGCCTTGAGCTTCGTTGCGCAACGAGGGCAAGCTTCGATCGCCCTGCGTCTAAGTCTCCGACCATAACAGTCGTCCAAACATGGTCATCGGGTCGTGTCCACTCCTCGGGCCACAGACTTCGCTGAGCGGTGTCTACAACCCTGGGTTTGGCTACTTTCCTTCAACAAAGGCGCGAGGTGCTGACCGGTGAGGGTGGAGCCGTCGGCCACAAGTTCGGCGGGGAGTGCCCTCGAACACCACCTGATCGCCGTCGTGGCCAGCACCCGGTCCGAGGTCGACGATCCAATCGGCGTGAGCCATCACAGCCTGGTTGTGCTCGATGACGATCCCCGACTTCCCGGAGTCGACCAGGCGATCGAGCAGCTCGAGCAGGTTGTCGACGTCAGCGAGATGAAGGCCGACGGTGGGCTCGTCGAGGACGTAGATCCCGCCCTTGTCCGCCATATGGATCGCCAGCTTGAGCCTCTGTGGCTCCCCTCCCGAGAGCGTGGTCAACGGCTGTCCGACGATCAGATAGCCCAATCCGACAGCGGACATCCGTTCCAGGATCGCATGCGCCTTGGGAACCTTCGACTCGCCATCGGCGAAGAACTGCTCGGCTTCGCTGACGGACATCTCGAACACGTCGCTGATGTTCTCGCCACCTAATTCGTATTGGAGAATCTCTGCCTGGAACCGCTTTCCCTCGCACACCTCACACGGCGTGGAGACCGTGTCCATGAAACCCAGCTCGGTGTAGATGACACCGGCGAAGCTGCAGTTCGAGCAAGCTCCGTCGGAGTTGGGACTGAAGAGACTGGCTTAACGTCGTTCGCCTTGGCGAAAGCGCTCCGAATCGAGTCGAGCATCCCGGTGTAAGTGGCCGGGTTGCTCCGCCTCGACCCCCTTGATGTCCGTCTGGTCAACCAGAATGACATCGGCGTCTGAGACGTTGTTCTTGGGTCAGGTCGGTCACGATGGGATTGTGCTACGGATCCCGACGATCCGGTTCATCGAGCCGGGCCACCAGACGCTTGGGTGCCGTCGCCCGAAACGACTCCTCCAACAACTCGCCCACCTAATCAAAGTCGGAGTCTGGCTCCAGGTCCAGGCCCAACCACCCCGATGGCCCCAGATAGGCAGGCACCCAGAACCGTGGGTCCGCCTCGAGGGCTTGTCGATGTCGACGAGAGGTAGTTATATCTCTCGGGATTACTTGAGGACTAGTTA